>CAWJOT010000039.1:0-25181 GCA_963844495.1 uncultured Pseudomonadota bacterium
CTCACGTACGAGTTGCGCCTGTCTTTGTCGCGCCGCCTCAAAGTAGGCTTGCGTCAACGCTGTTGGGTAATTTACAAACCCACTGTCGCTCTGAAACAGACCACGCGTGTACGCGTTGCGCTCGAGATTGGGCTCCAGATCGGCGACTTCAGCGGCGCTGAGAATCGAAAAGTTGACGCCGTGTCGCGCCATCAATTCCCGCTCCAACGCCGATTCAGCGAACCCGGCCTCTGACTTGTACACCTTCAACCAACCGACCGGCCGGATCAGGTCGCGCGCACCACTGAGCTCGGCCAGCGCAAGGTGCGCCTGCATGGCGTTGGCCACCAGCGGCGCGAGCGCCCGGGCGATGCCTGCTACCCGGGCTGGGCGACCCGCTTCAATAAAGCGAAGCAGCCAGGGCAGAACCTGGAAGAAGTACGACGGACGCAAGACCGCGGCACCGTTGCGGTCAAAGATATAAGACGGGATGGATCGCAGCACCCCAGGTGTGGCAGTTGGTGTGACTGCACCGGTAACAATGCCCCCCGCGTTGCCGGAACTCGTTCCGGCACCAACTTCACCGTGATCAAAGACCGTGATCAGGCAGCCGCGCTGTGCCAGCGCCAGCGCCGTTGCGGCACCGACGACGCCGGCACCGACCACAGCGACTGAACGCTGGCCACCTGTCGGATTTGTATTCATCAGAGGCATCAGGCATCTTTCTTCAAATCAGGCACGTTCTGCCGGGAGTCTCTAGTGGTGAAGAATCTTGCCCAGGAACTCACGCGTGCGTTCATTCTTTGGCGCTGTGAAAAAGGTCTCCGGCTCGGCAACCTCGACGATCGCGCCTTTGTCGATAAACACCACGCGCCCGGCAACCTTGCGGGCAAATCCCATTTCGTGCGTCACCACAATCATGGTCATTCCGTCTTTGGCCAGCGACACCATCACGTCGAGAACTTCATTGATCATTTCCGGGTCAAGTGCCGACGTCGGTTCGTCAAAAAGCATGACCTTGGGTTGCATGCACAGGCTGCGGGCAATGGCAACGCGCTGTTGCTGCCCACCCGAGAGTTGCTGTGGATAGGAATCGAATTTGTCTCCCAGGCCAACCTTCTCCAGCATGGCCTGACCGCGGCTCATCGCTTCCTTTATGGGAAGCTTTCGCACATGAATCGGTGCCAGGGTGACGTTCTCAAGCGCCGTCTTGTGCGGATACAGATTGAACTGCTGGAACACAAAGCCAAGCTCCATGCGCAGGGGCCGCAGGTTGGCGTCATCGGCTACCGCCAGGCCATCGACGATCAAAGTGCCACTCTGAAATTTTTCCAGTCCATTGACGCAGCGGATGAGTGTGCTCTTGCCCGATCCGCTCGGTCCGCAAACGACCACCACCTCGCCTTTGGCAACTTCGAGGTTGATGTCCTGCAGGACGTGATGCGCGCCAAACCATTTGTTCAGTTGGTTGAATTTGATCATGTCCGATATCCCTTTTTCGTGGTGCCGTCAGGTCAGGCTCTTCTCGAGCCGTCTGGACAAATGTAGAAGCGGGTAGCAGATCAGGAAGTACCCGGCACCGACGACGCCAAAGACCAGCAGTCCGTTCGGAACGCTTTGCACGATGACCCAACCCGATCGCGTCAGATCCAGCAGGCCAATGGCCGAGACCACGGAGGAGTCCTTGACCAGCAGCACAAACTGTCCCACCAGCGAGGGCACGATCATGCGTGTTGCTTGCGGCAGCACGACCAGTCTGAGTTGCTGCAAGCCGGTCAGACCCGCCGACGCCGCAGCCTCGACCTGCCCGAGGGGAACGGCACGGATGCCCGAAGCCACGATTTCGGAAATGAAACAGGCCGTGATGTTGGACAGTGCCAACGCTCCGGCCGAGAAGGAATCGAGTTCAATACCGGCTTCAGGCAGGATGAAGAACACGACAAAAACCTGAACCAGCACCGGTGTGCCGCGGAACACGTCGGTGTATGCGCCAATGACAAAGGCCAGCCACTTGTGCGAGCTGGCACGCCCGATGCCGAGCACAAAACCAATCAGGGTTCCGGCCACGATCCCGATGAATGACAACGCCAGCGTGATGCCGATCCCTTTGATTACCACCGGGTAGTACTGAGCGATGACCTGCAGTTGTTCAAGAAAGAGATTCATGTGGGGGCCTTCAGTGGCGTGCAGGTGCGCGATTGACACGCATCCATGCTGCTGCCATCAGCTTCAGTCCATAGTACATAAGGAGATAACCCACTGCGGTCGTGATCAAGCCCTCCACCGGCATGAACCGGTCCACGGCAAGGGTCTGCCCGGCGCGGGTCAGTTCCAGAACCGAAATGAGCGAGAGCAGCGACGAGTCCTTGACCAGCACGATGCCCTGTCCGATCAGCGGCGAGACCATCGGACGCAGCGCCTGCGGCAGAACGATGAGACGCATCTGCTGCCAATAGGTCATCCCCGAGGCGGCGCTGGCTTCAACCTGGCCTCGTGGAATCGACATGATTCCGGAGCGAACGATTTCGCTGACGTAGGCCCCGCTGTTGATCGACAGCGCAATGATCCCGATCATCACTTCGGGCATGATCAAGCCGAAAATTGGCAAACCAAAATACAGGAAATAAAGCTGCGCCAACAGCGGAGTCGCGCGTATCACATCGACGTAGGCGACCGCCGGCGCGCGCACGATGCGTGACGACTGGATGCTCATCGCGCAGGCAACGATGCCAATGACCAGTGCCCCTGCGAACCCAGCCAATGAAATGGAGAGTGTCGAAAGAAACCCCGTCCAGAAAGCGGGAAGGGTTTCTCCGATCACCCGGAAATTCAAGCTCAACAGCATTCGAAAACCAACGATCGAGTGATCATGTGAATGGGGCTTGGCGCAGCGCTGACCATGCCAATCCCCGCGCTAAATCAGACGCTTAGTGCGCTTCTTTCCATTTCGTCGAGTTGACCCAATAGTCAAGATTCTGTTCGAGGCGGCCGTCCAATGTGGTCTGGTCGATGAACAGATTTATCCAGGTCAGCAGGTCGAGTGAGTCGTAACGCGTTGCGTAGGCCAGTGGCTCCTTGGCCAGCATCCCAGGCATGACTTTGAATGTTCCCTTGGGATAGCCGGTGACTTGACCTGCCACTGCAGAGCTATCGTTGAGCAAGCAGTCGGCCTGTCCCGTCTTCACGGCGTCAAGCAGCAAAGTTCCGCCGCCTTTGTAGCTCTTGATCTCGCCTTTGGCGAAGAAGGTTTTTGCCAACTTCTCGCCGGTGCTGCCGAACAGAACTGCGATCCGCGCACCTGCAGCCTTGCACGCCTCGGTCGAATTGAACTTCGTTCCTTCCTTGGCCGCAACAACCGGTCCGACATACATGAATGGCTTGGTGAACGCAACTTTCACTGCGCGCGCCAGCGTCGGTGTCATGTCGGCAGCGAGCAGATCGGCTTTGCCCGAAATCAGTGCGGGCAACAGTCCATCCCAATCAAGATCGAGAAACACCGGCTTCACGCCCATTTCCTGCGCCATCAGTTTGGCGAGTTCCACAGAGCTGCCGGTGCGCGCGCCATTCTTGTCAATCATTGAAAACGGCGGGCCCTGCGTTTGCACCGCAATTCTCAGCTCGCCGCGCTTTTGGATATCCTCCAACGTGGATGCATGAGCCAGGGCAGCCACACCCAGATAGCCAATGCAGGAAAGCAGTATCGCTGGCAAGAAACTCAACTTCTTCATTACGTTCTCCTCTAACAATCTCCCTGGAAGACCATCTTCCAGGACAGAAACCGGACATCAGGCACGCGTCGGGTGCGCCTTGGCGGCACCAGGGTCGGTGACGCCATCAACACTGTCTTCCCAACAACCACGCGGCAGGTTGACCCATTTGTCATGCGACTTCATGACGACGAATGATTCGCTGCGGCTGATCACTCCGGGCGCGGCTACACGGGGCAGAAGTTCGCTCGTGAAGCGGTACAAATCCTGAACATCCCCCGAGACCAGCACCTCCACGATCAAATCGAAGCGACCCGTAGTGATGCTGACCGATGTCACAAATGGCAGATCAGCGATCTTCTTCATGAGATCGTCGAGGTGCCCCTGCGAATTGGCATTGATTCCCACGATGGCGGCGATCAGTTCGGGCCGCTCGGACAGGTTCAGCAGTCCGACGATCTTCAGAATATTCTTTTCAACGAGGGACCTCAGACGCGTTCGCACCGTTGGAGGGCTGACCTGCAATTTGTCAGCCAACTGGTTCACGCCATTTTGTCCGTCACTCGAGAGCAACTTGGCCAAGCGGCGATCGGTCGGGTCAAGAAATTCGCGCACAGTCCAAATAGAAAGATTACATACAAAATATTTTCCAAAATGAAAATAAATCCACAAATGAAATTCTATTTAGAAAGAAAATGAAAATTATAGGTGTTTACCCTTGTATCTGAAGCAGGGTGTCAGGCGATCACCCGTAGCCAACGGCTGCAAAAGTGGATTTGATTGCCGGCACGCTCTGCACGCCATCTAAATGGCCGCCGTGACGACGACCTCGATCTTCCATTCGCGCTTGGCCAAGGCCGCCTGCACGGTCGCACGCGGGGGCGTCTGGCCGGGTACTACCCAGGCATCCCAGACCGTGTTCATGCCGACAAAGTCCGCGAGGTCAGACAGAAAGATCTGCGTCATCAGGATCTTGCTCTTGTCGCTGCCGGCGCGAGCGAGCAAGGCGTCGATGGCGGCAAGTACCTGCGCCGTTTGGCCCTGAATGTCCTGACTGGCATCGGCTGCCACCTGGCCCGCGAGATAGAGGGTTGCGTTGTGCACGGCCATCTCCGACATGCGGGCTCCGATTTCAAAGCGTTGGATCATCGATTTGCCTCCCATCTAAAACGTTGCCAAAAGGAACTGAGTTTATCTTCTGGGCCGAAGCACACGCGCCGCCGCCCCTACCGCAACTGCGTAAACTCGATGCGTCGTCGATCGTTCACCCGGTACCGGAGACTCAGACATGCCTACCAAGACTTTCACCATGGGCCGCATCAGGAAGGCCGACTACAACAGCGCAACGCAGGAACTCGATCTGCACTGGGACAACAAGACCGTGCTGGCCTACAAGCATGTGCCGCAGGAGGTGTTCCGCCGCCTTTGCGCCGCGCCCAACCCGACGGTGTATTGGGAGGATCGGATTGCCGAGGAATATCCAAAGGGCACGCCGATGACGACCGGTCAAAACCCGGATGGCGCCAAGAACCTCAATGACCTCTTTGGTGGCGGGGGCTGACCGCGCCAGGGCGGCCATGTTGCGGGTCAGCTCTGTAAGATAACCCGGGTTCAAACGACCAAGCTCCATGCAACTCACTCTCGCCCTTGTTTCGATGGCGCGAACCGCCGCCCTTTTCTTGATGGCAGCGGCCTTCACTGCCGATGTCAACGCCATGAGCCTGCGCCAGTTGCGAGCGTTGGTGCAGTCTGATGAAAACGGCGAGACCTACGCGCTGTACTACATGGCGGGTGCAATGGAAGGCGCGCTTGAGGCGCACATGTACGATGTGCGGCAAGGCGCCAAGGCCGCAATTTGCCTGGAGGGTCGCCGCCTGGAGCCGCGCGCCGCGCGCATGCTCCTCGATACCGAACTGCAGCGTCACCCGGGCATCTACGAAGCGGATATGCCGGTCCAGTTTGTGATGACCACTGCGCTGGTCAATGCCTATCCATGCAAGAGTGCGCCGTAGTGGGCGATGTATTCAAAGAAGAGGCAGTAAACACCAATCGGCAAGGGCAGTCCGAGCAGCGTGGCGGCCATAGGCTTTGTAAGGAATCCGCCGCTGGATCGACCAAGCGATCTGCCGTACGCAAATCGTTGTTCATCTACATGGAGACAGGCATTGAATATGAAATTGATCAAGACGCTGGCGCTTGGCGCCGCTTTACTGGCATCGTCGTGGGTTCAGGCGCTGACCGTCACCCCTTATAGCCCCGATGCCCTTGCCAAGGCGCAAGCGGCGGGGGCGCCGGTTGCGCTGCACTTGCACGCAGACTGGTGCCCGACTTGTCGTGCCCAGGACAAGGCGCTGGAGGTGCTGAAGTCCGACGCTGGGCTCAATATGCTTGTTCTCTCCGTCGACTACGACAAGGAAGTTGACCTGAAGAGGCAACTCAAAGTGCGCAGTCAATCGACCTTCATCGTCTATCGCGGCAAGACTGAAACGAGCCGTCAAATTGGCGCAACTGCGCCCGAGGCGATACGCGCGGCGCTCCGTTCGGCGCTGTGAGCCCCAGCGCCCATGATTGCCTGGTCCGAGATCGGGTTCAGTGTGGCTGCTGGTGGCCTGACGACACTCTCGCCCTGTGTTTTTCCGTTGCTGCCGCTCGTTCTAGGAGGTGCCGTACAAAAGAACCGAGCCGCGCCGCTGGCGATGGGTGTTGGCATGATTCTGTCTTTCGCTGCCATCGGCATCTTGTTGGGTGTGGCCGGTGACGCGCTCGGCCTTGACGCGGGTAGCGTGCGCACAGGCGGTGCCTACATGCTGCTTGCGTTTGGCTTGGTGATGCTGGTGCCGTGGCTCAACAGCGGGTTCACGCGCTTGATGGCACCACTGGCCAGTTCGGCGAACCGGGCGTCGTCTTCGTTGGACACTAGGTCGTTGTGGGGGGGCGTTGCTCGTGGGTGGACTTCTGGGGCTGATCTGGAGCCCGTGTTCCGGCCCCTTGCTGCTCTTGCTTGGATTGACCACTTTGACCGGTGGCGATCGGTGGCTGGAGGCGCAAGTCAATGATCGATTGCCCAACGCATGGTTGGAGTTGACGACACGTCTCTGATCGTTGACCGCGCCATCGTACTTTGCCGCCGATGCGATGTCACTCCCGCAGGCTTTCAAGTGTGCGCCATTGAGGCTCATACCGAACGGTAGCAAAGTGCTACGATTTCCGCTTCAGGATAGTTCTTTCGATTGTCTTGAACTCCCTTGCTCTTTGGAGGTCGTATGCTGGTTCCAGAGGACGATGACAAGACCGTTGCCGGGCCTGACGTTCGACGCGACCAACTTGATCAGGAGACAGGGGCAGAAGCCGGGCAGCACGACGGCGAGGCGCTAAGCGTCGGCACCCGGTTGGCTGAATTTGAAATCACCGGATTGATAGGAATCGGTGGCTTTGGCATCGTCTATTTGGCACGCGATATTTCTTTAGGTCGGGATGTCGCGATCAAGGAATACATGCCCTCGTCGCTTGCGTCCAGGAGGTCTGGCAACTCGGTTGGCGCAAGGTCCGAAAAATATGCAGAGACGTTCGCTGCGGGTCTGCGCAGCTTCATGAATGAAGCCCGCATGCTGGCTCTTTTTGATCACCCTTCTCTTGTCAAGGTGCACCGTTGTTGGGAGTCCAACGGCACAGCCTACATGGTCATGCCTTACTACCAGGGGCGGACCCTGAAGAGGGTGCTGCTGGACATGGTTGATCCGCCTTCGCAAGAGTGGCTGAGAGCGCTCCTGGTTCCCTTGATGGACGCGTTGGAGTTGCTCCACGCCAGAAGTTGCTTTCACCGTGATATTGCGCCAGACAACATCCTTGTTTTGAATGATGGAACCCCCGTGCTGCTTGATTTCGGTGCGGCTCGACTTGTGATTGGTGACATGGCCAGGAATCTGACGGTGATTCTCAAACCTGGCTACGCACCCATTGAGCAATACAGCGGTGACCCCCACATGCCCCAAGGTGCATGGACCGACGTTTATGCGCTGGCCGCGGTGCTTTATTACGCCATCGCAGGCTCGCCTCCGGTCGAGTCGGTCAGCCGCCTGGTGAATGACCAGTATGTGCCCTTGGGAAAAGTGCGAACAGGACAGTACAGCTTGGCTTTCCTGCGAAGCATCGATCGGGCGATGTCGGTGAAGGCGGCGGATCGACCACAGAGTATGGCCGAGTTCCGATCCATGATGGCGCTGGACGACCGTCCCGGCGCGCGGGTGGGCACCACACCGGATTTTGACCTCGCGCCGGCCAAGGCGGCCATTGGTCAACGTGGCGCGCGTCGGCTGCTCATCGCCTGCGCAATGCTTCTTGCGGCTGTTGCGACGGGGGTGTCGTTGATGTGGGATCGTGCTCCGCAGCAGAGAATTCCGGTCGCGTTGTCCGGCCCGCCCCCGGCAGCGTCCGCGAAGGTTGGAGAGCCTGAATTGGCGGTACAGCGGGCCACTGCAACTACGTTCCCCAAGCCCTTGCCCGCACCCGTGGCTGCGCGCCCGACTCAAAGGAAGAGCACTGAGGAATCGATCCGTTCCACGAAGGCACAGGGCAGCGAATTGGTGCAAGCGCAAAAGAAGCCCGCGATAGAACCGCATTCGACGGACGCAGCAAGAGGCGCCGAGCATAAGAGCAGTCAACCAGTGGAGGATGCGACGCGTGCTGCGCCGATGGCTGTCGGGCAGTTGCCAGTTCCTGTTGCGTCTTACGATGGCGTCTACAACGGGAAGTTCTGCAACCTTGTTTCAAACAAGGCACCTTTGTGCTGGCCCATTGCGCTGCGGATACGTGATGGTGTCGTCGAAGGAAACTGGCCCAGCAGCACAAAGAAGGGGGCAACGGCGACGGTGCGTGGCGCGGTGGCTGCGGACGGCTCGGTCCAACTGGCACTGGCAGCTTGGGCATCCAACGGCGCCGCGGTGCAAGCGAGCGTGCGTGGAAGCGTTGATGACGGCGCTATTGCGGTCTCGGGACAATGGGACCACATCACGGCAGTCTCGGGAAACTGGAAACGCGAAAATGCTGCGGAAGTTGCGTCCGCGGCAAAGAATGCGCCGGTTATCAATTCCTCTTTCGATGGCGCTTACCCCGGGCGACTCTGCAATCTTGTCCCAAACAATGAGCCTACCTGCTGGCCCATTGCGCTGCGGATTCGTGGTGCTGGTGTCGAAGGAAGCTGGCCGAGCGGCACCAGGAAGGGGGCGACGGCGACGGCGCGTGGAACGGTGGCTGGAGACGGGTCAGTCGAGTTGACACTGGCGGCCTGGGCACCCAGCGGCTCGGCTGTGGAAGCGATCCTTCGTGGACGCATCAATAACCAGGCGATCACGATGTCGGGCCGATGGTCGACGGGTGGCGGCGTCACCGGTGATTGGAAGCGCGGGCCTTGAGGACCGAACAGGGCGCTTGCCTGCGGTATCCCGGCGGTGCCGTCGGTAACCCGGCGGGCTAAGGCCGGGCCGCCAGCGCCTTGAGCTGGTAGAGGGTCTCAAGCGCCTCGCGTGGACTCAAGGCATCGGGATTTATGGCTGCAAAGGCCGTATCCAGAGCGCTGGTAGCTATTATTTCTGTAGCGGGAGGTGCTGCGAAAAGGTCCACCTGGGTTCGGCTTTGCACCGCGTTGGCTTCCAGTGCGTCGAGCGTGTGTCGGGCCTGGTTGATGACGGCTGCTGGCATACCCGCCAGCCGTGCCACCTGGATGCCGTAGCTGCGGCTGGCGGGCCCGCTCTCGATCTGGTGCAGGAACACGATGTCACGGCCGGACTCGGCAGCGCTCACGTGGACGTTGACGGCGCCGCGGTGCGTGCCCGGAAATTCGGTCAGTTCAAAGTAGTGCGTGGCGAACAGCGTATACGCCTGCGCCCTGTCGTGCAACTGCGTCGCAATGGCGCTGGCCAGAGCGAGGCCATCAAAGGTACTTGTGCCGCGGCCGATTTCATCCATCAAAACCAGCGAGTTGGGTGTGGCCGCGTGCAGAATCTGCGCCGCTTCGAGCATCTCGAGCATGAACGTCGACTGCGCGTTGGCCAGGTCGTCGGCCGCGCCAATACGCGTGTGAATGGCGTCAATCGGGCCGAGCCGGCAGGCGCTGGCCGGAACGTAGCTGCCCATGGCCGCGAGCAGCACGATGATCGCGACCTGGCGCATGTAGGTCGACTTGCCGCCCATGTTCGGGCCGGTGATGATCTGCATGCGCTGCTTCGCGCCCAGACGCGTGTCGTTGGCGATGAAGGCGCCGGCGCTGGTCTCGTTCAGGCGTGCCTGCACCACCGGGTGCCGCCCCTGCGTGATGTCCAGACACGGCTCCCTGGCAAAGCTCGGCTCGCACCACTGCAGCGTGAGCGAGCGCTCGGCCAGTGCGCACAGCGCGTCGAGCGTCGCCAGGGCGCGCGCCAGTTGCGTGAGCGCCGGCACAAAAGCCTGCAAATCATCGAGCAGTTGCTCAAACAGCCATTTCTCGCGCGCCAAGGCCCGCTCCTGGGCGCTCAGGGCCTTGTCCTCAAAGGCCTTGAGTTCAGGTGTGATGTAGCGCTCGGCATTCTTGAGCGTCTGGCGGCGCCGGTAGTTGTCGGGCACTTTGTCAAGCTGGCCCTGCGTGACTTCGATGAAAAAGCCGTGGACCTTGTTGAACTGCACGCGCAAATTGGCTATGCCGGTGCGCTCGCGCTCGCGACCTTCCAGGTCAAGCAGGAAGGCGTCGCAGTTGGTCTGAATGTCGCGCAATTCGTCGAGTTCGGGGTCAAACCCGCTGGCAATGACGCCACCATCACGGACCAGCGCCGCCGGCTCGGGATCAAGCGCCTGGCACAGCAACCCGGCGCAGCCAGCCGGTGGCAGCAGTGAACCGGAAAGTTGTGCCAAGTAGGCCTCCAGCCCCCGTAGAATGGGCACGAGCAGCTCTGTTTTTTGTAGCGTCGATTGCAGTGCCACCAACTCCCTGGGACGCACCTGGCGCAACGCAATGCGCGCGGTAATGCGCTCCACATCGGTGCTGCCCTTGAGCCGTTCGCGCAGAGCCAGCCAGGGGCCCTCGCGCAGCGCTCCGATAGCGCCCAGGCGCTGCTGCGCGTCGCTGCGATCTCGCCGTGGGCTGAGCAGCCAGTTTTTGAGCAGGCGGCTGCCCATGCCGGTCATGCAGGTATCGAGCAGCGAAAACAGCGTCGGCTGGTCTTCACCACGCAGGGTCTGCGTGAGTTCGAGATTGCGCCGCGTGGTCTGAGGCAGGTCGATCAGTTCGTCACTGCGCTGCACCCGAACACCGTGGATGTGAGTCAGGGCCCGGCCCTGCGTGTGCTCGGCGTAGGAGAGCAGGGCGGCGCAGGCGGCGTGTGCCTGGACCAGGTCCTGCGCCTGCCACGGTGACAGGCTGGCCGCCTGCAACCGGGCCAGCAACTCGCGCTGGCCCAGGCCGGAGTCAAACTGCCAGTCAGGTCGCGCCGACACCGCCGCAACGCCCGGCGCTACGCGCAGACTGGCTTCGAAGCTTGGCGTGACCTCGGCGCTGAAGATCAGTTCGCCCGGGTTGATGCGCTCGATCCACTCAAGCAGTTCATTGGGCGCGCACTGTGCCAACTGCACCTCGCCTTGCGTCACACTGAGCCACGCCAGGCCACAGGTGTTGCGCGCTCCCTGGTGCACTGCCAGCAGCACCGATTCGGTCTTTTCGCCCAGCAGTTCCAGATCGGTCAGGGTGCCCGGCGTGACCACGCGCACCACTTTGCGCTCGACCGGACCCTTGCCTCCAACCTCGCCGACCTGTTCGCAGATTGCGACCGATTCACCGAGCTTGATGAGCCGCGCCAGGTACGTTTCGACCGAATGAAAAGGCACGCCCGCCATCAGCACCGGCGCACCCGCTGACTGGCCGCGTTGCGTCAGGGTAATACCGAGCAGTCGCGCGGCCTTTTCTGCATCCGCGTAAAACAACTCGTAGAAGTCACCCATGCGGTACAGCAGCAGGGTATCGGGGTAGTCCGCCTTCAGGCCAAGGTACTGGGCCATCACGGGCGAGTGGAGCTTGGCGGGGTCGGTCATGCGTGAAGTCTAGCAACATCGAACGACTCGTCGAGCGGTTGACGCGGCCGCGGTCTGCTCCAATTGTCGGGCCACGCCTACGACGGCAGCGTCCTGCGAAAGGCCCTCCAAATCGCGAGGTCGTAAGCGATTTTTAGAACGCCGCACGCTACCAGCGGGGCTGCCAGAAGACCGATGGAAAAGAGGGCACCTCCGACGGTGGGTCCGGCCGCAGAGGCCAGGCTTCGTGGTACTGCCGTGAAGCTGGCGGCGGCCGCGCGTTCGTCTGGCGTCACAACAGCCATCACGAAAGCGGCACGAGCGGGAACGTCCATCTGCGATAGCAGTGAGCGGACGATGAGCAGGGCAAGGGTGAGGCCCAATCCCGGGGTGAACGCGGCGGCGATCAGGCACAAGCTCGCCGGAATGTGCGTGAACACCATCGTGTTCAACAGTCCGATGCGCTTGGCCAGCCATGGTGCGGCAAGTTGCGATACGGCAGAGCACAGTCCGGACCAGAAGAAGAAGGCACCGGCCGCACCCAGCGACATGTCAAAGCGCTGGAACAGCCACAGGGCCAGCAGCGAATTGACGACCAGGCCACCGGCGAACGCGTCCACCGAAAACAAGGCAGCAAGACGAACCACGATGGCGCGCGATGGGCCCAGCGCAGTCGTTGCGGATGGGGGCTCACAAGCGCGTGGTTTGGGCAAACCGCGATACAGCAGCCAGACCAGGGTGCCGATCAAGCCATAGAAGACAAACATCACGCGTAGCGCGTCCAGCGACGAGACTCCGGTCCAGGCGCCGAGATAGGCCGGAACCGCCGAGGCAAGCGATCCAAACGCGGCAAAGAGCGAGCCGATCAGGCTATAGCGGGCAAACAGGGAGGTGCGCACGTCGCCATCGGCAGCCTGCGCCAGGCGTGCGTGTTCCAGCGGAAGAAACACACTGACGTCGCCAGAACTGGGGTTGAGCGTGCCGACAAAGGCGATCACCAGCAGTGGCCAGAACGCCGAACTCGCGGCAAAGGCGACACCGGTCGCAGCCATCAGCACGGCGGCAAACGACAGCAGGCTGCTGGAGTGAAAGCGATGGCCCCAGGCGCCAACGGCAAGCGTGGCAAGCGCGGATCCGAGCAGCGTCGTCGTGGCCAACAGGCCGACTTCCCACGTTCCAAATCCCAAGGCGAGCAGGTAGACCGGCAACAGGACCGAGACAAAACCATCGGCAAACGCACGCAGGGCGCGCGCCTGCAACAGGGGCACTGCCAATGCGTTTGTGCCCTCGGGCAAGAGGAAATGGTGCCTCAAAAGTTGCTGGCGCGAGGCACGGCGCGGTGCGCGAGTTGCCTCACTTTGCGCGCAGGCCTTGGGCTAGCGCGCCCAGCGCAATGCCCGCCAGCGCCCACAGCAGGCTCAGGTTTCCAGCACCGAGGCCAGCAATGGCCGGGCCGGGACAGACGCCGCACAGACCCCAGCCAATGCCGAACAAGGCCGCACCGACGGCGGTATCCCGGTTCCAAGTGCTGGGGTGCACGTGAAAATGATCATCGAGCAAGGGTTGTTTGAGCAGACGTGGCGCGACCCTGTAGGCCAGCACGACAACCACGACCGCCGCACCCATCACCAGCATGAGACCGAAATCGGAAAAACGCAGGAAGCCGAGCACCACTTCGGGGCGGATCATGGTCGAGTACGAAAGGCCAAAACCAAACAACATGCCAGCAGCGAGCGTGGCAAGGGCGCGCGACAGAGCCATGTTGCCGGCACTCACCCGAACCACCTTGCGAACAGGTTGGCAGTGAGAAAAGCCGTGGCCATGAACGTCAGCACCGCCATTAGCGAGGGCCACTGCAGCGAACCCAGGCCACAAATGCCGTGACCCGATGTGCAGCCGTTACCCAGGCGTGCGCCGTAGCCGACAAAGAAACCGCCGACCAGCAATTGCCACGCTGGCACGGCGGTTGATTCCGGCGTGCCACTGGAAAAGCCCAGCCACCATACCAGCGCACCGAGTATCAGGCCCAGCGCGTAGACCAGACGCCAGTCGCGCGAGTCGACGAAACGCGCCTGCTGGAAGAACGTGCGACGCACCACATACGACCAGGTGCTGGAGAACACGGTGCTCATGCCACCGATGCGCCCGGTGAGCACAAACAAAAACGCGGCACCGGTACCGACGAACACGCCGCCCACCGCGTAGTGTTGCCAGCCCAGGGGGAATAGCGAGATGTTCATCGGGCTCATTATCCTGGTGTTGGCGCGTTCGCGCCGAACCCGCGCCAATCGGCGCATGGTCAGAGGTCGGCCAGCGGTGTTTCCCCGGCAGCCTCGTCGGCCCGCAGCAGGCCGATCAATTCGCCCAGGTCGCGGTCCAAGCGTGCCAGCGTCGCCGGACCTAGCTTGGCCAAGGCTCCAGGCAATATCCCTTCGAACGGGCCGGACACTTCGGTCAGCAGCGCGGCACCCATGGGCAGGATGGTCAGGCGGACGTTGCGCCGGTCCTGCGGTGCTTTTTCCAGCGTGATCAAGCCTTTGCGCAAAAGAGTCTTGATCAGGTTGCTCGCGGTCGACTGGTGAATGTCCATGTTCGTTGCCACGGCACCCATGCCGATGCCGGGATGGTCGCGAATCACGCTGAGAGCCCACACCTGCGCGCCACCGAGTCCAACCTGCTTTTCGACCTGCCGGAAATGGGTGCGTATCGCGTTGAAAACGACGCGAAACCGGCGCAACACCCGGGCCGGCGTGACGGCGTCACGCGCGCTCTGGGCTGCCATGGATGTCATGCTCGCTCCCGGTAACATGAAGGCCAGTCACGTGCTGCGACCGGCCGCTGTGAATGAACGAGGCAATATAGCACATAGATTTGTTGCAACATATAATCTCTTGCGCCCCCGGGAGCTGAATCTTCTCTGGCGCGTCCCCGAAAGTAACCATGCCGACTCACCCACACGTCATCTCTGCGCTCAAGCAGGAACTCTATGACGTGCAATTGTGGACCGGTCGCGCGGTAGTGATCGCCTTTGCCGCCATTTCCGGCATCACGATTGTCGCGTTCACGTGGCTCACTGAACACGCGAGCGCACAGTTTTTTCAGGTGCAACAGTTGCATTGGTGGGCCCCCTTGTTCTGGACACCGGCGTCCACGCTGGCCATCGTCTGGCTGACCATGCGTTTCGCACCGGGTGCGGCCGGCTCCGGCATTCCCCAGGTGATGGCAGCGCTGGAGCCGCGCGCGCACGGGCCGTTTCGGCAATGGTTTGTTTCGCTGCGTCTTTCGGTCGCCAAGATGGCGTTGACGGCTTGGGGTTTGCTCGCCGGGTTGTCGCTCGGGCGCGAAGGTCCCTCGGTCCAGATTGCCGCCGGCATCATGTGCCAGGCGCGACGCCTGATGCCCAAGCGCTCACGCGTGTCAGAGCACAGTCTGCTGATCGCAGGAGGCGCTGCCGGGATCGCTGCGGCGTTCAATACGCCGCTGGGGGGGATCATTTTTGCCATCGAGGAGTTGACCCGCAAACCCGAGCAGCGCAGCAACGGATTGATGCTCGCGGCCATTGTTTTTGGCGGCATGATGGCGGTGTCGGTGAACGGCAACGCGACCTACTTCGGGATCATCCGGGTCGAGAAATTCGGCTCGGCACTGATCGTGCCCGGCCTGCTGGTGGTGCTGTGTGCAGGACTGGCCGGGGGGCTGTTCTCGCGCTTGTTGATCGTGTCGCTGGCCGGACGCTCACTCGATTGGTTCAGCGCACTTCGGCGCAGTGCGCCGCTGAAATTTGCTGCTGTCTGCGGTCTGGGGGTGGCGATCCTTGGGGTTGTCAGCCACGGCGAGATTTACGGCAGCGGCTACGCGCATACCCGCGCCATGATCGACAACAAGGGAGAACTGTTCTCGCTGTTTGTCGTGTTCAAGTTCATCGCCACCTGGTTGACGACCTGGTCGGGCGTTCCGGCCGGCATTTTTGCGCCGTCGCTGGCCATCGGTGGCGCGCTTGGCAACGACATCGCGCAACTCACGCATTACCCCAATGCGCCGACGCTGATCGCGCTGGGCATGGCGGGTTTTCTGGCGGCGGTGACACAGGCGCCGCTGACCTCATTCATCATTGTGATGGAAATGGTCGACGGACATGCGCTGGTGCTCAGCCTGATGACCAGCGCCGCCGTGGCCAGTGGTATTTCGCGCCTGATCAGCACGCCGTTGTACCCCACGCTGGCAAGCATGCAACTCGATCGCTTGCCCAAGCCCGAGACCTAAAAAAATGGAGCCCCGAAGGGCTCCAAACTCGCTCAGTCTTACCGACCTTAGTCTCGAGATCAGGTGGGTGGCGCGATTGTATTTGGTCAAACACAGTTTGTCAAACCGGGTCATCTAGACCCAACCCAGCCAACCCAGCAGACCGCCGCAAAGCAGCAGCCACAGCAGGTGTACGCGCGTGCGCCACACCAGCACGGCAGTGACCGCACTGAGCAGCCACAGCGGCCAGTGTTCGAGCGAGCTCGCCTGGCTCATGACAAGAATCGACCCGGTGGCAATAAGCAGCGCGATGACGATCGGCGCCATGCCCTGCTTGAAGGCGCGCACGGAGCGCATTTCGCGATTCTGGTGACCCCAGCGCGCGGCCGCCAGGGTCAAGGTGGTGCTGGGCAGCAGAATGCCGATCATCGCCAGCAGGACGCCCAGTGCGGCGTACCACCCGCCCAGCGCGGTGCCGACGCCACCACCGGCGTTGATACCGACGCTCCAGCCCAGCACAGCGATAAACAGCACATTGGGGCCGGGTGCAGCCTGCGCCAGCGCGATCGACGAGCTGAACTGTGCCTCGCTGAGCCAATGCTGCTGTACCACCAGAAAGCGGTGCATGTCCGGTGCCGTCGTGATGGCCCCGCCGATGGCCAACAGCGAGAGCGACAGAAAGTGCGTCAGCAGGGCCAACCAGTCAGCCAGGGTCAAGGTCAGACTCATGGTGCGTTGCGCGATGGGTTGACGCGACCCAATCGCCGGTAGGCCCAGATGCAGGCCGGGCCGCCGATGCCCGCAATGACCAGCACAAGGGGAAGGCGCAGGGCGAAAACCACTACAAAAGTAATAGCTGCAAACGCCCAGCAGACGGGCTCACCCATCACATTGCTCCTCAATCCGGGGGCAAGTTTCAGCCCCGTGGCGGTGATCAACCCGGCAGCCACCGCCCCCATTGCGCGCAACGCACCGGCGACGCCGGGAACGTCGGCTACGCTGACAAACACGCCCGCCAGCGTCAACACGATGAGCAGCGGAAAGCCTAGCATGCCAGCGAGCGCCAGCAGGGCCCCGCGCAGACCAAAGTAGCGGTCGCCAATCATCAGCGACAGGTTGACCACGTTGGGCCCGGGCAGAATCTGCGCGACCGCCCAGTCCTCAAGAAACTCCTCGACGGTGAGCCACTGTTTCCTTTCGACCAGCTCGCGTTGCACGACGGCAAGCACGCCGCCAAACCCCTGCAGCGCCAGCCACGTGAAGGACCAGAACAGGTCCGCCGGTGAGGCCGGTCCTGCTCGCTGGGGTAGGGAGTCAGAGGCGGCTGGCGATTCGACGGCGTCGGGCATCGCGCGATTATCGCTGGCGGTTCGGCGCCGCGCCGCGCGTGGCCAGCCAAAGACCCAGCGCAGTGGCAGCCAGCGCGGCGAGCAGCCAGGCGTTGAACGCTTCGCCCAGCAGCAAGGTGCCCAGCAGCGCCGCCGTCAGCGGATTGAGCGCCAGAAATACCGTAACCCGGGTCGGCGATTCGTGCTTGAGCGCGTATAGCCAGAGGTAGTAACCAATGCCGCTGGAAGCACCGATAAACGCGACGGTGGCCCAGGCCTGCGCTCGCATGCCGAGCACGCGCGCGGGCCAGTCTTCCGGCAGCGCGAGCAGGGCCAGCGCGAGCACCGAGACCAGCATGGCAAAGGCGCTCACGTTGAGCGTTGGGTAACGGCGCAGATACGGACGATAGAACACACTGCAGATGGCGCCGACGCCGGCGCTTGCCAGCACGGCGAGTTCGCCCCACCAGTGGCCAACGCTCGCGGCTCCGAGTTTGGGCGCAAGCGAGAGTGCCACGCCCACGATTGAAGCAAGGACGCCGAGCACCAGCCGCGCGCTGATCGCTTCACGGCCAAGCCCGGCCGAGAGCAGCAGGGTCAGCAGAGGAAACAGACTGAAGATCAGTGCTGCCTGCGCCGCGCCGACGTGCTGCAGGCCGTAGTTGAGCAGCGCAATCAGCAGTGCAAACTGGCCCAGACCCAGCGCCGCCATCGCCATCAGATCCTTCCATGCTACTCTTTTGATAGCTGCACACGCTTTGCTGTCAGGCTTGAGCGGCCCAAATGGCTTAAAAATGAAGGGCAGCAGACAGAGCAGACCAATGGCGTAGCGCAGCATCGCCAGGGTTAGCGGCGGCACCTCGGCAACGACGGCGCGCGAGGCGACGATGGCCGCTCCAACCTGAACCCCGGTCGCCGCCGCGGCAAGAAGCGCCAGATTCACAGTTTCAGTTCCCAGGTTTCGCCGACCAGGTCGTGCCCAAAGCCGTGATAGGGTTCGCTCCTGGTCAGCACAAAGCCCTTGCCCACGTACAGAGCGCGCGCAGCGACCAGACAGCTGTTGGTCCACAGCACCATTTTCCGGTAGCCCCTGCCCCGCGCGTAGGCGATGCACTCGTCGGTGAGCCGGGCCCCCAGACCCAAGCCACGCGCTTGCGGCGTGAGGATGAGCATGCGCAGTTGCGCCACGGTCTTGGATTTGCGCATCACGAACACCGAGCCGACGCGTTCGCCACCGAGTTCGGCGATCCAGCAGCGCTCCCACTGCGGCTGGCGCTTGCGCAGGTACTTGGCGACGATGTCTGCCACCATCGCTTCAAACTCTGCGTTCCAGCCGTATTCGCCAGCATAGATTGCGCCATGCTGCTGCACCACCCAGCCCATATCGCCGGGCCCGCTCTCGCGCAGGACCAACTCTTGCGTTAGTGACCGCGTCGCAGCCGCCTCCACGCTGTCAGAGCGGCACGTCACTGAGTTGCTCCAGCACCCAGTTCGCGACCGTTGGGCTGGTGCACAGTTCGACGTGCCCGAGCCCTTCGAACTCGGTCACCGGTACGCCTTGGAGCCCGTGTTCGCGCTGCGGATAGACGACGTTGTCCTGCGGCGTGAGCGCAATGCGCATCAGCTTGCGCGTGCTCGCCGACTCACTCGCTGCGAGCTCCTTTAACCAAGCACTTTGCCAGACCATTTGTTGGCCGTTTGGCGTGGAATAGGGGTGGACGATTCGGGTGCCCGCGTGGGGTGTCCCCAGCGTCAGAACGCGCGCAACCTGGTCGGTGCCATGCACTCGCATCCAGGCCCGGATCGCCAGCCCGCCCATGCTGTGGCCGACCAGCGCAACTTTGGCCGCCCCGGTTTCGCGGCACAGGTTCTCGACGGCCTGACTGATCAGTGGCACGTAGTCGTCGATCGACGTAAAGATCGGCTCCAGATCGACTTCCTGCACCGGGTGCCCGGCCCGGCGCAGGCGCTCGGTCAGGGCGTCCCAGATGCGGTGATTGCACAGGTAGCCATGCACCAGCACCACCCCAATGCGCGGCGGGGCGCCAGTGGCGGGTTTGAACACCGGCGCCGACCAGGTCCAGGGAAGCTGCAGAAAAAACACGCGCGCGGTGGCCAAGATCTCGCCAACGAGGGAGCGCCACCACAGCGCGCTCGCACCGGGCTCGCGTGACAGCACGGCGCTGGTGACGATGGTCAGCTTCATCGTGACCAGGGGCAGCAACAGCGCGCCCGCCAGAGCGGCCCAATTTGACAGCCCACTGTAGCGCGCGATCAGCCAACCTAACAAGGCGCCGACGAACACCTGCAACAGCAGCACCGCACGCAGCATTCGAGACAACATGGGGCTTTCCCGAGGTTCGGCTATGCGCGCAAACTCAATAGACCGGCTGGTGGCGTTTGATCGCCTGCTTGACTTCCTCGCTCAGGACAAAGCCCGAACCAAAGCGCGCAGCGAGTTCATCGGCGCGCTTGACAAAGGCTTCGATGCCCATGCCATAGATGAACTGCATGGCACCACCGGTCCAGGGCGCAAAGCCGATGCCGAAGATCGAGCCGATGTTGGCCTCGTGCACGCTGGTGAGCACGTTCTCGCTCAGGCAGCGCGCGGTCTCGATCGCCTGGCGGTACAGCAGACGGTCCTTCATCTCGTCGATGTCCCAGCTTGCGTCGGCCTTCTCGAACAGTCGCTTCAGCTCGGGCCAGAGGAACTTCCTGGCCCCTTTTTCAGTCGGGTATTCGTAGAAGCCGGCACCACCGGCGCGCCCGGGGCGCTTGTGCTTGCGTACCATGTCGGCGACCAGCGACTGCGCCGCGCTGGCATCAAAGGACTTGCCCTCGGCCTCGAAGTCCGCGCGTGTTTGCTCCATCACGTGCAGGGTCAGACTCAGGGCTGTTTCATCGAGCACGGCCAGCGGGCCCACCGGCATGCCGCACAGCAGGCCTGCGTTCTCAATGGCCGGTGCCGGGATGCCTTCGCCGAGCATCGCCACGCCCTCCATCACAAAAGTGCCAAACACCCGGCTCGTGAAGAAACCACGCGAGTCGTTGACGACGATTGGCATCTTGCCGATCGCCTGCACATAGTCGTAGGCGCGTGCCACGGTTTCGTCGCTGGTCTGCTTGCCGCGAATGATCTCGACGAGCTTCATCTTGTCGACCGGGCTGAAGAAGTGGATGCCAATGAATTTTTCCGGCGCGACGCTGGCTTTGGCCAGTCCGCCGATCGGCAGCGTCGACGTGTTGGAGGCAAAAAAGCCGCCCGGCGCGAGCAGCGGCTCGGCTTCCTTGGTGACTGTGGCCTTGAGATCGCGGTTTTCGAAAACGGCTTCGATGATCAGCTCGCAATCTTTCAGATCGGCCAGGCTGCCGGTGGCGTGAATGCGATCCAGAATCTTCTTTTGATCATCGGCGCTCATGCGGCCTTTGTCGACGCGACCCTGCGTGATTTTGGCGCTGAAAGACTTGCCCAGATCGGCCTTCTCCTGGCTCACGTCCTTGAGCACGGTGGCAATTCCCTTGCTCGCCTGGACGTAGGCAATGCCAGCGCCCATCATGCCCGCACCGAGCAGCCCGACCTTGGCCGGCTTGAAACGTGGCACGTCCTTCGGGCGCGACTGCCCGCTCTTGATCGCATTGAGGTTGAAAAAGAAGGTGTTGATCATGGCCCGCGCGTTGGCGCCGGTCATGAGTTTTGCCAGGTAGCGGCTTTCGATGCGCAGCGCCGTTTCCAGGTCGACTTGCAGGCCTTCGACCATGCAGGCCATGATGGCTTCGGGCGCCGGGTACAGGCCGCGCGTCTGCTTCTTGATCATGGCCGGCGCCACCGCCAGCATCGGTGCCACGTTCGGGCTCGAAGGCAGCCCACCGGGCACCTTGTAGCCCTTGGCTTCCCACGGATGCTGCGCCTTCGGGTTGGCGGCAATCCAGGCCAGCGCCCGCGTTTTCATTTCGGCACCCGCGCTGTCCGAGGGCGCGACCAGATCGTGCACCAGCCCCATGCCCTTGGCTTCCTGTGGCGAAAACGTCTTGCCCTCGACCAGATAGGGTTGGGCACCCATCAGACCCAGGTGGCGCGTCATCTTGGTCACGCCGCTGGCGCCTGGCAGCAGGCCCAGCGTCACTTCAGGCAGCCCAAACTGGATCTTGTTGTCGTCGATGGCGATGCGGTGATGGCCCAGCAGCGCGATTTCCCAGCCGCCGCCGAGCGCGGTGCCGTTGAGGCAGCTCACCACCGGCACGCCCAGCGTCTCAAGGGTGCGAAAGTTCTTCTTGACCAATTCGATTTCAACAAATGCCGCGCCGGCGTCCGACGCCTTCAGGCGCATCGTGCCCTTGAGATCGGCACCGGCAAAGAAGGTTGTCTTGGTCGATGCCAGAACGATGCCCTTTATGTTTTGCTTGTCCTGCAGGACTTGGGTAACCAGCGCCGACAGGTCTTGCTGCCACTGCAGGCACATCGTGTTGACCGGCGATCCGGGCTCGTCGAAGGTGACCGTGGCGATGCCATCGGCAAGGGTGTATTGGATGGTTTTCATCAGATTCTCTCCACGATCGTAGCGATGCCCATACCGCCGCCCACGCACAGGGTGGCCATGCCGTAGCGCAGTTTGCGCCGGTGCAACTCGTCAATCAGCGTACTCAGGATCATGGCGCCGGTGGCGCCCAGTGGGTGGCCCATGGCGATCGCGCCGCCGTTGACATTGACCTTTTCGTGCGACACCTTCATTTCCTTCATGAAGCGCATCACGACCGCGGCAAAGGCCTCGTTGACCTCGAACAGGTCGATCTGCTCGATCTTCATACCGGCCTTGGCCAGCGCCTTGCGCGCCGCGGGCATCGGTCCGGTGAGCATGATGGTCGGGTCCGCGCCGCTGAGTGCGGCGGCCACGATGCGGGCGCGTGGTGTGAAGCTGTGCGTCTTGCCCGCTGCCTCGGAGCCGATCAACAAGGCCGCCGCGCCATCGACGATGCCCGAGGAGTTGCCGGCGTGATGCACGTGATCGATGCGCTCGACCTGCGGGTAGCGGCTGATCGCGACCTGATCAAATCCCATGGCGCCCATTTGCTCAAACGCTGGTTTCAGTCCGGCCAGGCCTTCGAGCGTCGTGCCGGGCTTGATGAACTCATCCTGTGCCAGGATGGTTTGCCCGAGAAAGTCCTTGACGGCGACGATCGAGCGGTCAAAGTAGCCGCTGGCACGCGCGTGGCTGGCACGCTTTTGCGATTCCATGGCAAAGGCGTCCACGTCCTGACGGCTAAAGCCCTCAAGCGTCGCAATCAGATCGGCACCGATGCCTTGGGGCACGAAGTCGGTTTGCGAGTTGGTTTCCGGGTCCATCGCCCAGGCGCCACCGTCCGAGCCAATGGTGACGCGGCTCATGCTCTCGACGCCACCGGCCACCACCAGATCTTCCCAACCGGAGCGCACTTTCTGCGCGGCCATGTTCACCGCTTCCAGGCCCGAGGCGCAAAAGCGGTTGATCTGCACACCGGCGCACTGGTAGTCCCAACCGGCTTTGAGTGCAGCCACCTTGGGCAACACCGAACCCTGATCACCGACCGGCGAGACGATGCCCATGACGACGTCGTCGACCTTGGCGGTGTCGAAGTCGTTGCGTCGCTGCAGCTCGGTCAGTACACCGGCCAACAGATTGACCGGCTTGACCTCGTACAGGCTACCGTCCTTTTTTCCTTTGCCGCGGGGCGTGCGGATGGCGTCATAAACATAGGCTTCTGTCATGGTTTGATCCTCGACGATTTCGAAAATAGTGCTTGAGTCACTGCAAGAATGCAGTATATTCTTTTTTACCAAGCAAATGCTTTGTGTAAATACCGATTATTTTTCTACCCGATTGCCAATGCCATGATTGAACGAACACTCTTTAGCGCCGACCACGAAGCTTTTCGTGACAGCTTCCGGCGCTTTATTAACAAGGAAATTGCACCCTTTCATGCGCATTGGGAGGAGCAGGGCTTTGTGGCGCGGGAGGTCTGGAACAAGGCTGGCGAGAACGGCTTTCTGTGCATGACGATGCCCGAGCAATACGGCGGCTCGGGGGCTGACAAGCTGTTTTCGGTGATCCAGTTTGAGGAACTCGCGCGCGCCGGCGCCAGCGGCATCGGCTACAGCCTGCACAGCGAAATTGTGGCGCCGTACATCCTGCATTACGGCACCCCCGAGCAAAAGGCCAGGTACCTGCCCAGGTTGGCCAGCGGCGAACTCATTGGCGCCATTGCCATGAGCGAGCCCGCCGCCGGCTCAGACCTGCAAGGTATCGGTTGCAGCGCCTTATGGCAAGCCGGCCCCGGCGCGGGCGGTTCCGGTGGCCATTACCTGCTCAATGGCAGCAAGACCTTCATCACCAACGGCTGGCACGCCGATCTGGTGATTGTGGTGGCCAAGACCAACCCGGCCGCTGGCGCCAAGGGCACCAGCTTGCTGCTGGTCGAACGCAGCATGGCAGGCTACAGCGTGGGCAAGCGCCTGAAAAAACTTGGCCTGAAGGCGCAGGACACGTCGGAGCTGTTCTTTGACAACGTGCGGGTCCCGGCCGACAACCTGCTCGGTGGCAAGGCGCATGAGAACCGGGGCTTCATCTGCCTGATGGAGCAGTTGCCCTGGGAGCGTCTGCAAATCGCCCTCAGCGCGGTGGCTGGGGCACAGGCGGCGGTCCACTGGACGGTGGACTATGTGAAGGAGCGCAAGGTCTTTGGCCAACCCCTGGCGTCGTTCCAGAACACACGCTACAAGCTCGCCGAGCTGCAGACCGAAGTGCAGGTGGCCCAGGTGTTTGTCGACAAGTGCTGCGAGCTCGTCTGCAAGGACCAGCTCGACACCGCGACGGCCAGCATGGCCAAGTACTGGACGACGGACTTGCAGTGCAAGGTGATGGACGAATGCCTGCAGCTTTTTGGTGGCTACGGCTACATGTGGGAATACCCGATTGCCCGTGGCTATGCCGACGCGCGCGTGGCCCGAATTTACGGAGGCACCAACGAAATCATGAAAGAAGTGATCACGCGCTCGATGGGGCTGCTCGGGAAATAAGCGCCTCGATCTGCGCGTCCTTCTCCAGCCAGAGCTGATGCACCCATTTCTGGTAGGCCTCGCGCACCGCAGCGTCCCCGGCGTAATCCGCCTGCGCCAGCGCCAGCGGCACGGGCAGGGCGCGAACCCGCACCACCACCCGTTTGAGCTTGCCGAGCAGGAACTGCCCGAATTTTGGTGCGCCATCGGGGTAGACAATGGTCACATCCAGAATCGACTGGAACTTGTCGCCCATGGCGTTCAGTGCCAGCGCCAGGCCACCGGCCTTCGGTTTGAGCAGGTGTTGGTAGGGTGATTGCTGGCGCGCGTGTTTGGCCGCGGTAAAGCGCGTGCCCTCCAGGAAGTTCATCACACTGGTGGGAATCAGCGCAAACTTTTCGCAGGCCTTGCGCGTGGTGGCCTGGTCCTTGCCGCGCATTTCGGGGTGCTTCTTCAGGAACGCCTCGCTGTGCCGGCGCATGAACGGAAAATCCAGTGCCCACCACGCCAGCCCCATCACCGGCACCCAGATCAACTGCTGCTTGAGGAAGAACTTGAGCAGCGGAATGCGCCGGTTAAACAGGCGTTGCAGCACCAGAATGTCGACCCAGGACTGGTGATTGCAGTTCACCAGGTACCAACTGCGGTAGTTCAGATCGTCGATGCCCTGCACGTCCCAATGCACACGCTGCGTCAGGCGCATCCAGAGGCCGTTGCCCGCGATCCAGGCCTCGGCAATGTGCAGCAGCACCGGGTCAATGAGCAGGCGCACCGCCTTGAGCGGGATGATCAGCTTGATGCAGGAGAACAGCAACAGGATCGGCACCCAGAGCAGGGCGTTGAGCACCATCAGCAGCGTGG
>CAWJOT010000040.1:0-24919 GCA_963844495.1 uncultured Pseudomonadota bacterium
AGCCCGAAGACTTGATCGGGGCTTCCCAGCGTTAGAGGTGCGCGGCTTGCAGGTTGGCCAGGGCCTGCGGCCCGGCATAACTCGGCGTCAGGCCGAGCGCACGGATGCGCGCTTGCAGCTCGGGGTTGCTCAATGCCTGCGCCACCGCATCGCTGATTCTTTGCGTCTTGTCCGCCGGCATGTTGGCCGGACCGTAGAGTCCAAAGAAGGCATCGGCCACGACTTGAAACCGAGTTCCTTCAGAGTCGGCACTTCAGGCAAGGCGGCGAGCGGTTTTCGCCGGTCACGGCCAGAATCCGCAGCTTGCCGTTGCGGTGGTGTTCGATCGTCTCCGAAGCCGTGTCAATCATGAGCGGCACCTGGCCGCCCAGCAAATCCTGCGCCGCCGGTGCGCCGCCCTTGTAGGCTATATGGGTCAGCGGCGTCGATGTTTCCTGGGACAGCAAGAGACCGGTGAAATGTGGCACCGTGCCCGCACCTGAGGTGGCGTAATTGGCCTTGTTCGGGTTCGCCTTGAGCCAGGCAAGCAGCGTCTTGAAGTCGCCGATGGGGGCGCCGGGACCGACCGTGAGCGCGAAATCGAAGGTGGTGGTGCGGGCGATCGGGGTGAAATCACGGACCGGGTCGTAACCCAGATTCTTGTACAGCCAGGGCAGAATCACCAGCGCGCCGCTGGCGGCTAGCACCAGTGTGTTGCCGTCTGGTGCGGCGCGCTTGACTTCGGCCAGAGCGACCGACCGGCAGCGCCGGGCTTGTTGTCGACAATTACATTCTGATCAAGCGAGACCCGCATGCGTTCGGCCAGCAGTCGGGCCACCACATCGACCGACCCGCCGGGCGGAAAGCCGACCAAAATTTTTAATGTCGGCTTGTCCTGCGCATGCAGGATACCTGGTGCGGCCAGCAAACCCAGCGCCGATGCGCCGGCCAGGATATGGAGTTGTCTTCTTTTCATCTTGAATCCTTGTGGAAAATCTATCGAACACCGCGAAGCCGCTCTCAGGTTAGTCAAGTGGCGGAAATATTCTATTGGGGTTTTCGTGGTGGGCTTCAGAGATTGGCAGGCGATGCGTGGAACGCGTTGCTTGTCGGCGACTATCATTCCAGCAACTTCAGGAGTCTTGTTTCATGAAAGTGATCGACATCCACACCCATATGTTCACGCCCGCATGGCTGGAATTGCTCAAAAGGGAAGGCGGTCTTTACAACATCCAGACGCGTCCGGACGGGCAACAGGAAGTATTCCGGGGCAACACGCCGGTCGTCATCCCCCAGCGCGGTCATTTTGACTACGACCTGCGCATCAAACACATGGACGCAGCGGGCATCGACGTTTCGGTCGTTTCCCTCACCTGTCCGAACGTCTATTGGGGCAATGAAGGCGTCAGTTGCCGGGCTGCGGTGGAATCCAACGACACCATGGCCCAGGCGCAGTCCACGTACCCCGACCGCATTCGCTGGTTCACCTCGCTGCCCTGGGAATACCCCGAGCGCGCGGTGGAGGAACTGCGTCGCACTTGCGACAACGGAGCCGTTGGCGTCATGGTGCTGGCCAACGTATCCGGGCGCAGTCTGACCGATCCGCTATTTGCGCCGATCTGGGCCGAGATTGACAAACGCGCTTTGCCAGTGCTGGTGCATCCTACCGATCCGCCCGGCGTGGACATGATGGACATGACCAAGTTTGATCTGAGTTGGTCGGTCGGCTTCATGTTTGACACCACACTGGCCTTGACCCGAATGATCTTTGAAGGATTCTTTGATCAGTACCCAAACCTGAAGATCATCGCTTCGCACGGAGGCGGCACGCTGCCCTATCTGGTGGGACGTTTTGAAAGGGGCGATGAAGTGGAAATCCCGCAGCGACGCAGGATGAAACGCAAGCCGACCGACTATTTGCGCCATATTTACTACGACAGCATTACCTACAACCTGGGCGCGCTCGAGTATTTGATTTCGGTGGTCGGTGCCGACCATGTGATGTTCGGCACCGACTGGCCGCATCAGGTGCACGACACCAAGGGGGCTTTTGCGAATACCGCCAAGTTACCTCAGGCCCAATGTGACTCGATTCGTGGCGGCAATGCCAGGCGGGTTTTTGATCTTGGCTGAATGGCGCAAGGCGAACACTTGTGGCAGCAGGCGGATCATCGCCCGCTGCGCGTTGTCGTGAAAATCACAGCTCGAGCAAATCGCGTCCAACGATCAGATTCCCGGAGAAATGTGGTCGCACCGCGTCGTACCAAAATTCGTCGGTCAGAAACGGATAACCGCCCGGCACGAGATGTGACAACACCAGCGTCTTCACACCTGCTTCGGTAGCGACTCTTCCAACTTGTTCGGTCGTTGTATGGCTGGCCACCAGATGCTGGCGCAAGGTCTTTGCGTTGGGCTCCGTTGCCAGCAACGCGTCTATCGACGGCAGGTGCATGACCTCATGCACCAGGATGTCTGCGCCGCGCGCAAGCTCTATCAGGTTCTTCGATGGCCGTGTGTCACCTGAAACCACGATGGATCGGTCCGGACAGTCAAAGCGGTAGGCAAACGCAGGCTCAACCGGGGGATGATCCACAAACGCGGCGCTCACCTTGACATTTTCATCCTGCATCACCAGACCGCCCGCGCTGAACTCATGCGGAAAAATCAAGGCTTGCAGCGCTGGACGCCCTTCGTCAAGCATGCGAATGCGAATGTCATAGTCGTTCAATTCCAGGAACAAGCGCGTCATGTTTTTCAACGGGGGTGGGCCGTAGGCATCCACCCGCTGGTTCAGATCCGTTGCCCAGGCGAGTAGCAAAAGGTTGCCGTAATCTGCGTTGTGATCGGAATGATGGTGAGTCAAGAATACATTGCGGATCGTCGCCAGTTTGAGTTTGGCCAGGATCATTTGCCGGGCCACGCCATTGCCGCAATCAACGACATACGCATGATCGTTGACGACAATGACCTGCGCGCAACCCGCGCGGTTGGCTTTAGGGGTGGGCCCGCCAGATGTGCCGAGCAGGATCAAGCGCGACTTGCAATTCATGAATCGGCTCCAGCTTCTTATCCGCTTGTCGGGAAGGCCAGCGGATAAGTATTCATTCACGTGAGGCCAAGTATCGCATCCTGAAACAACCGTTGACAAGACCCCATATTGGGCTTGCAATTGCCCAAGGCTGGCCTATACTTATTTGGCAAGCTGCACTGTTTTGCTCAGATGGCTTCGGCAGGATTGCTTGAGAAAGGTGGTACGTATAGACAAAGATCACACCAACCCCATCCAACAGCCGGTGCTACTTCGCCCGGCATACGTTACGGTAACGTGACGACAAGAGCCACAGCGATGTGGCAAATACGCAGGCCCCACGTTCTTCGTGGGGCTTTGCATTTCCGGCGGTGAAAGTGCACAGTCTCTACATAGCTCGCCACCGTCAAGCCTGCCAGACCCCGTAACCGCCCTCGCGCAGGTCAATGGCCAATTCGACCTCCAGACTGCGGGCCTCGTCGTACGTCAGTGGGTTGTACAAATCATAGAGCTCCGGTAATAGACGCAAACCAAATTCCTGCACATAGCGATTGGCCTGAATTCCAGCCTTGTGTTTGTCAAACCGGAGGTCCGGGTCCAGTCCGGTCATGCCAACGTAGACGCAAGGCTTTCCTGCAACGCGGTTCGGGTTTGAGCGCATGAACCGCGCGTTAAGCAGTACGTCGTTGGACAATTCAACAACGTAGACGTGGTAGTGCTTGCGTCGGGCCATCACTTGTTCGTCGATGCGTGAAAATCGGGATCGAATGGGGCAGGGTATACCAAAATGGAGTTTTGCATGAAACGCATAGTCATCGCGCTGGTGGCCGGTCTCGCGTGGACAGCAGCCTGCCCGCAGGCCGCGGTTGCAGCCCCGCGCGGAGATTTGAATCCGATCGCGTCTTTGGATGTTCCGCGGTACATGGGCACCTGGTTCGAAATCTCGAAGTACCCGAATCGTTTCCAGAAGAATTGTGTATCGGACACCACCGCAGAATACCGGCTCCAGCCAGGGGGAACCGTACAGGTCATCAACCGCTGCCAGAAGATGAATGGTGAACTTGACGAGGCCGTTGGTGAGGCCAGGCAAACAGGTGGCGCAACTTCGCCAAAGCTGCAGGTGCGGTTTGCTCCGTCGTGGTTGTCGTTTCTGCCCTTTGTGTGGGGCGACTATTGGGTGGTTGACCTTGACGAGGGATATCGACTGGTTGCGGTAAGCGAGCCAAGTAGGGAGTACTTGTGGGTGTTATCGCGCACGCCAACGGTCAGCGCCGGGGCTTACGACGCGCTGCTCGGGCGGCTAAGGAGTCAGGGTTTCAACCTGGAGCGGCTGGAGCGAACAAAGCAGGGACACTAGCGGCAGCTCCATCACGCCAGTCGGCCCAGCACGATCGGGCGCTGCGGATCGCCGTGCTCGAATGCAACAACAACGGTCCCGCCCATAGCGATAGAGCCGCCTTTTGTGCCGAATGGCTGGCACACCGGGGCCCAACCCGCCGCTCCAAGTCCTGGCACCTGTACCATGACCCGTCCTTTGCCCAGCGGATCCGCCGAGCCGACAACTACGCCTAAACACACGCCATTGAAGCTCATGTCTTCTCCTGTTACTGCTTTAAAGCTGCGCAGATCATTATGTCAAATTGGGCGCAAATCTGCTGTCGCGAGAGCCGGTCACTTCATGTCAAATACGAGGCAGGTCGTTGTGGCATGTGCATACAGGGTGCCGTCCGGACCCACCAAGCGCGCCTCCGCGGTAGCCAATTGCCGACCACAGTGAATAACCTTGCCCTCAGCGCGTACCCGAGTCACCTTGGGGCCAATGGCGCGCACCAGGTTCACTCCCAGCTCGGCGGTGGTGTAGCCCCGTCCGACCGGCATCATGGTGTGCACGGCGCAACCCAGCGCCGAATCGAGCAGCGTGGCGTACCAACCACCGTGGATGGTGCCCATCGGGTTAAAGTGCGCGGGACCCGGCGTGCCTTGAAACACGGCGCGACCCTCACTGACTTCGATGATCATGAAGTCCAGTGTCTTGGCTATGGCTGCGTGGGGAATGTCGCCACGCAACATGGCCTGCATCGTTTGCAGGCCGGTCAGGCCAGCGATCTGGTCAAGCTGAGCAACGCCGGGTCCGAGGCCGGTTTGCATGCGTGCGAGAACTTCTTGTTCTTGAGCCAACCAGGACTCAATCAGGGAAACTTTGGACATAGTGATCGGCTTTCATGGGACAGGAATAGGCGTTTATACAGCCGATGTCGAGCGCCGGGCTGTTGGTCCCGGTGCCGATGCGCGCAGCCGCCTGATTACCGCGACCGAGGAAGGCCAACGCAAGCGGGTCGAGGCACAGCGCAAATGGCGCGTGGCGCAGGAGCGGATCAACCAGACCTTGGGTGCGCGCCGTGTCGTGGCCCTGCACACCTTGATCGACGAAGCCATGGAGCTTCTTTCACCGGCTGAACCAGGAAATGACGACGCTTGACACCAAACTCTCCTGCCGTGCTTTGATCCCTCACGGTCCGGCGCGTAGATGTTCGATCGCACCTATGCTGACGCCTTCCAGATATTGCGGCATCCCGTTTCGCGTATCCACCACGTGGCGAGGGCCCCGAGCGCTGCCACGGTCGTCAGCAGCAGCATTCCGGCGTGGAAATCTTCCGCGGTGAACAGGCGTGCACCACTGCTGCTCAGGCCGCCTTGCCAGTGGCGGTCCATCGCCCAGCCCACCAGCGGCTGCAGGATGGCGCCAGCGAGAAATCCGGCCATATTGGTTACGCTGGTGGACATGCCAGAGAGCGCGGGCGCATTCACTTCCTTCGTACACGCCCATGTCAGTGTGAAGCTGGCCGTGACCAAACCCATCAGCGCGAAGAGCCAATAGCTTGCGGCCAGCGGCAGCACCTGGCCCGATAGCAGCACCAGCCAGATCAGCAGGTACACGTGGCTGGTCACGATCAGCACCGGCTTGCGCTTTCCAAGTCGATCAGACAGGGCGCCGATGGCCACACAGCCCAGCGCAAACCCGATGAAATACAGACTGACGTGGTTGGCTGCGACGACGCGAGTCATGCCGCGGGCCTGCGTCAGAAAAGGAGTGGCCCACAGCCCGGCGAATGCGAAGAAGCTGCCGCATAGACCGAAGTTGACGCATACGTTGGGCCATGTGTCGCGGTTCTTCAGCACCGAGAGCAGGCCGACAAGAACCAGCTTGCGCTCAAACTGTGGCCGGTGCTCGGGGTGGTCCGCCGCGGCCGCGCGTTCGCGCACGAGCACCCAGCAAGAGACGCCCAACAGGAGCGAAACGGCAGCCAGAGCCACGAAAATGTTGCGCCAACTGGTGATCTGTGCCAGCCAGGACAGGGGTGCGCCAGCAAGCACCGAACCAAGGTTGCCAATGAGCATTGACAGCCCGACCAGGGTGGCAAATCGTCGTTCGTCGAAAGACACCGCGATGATCTTGAGCATCGCAATGAAGGTCACTGATACGCCCAGCCCGATCAGGGTGCGCCCGACCAGCGCCAGTTCGAGCCCGGGAGCAAGTCCGAACAGGAGGCTGCCAGCGCCGCCCACGACACCGCTGATGAGCAGGATCCGCCGCGGCCCGAGGGTATCGACCAGAATGCCCGTGGGCACCTGCATCAGCGTATAGACGTAGAAGTAGGTTGCTGCCAGCGCCCCGAGCGATGAAGCGGTGGTGTTGAACGCCGCGGCCAAGTCCGCCGCAATCCCGGCCGGTGCAAAGCGCTGAAAAAACGACAGCACGTACGCTGCAACAACCGCCGCCAGTGCCAGCGTGCGGCGGCGGTTGTTGCTGTGCGGTGATTCAATCATGGCAGTTTGAGTATCGCACTCACTCGCGCATGTCTCAACGCATGCCGTTGCGCCGGGCCAGTTCCACGAACAGCCCGGCGTGATCAAGGTCGGTCAGACCGTGCTCGATACCCTCGCTGTAGAGCTTTTCAAACAACTGCGTGATCGGGGCGTCAAAGCCGGTCTCGCTGGCCGTGGCCAGGGCGTTGCGCAGGTCCTTGAGCTGCACCGACATGCGCGCGCGGGGCGTGAAGTCTCGCTCGACCATGCGCTGACCGTGCACCTGCAGGATGCGACTGTCGGCAAAGCCGCCACTGATCGCCTGCTTGACCTTGGCCATGTCGGCACCGCCTCGCTCGCAAAGCAGCAGCGCTTCGGCCACGGCGCCAATGGTGATGCCAACGATCATCTGGTTGGCCAGTTTTGCGAGTTGCCCGCTGCCATGGGCGCCGACGTGGGTGGCGCGTCCGAGCGCGGCAAAGACCGGTTGCGCGCGCTCAAAGGCGACGCTCTCGCCGCCAACCATGATGGCGAGCGTGCCTTGCTCGGCGCCCAGGGTGCCACCAGATACTGGCGCATCCAGATGATCAACTCCGATTTGAGCCAGGTGCTGAGCGTGCGCGCGTGCCTGACGCGGCTGGATCGATGACATGTCGATCATCAAGGCGCCGGGCTTGAGGGCCTGCGCCGCACCCTGCGCAAAGAGAACGTCTGCGACCACGTCGCCGTTTTCCAGCAGGCTGATCGCGCACTCGGCCGCGCGCATGGCGTCTGCGGCCTGTTCGTGTACGGTCGCCCCCGCGCTGGCAAGCCTTTGCGCCTTTTGCGGCGTGCGGTTCCAGGCGTGCACCGAATGCCCCGCCTGGCACAGGCGCAGCGCCATGGGATAACCCATCAGACCGATGCCCAGTACAGCAATATCCATGATTGATCCTCGGTTGCAGGCGCGCTCCAAAGAGAAAAGTTACATCAGCAGGTGTTCACCCGCGTTGTCGCCGCCGAGCGTCACATAATTGACCTTGCGGATGTCCATCAGTTTCCTGCCACCGGCGTAACTGATCGAGCTTTGCACGTCCTGTTCCATTTCGATCAGCGTGTTGGCTAGCGTGCCTTTGATCGGTTCGAGGATGCGCTTGCCCTCAACGTGCTTGTATTCGCCCTTGTTGAAGTCACTCGCCGAACCGTAGTATTCCTTGTAGAACTTGCCGTCGACCTCGACCGTTTGGCCAGGGCTTTCTTCATGGCCCGCGAGCATCGAGCCAATCATCACCATCGTCGCGCCAAAGCGGATCGACTTGGCAATGTCGCCGTGTTCGCGGATGCCGCCATCGGCAATGATGGGTTTGGTGGCAACACGCGCACACCACTTGACCGCGCTGAGCTGCCAGCCGCCAGTACCAAAGCCGGTCTTGAGTTTGGTAATGCAGACCTTGCCCGGGCCGATGCCGACCTTGGTCGCGTCAGCACCCCAGTTCTCCACGTCAATGATCGCTTCGGGCGTGGCCACGTTGCCGGCAATGACGAAGGACGAAGGCATCTTTTGCTTCAGGTAGGCAATCATGTTCTTCACGCTGTCGCTGTGTCCGTGGGCCACATCGATGGTGATGTACTCAGGCGCGAGTGAGTGCGCCAGCAACTGGTCGATGGCGTCATAGTCGCGCTTCTTGACGCCAAGCGAGATCGACGCGTACAGGCCCTGCGCCTTCATTTCGCCGACAAACCGCACCGCATCCAGGTCAAAGCGGTGCATCACATAGAAGTAGCCACTTTGCGCCAGCCACTGGCAGATCGACTCGTCGACCACTGTCTTCATATTCGCGGGCACCACCGGCAGACGAAAGCGCCGGGGGCCGAGCTCGACACTGGTATCACACTCGGAGCGGCTTTCCACACGGCACTTGCGCGGCAGCAGAAGAATGTTTTCGTAGTCAAATATTTCCATGGCACAGGCCCAAAAAAACCGGGTCCCAATCACTTGGGCCCGGCGATTGATTCTATCGGAACCAAACCGGGCGCCCCGGTTTGCGCGACGATCCTCGTTAAAATTGCGACATGCCCGCAGATTTTGCGCTCACCAATCTGACCAATCACTTCCTGATTGCCATGCCCGGGCTGCACGACGAAGTCTTTGCCAGAAGTGTGGTCTACCTTTGCGAGCACAACGAACATGGGGCGCTCGGACTGGTGATCAATAAGCCCAGCGATATCGGTTTGAAGCGCCTGTTTGAAAAGGTAGAACTGCCGTTGCGGCGCCAGGATCTGGTCGACGCGCCCGTGTTTCAGGGTGGGCCGGTCCAGACCGAGCGCGGTTTTGTGTTGCACGAACCCTTGCGGGCTGTCGACGACAACGCCTGCAAGTCGGCCTATGCCTCTACCATGACAATTCCGGGCGGACTGGAAATGACCACATCCAAGGACGTGCTTGAGGCGCTGTCCACCGGTGCCGGGCCGCGCCGGGTCCTGGTATCGCTGGGCTATTCGGCCTGGGGTGAAGGGCAGCTTGAGTCCGAGCTGTCAGACAACAGCTGGTTGACGGTGGTCGCGAGCAACATGGTGATCTTCGATACGCCGGTGGCGCAACGCTACGACCGGGCGTTGATGCTGTTGGGGTTTGAATCCTGGATGCTCGCGCCCGAGCCGGGGCACGCATGAGCGCCGTTGCGACGATCACGGTTTCGCCAGCGCTGAAGACGTTTCTTGCTCTTGATTTCGGTCTCAAACGCACAGGGGTGGCGGTGGGCAATCGCCTCACTGGCACGGCGCAGCCGCAAGGTACCATTGCAGCCGATGGCGAGGCACTGTTTGCCAAGATTGCCCAGCGCCTGCGTGAATGGCAGCCCGATGCGTTGGTGGTGGGTGTGCCATTGCATCCGGACGGGCGAAGTCACGAGAACACGTTGCGGGCGAAACGCTTTGCGCGTCGCCTGCAGGGTCGCTTCGGGCTGCCGGTGTTCGAGGTCGATGAACGCTACAGCACGACCGAAGCACTGGCCGAGGGCGCCAAGGACGCCGACGCAGCGGCGGCCCGAATCATTCTGGAACAGTTTTTGAGGAGTCTTGCATGAGCACACTGGTGTTGGATGCCGAGGCGCTCTATGGTGAGCTGCTCGTCGGCGTGCGGGCAATGGCGCATCCCGCCATCCGCCTGGTAGGAATCGCTTCGGGCGGCGCCTGGCTGGCCGAGCGCTTGCACCGGGACCTGAATCTGCCCGAGGCCGCTGGTGTCATTTCATCGAGCCTGCATCGTGATGATTTTGCTCAGCGCGGCATGACTGCTGGCGCGCAGACCAAGATTGCCTTCGAGGTCCACGGCGCGCGGATTCTGCTTCTCGACGATGTGCTCCACACCGGTCGCACGATTCGAGCTGTCATCAACGAGCTGTACGACTTCGGCCGCCCGGCCAGCGTTGCCCTGGCGGTGCTGGTTGACCGCAGCGGCCGTGAACTGCCGATCGAGGCCAACTTTTGCGCTGCCAAAGTTTCCTTGCCGGCAAGCCAGTCACTGGCGCTGACCCGTAGCAGGACCGGGGTGCTGAGTTTTAACGTGAAAGCGCGCTAGCCATGCTCAACAAACGCAATCCCCAGCTCAACAAGAACGGTGAGCTCGTTCATCTGCTTTCGATCGAAGGCTTGCCCAAGAGCATCCTGGTGCAGCTACTCGATACGGCGACCAATTTCGTCAGCGTCAATGATCGGGAAGTCAAGAAAGTCCCCCTGCTGCGCGGCAAGAGTGTGTTCAACCTGTTTTTCGAGAACTCCACGCGTACCCGCACAACGTTCGAGATCGCGGCCAAGAGACTGAGCGCGGACGTTATCAACCTCGACATTGCCCGGTCGTCGGCGTCCAAGGGCGAGTCTCTGCTCGATACGGTGGCCAATCTGAGTGCCATGGCGGCCGATCTGTTTGTCGTGCGCCACAGCGAATCAGGTGCGCCGTACCTGATCGCGCAGCACGTGGCGCCGCATGTGCATGTCATCAACGCCGGAGACGGGCGGCACTCGCACCCGACGCAGGGGTTGCTCGACATGTACACGATCCGGCACTACAAGAAGGACTTTGCCAACCTCACGGTAGCCATCGTCGGCGACGTGCTGCACTCGCGTGTGGCGCGCTCCGACATTCATGCCCTGACCACGCTGGGCTGTGCCGAGGTGCGTGTCGTTGGCCCCAAGACCCTGGTGCCCGCCGACATGACCCCGATGGGGGTGCGCGTGTGTCACACCCTGGAAGAAGGGATTCGCGGATGTGATGTCATCATCACGCTGCGCCTGCAAAACGAACGCATGAGCGGCGCCCTGCTGCCTTCGAGCCAGGAGTATTTCAAGAGTTACGGACTCACGCCGGAGAAGCTGCAGTTGGCCCAGCCGGACGCCATCGTGATGCATCCGGGGCCCATCAACCGCGGTGTGGAAATCGACTCTGCCGTGGTCGACGGAGCGCAAAGCGTGATCCTGCCGCAGGTGACCTTTGGCATTGCGGTGCGGATGGCGGCGATGAGCATTGTGGCGGGGAACGAGGCTTGACATGAATATTTTGATCAAGGCAGGCCGGGTCATCGATCCGGTCAGTGGTTTCGATGAAATTGCCGACGTGGCGCTTGCCAATGGGGCGGTTGTAGCTATAAAAACCATAGCGAAAGAGTTTCAGGCGGAGCAGACGATTGATGCTTCAGGTTGCGTCGTGATGCCCGGTTTGATCGATTTGGCGGTGCGTCTGCGCGAACCCGGCCATGAGCACGAGGGTATGCTCGAATCGGAAATGGCCGCCGCAGTGGCCGCGGGGGTGACCAGCCTGGTATGCCTGCCCGATACCGACCCGGTGCTTGATGAACCCGGTCTGGTCGAGATGCTGCGTTTTCGCGCCGAAAAGCTCAACCAGGCGCGCGTCTACCCGCTGGGCGCCCTGACGCGCAACCTCGCCGGTGAAATCCTCACCGAGATGTGCGAGTTGACTGAGGCTGGCTGCGTCGCCTTCAGTCAGGCCGAAGTGCCGTTGGCCGATACACAAGTGATGCAGCGCGCCATGCAATACGCCAGCACGTTTGATTACGCGGTCTGGCTGCGGCCGCAGGAACTGTTTCTCGGCAAAGGGGTGGCCGCCAGCGGCGCCCTGGCCACCCGCATGGGACTCAGTGGAGTGCCAGTGGTGGCCGAAACGATTGCGCTGCACACGATTTTCGAGCTGATGCGAGCCACCGGTGCGCGCGTGCACCTGTGCCGACTCAGCAGCGCGGCGGGGGTGGCGCTGGTGCGCCAAGCCAAGCTCGACGGCTTGCGGCTAAGCTGCGATGTCAGCATCAATTCACTGCATTTGACCGATGCCGACATCAGCTACTTTGACAGCCGCGCGCGCTTGAACCCGCCCCTGCGCCAGCAGCGCGACCGCGACGCCCTGGGCGAGGCGCTGGCCGACGGCACCATTGATGCGCTGGTTTCTGACCATACACCGGTCGACGCCAATGCCAAGGCACTGCCATTTGCCGAGAGCGAACCCGGTGCCACTGGCGTCGAGCTGCTTTTGAGCCTGGCACTCAAGTGGCACTTCGACAGTGGGGTCAGTCTGTTGCGGGCTTTGGCCGTGCTCACCAGTGGACCGGCGAGCGTGCTCGGACCGGCGCTGGGCAAGAGGCAGAATCGTGTCGGCTCCCTGGCGCCGGGCGCGGTCGCTGACCTGTGTATTTTTGACCCGACCGCTGCCTGGACCGTGCAACCCTCGGCCTTGCGTAGCCAGGGTAAGCACACGCCTTTTTCCGGCTACGAATTGCCCGCACGCGTGCGCTGGACCATCGTGGGCGGCCAGGTCGCGTTTCGAAGCTGAACGGCCAAGACTGCTGCGCCGTGCCCGATCTCAGGGCATGATTTCCACGTACTCGTAGACTTCGCAGTCCGTCACCAGTCGGCGCACCGGCAAAGTGGCACGCGCAAACCATGCCTGTGGGTTGTGCCGGTCAATTTCGTGGCCCATGAAGCGAATCAGCTGGCAAATCGGTTCGACCACCTCGGTGCGGTAGGGCGGGTCGCGCTCGATGTAAGCTTTGTGCAGATTCTTCAGGCAGTTGCCCCGGCACCACGAATAAGCCTCGCAGCCCGCGCAGGGCATGTCGGTCGTGAGTTGTAGCGGGCTCGCTTTGAGCCAGTTTTCCTGCACGCTGCCCATTTTCATTTCCGGGACGTACAGCATGTCCGGGCAAGGGTAGACATCGCCATTGGGCAGAACATTGAGCAGGTGGCTGGAGACCCTGCACTGGGAGCGTCCGGCGTAGAGTTCCTGCGCCCGGCTTGGGAAAACTTTGTTTCGCACCATGCCCATGATGGGAATCAGCGGGTACAGCACATCGGTGCGCGAGAAGAACTTGTCGATCAACTGTACCAATACGGCCTGGCGTTTGGCGATCGAGTCGCCGCCATATTGCTGGTCCGCCACAAACTGCCAATACAGGTAATCAAAAGGGGTGCTGCCACTGACCAGCTCGTCGAGCTCAGCAAAACAGGTGTCGGGGTGCCCCCAGGTGACGCGCGCGGTGATCGAGCCGCCCACTTTGTCGCGCACCCGCTTGAGGTTCTTGAGTACCTGGCGATAGATGCCGCGTCCGCGGTAACGGTCTGTCGTGGTTTCGCCGCCGTCGATCGATGCGAGCACGTTGGACAGTCGCCCCAGCACCCAGTCAGGCAGATCGTCGATCAGGGTCGCGTTGGTCTGCAGCTGATAGCGAAAACGCGGAAAACGTTGCATCACTTCGAGCATCAACGGCTTGTTCAGGGTCGGCTCGCCGCCATAGAACGTGACATAGACCTCCTTGTTCCGCAGATGCGTATCGACAAAGTTGTTCAGTTGCTCAATGTCATATTCCACGTGAACCTGTGATCCAAGCACATCGCCAACGCCCAGCGAGCAGTAACTGCATTTAAGGTTGCACCTGAGCGTGGTCAGCAATTGGAGCTCGACGCGCCCGCCCACGATGGGCTCAGCGTCGGGCAGATGGGTTTCGAGGGGTGCTTTCACCAAGGAGGCGTGAATGGGGGGCGCGGTGGGCATGATGCGATGTTGGAGCTCCAGATCGTGGTGGCGCGGGGTGGTCCCCTCGACAGGAATCGAACCTGTATCTAGCGCTTAGGAGGCACTTGTTCTATCCATTGAACTACGAGGAGACGACGCAGATTGTAGGGTCAGTTCCCGGTCGAGTGGTCGGCTCGCTCAGTCATAGCGCAGGGTAAAAATCAGGTCCACCGCGCTTTGCTCGCCGGTCTGGGCACGCAGGGTGAAACGGCGTGACAAGTCGTAAAAAATATAAAACGTACCCAAAGTTCCGGCCAGACTGCGTTCGTAGGAGACATAGAAGTCGCGCGACAGGCGCTTGCCCAGGGTGACGGTGGCACCGGTCATGCCGCCATCGGCCTGACTGGCGCCGCCGCTCACCGAAAGCTCATCGAGTCCGAGCGCCGTCATCAGCTTGCCCGACAGGCCCGGGCCGCTGCCCCCGAGCAAGGCCAGCGCGGCCTGTTGCAGGATGGCTGCTTCGGCGCCGCCGCTGGCCCCGGCGTGCCCGAGCACCAGCCAGGCCAGCTTTTCGGCGTCGGGCAGGTCGGGTTCGGCATACAGTCGCACCACCGGCGAGAGCGCCGTGCCACGGATCTGCACGCCCACCCGTTGCTGCAATTTCGGCCGAATGGCAAGGATGTCCAGCGCCGGGTTGTCGTAGGGACCGGAAAAACGCAGCACACCCTGTTCGATATCGAGTTCCTGCCCATAGGCCTTGTAGCTGCCGCGCACCGTTCGTACTTCACCACTCAGTCGGGGCACCAGACTGTGTTCGGCAGCGTTGCGCAGTTCCAGCGTGCCGGCAATTCGCGTCTGCAGGCCACGTCCACGTACCCGGAAATTTCGTCCTAGGTCGAGGGTGACGGCAAGCTCGGAGCTCAGATTCGCTGGGGCTGGGGAAGGATTGACATCGGGTTGGGTTTTCGCGCTGTCGGTGGCGCGTACGAAAACGTCCTCGCCCAGGGTTGGCGCCGTGTCATCGGGCAGAATGAAAAGAGCTTCATCAACGCTGAGTTTCCCGCCGATGTTGAGATGGGAGTTTGCCAGTCGCGCGGTGACCTTGCCAGACATAGAGAGTCGGCGATCGGCACGCCCGCTCAGGCGCAGCGCCTGGGCCTGAGCCTCGAGCTCCATGCGAAGACGTGAGACCGGGGTGGACGCGGCGCCGGTGCTGGGAAGCCATAACACCGAGCCTTTGATGGTGAGCAAACCGCCGCGTTCGCCGCCAGCCCCGCGCAGCTTGAACTCGACGATATCGAGCCGATCTCCTTCCAGACGGGCCTGCAACATGCCAGCGCTGAAATCGATGCCATCGACCACCGAACGAACAGCCAGATCCCGGGCCCTCAGTGAGCCCTTCCATTGCGGCGCACCCAAGGTGCCCGAGAGCACGGCGTCGGCGTCAAGTGTGCCGCGCAATCGCCAGCCCGGCGGCGCCAGTAGTGACCAGGCGCCCACCGGTGGCAGACTGGCGCTCATCGTGCCGCTGAGCGGCGCATCGGCCGAGAGGGCCCATGCGTTATTGTGTCGCTGCAAGCGTGCGCCGATATCGGCCTGCGCGCGACCGGCGCGTTCGCTTTCCCAAAGCAGCTTGGCAGACAATTGCTCGCCATCGACGGTGATCAGCAGGCGTGCCTCGCGCACACCTGCGTGCAGCTTGTCGGCTTGCGCGTCCTCGCCGAGCAGTTGCAGGTCCCCGCTGGTGCGCTCGAGCGTGGCACGCACCTTAAGGGCGTCACTGCCTTGCGCATCCCATTGACCGCCAAACAGCATGTCGCCGCGCAGCCCCAGATTGGCCATCTTGGTTTTGCCCAGCAGGTCGAGCCAGGCCAGCGGTAGGCCTTCGAGCTTGCCCTGCGTGCGCCATTGCGTTTGCAGCTTATCGCCGGTCTTTTGCTGCGACCAGTGTGCCGGTTGCCAACTCACCACGGCGAGGCCCGGCGCTGGCCCGCCAAGGTGCAGGCTGCCGGCTGAAATCTGCATGCTGCGTGATGCTGCGCTTTGCCTCAAGTCAGCGCTGACGCCCTCGCTCAGTTGCAGGGTCCACAGGCCCGGGCGCGCAGTGTCTTGTACGCTGAGCTCGGTGGTGCCGAAACGGGCTTGCCACAGGCCATCGCCCGTCTGTGCGCCCTGTGCCCGCGCTTTGAGTGCAAAGCGACGGGTGCCATTTTCGGCCTCTCCATGAGCGCTCAGGCTCAGCGCCCGCAGCGAGCCTTCGAGGTCAAGTTGCAAGTCGCGCAAACGCCACCCCTGCTCGACCGGCTGGTCGGCTGCCAGCAGATCGAAGCGTCGTGCCCGTGCGCTGGCGCGAATTTGCAAGTCCTGTCCCTGGCGCTGCCAACCGCCCTGCCAATGGCCCGTGAACTCGGCGCCCCCCTGAATTGAAGTGCCCCCAAGCGCCGCCGATAGACCGGGCAGGCGACGCAGCCAGCGCAATGCCAGCGCTGCGTCATGGACCTTCAGGCTCAAGTTCCCCTGCCCCGTGCTGCTGGCCATGTCGCCGACAAGCTCGGCCTGGGCGCCGGGCAAGACCGCCTTGATCCGCCCCTTCGCCGCCTGGGCGGTCGTGTCGAACGCTATTTGACCCGCAAGCTGCGCGTCATCGGTTTCCAAACGCACGGATTGAAGCTCCAGTTGCGGGGCGCTCCACAGCCCGTGCGCATCAAAGCTCTTGATGCGCAGGCCGGCCAGTGCGCCGGTGGCGCCGGATTGGGTGCCATGCGCCGGTTGCAGGCTGGCACTGAAGGCAATGCCGGTGGGCGTCTGGTGCGCGTTCAACTCGCCGTCGAGCACGGTGGCGGCCAGCCGCGAATCCAGCGCGGACGTGTCGATGCCCTGCGCGGTGACCTTGCCTTGCCAATCCGCGTCTTTTTTGGAGCCGTCCTGTGCAGCGTCGGGGAATCGGCCGTTGGCAGCAATGTGACCACGCGCGCCGTTGGCCCGGAGCGACTCAATGAACCACCGCCCGTCAGTGAAAACAACGTCGGCGTTGAGATCATCCAGAGGCAGCCGTTTTTTGTCCCAGGGTCCGGCCAGGGCATTGTGAGCTTTGATCTCGGCCCGCCACTGAGGCCCCTTTGGCGTCACTGTGGCTTCACCGCTGAGCCGGGTCTGGGGCGCCTGTGGCCACAGGGCTGACAGGTCCAGTGCCTGCCATTGCGCCTGGGCGCTGTCCACACGTTGTCGTTGCCAGGGCAGCAGGCGGGCGGAGACGGTGGCCTGTGCTGCGCCGCTGCTGGCGGAATTCAACTCGGGCACCAGGCTGCCCTGCAGCGTTAGCATAGCGTCGTGGCCAGCGAGCGTACCCGTGACTTCGGCTTGGGCCCGCGTGACCAGCGCCCTTTGACTCGACGGCAGGGGCGTCTGTACCACGCCCTGGAGTTGCACCGACAGCGCCATCGGTGCGAGCGCCTGCAAACGAGCCGTGACGCTGTACTTTCCGGACGAAATATGGAATTGACGCAGATCCAGTCGATGTTCCTTGCTATCAAACACATAGTGACCGGCCAGCCCAGTGACTTCCAGCGGCGGCGCTCCAACCCACTCGATGGTTTCGACGGAGAACGGTACATCGACCCGCAATGGCAGACGCAGGTCCGTCGGTGGCGTCGGCTCCGAAGGCTTGCGGCGGTCGTCGATTCGAAGGTGCTTGACGCCGAGCTGGCCCAGGTGCAATGCGCCCGCAAACAGCGGGCGCAACTGCCAGCCAAGCGTGAGCTCACGCGCTTCGACACTGAGATCACCCTGCTGCCAGCGCAACCAGCCGATGCTGCCGCCCTCGCGCAGGTTTCCGCGCACGTCCTTTACCTGCAGCGTCTGGCCGCCTGGGAGGTAACCCGACAGCTGGCTGACCACGCTTGCCAGGGAAGTGCCACTGCCGGCCCAGACCCATAGTCCGCCAAGCATCAGCAGCACGGTCAGCAGTAGCGCCCCGAAAATGCCCAGGGTGATGCGCAGCGCTTTCATCAGAAGTTGAACCCAACGCTCAGGTGCAGTCGAAGCTGCTTCACGTCAACACCATAAGCGACATCAATCTGCAACGGGCCGACCGGACTTTTCAATCGCACCCCGGCCCCGACGCCGACTTTCAGACGCAAGTCGGAAACCTGGTTGGCCACCGCGCCAGCGTCGATAAATAGCGTGCTCTCCCAATCCGTCCGACGACCGTCCAGGGTGATCGGGCGTTGCCACTCCAGGCTGCCCGTGCTCAGATAGCGGCCCACGGTTGTCTGCCCATTGGCCAGTGCGACGCCGATGGCGTTGTGGCTGTAGCCGCGCACGCTGTTGTCGCCGCCGGCCAGAAACAATTGCGTGCTGGGCAGGACGACACCATCCTTGGCAATCACGGCGCCGACTTGCGCCCGCAGCGCGAGACGGCTGCCGCGCAACACTGCTGCGGATGAATCGGCGCTGCGTCCCAGCGGGTAGTAACCCAGCCAGCGCAGCAGCACGCGGCCGTAGGGGTCTTGCTGCTGGCTGCCGAGCGTGCTGCCGCCGCCGATCTCCGCGCCGAGTCCCCAGCCGCGAGACGGGTAGGGCGTGCTGTCGAAGTTGCGCAGCGTGAACGCGTAGTTGGCGCTGAGGGAATCGACCACCGTTGTCGTGCTGGCGTCGGCGGACGCCGTTTGTGCCCGGTCGTATTGCAGATAGTAGCTGCGGTCAATGCGCACGTCGGTTTGACTGCGCCCGACGCGCAGGCGCTGACTGCCCAGGTCGAAGCTGCCGCTGCGCTGGCGTTGCAGCAGCGCTGAACTGACCCAGCGCCAGTTATCGTCGTCGGGCGGAGCGGTCAACTCCGAGCCAATCGATTGCGTATCGCGGTCCAGCAGCAGATTGCTGACGGCGCGCCAGCCGAGGCCCGGCACCTTGTGGTGGATGTGCTGCGCAGACAGACGCGCACCCGAATCGGTGCTGGCGCCGACGCCAAGGACAAGCTTTTGCAAGGGCGCTTCACGAACTTGCACACGCACTGGGGCGGCCGAGGCTTGGGCCGATGTATCCAGCGCGACAATCGCCGAGTCGAAGTAGCCGCTGTCGGCCAGGCGTTGCTGGGCCCGCACCAACTGGGTCTCTTCGTACTCGGCTCCCGGATCCAGGCGCGCGAGCCGACGCACCAGTTCTGCATCGTAGTGCCGCGTGCCGCTGACCACCAATGCGCCGAGGCGGTAAGGGTCGCCGGAGTCGAGCGTGAGCGTCAGGCGCGCCTTGCGGGTGACGGGGTCGATGTCGGCCAGACTCGCGTCGATCCGGCCCGTGGGGTAACGCAGCGTCGTGAGTTGTTGCAGTGCCTGCCGCTTGGCCGCATCCCAGGCGTCCTGTGTGAAGCGCCTGCCGGGGCTCAGTGACCAGCGCTCTTCGATCAACAAGCGTTGCGTCGAAGACCTCGCATCGGCGGCAATCGGCCCGCTGAACTTGATCTTGACCTCGCTGACGGTGGTGGCCTGGCCCGGTTGCGCGTGCAGGCTTACCTGGCGCGCTTTCGTGGCGCTGGCGGGCTCGTTTTGGATACGAATTTCGGGCGAAAAATACCCCAGGGTAGCCATCAACTCGCGGGCGTTTTGCTCGGCGGCGGGCAGCAGCCGCGCGAGTTCGCCGTCGCTCAGATCGGTCAACTCGCGGTAGCGCAGCAACTCCAGATGACGGCCCAGCAGCGTCCTGATTTCGTCCGGGGCGTCAATCGTGAGATCAAAGGCAGCGCGCGCTGGTGTTTCGGGCGAATTCGCCGGGGCGTCCTGTGCATACACGGCGAAGGACGCGGCCGCGAGCAGCGCCCATTGCAACGCCGCCGTCCATTTCATTTGGTCAGCAGTCGCATGGCCTCTTCCAGCCCCTTGATGGTGAGGGCAAACATGCGCTGACTCATGATTTGCTGGATCACGCTGATGCTCTGACGATACTGCCAAACCCCGTGCGGCTCTGGGTTGATCCAGGCAAATTTGGGAAACGCCTTGGTCAGGCGTTGCAGCCATTCGACCCCTGCTTCCTCGTTGTTGTATTCGACGCTGCCCCCTGGTTGCAGGATTTCGTACGGGCTCATGGTCGCGTCGCCGACAAAGATCAGCTTGTAATCCTTGTTGTATTTGCGGATGATGTCCCAGGTTGGAAATTTTTCAGCGAAGCGGCGCCGGTTGTTCTTCCACATAAAGTCGTAGACGCAATTGTGGAAATAGTAGAACTCCAGGTGCTTGAACTCGGTCTTGGCCGCCGAGAACAGTTCTTCGACACGCGCGATGTGTTCGTCCATGGTGCCGCCAACATCCATCAGCAGCAGCACTTTCACGTTATTGTGACGCTCGGGTCGCATCTTGATGTCAAGGTAACCCGCGTTGGCCGCTGTCCGGCTGATGGTTTCGTCCAGGTCCAGCTCGTCTTCATGGCCTTCGCGGGCAAACTTGCGCAGCCGCCGCAGTGCGACCTTGATGTTGCGGGTCCCTAGCTCCTGGGTGTCGTCATAGTCCTTGTAGGCGCGCTGATCCCAGACCTTGACCGCGGTTCGGTTGCGACTGCCCGCCTGCCCGATGCGGATGCCCTGCGGGTTCTGACCGTAGGCGCCAAACGGGCTGGTGCCACCGGTGCCGATCCACTTGCTGCCGCCCTCGTGCCGCTCCTTCTGCTCGGCCAGACGTTTCTTGAGCGTCTCCATCAGTTCGTCCCAGCCCATTTTCTTGATCTTGGCGAGTTCTTCGGGGCTGAGGTTAAGTTCGAGGTTCTTGCGCAGCCACTCCAGCGGAATGTCCTTGCTGAAGTCGGCCACCATCTCCACACCCTTGAAATAGGCGGCGAAGGCGCGGTCGAATTTATCGTAGTGCTTTTCGTCCTTGACCAGCGTGGCGCGGCTGAGGTAATAGAAATCGTCGATCGTGTATGCGCTTGATGCTTCCTCGCCGTCGGCGGGCGTCGCGTTGGGGCCTACCACGCCCTCCTTGAGCGCTTCGAGCAGGGTCAGGTATTCCTTGACCGATACCGGCAGCTTGGCCGCGCGCAGTGTGTAGAAAAAGTCCGTCAGCATGGCTAGGCGTTGCTCAGCGTGGCTGGTCGAGCAAATACAGCAGTTGCGCCTTGACTTCCGGCCATTCGCCCTGGGTCAGGCTGTACATCACGGTATCGCGGATCGTGCCGTCGCGGCGCAGCGCGTGGCCGCGAATGACACCGTCCTTGCGGGCGCCAAGACGCTCGATCGCCGCTTGCGATGCGTGGTTGAAATTGTCGGTGCGCCAGCCCACGACGTTGCAGCCCAGGGTCTCGAAGGCGTGCGTCATCATCAGCAGTTTGGCCGTGGTGTTGACGTGCGTGCGCTGGCAGCGCCGGGCGTACCACGTGTAGCCGATTTCGACGCGTTTGACTGCGGCCAGAATATCGTGATAACTGCTGCAGCCCAGCACGGTGCCGTCGGCGGCATCGCGAACGCAGAACGCAAAGCGGTTACCCGCTTCGCGCATGGCAAGCGCGTCGTCGATGTATTGGCGCGTTTGCTCGGGTTCGGGCACCGAGGTCACGCGCAGCTTCCAGAGCTCGCCGTCGGCCGCCGCCACGCGCAGGCCCGCCTCGTGCTCCGGCCCGAGCGGGACCAGCTCAATGCCGCGCCCCGAGAGGATGGTGGGTTCGATGAAGGCCATGATCAGTGCTAGGCTCGCAGGCTGAAGCTTAGCGGTTGTGTCGCTGCATGAAAACAAGCTTCTCGAACAGGGTGACGTCCTGTTCGTTCTTCAACAGGGCGCCGACCAGAGGTGGCACGGCCACCTTGTCTTCCTGGGTCTGCAGGGCGCTCAGCGGAATGTCCTCGGCCAGCAGCAGCTTGAGCCAGTCAAGGAGCTCACTCGTCGAGGGCTTCTTCTTCAGTCCTGGCAGATTTCGTACATCGTAAAACGTCTTCATTGCGGCGGTGAGAAGTTCCTGCTTCAGACCGGGGAAATGCACGTCGACGATGCTCTTCATGGTCTGCGCATCGGGGAACTTGATGTAGTGAAAGAAGCAGCGGCGCAAGAAAGCATCGGGCAACTCTTTTTCGTTGTTCGATGTGATGAAGACGAGCGGTCGGTGCCGGGCCTGGATCAGCTCGCGTGTTTCATAGACGTAGAACTCCATGCGGTCTATTTCACGCAGCAAATCGTTGGGAAACTCGATGTCGGCCTTGTCGATTTCGTCGATCAGCAGCACCACCGGCTGCTCCGCAGAAAAGGCTTGCCACAAGACGCCCTGCACGATGTAGTTGTGGATGTTCTTGACGCGCTGACCGCCATCGACATCGGCGAGTTGCGAATCGCGCAGGCGGCTCACCGCGTCGTATTCGTACAGGCCCTGCTGGGCCTTGGTGGTCGACTTGATGTGCCATTGCAGCAGCGGCATGTTCAGTGCGCCCGCAACTTCTTCGGCCAGCATGGTCTTGCCCGTTCCCGGCTCGCCCTTGATCAGCAACGGGCGTTTGAGCGTGATGGCGGCATTGACCGACAACATCAGATCCTGCGTTGCGACGTAATTCTTGGTGCCTTTGAATTTCATGGTTTTGACTTGTGTGGGTAATGCCCGATCGTCAGCGGCGACCGACAGCGGACCGATATAATCGGCGGCCCAGCTGCCTGCTGCGGGCGGTGCCCGATTGTCTCCCGAAAATGAAAAAACTTCTCCCCTGGCTCACAGTTGTGTTTGTCGCTTGCGTGACCGCGCTGTCCGCTCACGCCCAGCAGGTGAAGGGCGACGCCACGGCTGGCCAGAAGAAAATTGCCATGTGCATTGGCTGTCACGGCATAGCCGGTTACCAGGCCAGCTTTCCCGAGGTCTACCGGGTACCGAAGATTTCGGGGCAGGCGGGGCGCTACATCGTGGCCGCACTTGCCGCCTATCAGAGCGGGGCGCGCAAACACCCCGCGATGCGAGGCGTCGTGGACAACCTCAGCGAGCAGGACATTGCAGATATCGCCACGTACTATGAAGGCAGCGGCAAGTCGACGCGCACTTCCGTGCCCGAAAAGCTGGCCAACAACGACGGCCAGGGCGCCGCCCTGGTCAAAAAAGGCGCCTGCGTGAGCTGCCACGGGGAGAATTTGAGTCGGCCCATTGACCCCAGCTACCCCAGGATCGCAGGTCAGCACGCCGACTATCTGTTTGTCGCGCTCAAGTCATACAAGACCGAGGGCTATTCGACCTGGGGCCGGGCCAACCCCATCATGGGGGCGGTAGCCAAACAGTTCTCGAACGCCGAACTCAAGGAACTCGCCGACTATGTGGGCGCCCTGCCCGGGGAACTGGAGACACTGGCGCGCTCCGGCTTCAAGTGAGTATTGGGCTGGCCCGAGACGTTACCGCAGACCCGTCTCAATCGCGCGTTGCCCGGCGTTGCACGCAGGAAATGTAGGCTTCCCCGTCTGGGCGCTTGCCGCTGCGCTGGCTCTCCCACAGCATGGTTCCCAGGCACTCCATGACTTCGTGGTGCGCCTGATGCAGCGAATCGCGACGATGCGTCAGCAGTTCCACCGCCTGTCGGATGCCGCGTGGCTGGTCAATGCTGCATTGCTCGCTGATGCTAAGGTGCATCGACAGGTGCAGGAACGGATTCGTGCGGTCGTTCTCGCCCGGCTCGGTGGCGCGCAGGGCCGCGGCCAGGTCCGCCATCTCGGCGTGGTACTGCGGGTGCTCTTCGAGCCACAGGCTCGCTATCGTTTCGATAGCTTCCAACGGCTGATGCGCCTTGCTCTTGGCGTAAACCGAACAGAAAAACTGGCGAACATCAAGTTGCGACGGCTCAAACATTGCACAAGATTAACACGCGCATCGCGCGCTGCAACCTGGGCGTCAGTGCGTCGACCCATTCTTGGGTACAGTTGCACACTGCCCTGATGCTCCAACACCCCACCGTTACAGGACTCCTGCCATGAACCAGGCCTTCATCTGCGACGCCATCCGCACCCCCTTTGGCCGCTACGGCGGCGCGCTCAGCAGCGTACGTACCGACGACCTGGCTGCGATGCCTATCAAGGCGCTGATGACGCGCAATCCGGCCGTGGACTGGTACTCGCTCACGGACGTGCTGATGGGCTGCGCCAACCAGGCCGGTGAAGACAACCGCAACGTGGCGCATATGGCCTCCCTTTTGGCCGGGCTGCCGATCGACGTGCCGGGGGCGACGATCAACCGCCTGTGCGGCTCCGGCCTGGATGCCGTGGGCAGCGCGGCGCGTGCCATCCGCTGCGGTGATGCTACGTTAATGATAGCTGGCGGTGTAGAGAGCATGAGCCGCGCGCCCTTTGTCATGCCAAAAATGGAGGCAGCTTTCGGTCGCAACAACGCGGTTTACGACACGACCATTGGCTGGCGGTTCGTCAACCGCCTGATGAAAGAGAAATACGGCGTGGACTCCATGCCCCAGACAGCCAGAACGTTGCTGCCGAGTTCAAGGTTGAGCGCGAGGCGCAGGACCGCATGGCGCTGGCCAGTCAGTTGAAGGCGGTGGCGGCGCAGACGGCGGGACATCTGGCGCGTGAAATAACGCCGGTGGCCATCGCACAAAAGAAGGGCGAGGCGCTGAGCGTCGATACCGACGAACACCCGCGTGAAACCAGCCTGGAATCGCTGGCCAAACTCAAACCCATTGTGCGTGCCGACGGCACCGTGACTGCGGGCAACGCCAGTGGCGTCAATGACGGCGCCTGCGCCTTGCTGCTGGCCGATGAAAAAACCGCCGCCAGGGCCTGACGCCGCGGGCGCGAGTCGTTGGCATGGCCGTGGCCGGGGTCGCGCCGCGCGTCATGGGCATCGGCCCGGCCCCAGCGACGCAGAAGGTGCTGGCCCTGACCGGTTTGAAGCTCGAACAGATCGACGTGATCGAGCTCAACGAAGCGTTTGCCGCGCAGGGCCTGGCCGTGCTTCGACTGCTCGGCCTGCAGGACGACGAGGAACGCGTCAACCGCTGGGTGGTGCCATCGCCCTGGGGCACCCGCTGGGCGCCTCCGGGGCCCGGCTGGCCACCACTGCGGTCAACCAGCTTCATCATGGCGGCGGTCGCTACGCGCTGTGCACCATGTGCATCGGCGTCGGGCAGGGCATTGCGTTGATCCTGGAGCGGGTTTAAT
>CAWJOT010000041.1:0-15024 GCA_963844495.1 uncultured Pseudomonadota bacterium
TGTAAATGGCATTGAGAATAGCGGGCGCTGTAGCCACCAGGGCCGGCTCGCCGACGCCTTTTGCGCCATAGGGCCCGAGCGGCTCTTTGTCTTCGATGATATGCACGGTTATGGGTGGGATGTCGCCGACCGTCGGGATCACGTAATCGTGCAGATTGTCGGTGCGCCCGCTGATGTACTCCTCCATCAACGCCAAGCCCAGTCCCTGCGCGATGCCGCCGTGGATCTGTCCTTCGACCTGGGTTGGATTGATCGCGCGGCCCACGTCATGCGCAGCGTGGATATGCACAACTCTGACCGTGCCCAACTCAATGTCGACTTCGACCTCCGCAATCTGCGCCGCAAAACCGTAGGTGGCGTAGGGGACGCCCTGGCCGTTCGCATCCAGGGGCACCGTTGGCGGGTTGAAGTCCCCGCGACCGCAGACCACATCGCCACGTTCGTTGGCGCCTAGCGTCGTCAGATCCAGATGCTTTTGGACACCGCCCTCGGTGCCAGTCAATTGCGTCGCTCTCAGGTCCAGGCGCGCGTCCGGGCCGAGGCCGAGCAGTTGCAGCAACTGGTGCCGGATGTCCTCACCAGCGAATTTGGCGGCGTTGCCCGAGACAAAGGTCTGACGTGACGCGGAAGATTTCCCGGCATCCTCGGTCAGATCAGTATCGCCCATCACCTGATCGACCAAGGCAACCGGCAAGCCAACGGCGTCGGCAAATATCTGTGGCATCACGGTGCTGGTTCCCTGGCCGATTTCCTGCGCTCCGTTGTAGAGAAAGAGGCGTCCGTTGTTGCGCAACGCGCCGGTCATCGTGGATGGATTGGCGATCACCGTGTTGCCGATGCCGTACCACATGCTGGCAACACCCACGCCCCGTCGCTGCATCAGGCCGTCGGCGATGGCTTTCTTGTTGAATGAATCGACCGCCGTGCGACCGGCCCGCCACGCCGGTCGCAAGATTTGCAAGCATTGCTCCATCCCGACGCTGGCTTGCAAAACCTGCCCGGTTGCCGTTGCCTGGCCGACACGGATCGAGTTCAACAATCGAAACTCGAGTTTGTCCATGGCCACACACTCTGCCAGTTCGTCCAGCAGGGCCTCTGTCACGATATGCGCCTGCGGGACCCCGAATCCGCGAAACGCGCCGGAAATGGCATTGTTGGTGAACACCGCCCGCGTCAGGGCGCGCAGATTCGGAACAAAGTAGGGGCCGGTTGAATGCACGGGCACCCGATTGGCCACGGTGCTGCCCCAACTGGCATAGGCGCCGGTATTGAAATCGCCGTGAAAATCGAGCGCGGTCAAGTGACCGTCCTGGTCGCAGGCGAAGCGTGCCCTGATCCGCGACGGATGCCGTTTGGTCGTCGAAAGCATCGATTCGGCTCTGGTGTAGACCGAGCGCACCGGACGCTTCAGATGCCAGGCTGCCACCGCAAGCAACGGCTGAATCGCCACGTCGAGCTTGCCGCCGAAGCCCCCGCCAATTGCCGACGGCACGATATGAACGGCGTGTTTGGGCAGCTTCAGCACGCGTGCAACCTCATCGCGGTCCATCATTGGCGTTTGGGTGCAACTGTAGATGCGGATGCGCCGCTCGCCGTGGTCGTCAAAGACCTGCGCATAGCCGGCTTCGGGTTCGATGTACGCATGCTCGACGTAGCTTGTCCGGTATTCATCTTCGGCGACAAAAGCAGATTCGCGGATGCTTTTTTTGACGTCGCCCTTGGTTACCCGGCCGCGGCACAGAACGTTTTCCGGCGCGAAATCGTGCAGTAAATCGCCGGTCGCGGTCAGGGCCTTTTCGCTCGTGTCGAGGGGATCAAGCGTAACCCAGTTGATCGGGATGTCTGATTCGGGAATGGCCTGCACCGCTTCAATTGGGCCAACAATCAACAACACCGCCTCGCCGCGCATTCGTACCTTGCCGTCGGCCAGCACTGGCTGATCCTTGGGCTCTGCAAAGACAGAAAAGCTGTTCTCCGGTACGTCTTTGGCCGACAACACCGCATCGACCTGCGGGTACCTTCGCTTGAAGGCGTCGAGATCGCCCAGCGTAAAAGTCGCTCTGGCATGCGGCGAGCGCACGGTGCGCAACCACAGACAGTCCGGCGGGAATTCGTCGGCGCCGAACTTTTCCGTACCCGTGATCTTCGCGTGGCCGTCGAGCCGGGCCAGCCTTGTACCGACGGCAGCGCCAGCCACCGGTTGCGGCAGGAAGAAATCGCCATGGGCAACGTCCATCACCGCTTCGACTATTTTGCGATAACCGGTGCAACGGCACAGGACGCCGGCCAAACCATCCAGCACCTGCTGTTCGGTTGGGTCGGGATAACGCCGCAGCACATCGGTCGCGGCCATCAGCATACCCGGCGTGCAAATGCCGCATTGGGCTGCCCCGTGCGCGAGAAACGCCTGCTGAAGGCGGTTGAGCTGGCCATGCTGGGCCAGGCCTTCGACTGTCGTGATGGCTCGGTTGGCGCACTGTGCAGCCGGGGTAATGCACGAGCACACCTGCTCACCATCGAGCAACACCGTGCATGCACCACAATCACCGGCGTGGCAGCCGACCTTTGTTCCGGTCAGGCCAAGGTCCTCGCGCAGCAGGTCCGAAAGGCGCTTGGTTGGCGCGGTCATCACATCGACGGTCTTGCCGTTGAGGTCAAAACGGATCGACTGGGTCGGCGCTGTCGCAGGCCCATCGGTCTGCACCGCGGAACGTTTATTCATGGAGGGCCTCTTCGACGGCGCGTTTGACCAGTGTCAGCGCCGCATCGCGCCGGTATTGTGCGGTGCCCCGCACATCATCGATCGGGCTCAGGGTCGCCATGTCCTCGAACTGCACCAGCGCCGATAGCCCCGGGATTGCGCGCTGACCGGTCAGCTTTTGCTCGAGCGCGCGCAGCCGCAGGGCCACTGGCGAGCAAGAGCCCACGGCAATCCCGGCATAGACAATGTGACCTGCGACATCGGTTTCAATCACGACTGAAACCATCGCGATCGAAATGACGAGGTATCGCCGGTTTCCGAGTTTGAGGAAACTCGACCTGGCTCGGCCGCGATCGGGCACCAAAACAGCCGTCACTAATTCATCCGCACGCCTGGCCGTTTTGCGCGGACCAAGCACAAACTCCGACAGCGGCAAGAAACGCACGCCTGAGACTGACGAAACCTCAATTTGCGCGTCCAATGCCAGCAAGGCGGGGACGCCATCAGCGGCGGGCGAAGCATTGCAAATGTTGCCGCCAACGGTGCCAGTGTTTTGCACCTGCACGCCACCCACCATGCGGGCGGCCGCCTGCAAGCCGTGAAACTGTGTCGGCAGATCGGCACGAACAAGTTCAGTCCAGGTGACGGCGGCACCGATCCGCCATTGCGTTCCTTCAGCACGGACCATTCTGAGTTCAGGAATCGCCGTGATGTCCAGCACTGGCTCGACAATCGGTTGGCACACTCTTGAGGCGTAGAAGTCTGTACCTCCAGCCAACACCGTGAACGGGGTCGCCGCCAGCGCGGTCAACGCATGGGTAACCGTCTCTGGCCTGAGATAAGCGTGCGTGTTGCTGGTCAAGGCGCAGGTCTCCGAGGTATGGAACCAGTCAGGCCCCGGCGATCGTGATCGGAATTTCAGTGGCCGGTGGCGTGTTGCGGCTGCGCCCGCACCGAACGATGCCGTCGATCATGACCATGCCGACTCCCGGAATGTCGCCACATCCTATGCTGTCAAGAAGGTCGTGCCCAGCTGAATGCTGAGCTTTGTCAAGGAATACGAAGTCAGCCGCACGCCCAACCTCGATCAGGCCGCAATTCAAATTGCGAATGCGCGCTGTGTTGCCGGTCGCGAAGCAAAAGACCAATTCGGCTGGTATGCCGCCCAGGCTCGACAGCAGCGCGATCATCCGCAGCATGCCCAGGGGCTGCACACCCGAGCCCGCTGGGCCGTCCGTGCCAAGAATGACGCGGTGTGGACATTTCAGTTGCAGCGCTGCCTGGGCCGCCGCGATGGCGACCTTCTCGTTGCCGTTGTGCACAATTTCGATGGCACGGGAGGACTTCTCGCACAGTTCACAAACATGCTTCTGCGACAACGCCGTGTGTCCACCGTTGATGTGGCCAATGACGTCGGCGTCGGCTTCCAGCACGACATCCTTGTCGATCAGGCCCGAGCCGGGGATTGAAGGGCCGCCCGTATGAATCGTGCTCTGAATGCCGTAATTGCGCGCCCACTTCACCATCTCGGCCGCCTCATAGCCTGACTTGACGGACCCCAGGCCAACTTCGCCAAGCAAGGTCACGCCGGCCTGGGCCAACTCCTTGAAGTCCTGCTCGACCATTCCTTTTTCGATGATCGGCGCACCCGCCAAAACCTTGACTCCGCCAGGGCGGAAATTGTCAAAAGCACGCTGTGCGGTGATGGCCAGCGCTTTCAAGCCAACGATGTCCTTGGGGCGCCCGGGCAGATGCACTTCTCCGGCCGAGATCATCGTTGTCACTCCACCGTGCATGGTCGAATCGATCCAGCCGGTCTGATTCTGGCGCGGTGTCCAGTCGCCAAAGACGGGATGAACGTGGCTGTCGATTAAGCCCGGACTAACGCAGGTCTGGCGTGCGTCGATGACTGTCTGGGCGTGCTCGATGTCACAGCTTTTCAACTTGCCGACAGCCACGATCAGGCCGTCGCTCACGACAATCGTGTCAGCATCCACAATCGGCTTGTCAATGTCCCCGGACAACAGCAAACCAATATTCCTGATGACAACCTTGCCTGATTTTTCGGTCACTACCGGGCTTGCCATGAGCTACTCCTTGCTTACGGGCGAGTGCGTGCTGGCCGACCCGCCATTGCTGAATTCTCGTTAAGTAAATGCAACATCAAGTGTAGCAGGGCAATCGGCGCTCAGGTCGGCACCGACTGTGCCATCGCGGCCGGCGACACGACCCGCAAGACGGCGTCGGTGATGAATTCCTCCCAGTGCGACAGGGCCGGTGCCGCTTCCAGGTCTTCACCCAGAAAGGCCGAGAGCGTGAAGCGATTGGAGAGATAGAAGTAGCCCATGGAGGCGATCATCAGGTAGACGTCGCGCGCCTGGATGTCGCCACGAAACACGCCCTTTTCGACGCCGCGTCTGATAACGCGATCCAGTATCGAGATTGCTGCGCCCGAGTACTCGCGCGCCCGCATCGATTTGGAGATGTGCCGACCACGGTGCAGGTTCTCGCTGTTCAGAAGCGTAATGAATTCCGGATGCTTCTGGTAGTAAGTCCAGGTAAACAGGACGACTGCCTTAAGTGACTCGACGGGACGATCCAGATCGAAATCAACCGTGGCCTCGGCTTCGCAAAAGCGCCGGTAAATTTCCTCCAACGCAGCAATGAAGAGCTTCTCCTTGCTTCCAAAGTAGTAATAGATCATGCGGTCGAATGACTTGGCCGTCTTCGAAATTTGCTCGACACGGCCCCCGGCATAACCGGACTTGGCAAACACCTTGATGGCCGCATTGAGGATGCCCGCGCGTGTCGCCCGTGCAGAGAGCTCGCGCACGCCAACGCGTGGACCCGATGCGGACTTGCCGCTGCCTCCTCGATTCGCCCCGGCAGTGACCATGGCCACAGAGGTCCGCGCTCAAGAGCCGGACAAGAGCCTTTCAAGGCTGCGATGGATGGGTTCGGTGCGGTGGCGAGCCCGGTTGCCAGTGGGGGCAAGGGGCTCGTCATAGAAGAAGTCTGGAAGTTCGTCATCCTGGTCCGTAAAGCCAGCGAGTTGGTTGAACTGCCACTCCAGTTTCAGCACTTCGCGCCCCAGTGTCTTGGGAAACGTCTCTTCAAGTTGTGTGCCGTGGGCAGCGTTGAGCGCATTCACGATCAACTGCGGGTTGGTGTCGGTCACCGAGCGACCGAAAATACATAGCCCGAGCGAATCCGCGGCCGCCGCTGAGACCTGCGCACCCAGGCTGGCTGCTACCAACTCCTCGGTACTTTTGCCCTTGCAGTCGAACGCTGGCAGATTGCCCGCGGTGTGGTCCGCGCCTTGCGCAGTGAGCATCATGGAAATACCTGTGACCTCAATCACCCTCGGGTCGTAGGCACTGATGGCCTGACGTTTGACCACCGGCACACGCTTGACCTGGTAGTGTTCGCCCACCCGCGCTGCCCCCTGTGCCAGCAGTCGGCCGCGCCCGTTGCCCAATCGAATGTCGTCCAATGCCGCCATCATGAATGCCGCGTCGCCGAATGAGCCCTGCCCCGCCTCCATCAGCACGCCCAGCGTGGCACCGAGCTCAATCGTGTCAATGCCAAGATCGTTGGCTACTGCGTTCAAGCGTGCGACGTCATCGGGGTCCTGCAAGCCGCAGTTGCTGCCCACCAGACCAAGGGTTTCGTATTCCAGCGGCGATACCAGCTCCTGCCCGTTGGCGTCAAAGTACACGTTGCTGCATTCGATCATGCAGCCCGGCATGCAATCATGGGCCGTCTGCCCGCCCCGGCCCAGATTGAGTTCACGGATGTAGCTGCCGCCGAGCTTGAACGGCCCGTCTTTTTCCTCGACCAAGCGCCCGGCGCTGAAATTGCGCACCGGCAACCCGCCGACGTAGTTGGTCATGTCAGCGACCATCGCCGTGCCCAAGCGCTTGAAATTGTCGATTGCCGGCTCCTGACGCAGCTTGGCGCCGTATTCGCGAACCGCGCCCAACACCTTTTGTCGATCATGAAACGGCGGCATCTTGTGCGTATCGACGACGATGGCCTTGATCTTCTTGATGCCCATCACGGCGCCCACCCCGCCGCGGGCCGCCAAGCGTGAGGGTCGCCCATTGGTGTCGGAAAACGACACCCCCGCCATCAGGCCATGGTACTCACCCACCGGTCCGCACAACGCCAGGCTAACCTTTTTGCCGTACCTTTCCAACAACATGCTCGCTACCTCGTTGTTGCCCTTGCCCAGATACGCATCGGCATTCTCAAACGTGATCCCACCGTCCTTGCAGATGCGAATGACGGTCCATTCCGACGCGGCGCCGTGCAGGGTGAAGCCAGCGATCTCCAGTTGACCAAGGGCGAAGCCGAAGGTGCCGCCGGTATTGGCCTCCTTGATGCCCCCGGTCAGGGGGCTTCTGCAGCCAACGCTCAGGCGGTTGGCGTTTGAAAAATTGGTGCCTGCGAAGGGGCCCGCAGAAAAGATCAGCGGGTTCTGCGTCGACATCGGATCGACCGTGGCTGCGCCCATTTCGAGCAGGGTCTTCGCGACAAAGTACCGGCCGGCACGGATGATCGCTTCGCCGTGAAGTTGCTCCGTCTTTATCGTGCGGTCGGGGAGGTTGATCTGCAGGTATTTGCGCATGGTGGGGAAAGTTCCAATAGAAAGGAAAATGGCGTGCACTGCGCCGTTTGCGGCGTGGGCAACCCGGTTGCCATGAATGTAGTGTATGCGGAACGGCGGCGCAACCGAAGGCGCCTGCCCTGGCAAAGGAGTCGGTCAGCGGGCGGAACGTTCCAGGTAACGTTTGCGCGAGAAGACAATCACCAGAGCCAGCGCAATCAGCACCATGGCGCCCAGCGCAACCCAAAAGCCGTTGGACTGGTGCAGGAAGGGGATGAATTCGAAATTCATGCCAAAAATGCCGGCGATCAGGTTCAGTGGCAGGAAGACCGCAGTCAACACCGTGAGCGTGCGCATGATCTCATTGGCGCGATGGCTTTGCGCGCTGAAATGCATTTGAACGGCGGTCTCGGCACTTTGTTCAAGACGCTGAACGTGGTGCACCACCCGCTCGATGTGCTCCAAGACGTCACGGCTACGTACCTGCAGCAGATCGCGTTCGCGCTGCCCGGATGGCGAGTCGGCGCTGGGCCATGCCTCCAGGGATTCGATCCAGTCTTGAACCGCGCCACGCTGATCTTCACAAATTTCGTCCAGATGGTGCAGCGAGAGGCGGGCCTCGAGCAGCGAGGACCAGTTGCTGAACCGCGCTCGAGGGTCGAGCAGTTCAGTCTGCCAGTGATCGAGTTGGTGGCTGAGTTCGCGACGAAGTTCGAGGTAGCCGTCGACCATCTGGTTGACCAGGCGCAGCATCAGGTCAGCCGGGCTGCCAGGAAGCTGGGTGGCGCCCACGCGCGCTGTGGGACCTCGCCCATTGAGCAACTTGTCGGCGTAGGCGTCACGCACCGCGCAATCGCCAGGGTGCACACTCAATAGCACGCGCTCGAAGACCGCGAACCCGACCGGGCTGGTGTCGATTCGGCGCAAGATCGGGGGCCCACCGCGCTTGGGCAAATAACTGGCAGGAAGGCCGCCGGGGGCAGTTGGGTCGTCCCTGGCGCCTGCGCACAGTCGGCGAAACACCAGGATATCGTACTGGGACGTGTAGTCGAAATGCGAGGGTAGTTGCGCATTGAGCAGATCCGAAACGTGCAGTTCGACCAACTGCATGCCGCATTGCGCCTGCAGGATTGCCTGAACGTTGGCCAGTCTGCCGGCAATTTCTTCGCGCGTGCAACTGATCCACAGGTAGGCGTCAGTGGTCGTCTCCAGCGTCGCCAGCGCCTGGGCGTCCGAGGTTTCGCTCACCGCCTGCGCAGCGATTGCCAGTATGCGCATCTAATTGGCTCCTGAGGCTCGTCGATAGTGCATTTGCAGCTATATCTTTCGTAGCAATCTTGCGGCGTCGAGGGCGAAATAGGTCAGCACCCCGTCGGCACCGGCGCGCTTGAAGGCGAGCAGGCTTTCCAGCATGACAGCGTCGTGTTCGAGCCAGCCGTTCTGTGCCGCGGCCTTGAGCATCGCGTATTCGCCGCTGACCTGATAGGCGAACGTCGGTACCCGGAACTCGTCCTTGACGCGACGCACGATGTCGAGATACGGCATGCCAGGTTTGACCATCACCATATCGGCGCCTTCGGCGATGTCCAGCCCGACTTCACGCAGCGCCTCATTGGTGTTGCCCGGGTCCATCTGGTAGACCTTTTTGTTGCTCTTGCCCAGGTTGCCTGCCGAGCCCACGGCATCACGGAACGGGCCGTAAAACGCGCTGGCGTACTTGGCACTGTAGGCCATGATTCGGGTATGAATAAAGCGGCGGGCTTCCAGGGCCTGGCGGATGGCGCCAATGCGCCCGTCCATCATGTCGCTTGGCGCAACAATATCGACGCCGGCCTCGGCCTGGGCCAGCGCCTGACTGACCAGCACCGCGACGGTCTCGTCGTTCATGATGTAGCCGTTCGCGGCCGGGTCGGGGTCTGGCAAACCATCCTGGCCGTGGCTGGTAAATGGGTCCAGCGCGACGTCAGTCATGATGCCAAGTTCGGGGAACTCCCTTTTCAGGGCGCGCACGACGCGCGGCACCAAGCCGTCGGCGTTCATCGCTTCACGCCCGTCGATCGTCTTGAGCGTGGGGTCGATCACGGGAAACAGCGCCATGACCGGGATGCCCAGACTGACGCATTCCTCGGCGACGGGCAACAACAGGTCAACACTGAGCCGCTCGACGCCAGGCATCGACGCGACCGCCTGACGCTGTTGTTTCCCGTCTACAACGAAGACCGGGTAAATCAGGTCGTGCGGACCGAGCGCGTATTCGCGCACCAGATTGCGTGTAAACGCGTCGTGGCGCAGGCGCCGGGGGCGACCCATCGGGTAAGGAGCAAAGGTTGTCATGATAAAAAAATGTAACGTGTGGTGTGAAAGGGTGGGCCGACTTGAACTCCGTTCTGAAGTTTGCTATATTACACGTGGGCAGTTCGCTGCCTCCCGCTTTTCCTCCCTGAGCGGGGCCTTGATGTGTGACAGCAAATAGGCTTACCGCCCCAGCTTCGCGCTGGGGTTTTTTTTGGCCTAAACTGTTGTGATGAACAAGACCTCGGCGTCTCCGCTGGCGCTTATGTACGCTGCGCTTCTTGTTTACGCCAGCCTTTACCCCTTTGTGGACTGGCGTGACCAGGGTATCGCACCGTGGGCTTTCCTGGGTGCGCCACTGCCAAAATACTGGACCGGTTTTGATGTTGTATCAAACGTGTTTGGCTACGCGCCGCTTGGTTTCCTGTTGGTGCTTAGTGCCCTGCGCAGTGGCAGGCCTCGCCATGCAGTGGCGCTGGCAACGCTGGCAGCCGGTGCTTTGTCTTTGACCATGGAGTCGTTGCAGGGCTATTTGCCGACCCGTGTGCCATCCAATGTCGATCTTGGACTCAATGTCATGGGCGCTGGTTTGGGCGGGTGGCTGGCCTGGGCTCTGGAGCGCATGGGTGTGATCGCGCGCTGGAGTCGCCTGCGGGCGCGCTGGTTTGTCCAGGACGCACGTGGCGCACTGGTTCTGCTGGCCCTGTGGCCTCTGGCCCTCATGTTTCCGGCTGCTGTGCCATTCGGCCTTGGTCAGGTGCTTGAGCGGCTTGAAGCAGCGCTGGCCGCGCTGCTGCAGCAAACGCCGTTTCTCAACTGGCTGCCCTTGCGCGTGGTCGAACTGCAGCCACTGGTACCCGTGGCCGAACTTCTGTGTGTCATGCTCGGCGTCGTGATTCCCTGTTTGTTGGGCTACTGCGTGATCCGGGCGCCCCGACAGCGGCCGGTTTTTGTGCTGGTGGTCTCGGCTCTCGGTATTGGTGCCAGCGCGCTTTCGGCTGCCTTGAGTTATGGGCCTGAGCACGCATGGACATGGTTCAGCGAGCCGGTCCGCGCTGGCCTGATTGCCGCGCTGGTCCTGCTGTTTCTGATGCTAGGGCTCAGCCGCCGGGCCAGCGCCGCCGTCGTCCTGCTGGCGTTGGGTCTTTACCTTAGCTTGCTCAATCAGGCGCCTACGAGTGCCTACTTTGCCCAGACTCTTTCGACTTGGGAGCAGGGGCGCTTCATTCGCTTTCACGGACTCGTGCAGTGGCTCGGATGGCTGTGGCCTTACGCCGTGCTGGTCTATACGCTGACTCGGGTCGGGGCCCGTGACATGAAAAACTAAAATCACTTCAATGAACGAAACACAACTCCATGCGGGCACGGGCGACAACACCAATGGCCGGCCAGCGAATTCCTACTACGAACGGCATATCTTCTTTTGTATCAACGATCGAAAGAACGGCGAGGAATGCTGCGCCCGGCAAAATGCCCAGGCGGGCTTTGATCGATGCAAGATGCAGATCAAGGCTGCGGGCCTGTCTGGCCCCGGAAAGGTCAGGGTCAACAAGGCCGGCTGCCTTGACCGGTGTGCCCAGGGCCCGGTGGCGGTGGTCTATCCGGAAGCGGTGTGGTACAACTATGTGGACGATCAGGACATTGACGAGATCGTCCAGAAACACCTGAAACACGGGAACATCGTGACACGTCTGGTTCTGCCTGCAACTCCAGGGTGATCGTTGACTCGCTGGCAAAGCTTGGCAGTCTTGCCCGGGCTGCTGGTATGTGTATCGCAATTAGCCTTTTTTTAGCCCGCGCCTTGCGCTGCGGGCAACTCAATTCTTTCCACTCATGAAACATTTCCTCGCAGCCGTGGCCGCCGCACTGAGTTTTTGTGCTGCGGCTCAATCGCCCCAGGCTCCTGAAATTGCGGCGCGTTCCTATCTATTGCTTGACGTGACGGCAAATCAGATGCTGGCGGAAAAGGACATTGATGTCCCTGTCGAGCCAGCGTCACTGACCAAGTTGATGACCGCCTACCTGGTGTTTGAGGCCTTACGCAGTAACAAGATAGAACTCAAGCAAACGATGGCTGTAAGTGAGCGGGCCTGGAAAATGCCTGGCTCACGAATGTTCATTGATCCGAAGATGACGGTTCCAGTCGAAGACCTGATCAAGGGCATGATCGTGCAAAGCGGCAACGATGCAACCATGGCGCTGGCCGAAGGCATTGGCGGATCGGCCGAACGATTTGTGCAACTGATGAACCTGCAGGCCCGCGCATTGGGAATGAAGGCGACCACGTACAAGAACCCGGAGGGGTTGACCGAACCCGGCCATACGACCACGGCGCGTGATCTGAGTATTCTTGCTGTGCGCCTGATGCGAGACTTTCCTGATTACATCAAGTACTACGCGATCAAGAAGTACCGCTATCCGGGAACGCCCGCGGCCAACGACAGCAACCGCAATCAGTTGTTGTTTCGTGACCCGTCGGTTGATGGTCTTAAAACGGGACATACCGATGCGGCTGGCTACTGCCTCATCGCGACTGCCTCGCGGGATTTTGCCAGTTTGGGAGTGCGCGGAGTGGCTGCCGGTTCGCCCGGGGCGCTCGGAAGTCGCCGTCTGCTGTCGATCGTGTTGGGCGCTGCGAGCGAAAACAGCCGCGCCAATGAATCGCAAAAACTTCTCAATTGGGGTTATACAGCCTTTGAAGCGGTCAAACTCTATGACGCAAATCAAGCCGTGGCTTCGCCGATGATCTGGAAAGGCAAGGCGGCGACCGTCAAGCTTGGTCGTCCGCAGCCCATCATCGTGACCGTGCCGGCCGGCCGCGCCAGGCAGTTGAAGATGCAAGTCGTGCACGCCGATCCGCTGGTCGCACCCTTGGTGCTGGGGCAACAGGTGGGCAACCTGAGAGTACTCATGGGGGATCTCGCGCTGGCAGACATTCCCCTTGTGGCTCTGGAAGCGGTTGACCAGGCCGGCTACTTTGGGCGCACCTGGGACGCGTTGAGACTGTGGATCAAGTAAGTTGGGTATTCCCAACAGGTTTGTTTTGCAGTTGGCGCAGGCCGCAAATACGGGCAGCCGGGATTGCATCCAGCGCCTTAACCTGCTATAGTTGAAGGCTTTTCGGAACTTCCGAAGGGTTTCGCGTTTTTGAAATTTTCAGTTTTGTTTATTAAACGTTTAGGGACGTTTTGTCTTAGGAGGCTCAATTGCCAACGATCAACCAGTTAGTGCGTCAGGGGCGTGAGGTCGAAACGATCAAGTCCAAAAGTCCGGCGATGGAGAATTCGCCGCAGCGCCGCGGTGTCTGCACGCGCGTCTATACGACGACGCCGAAGAAGCCCAATTCCGCATTGCGCAAGGTTGCCAAGGTGCGCTTGACCAATGGCTTTGAAGTTATCTCCTACATTGGTGGCGAAGGCCACAATCTGCAGGAACACTCGGTGGTGCTGGTGCGTGGCGGGCGCGTCAAGGATCTGCCCGGCGTACGGTATCACATTGTGCGCGGATCGCTTGACCTGCAAGGTGTCAAGGACCGCAAACAGTCACGTTCCAAGTACGGTGCCAAGAAGCCGAAGGCCAAATAGGGCCAGGGTTGCTGTCTGTTCAAGGTGTTCGTTTGCTGCGTGGCGCGGCGAGCGGACGTAGTGGCCCAAGGTCTGGGTCGAGTAAGTGAGAGTCTTATTGATTAACTCTCGCGGTGTTTGAAGAAACACCAACTGAAGCAAAGAGGTGAAAAAATGCCACGTCGTCGCGAAGTCCCCAAGCGTGAAATTCTGCCGGATCCGAAATTCGGCAATGTCGAGCTGTCGAAATTCATGAATGTGATCATGGAAGGCGGCAAGAAGGCCGTGGCCGAGCGCATCATCTACGGCGCGCTCGAGCAGATCGAGAAGAAGAACCCTGGCAAAGATCCGGTGGAGGCTTTCACCATGGCCATCAACAATGTCAAACCGATGGTCGAGGTGAAATCGCGCCGCGTCGGTGGCGCAAATTATCAGGTGCCCGTTGAGGTGCGCCCGGTCCGTCGACTGGCGCTTTCCATGCGCTGGATCAAGGAGGCGGCGCGCAAACGCGGCGAGAAATCGATGGCGCTTCGTTTGGCCAATGAGCTGATGGAAGCCACCGAGGGTCGGGGCGGCGCCATGAAGAAGCGCGATGAAGTGCACCGCATGGCCGAGGCCAACAAGGCCTTCTCGCACTTCCGCTTTTGAGCGGCTACTGCGCAAAGTTTATGCGTCGTTGCGTCGCCTTGCCGTGCCTTGGGCACTGTCTGCGGCGACGCGCCTAGCCTGAACATTGCTCGCTACGCCGGGGAGATCACGAGTCTTCACGGTTTGGCGGAATTTGATTTCTTTAGAGAGCAACCAAGGATTCATCATGGCTCGCCATACCCCCATTGAGCGTTATCGCAACATTGGAATTTCGGCTCATATCGACGCCGGCAAAACCACAGCCACCGAACGCATTCTTTTTTACACCGGCGTGAATCACAAGATTGGTGAGGTGCACGACGGCGCGGCGACCATGGACTGGATGGAGCAGGAGCAGGAGCGGGGCATCACGATCACCTCTGCTGCAACCACCTGTTTCTGGAAGGGGATGGAGAACAATTTCGCAGAACACCGCATCAACATCATTGATACTCCCGGTCACGTCGACTTCACGATTGAGGTCGAGCGTTCGATGCGCGTGCTCGATGGCGCCTGCATGGTGTATTGCGCCGTCGGTGGCGTGCAGCCGCAGTCGGAAACTGTTTGGCGCCAAGCCAACAAGTACAAGGTGCCGCGGCTGGCTTTTGTCAACAAGATGGACCGCATCGGCGCAAATTTCTTCAAGGTCGTCGACCAGATGAAACTGCGCCTGAAGGCAACGCCGGTGCCGATCGTGATCCCGATTGGAGCCGAAGAGCACTTCACAGGCGTCGTTGACTTGATCAAGATGAAGGCGATCATCTGGGATGAGGCCAGCCAGGGCATGAAGTTTGACTATCGTGAAATTCCGGCCGAATTGCTTGCTTTGGCCAAGGAGTGGCGCGAGAAGATGGTCGAGTCGGCAGCTGAGGCGTCCGAGGACCTCATGAACAAGTACATCGAAGATGGAGACCTTACGCAGGACGAAATCAAGCTTGGCATACGCACCCGTACCATCGCCAGCGAGATCCAGCCGATGCTTTGCGGCACCGCGTTCAAGAACAAGGGCGTGCAGCGCATGCTCGATGCCATCATCGAATTCATGCCGTCGCCGGTGGACATCCCACCGGTCAAGGGTACCGATGATGACGACGTTCCGGTCACTCGAAAAGCCGATGACAGCGAGAAGTTTTCGGCGTTGGCGTTCAAGCTGATGACCGATCCCTTTGTCGGGCAACTGACCTTCGTTCGTGTCTATTCTGGCGTGTTGAGCAAAGGTGACAGTGTTTACA
>CAWJOT010000042.1:0-41311 GCA_963844495.1 uncultured Pseudomonadota bacterium
GAAAGCACCCCGTCAAGCGATGGGGTGCTTTTTTTTGTCCTTTTGAGTCCCTGCGGCGTCCGTCTACAATTCATATTCACCGGTTTCATAAGTCCGTTTTTCCGCGAACAAAGCCTGGTGCCTTCATCTTCATGAAACGTTTCTGGTTGCTGTTCTGCCAAGCCGTTACGGTGTCGCTCGCCGCCTATTTTGTGGTAGCGACGCTGCAGCCTGCCTGGCTGCACGTTGGAGGGCCGCAGGGTCGGCCGCTTGCCCTGGCGGAGGCGCCGGTGAGCAGGACCAACGTGGCCGCCGACCGGCCCGGCAGTTTCCGACTTGCTGCGCAAAAGTCCTCGGCTGCGGTGGTCAGCATCAACACCAGCAAAGCTGCCAGGAGCAAGCTGCGCAGCAACGATCCATGGTTCAATTTCTTCTTCGGCGAACAAGGCGGCGAGACCCAGGTCGGCCTGGGCAGTGGCGTGATTGTCAGCTCCAGTGGCTACGTCCTGACGAATAACCATGTGGTGGAGGGAGCTGACGAAATTGAAGTGGTCCTCAACGATAGTCGACGCGCGCAGGCCAAGCTGATCGGCGCCGACCCCGATAGCGATCTGGCGGTTCTGAAGATCGAGCTCGACCGCCTGCCGGTGATCGTGCTTGGCAATTCGGATATGTTGCAGGTGGGCGACCAGGTGATGGCCATCGGCAATCCGTTTGGTGTGGGTCAAACCGTGACCGGGGGCATCGTCAGCGCCTTGGGACGCAATCAACTGGGTATCAATACTTTCGAGAACTTTATCCAGACTGACGCGGCCATCAATCCCGGCAACTCCGGGGGAGCGCTGGTTGATGTGCAGGGCAATTTGATGGGCATCAACACCGCTATTTTTTCACGCTCCGGTGGCAGCATGGGCATCGGCTTCGCGATTCCGGTATCCACTGCCAAGCTGGTCCTCGAGGGCATCGTGAAGGACGGGCAAGTCACCCGTGGCTGGATCGGTGTCGAACCCAGCGACCTCTCGCCCGAGCTTGCGCAGACCTTCGGCATCAAGGCGCGCTCGGGCGTGATCATTACGGGAGTGATGCAGCGCGGGCCGGCGGCTCAGGCTGGGATCCGCCCTGGCGATGTCGTCATACGGGTCGCCGACAAGCCGGTGACCAATGTCTCCGAACTGCTCTCGGGTGTTGCGGCATTGAAGCCTGGCGTTGCAGCGCGCTTGAGCGTGCTGCGTCGCGAGGAGAATATTGAGCTTGACGTGACGCCGGGCATCCGCCCCAAGCCGCGTCGTTCGCCCCGGTAGTGCGGCCGGGTGCAACATATCTTGAAAGTGCGCACTTCGCCCATAGCTAGGGGCATTGTGCGCGGCGACCAAGCTCCTTGGGCGCAGCATCACCAGACTTATTGACCCCATCCGTTCTATGACCAAAAAAACACATTCCTTCCAGGCCGAGGTCGCGCAGCTCTTGCACCTGGTCACGCACTCGCTCTATTCCAACAAGGAAATCTTCCTGCGCGAGCTCATTTCCAACGCGTCCGATGCTTGTGACAAGCTGCGCTTTGAAGCGATCAACGAAGCAGGCATGTACGAAGACGATCCCAATCTGGAGGTGCGGGTCGCGTTTGACAAGGATGCCAAGACACTGACCATTTCCGACAATGGCATCGGCATGAGCGCTGCTGAGGCAATTGAACATCTCGGCACCATTGCCAAGAGTGGAACCAAGGAATTCATGAGTCGCCTCTCGGGCGACCAAAAGGCCGACGTGGCCGAGCAGGGGCAACTGATCGGTCAGTTTGGTGTCGGCTTCTATTCCGGCTTTATTGTGGCCGACAGGATCAGCGTCGAGTCGCGTCGCGCTGGCCTGAAAGCCTCCGAGGGCGTGCGCTGGATCAGTGGCGGCGCGGGCGACTTCGAGGTCGAGAACATCACGCGCGAGCGTCGTGGCACAAGTGTCATCCTGCATCTGCGTGAGGACGCGCTGGAGTACGCCAGTGCCTGGAAGCTCAAGAGCATCATCGGCAAATATTCGGATCACATCAGCCTGCCGATCCTGATGGAGAAAGAAGAGTGGAAAGACGGCGAACTGATCAACCCGGGCGATGAGAAGGGCGGCCGCCAGCCTGGCGCCATGGTCAAGACCGGTGAATGGGAAACCGTCAACAAGGCCAACGCCATCTGGGCGCGTGCCAAGAAGGACATCTCGCCCGAGCAATACCAGGAGTTCTACAAGCAGATCAGTCACGATCAGGAAGCACCCCTGTCTTTCACGCATAACCGGGTCGAAGGAAGCACCGAGTACACGCAACTGCTCTATATTCCGGGCAAGGCCCCGTTCGATCTGTGGAACCGCGAAAAATCGGCCGGTGTCAAGCTTTACGTCAAGCGCGTGTTCATCATGGACGATGCGGAGGCACTGCTGCCGACCTATCTGCGCTTCGTCAAGGGCGTGGTGGACTCCAGCGATTTGCCGCTGAACGTCAGTCGTGAGCTGCTGCAGGAGAGCCGCGACGTCAAGGCCATTCGCGAAGGTTGCACCAAGCGCGTCCTGGGCATGCTCGAAGACCTGGCCCAGAACGACAAGCTGCCCGACCCTGGTGCCGACGGGGTCACCGACGTTGTCTCCGATGAAGACAAGGCGCTAGCTGGCAAGTACACCAAGTTCTACGCCGAGTTTGGTGCCGTCCTCAAGGAAGGCCTTGGCGAAGACTTTGCCAACAAGGAGCGTCTGGCCAAACTTTTGCGCTTCGCATCGAGCACGACCGACAGCGTCAGCGTCAGTCTGGCAGATTACAAGGCGCGCATGAAGGAAGGCCAGGAGGCCATCTACTACATCACGGCCGACACCCTGCCCGCTGCCAAGAACAGCCCGCAGCTTGAAGTCTTCAAGAAGAAGGGCATCGAGGTGCTGCTGATGACCGACCGCGTCGACGAGTGGGCACTCAATTACATGTACGACTTCGATGGCACACCGCTGCAAAGTGTCGCCAAGGGTGCCGTCGACCTGGGCAAACTGCAGGACGAGTCCGAAAAGAAGGCCGCCGAGGAAGCCGCCGAGGCGTTCAAGCCCTTGCTCGCCAAGCTCAAAGAAGCGCTCAAGGACAAGGCCGAGGATGTGCGCGTCACAACCCGTCTGGTGGACTCACCGGCTTGTCTGGTGGTGCAGGACCACGGCATGAGCACTCAACTCGCACGCATGCTCAAGCAGGCGGGTCAGACCGCCCCCGACGTCAAGCCGGTGCTTGAAGTCAACGCTGAACACCCGCTGGTGAAAAAGCTTGATGGCTCGGTGCATTTCCATGAGCTGGCGCACATTCTGTTCGACCAAGCCTTGCTGGCCGAGGGCGGCCTGCCCGCCGACCCGGCGGCCTACGTGAAGCGGGTGAACGCGCTGCTCGTGTGAGATTGATGAAACAATTCAGCCTGTAAGGCGCGTCAGACATGCGCCGCAAGCTCCTAAAAACATAGCGAAGGTGCTACCCATGACTTCATTTCTGCAACATGCCGTGTTGACGGCCTGCGTGGCCGTCGCCTCCGCCTCGTGGGCCGCGGCCGCGGACCCATTGGCCGCGGCGGCCAAGGAACCCGGTGCCGTCGTCACCCCCAGCGGCCTGGTTTACCGCTCGCTCAGGGACGGTACCGGCACGAGCCCGAAAGCCAGCGACAAGGTCAAGGTGCATTACCGTGGTACTTTCCCCGACGGCAAGGAGTTCGACAGCTCGTACCAGCGCAACGAAGCGATCGAATTCCCATTGAGCGGTGTCATCAAGTGCTGGACCGAAGGCGTGCAGCGTATGAAAGTCGGTGGCAAGGCCAAGCTGACCTGTCCGGCGTCAATTGCCTACGGCGAGCGTGGCGCCGGCGGGGTCATTCCTCCCAACGCGACGTTGTTCTTTGAAGTTGAGCTACTCGGTATCAACGGCAAGTAAAGCCCGCTGGTGCAACGCCACCAAGTGTGCGCGCTGCAGTTTGCCCGTTGCCGTCAAAGGCAGGCTCTCGACCCAGTGAACCCAGCGCGGACGTCGATGCGTCGGCAATGCGTCGATGCCAGCCTGGATGCATTGTGCGGCCAGCGGCTGCTGCTGTGGCGCTGCAACCACCAACAGCGACAAGGCGGTCAAACCGTCCGGCGCGAGCACGCCAACGCAAGCGAGTTGCGCTATGCTGTCCCCCGCTGCCGCGGTCAAGGCCTGTTCCACCCACAGTGTGCTGACCCAGCGTCCGCTGATCTTGAGCATGTCATCGGTGCGTCCGGCAAACTCGAGTCGACCGTCGGCACGACGCAAGAACATGTCGCCGGGGCTATACCAGCCATCCTGAAAACCGTCGTTCTGCGCCTGCGGCCGCCGCCAATAGCCCAGCGCGATGGTGGCCGCGCGCAACCAGATCCGTTGTGGCAAGGTCGGGTCGGTATCGGGCGCAAAGCGAAGTTCGGTTTGCGGTGTGACCTGGAGCACGCCGTCGTGGTGCTCGCTGTAGAGCATCAGGCACAGGGTCTCCGAGGTGCCGTAGCCACTGACGATCTCCCCTGCGGTCGCGTCGCGCCAGGCATGGCGCACGGTACCGGGCAGACTCTCACCGGCTGAGACAAAATGGCGAATCGCGCGATCACGCAATTGCCCGGCGACGCCGCACTGCAGCATCTTGTGGTACAGCGTTGGTACGCAAAACACCAGGGTCGGGCGGTGCTGCGTGACCATCGCGAGCACACGCTCGGGGTCTGGCCACTGCCGGTCAAGGATCACGGTCGCGCCTGCGCGCAATCCGGCAAACAGGCTGTTGCCCAGGGCATAGGCAAAGAACATCTTGGAGCTTGCATATAGACGGTCGCTCGCGCTCAGGCCAAGAATGGCCCGGGCAAAACAGTCGGGTTGCTGCGCGAGGCGTTGCGCATGGATCACGCCCTTGGACACCCCGGTGGTTCCCGAAGTACCAATCCAGAGGGCCGGGGCATCCTCCAGTTGCATCGCCGGCGGCGCTTCGCGTGCGCTCACCAGCAGCATCGCCCAGGGCAAAGCGCCCGGGCCGCCGACAATCAGCGTCGGCGCGCTGCGCATGCCGCTGAGCACTTGCTGCAATAGCCCGACCGTGTCTGTTTCACACCAGACGAAGCGAACTTCGCTTTCCAGGAGAATTGGCGCGAGTTCGGTCATCGCCAGGCGCGGGTTCACGCCGATGACGACACCGCCGGCCCAGATCACGCCCAGATAGGCAACAACCCAGTCGATGCTGTCGGGTGCAAAGATGATCACACGCTCGCCGGTACCGAGTCCGAGCTCACCCCAGGCCCCCGCCGCCTGACTTACGCGTTGGCGCAGCGCCTCATAACTGACCTGTTCGCTGCCGCATTCGAGCGCCGTGTCCTGCGCCGCACCGGCAAGAAGAAGGGTATGCGCTGCGTTGAGCACAGGTCAACCCGTCAAGTGCACCAGAAACAGGCTCAGCGCCGGACAGAACACCAGCAGCAGCACGCGCAGCGCGTCGGAGATCAGGAACGGTACGATGCCGCGGAACGTCTCCGACATCGGCACATCGCGCGCCAGAGCGTTGATGATGTAGACATTCATGCCCACCGGCGGCGTGATCAGACCGATTTCAACCACCATCAAGGCCAGGATGCCAAACCAGATCGCCTTGTCGGTGGGGTTCAGACTCCAGAAGTCCAGACCCATGATGATCGGGAAGAAGATCGGGACTGTCAGCAGGATCATCGACAGGCTGTCCATCACGCAGCCCAGAAACACGTAGATCAGGATGATCGCCGCGAGCACCAGCAACGGCGGCAGACCCGATCCCTGCACCCACACTGCCAATTCAGCGGGCATCTGCGATAGCGCGAGAAAGACGTTGAGCAAGTCCGCGCCAAGCAAAATCAGGAAGATCATCGAGGTGGCCTCGGCCGTGGCGTAGATGCAGTCGAGCAAACCGCTCAGGCGCATACCCTTGAGCATCGCCAGCACGCCGGTGCCGATCGTGCCCACCGCCGCTGCCTCCGTCGGCGTGAACACGCCACCGTAAATACCGCCAATGACCACCACGAAAATCACCAGCACGGGCCAGACCTCGAGCAGCGCGCGCAGCCGCTGCGACGCGCTGTGGTACTCGCCCGCCGGGCCCGAGCCAGGGTAGATCCGGACATAGATGGCGATCGCCGCCATGTAGCCGAGCGCGGCGATCAGGCCTGGCACAAAGGCGGCGGTAAAAAGTTTGGCGATGTTCTGCTCGGTCAGGATCGCGTAGATCACCAGCACGATCGACGGTGGAATCAGGATCCCGAGCGTGCCCGCTGCGGCCAGTGTCCCGGTGGCCAGACCGGGTGCGTACTTGAGCCTTCGAAGTTCTGGCAACGCCACCTGGCCCATGGTTGCCGCCGTGGCCAGCGATGAGCCGCAAATGGCGCCAAACCCGGCACACGCGCCAACCGCAGCCATCGCCACGCCGCCACGGTAATGACCAAGGATCGACTCCGCCGCACTGAACAGGGCTTTGGACAGGCCGCCGCGCGAGGCAAAGTTGCCCATCAACAAGAACAGCGGGACCACCGACAGGTCGTAGACCGAATAGCGCGCATAGGCCACGGTCTTGAGATAGGCCAGCAACGGATCCCAGCCGGCCATCGTGACGTAGCCCGCCACCCCGGTGAGAAACATCGAAATGGCGATTGGCACGCGCAGCGCCAACAGCGCCAGCATGATCACAAAGAAACCAGCACCGATGGCCGTACCGCTCATCGCAGCGGCCCCCGCAGCTTGCGCCACGCGCTGTAGAGCGCGGTCAAAGCGAGCAACGCAAACGAGGGTGTCATGAGCGCGCAGGCGTACCAGGTCGGCACCCCCAGCAGCATCGAACTCTCCTGACTGTTGCGCAGATCGATCGTGCCCACGATCATGCGCCAGCTAAGGACCGTCGCGCAGATCGCGAGCAGTGCCGCGCCCAGGGCGTCGAGCCGGTCCTTCAGGCGCTGTGCCGAGTGCTCGGTGAAGAAATCCACCATCACGTGAGCGCCCCGCATTTGTCCCCAAGGCAGGAAAGCCGCGACCGCCACCGCGCAGCCCAGTTGCACCAGCTCAAAGTCACCGGAGAGGCCGCGTGCCGTGATGAACCGGCTGGCGATGCTCGCTACCGACATCAGTGTGATTGCCACCAGCAGCAGGCCACCAAAGGCCGCGAGCGCGCGGCTGGCGTGAAACAGCCAGCGCCCCAGCCGGTCGGGCGGCGGGGGCAGCGGCGCGCCCAGAGAGTCCGACACGGTGCAGTCTTGCGCCAGGCGCGGTGGCTCAGCGCTGGTCGTACTTCTGGATCAGCTCGTGTGCGCTCTTGAGTAGCGCCTTGCCGTCAAAGCCCTTGGCTGAGACTTCCGAAATCCATGAATCGACGACCGTCTGGCCGGCCTGCTCCCACTTGTGCAGTTCCTCGACGCCGATGGTATTGAATTGATTGCCGCGATCGGCGGCAAGTTTGCGCGCACCCGTTGCCGACTGGTCCCAAACCTTGCCGACCCAGGCCGAAGCTTCGGCCCCGCCGTTGGCGTCAATGACTTTTCGCAGATCGGGTGCCAGACCGTCGTACTTCGCCTTGTTCATCGCGAAGATGAAAACCGAGGTATAGATGGCGCGCGCCTTGGGTTCGCTTTCGCTGTGGTATTTCACCAACTCCTGCACCTTCACCGATGGCACCACTTCCCACGGCAGCATGGCGCCGTCGATGACGCCCTTGGACAGCGCATCGGAGACCTGCGGCACGGGCATGCCCACCGGCGTGGCACCGAGGGCGGCGAGGAACTTGTTGGTCTGGCGCGTGGGCGCGCGCAGTTTCAGGCCCTTGAAATCAGACAACTGCTTGATCGGTCCCTTGACCAGATGCAACTGGCCCTCGTCATGCACGTGAAACAGAATCGGATGCACGTCCTTGAATTCGGTCTGATCGAGCCGGTTCGCTTGAACGTACTCCCACAGTGCCCGGCTTGTGCCCTCTGCGGTCTTGGTCATGAACGGCAGCTCGAACACCTCGACGGCGGGGAAGCGCCCGGCGCTGTAACCCGGCAGCGTCCAGACAATGTCGGCGATGCCGTCGCGCGCCTGATCGATCAATTGCGGTGGCGTCCCGCCGAGCTGCATCGCTGGATAGATTTGGCACTTGAGCTTGCCCGCTGACTCCTTGTTGATCTTGTCGCACCAGGGTGTGATGAACTTGGCGTGTGCGGTGGAGCCCGGCGGCAGGAAATGTGCCACTTTGAGTACCACCTCCTGGCCCCAGACCAGACCGGCCGAGAGGGCCAGAAAAGCGGCCCCGACGGCACGGCAGACTATATTGAACTTCATAGGGCTCCTTCGGCGGTGATCGTTAATGGTAGTCGGCTGCAAGTATTGGCCCTGGTGGGCGTCCTGTCACCCGTGTAAACCCTCAGACCCGCAACGGTTCCTCCTGCATCGCTTCGATCTGCTCTTCGAGCATCTGCACCTGGCCCTGCCAATAGTCGCTGGTGCCAAACCAGGGAAAGTTGATGGGGAAGGTCGGATCACTCCAGCGTCGCGCCAGCCAGGCGCTGTAGTGAATCAGGCGCAGTGTGCGCAGCGGCTCGATCAGCGCCGTCTCGCGCCGGTCGAATTCACGGAACTGTTCGTAACCATCGACCAGTGCTGCGAGCTGGCGTGTGCGCTGCGAGCGCTCGCCGCTGAGCAACATCCACAAGTCCTGTACGGCAGGGCCGGTGCGGGCGTCATCCAGATCAACAAAATGCGGTCCCGGTCCGGCACCTGCCGGTGCCTCCAGCGGGGTCCACAGGATGTTGCCCGGATGGCAGTCACCATGCAGGCGCAGTCGCTTCACCGGCTCCGAATCATGGTTGTTCTTGCCTGTGGTGCCCGTCAATGCTGCGTGGGAAGCTATCAAATCAATAGCGTTTTGCGACACTTTGGCCCACGCGGATGCAACGTCCAGCGGCACCTGCTGATTCTCAAGCAGCCATTGCCGTGGCTCCACCCCGAAGCTTTGCAGGTCCAGCGCCGGGCGGCTGGTAAAGGGTTTGGCTGCGCCCACGGTGTGCGCCCGCGCCAGAAAGCGCCCGATCCATTCGAGTACGTCAGGGTCGTCGAGCTCGGGCGCCCGGCCGCCGCGGTTCGGACTGACGCTGAAGGCGAAGCCACCGAAGTGGTTGAGGGTGCTGCCGCCCAGCACCAGGGGCGCGACGACCGGTATTTCAGCCTGCATCAATTCGGTCGAGAACGCATGCTCTTCGAGAATCTGCTGCTCGCTCCAGCGTCCGGGCCGATAGAACTTGGCAACCACCGCGCTGCCGTCTTCGAGGCGAATCTGGTAGACGCGGTTTTCGTACGAGCTCAGCGCCATCTGGCGCCCGTCGCCGTGCAGGTCGACACTGGCCAACGCGTCCATCACGACGTCGGGCGTCAGTGCCTGATACGGGTGCCCGGCGCCGACCATGGAGGCATTCGATGTCATGCCCGCATTGTCGGGTATGCGCCACCCAGCTCAGACGTTGCTGTTGGCGCGCACCTCTTCAATGTTGGTCTGCCCGCCCAGGACCTTGCAGATGCCATCCTGGCGCAGGGTGCGCAGCGCGCTGCTTTGCATGGCTTCAAATTGCAGTTGCTCGGGCCGTGCGCCGGTCTGGATCAAACGGCGCAACCCCGGAGTCATGGTCAGCAGCTCATGCAATCCGGCTCGCCCGCGCAAACCGGTGCCCTGGCAGTGACTGCACCCCGGCGCGCTGTACTGGCTGAGCTTTCCGTCCTTGCCAAATTGTTTTCGCCATTCGGTCAGGATCGAATCCGGTGTCGGACGCAGTTCGGCCGGGAAAGCGTGCAGGTAGTCGGCCAGCAATTCCTCCACCACCGCCTTGCTGGCCTCGCTCTGAACCACGCACTTGGCGCACAGGCGACGCACCAGGCGCTGTGCCAGCACGGCCAGCAAAGAGTCGGCAAAGTTGAACGGGTCCATGCCCATGTCGATCAGCCGCGTCACCGTTTCGGCCGCGCTGTTCGTGTGCAGGGTTGACAACACCAGATGCCCGGTGAGGGATGCCTCGATGGCGATCTGGGCCGTCTCGGCGTCGCGTATTTCGCCGACCATGATGACGTCCGGATCCGCGCGCAAAAAGGAACGCAAAGCCTTGGCAAACGTCCAGTCGATTTTCGGATTCACCTGGACCTGTCTCAGGTCCGGCTGCGTGATTTCGATCGGGTCCTCGGCGGTCCATATCTTGCGCTCGGGCGTGTTCAGGTAGCCCAGCACCGAATGCAGTGTCGTCGTTTTGCCCGAGCCGGTGGGCCCGACACACAACACCATGCCGTACGGGCGGCTGACGGCAGTTTGCAGGTTGGTAAAGTTGCTTCCCGAGAGGCCGAGCTTTTCCATCGGGATCGGCTTCGCCGAAGACAGCAGGCGCATCACCGCGTCTTCCAGTCCGGCGTAGGTGGGAATAGTGGCGATACGCAATTCCAGTTTGTGATGGCTGGAGAATTTGGAAAAATCGATCTTCCCGTCCTGCGGTTTGCGTCGCTCGGAAATATCCAGGTCGGCCATGATCTTCAGGCGCGCGGTCAGCGCGGCGCGGTAGGTATGGGGAAGTTCCAGATACGGCGCCATGACACCGTCCTTGCGAAAGCGAATGCGCGTCTTGGTGCGCCCGGGATGGGTCTCGACGTGGATGTCGGAGACGCCCTGGTTGTAGGCCTCGATGATCATTGTGTTGATCAGCCGCACCAGCGAGTTGTCGGACTGCTCGATCTGTTTTTCTACCGCTTCGTCCTCTTGGTCATGAACCAGCTCCATTGATTGCAGCAGTTCGCTGCTGCTGGTGGTCTCGGACCGGGCGGTCTCGTCGACACGCTTGACATCACCGGTCCCGTCGGCGTTCTCCAATCCGAACCTCTCGTAGGTCTCGGCCAGGTGTTTCTGGATCAGCAGTTCGTCGCCCAACGTTGCAATGACCCGCATCTGCAGCATGAATTCGAGCTCTTCGAGAAGATTGCGCCGTGTCGGGTCGCCGGTGGCAACAACCAGCAGTTTGTCGCGCAGGAGCAGGGGCATCACGCCCATGCGCTGCGCCGTTGCCAGTGGAATCTTGCGCAGCGCGTCGGCCTCGATCGGGAAGTGCGTCACGTCAACCACCGGGTAGCCCATTTTTCGCGCCAGCGCGGTGTTCAGGTCGTGGCGTGTCAGACAGCCCATGTTCACCAGCAACTGTCCCAGCGGCACCGAACGGTCGGACTTCTGCTGCTCCAGCGCCCGGTTGAGCTGCTCCTCGTCGATGTAGCCCAGTCGGGTCAGCGCTTCGCCGACGCGGATCATCGGAATCTTTGACTGCTGGTCGAGCGCGACCATCAGTTGCTCGGGCGAAACGATGGCTTCGCTCACCAGATGGTCACCAAGCTTTCTGCTGCGCAGCGCCTGCTGCTCGGTGGCGGCCTGTTCCACCTGTTGCGATGTGACAGCCTTTTGCTGAACCAGCATTTTGCCGATGTGCTCGCCAAAAGTGACGCTCACGTACGCCTCGCGCGGGATGAAGACGCGCTGCACACTGCCCGCAGCGTCAATCGGCGTAAACAGGAACAGGCCAAAACCGGTCTCGATGTGGCCCACCGTTTGACCGCTGATCAATGCACCCGAGGTGGACTCCAGGCGATAGTCGATGGTGGCGCGGTAGTCCAGGATATTGGCAAACTTGTCGCTGCCCGAAGTCGCTTCGGGGCGCATTGGCGTCTTCAAGGCGATGCGCCGAAAGTGCGAAAACTGCATGCGAGCAGGCACCGCCTTGCGCGGCACAAAGATCAGGATCGACTTGTCCGCGGGCGTCAGCAGCGCGAGCCGGCACGCACGCACGACGCCCTTGAGGTCTTCGAGCTCGCAGGCCTGCGGCTCGGTCCAGGGCAGCGCCTCACTGTAAACGGCATAGGGCGGACTCGGCCAGTAAGTTCCAATGAACTTGCTGCTTGGTGCGAGCGGCGGGGCAGACGGCGGCGTGGACGCCGGTGGCGAAGCAGAGCTTGGATCGATCATGGTGCGGCGTGGCCAAAGGGTGTGCACTGATCGTAACGGCTGCACGCAGATTGCGCCAGCCACGTTGATCAGGCAACTTCACTGTCCGAGCGCCAGGCGGTCGGCGAACAGGGCGGGCAGGCCCGCGCGCCGGATGGCGTTGGCCGCAGCCTGATGGTCGTAGGCAACGCGCTGGAAAGTAAGCTTCAACGCGTCGGTATCGAACAAGGCGTACATGGCCTGCGGGTTGAAGTCGCGCGGCTGGCCCACCGAACCAATCGTAGCGAGCCAGCGTCGGGGTCCGCCCACGTCAATGGGCACACCCGCGGTGGGCATGAATTTCATCAGCCCGGTGCCGACCTCGCCGTGGTAAAGAGCCTGCTGATGCACGTGGCCACCAAAAATGTAGCGGACCTGTGGCATCGCCGCAACCGCCTCGAGACTGGCGCGCGCGGCCCGCGCATCGTACACATAGCGCCACAACTGCGGGCTGTCTGCACTGGCATGGACCAGAAATATCGTCTGCTGCTCGATCGTCAGAGGCAACTGGTCGAGAAACTGGCGCTGAACGTCGCTAAGTTGGGCATGGGTCCATAGCGCCGTGCTGTCGCCCACGGTCTTGATGCTGTCAGGAGGCCGCACCGCGATGGCGTCGTGGTTGCCCTTGAGGACCAGCGCGCCTTGCCTGAGCATCGCCTGTACGCGCTCCACCACGGCAGCCGGATCGGCGCCGTATCCCACCAGATCGCCCAAAATGGCGTATCGTCGCGCCCCTTGCCCGTGGGCATGTTCCAGGCACGCCTCAAAGGCCTGAATATTGGCGTGAATGTCCGACAGCAGCGCGAGCTTCATCGGGGGCCCGGACCGGCAATCGCGCTGTGCTGCGCCGAGATCAAGACAGGCTCAGCATATGTGCCTGGCGCGGGTCGGCGCGCCCACCCAGAACCAGCTGATAGGCTTGTTCCACAGCCGCAGCGCCGTGGTGCTGTTGCACAGACAGCCAGGGGTGTGTGGGATCACTGACTTTGGCGGCAAAGGTCCTCCAGGCTTGCAACAGGCGCCCGTTGAGCTCCTCAGATCCCCAATCAGTGTTGCGCTTCTTGATTTGTGCCGGGGCAAAGAACAGGGTGGGACGTGGCCCGGGCAGGCCGCTTGCGCCGCCCAGATGCTCCACGTGGGTGCCACCGATGGAACTGCTGTACTTCAAATTCCTGAACCGGCTGTGGATTTCCCGACGGAAATCGGCGTGACCCGCGAAATCAATATAGATGCAGGGCGCATCGGCGTCGATCCGGTCCAGTTGCTCATAGCTCAGCACCCGTTGATAGCAGCCCAGACCCTCGCAGAACGCCACGTTGGCAGACGACGTCAAGCCGATCACCTCGAGTCCCTGGCGCTGCGCGAGCTGAAATGCCGTGCCATAGGCGGTTTTGCTCGATGCGCTGGAGAGCAACATGACCGCCGCTTGCTTGCCAGCATCAAGCGCGCTGAAAAAATTGTTGTCGGCCAGAAAATCATCGATCAACCACGACGTGATGAACAGCGGGCGCAACACGGCCTGCACATCTTCGCTCTGTGGTGTGTAGAACGGGTCAACCCTGCAACGCAGGTACTGGTTGTAGACCGGATGCAGGTTCGCGCGGTGGCTGGCACCGTCCGAAAAGCCCGATGCCCCGAGGCGAACCGGCTGCACGATGACGCTGCTGGACATCGGGAAGTACCCGTAAAGGCGTTCGCCCACCTCCACGTCGGTGTGCAGCGACTGTGCGACGGTGGCAAAACCCCAGACCGGAATGCGGCCCCAGCCAGCGTCAGCGGGCGCGGTCGGGAAAAACGACCAATAGTTCATTGCCTTGCCAAACGCGGCATAGGTGATGTTGTTCGACGTCAGCGCAAACTTGTCGATGCGAAGGCGAATCTCGCCCAGGCTCAGGGGTGGTTCTTCGCCGCTGCGCTGCGCCGTTGCTTCAAGCTGGTCCTGGCGGACCAGGAAATCAAGTGTGGTCATGCTCAAACGATAAACGATGATCGATATCCCTGCAATCCGTACAGTCCCTCAGAGCCGAAAGCGTCTGCGTGTCAACGCCAGTGCGACCCAGAAACCGCCCACCGCGTAGACGATCAGCACCAGTACGTGCCGCAGCAGATGCGTTGGCCACTGGTCCATGAACATCGGGCGCACCAGCTCGACGGCGTTGGTCAGTGGCAACCACTGTGAGACCGCACGAACCGTTGCCGGCAACTGATCGAGTGGGAAGAAAATGCCGCTGAGGAACATCATGGGGGTGAGAAACAGCGTGAAGTAATAGGTGAAGAAGTCATAGCCCTGGGCCAGCGCATTGAAGATCAGCGCCAGACAACTGAAGGTGATGCCCACCCCAAGCAGCACCGGCCATGCCACCAGCAACTTCGGGCTGTAGCTGATCCCAAGGGCGAGCATCACGCCCAGAATCGCGGTCACGGTAAACAAGGACTTGAACGCCGCCCACAGCATTTCAGCGAGCACGACATCGTCTAGATTGATTGGTGCGTTCATGATGCCGTCCCAGGTCTTTTGAACATGCATGCGCGAAAATGCCGAATACAGTGCCTCAAAGCTCGCCGCGTTCATCGCGCTCATGCAGATTGAGCCGCTGGCAAGAAAGAGTATGTACGGCACCGTCCTGGGGCCGTCGGCGCTGGCCAGGGTGACCTGCCCGACCAGCGCGCCCATGCCGTAGCCAAAGGCGACCAGCCACATCAGGGGTTCTGCAATGTTCCCGACCAGGCTGGGGATGGCGAGCTTGCGCCAGACCAGCAAGTTGCGCAAAAACACCGGCCACCAGCGCATCGAAAGCCTTGGCGGTGCCCACACTGAAGGGGTAAATCGGGCTGCAGCGCCCGTTGCATCTGCGTAAGCAGCTACTGTTTTCATAGCATTTAGGCGTCTTCGCGGATCTGCCGCCCGGTCAGTTTGAGGAACAGGTCTTCCAGATTGGCCGGGCGGTGCAGCGTGCGCAACTGCGGATGGGCTTCGAGCGCCGTGAGCAACTGGCGCGCGCTGTCGGTATAGAAGAACACCGTCTCACCGCTGACCTCGACGCGCGCTGCCAGCGCCTTGAGCGCGGCATCCTCGGCCAGCGCCAGGGCGCCTGCACCATAAACCTCAATGACATCGCGTTCGAGGTGCATGGCGATCAACTCGCGCGGTCGCCCCTGCGCAATCTTCTTGCCGTGGTCAATCACGAGCAGACGGTTGCACAGACGTTCGGCTTCGTCCATGAAATGCGTCGTCAGCAAAATGGCCTTGCCCTGCTGCAGCAGCACCTGCAGGCGCTCCCACATGAGGTGGCGCGCCTGCGGGTCCAGACCTGTGGTGGGTTCGTCGAGCATGAGCAGACGCGGGTCGTTGATCAGCGCGCGTGCCAGCGAGAGCCTGCGCTTCATGCCCCCGGAGAGTTCGCCCGGCTTGGCGCCAGACTTGGGCGCGAGCGCGGCAAATTCGAGCAACTGCGGAATCCGGCTGCGAATGGCTGCATCCTTCATGCCGAAGTAGCGGCCATAAACCAGCAGGTTTTCGGCGCAACTGAAGTCCGGGTCCAGCGTATCGTTTTGCGCCACGACGCCGAGCTGCGCCTTGATCGCCAATGCGTCGCGCGGCATCTGCAGGCCCAGCGCCGTCACGCTGCCCGCATCGGGCACGGTTTGCCCCAGGCACATGCGCACGGTGGTCGTCTTGCCAGCTCCGTTGGGGCCGATCATGCCCAGGCACTCTCCCGGTGCAATCTCGAACGACAAATCGTCGACGACGGTGCTCGTGCCGTAGCGTTTGGACAAGTGGGCGGCGCAAAGCAGCGGAGCGGTCATGCGGGCGCCTGTCTGCTATTGAAACGCCACTTCGGCAAAACTGCGCAGCTTGCGGCTGTGCAACTGATCCACGCCGTGCCTGCGCAGCAGTTCGAGCGCCAGCATGCCGATGCGCAAATGCTGGTCGACGCGCTCGCGGTAGAAGTGGTTGGCCATGCCGGGCAATTTGATCTCGCCATGCAGCGGCTTGTCACTCACGCACAGCAGCGTCCCGTACGGAACGCGAAACCGAAACCCATTGGCCGCAATCGTCGCGCTCTCCATGTCCAGCGCCACGGCTCGGCTCTGGCTGAAACGCCGCTGCGGGCCGTTGTCGGGCAGCAGCTCCCAATTGCGGTTGTCGGTGGAGGCCACGGTGCCGGTGCGCATGACGCGTTTGAGTTCGGCACCGCGCAGTTGCGTCACCTCCGACACCGCCGCCTCCAGCGCCATCTGAATTTCGGCCAACGCGGGTATCGGCACCCACAGCGGCAACTCCTCATCGAGCACGTGGTCCTCGCGCACGTAGCCGTGCGCCAGCACGTAGTCGCCGAGTTGCTGCGAGTTGCGCAGTCCGGCGCAGTGACCGAGCATGATCCAGGCGTGCGGGCGCAACACCGCAATATGGTCGGTAATGGTCTTGGCGTTGGCCGGTCCGACGCCAATGTTGACCATACTGATGCCGCTGCGGTCCTCGCGCACCAGGTGGTACGCCGGCATCTGTGGCAGGCGCGAAAGTTTGGGATCGGGCGCCAAAGCCTCAGCACCGACCCGGCGTGTCACCACGTTGCCGGGCTCCACAAACGCAATGTACTCGCCGGCAGGATCGGCCATGGCCTCGTGACCGAGCCGGACAAACTCATCAACATAGAACTGGTAGTTGGTGAACAAAATGAAATTCTGGAAATGTTCGGGCGCTGTGCCGGTGTAATGACGCAGGCGGTGCAGCGAGTAGTCCACCCGCGGCGCAGTAAAGAGCGACAGCGGCTCGGCCTCCCCGCCGCGCGCCTGGTGCGTGCCGTTGGCGATGCCGTCGTCCATGGTGGTGAGGTCCGGCAGGTCAAACATGTCGCGCATGAGCTCGCGCCGCGCGGCACTGAGACCGCCTTCGATGTGATCGTTCTCGGCGAATGAAAAATGGACCGGAATCGGCTGCGAACTGGTGCCGATTTCCAGCGCTGCATGATGGTTCTTCAGCAACAGGGCGAATTGCTCAAGATAGTAATGTGCGTACAGATCGGGGCGCGTCAGCGTCGTCTCGAAGCGTCCGGGGCCGGCGACAAACCCGTAGCTCAAGGCGGAAGTGTCGGTACCGTGGCGGCGTGTAACGGTGTCGGTTTGCACGCGCACAAACGGGTAGCAGGCGCGCACCGGGGCCGGTAGCGCGACGCCGTCGACAAAGCGCTGCATGGCTTCGCGCAGGTGTGTAATATTGGCATCGTAGATTGCGCGTACCATGGCCAGCGCTGCGCCGGGGTCGGTAAACCGTTGTGGCGCAATAAATTCGGGCAAATAAAACATGACACCATTGTTCCACGGACCGGCGGTCCCAGCGTCAGGGAGCGCGCGCCGATGCTGAAATTCACATGTTGCGACGCGGCCGGGCAATTTTCCGGCCCAGCGCAGGCGCGCGTCCTGCGCGGGATCACACGCGGGTTCGAGCGCGAATGCCTGCGCGTGGACGCAGCCGGACAGTTGGCCCGCACGCCACATCCGTCCGCGCTGGGGTCGAAGTTGACCCACCCCTGGATCACAACGGATTATGCCGAGGCGCTGCTCGAATTCATCACGCCGCCGTCGCAGGAGGCTGGGTTTGAGCTCGATTTCATGCGCGATGTCCATCGCTACGCGGCGGCGCATCTGGACGGCGAACTCATGTGGGCCGGCTCCATGCCCTGTGTGCTCGGCCACGACAAGGACATCGCCATCGCGGACTATGGCAGTTCCAACGCGGCGCGCTTCAAGCGGGTCTACCGCGAGGGCTTGAGCTTGCGCTACGGACGCACGATGCAAACGATTGCCGGCGCGCACTACAACTGGTCGCTGCCCGACGAATTCTGGCGGTCCCTGAAGGACTGTTGCCAGGTGCCGGGGCCGATGCAGGATTTTGTCAGCGAACGCTACTTTGGCCTGATTCGCAACTTTCTGCGCTTTGGCTGGTTGATCCCTTACCTCTTCGGTGCCTCTCCGGCGGTTTGCGAGTCGTTTCTGCAAGGGCGCAAGTCCGATTTGCTGGAACTGGTGCCGGGCACGCGGTACGGCCCCTATGCGACGAGTTTGCGCATGAGCGATCTGGGCTACCAGAACCGGGCCCAGGCCAACCTGCAGATCAGCTTTAACTCCTTGCCCGAATACACGCAGGCGCTGGAGGCGGCCATCCGCACGCCCGACCCGTATTACGAAGAGATCGGGGTGCGCGACGGTGCCGCGTGGAAGCAACTCAACGCCAACCTGTTGCAAACCGAAAGCGAGTTCTACGCTCCGATTCGCCCGAAACGCATCGCACCGGATCGTCCGGCCAAGGCGCTGCGAAACCAGGGTGTGCAATACGTTGAAGTGCGCTTGTTTGACCTGAATCCGACGATTGACATCGGCATTGCTCCCGAGCAGAGCCGGTTCGCCGACGCGTTGCTGCTGATGTGCCTGTTTCGTGACAGTCCGCCCATCACCAGCCGCGAGCAAAGCGAGAACCACGAAAACAAGCGTCGTGTCGTCAATCGGGGCCGTCATCCCGATCTGCAACTGCTCGCACACAACCGTGAGCAGCGGTTCCGCCCGCTCGCGCACGAACTGTTTGACGATATGCAGCCGTTTGCCGCCATGCTCGACCTCGCCTACGGCGGCACCAGCTATGCGAGCACGCTGCAAAGTCTGCGTGAACGCATCGATCACCCCGAGATCACGCCCTCGGCGCAGGTGCTCGATGGTGTGCGCGATGCGGGGGGCTTTTTCCGCTACGCCATGCAATGGTCCGAGCGCCACCAGCGGCAACTTCTGGCCCAACCGCTCGATGCCGCGACCGCCGCGCGCTTTCAGGCAAGCGTGCAGGATTCGTTCCTGAAGCAGCGCGAAATTGAACAGCAGGACCAAGGCAGCTTTGAGGACTTTGTGGCTGCTTACTATCGCTGAGCTTTCATCTCCGAACGGTCGGGACAGGAGCCTTGCTGACTAAAATCGGGGCCATGAGCGCCCAGCCCGATACGATGCAAGGCCAGCCCGGATCGACGACCGATACTGTCGCGCAGGTTGGTCGAAGCCGGGCTGTGCGGCATCTATTGCCGCTGCTGGCATTGGCACTTGCGGTGATCGGCCTTTACGGGACCTTCCTGTCGAGCCCGGTGGTTTTCGACGACTTCAGTTACTTTGGCAAACCGATCACGGACAACCTGAGGACCGTTCCCGATTTTGGTTTGCGCTGGCTGTCGATCGCAACCTTCGTCTGGGTTCGCTCAGCCTTTGGCGCAAACCTGGCCTGGCAACACCTGATGAACCTGGCCTTGCACCTGGCCAATTCATGGCTGCTCTACCTGTTCCTCTTGAGACTGTTCGAGGCAGTACTGGCTGACTGGGCTGTGGATCCGGGCTTGCAAGGGCGCGGTAAACCGCTGTCCCTGCCATGGCTGGCGTTTCTTGGCGCGTTGTGGTTTGCCATCAATCCTGCGGCCGTGTATGGCGTCGCCTATCTGGTGCAGCGCACCATTGTGCTGGCGACATTGTTTGCACTGGCGACATGGCTTCTGTTTTTGGAAGGCTTGTTGCGTGATCGTCGTGGCTGGCTTTTACTCTCGTCGGTTGCGTACCTGTTTGCGGTCCTGTCCAAGGAGCACACGATCATGGTGCCGGGAGTTGCGGCCATGCTGCTCGTGCTGTTGCGCCGACTCGACGCAAAGTTGTTGCGGGAGGTGGGCCCGACCTTCCTGCTGTATGCGGCGATCGGTGTCTTCACGATCATTCAGATCAAATCGGGTGGTGTTGTCGGCAGTGCCTACGAGCCCAATGGTTCGGAAATGCTCGCTGAACTCAACATCGACCCGCAGCGGGCCTATCCCCTTTCAGTGCTGACGCAGGTATTTCTGTATTTCAAGTACTGGGCGCTGTGGGCCGTCCCCTATCCCGGATGGATGTCGGTCGACATGCCAGCTCATTTCGCACGCAGCCTGTGGAACTGGCCGGAACTGGCCGCGGCGCCGTTTTTTCTGTTGTATCCGGTGGTCGCCCTGCGATGGTTGATGCAACGCGGCCGCAAGGGACTGCTTGGCTTGGCGCTGATGGGTCCGTGGCTGCTTTTTGCCACCGAGCTATCGACCGTCCGGGTTCTGGAGATATTCGTGCTCTATCGCAGCTATTTGTGGATGTCCTGTTTTGCGGTGGCGCTTCCTTACCTGTTTCAAAGAATGGCCGCTCGCCATGCTCTCGTACTCTTTGCAGTGGTGGGTGCCCTGTTCATGGCGGCGGGCTGGAATCGGCTCGTCACATTCTCTGATCCGTTGCTACTGTGGGACGACGCAGTGCGACTGGCCCATGGCAGCGACGAAACCACCCGGCTGGGCAGGATGTTGCACAACCGCGGCGTCGCCCTCTTGAACAAGGGGCGTGAGCAGGATGCGATTGCAGACTTTGATGCCGGCCTCAAGATATTGCCCTACTTCAGCCCGCTATACAGTGATCGGGGGACCGCCCACCTCAAAGCACGACACTATCAGGAGGCGCTTCACGACTTCAGCCGGGCGATCATGCTCGACCCGAATTACTACAACCCCTATCTCGGGCGCTCCCAGGTGTACGAGGCCCTGGGTAATCGGGAGGCCGCGCGGCAGGACTATGCCAGCAGTTGCAGGCTGGGCGTCGTCGAGGTTTGCGCTAGGGCGCATTGAGAAGATCGCCCGCGCGGGGAGCGGGCAATGGCCCAGTGTGGCCAGGGGTCATTGAGTAAAGTAATGTTAAGCCCGGCGTTGCGGCAGGTGCCTAACTTAAAATTGGCGCTCTGTCTTCCCGCCGCCAAGAATTGAACACGACGCCCACTCTTTCTTTCTCCAAACTTGCCTGTAGTCGGGGTGGGCGACAGCTATTTCACGGGGTCAATTGCGAACTGGAGTCGGGGCGCTGGCTGTACGTGGCCGGGGCCAATGGCGTTGGCAAGACCAGTTTGCTGCGCATGGTGTGCGGGCTCTCGAGCATCGAGTCCGGGCAGATTCTGTGGAACCAGGTACCGATCGGGGCGCAACGTGAAAACTACTATCGCGACCTGTGCTACCTCGGTCACCTCAATGGCCTGCAGGAATCCATGACGGTCAGTGAAAATATGACCTTCACCGCCGCGCTCGGTGGCGTGGCCCCACCCAAATCCCGCAAGCAGGCCGTGCTGGCACAGTTTGGTATGACCGGGCGCGATGACCAACTGGTGCGCCATCTTTCGCAGGGCCAGAAGCGCCGCGTTGCCCTGTCGCGTCTGGCCTTGAGCAACGCGCGTCTGTGGGTTCTCGATGAACCGTTTGTCGCCATGGATGAGGCTGGTGTGCGCATGCTTGCGGACCTGATTGCCGCGCATCTGGCTGGGGGTGGGCTGGCCGTGCTGACCAGCCATCAACACGTCAAGATCGGTTCTGTGGCGCCGCAACTGCTGGAGTTGCGCGCGTGAGGAAAGTCGGAATGGCCAGCGTCATGCTCGCGGTGCTGCAGCGCGAATTCTCGGTGGCGCTGCGGCAAAAGGGCGAGGTGCTGACGCCGCTGATGTTCTTTGTTGTCGTTGCCAGCCTGTTTCCGCTCGGGGTCGGACCGGAATCGGCGTTGTTGCTGCGCATGGCGCCCGGCGTCCTGTGGGTCAGCGCGCTGCTCGCTGCGATGCTCTCGCTGCCGCGCCTGTTTGCCACCGACTATGCCGACGGGTCGCTCGAACAGATGACGCTGTCCACAACGCCGCTGGCGTTGCTGGTGGTGGCCAAGGCGTTGTCCCATTTTCTGCTCTCGGGCTTGCCGCTGGTTTTGATGGCCCCGGTGCTGGGCCTGCAATTCGGGCTGGACGCGCGCGCGTTGGGCCTGCTCATGCTTACCCTGCTGTTGGGCACGCCAACCCTGAGCCTGATCGGCAGCATTGGCGCGGCGTTGACGCTGGGCGTACGCGGCGCAGGGGTATTGCTGTCGCTCTTGATCTTGCCGTTGTATATTCCGGTTCTGATATTCGGTGCCGGCGCAGTAGAGGCCGACGCCGCCGGCCTGGGCGTAGGCGGTCACCTGTCGCTGCTCGCAGCCCTGTTGGTGCTGTCCGCGTTTTTCGCCCCATTGGCCACCACCACCGCCTTGAGGATTTCCCTGGAATGAATACCCGCGTGATTCACTGGTTCAAGTTTTCGTCGCCGCAAAACTTCTATTACCTGGCCGGGCGCATGTGGCCCTGGTTTGCGGCCCTGGCGGCCGCACTGGCGGCGGTCGGCCTGTGGATTTCATTTTTCGTCGCTCCCACCGATGCGCAGCAAGGTGAGGGCTATCGCATTATTTTTGTCCACGTACCGGTCTCGCAGATGTCGATGTTCATTTACCTGGTCATGGCGGGGTGGGCCGGATTCGGCCTGGCTTTCAACACGCGGCTGTCGGGCATGATGGCTTCGGCTCTGGCACCAACCGGCGCGCTGTTTGCTTTCCTGTCGCTGGTCACGGGTGCGCTGTGGGGCAAGCCGATGTGGGGTGCCTGGTGGGTGTGGGACGCACGCCTGACCTCGGAGCTGATCCTGCTCTTCTTATACCTTGGATTTCTCGCCCTGCAGTCGAGCATCGACGACCCGCGCCGTGCCGACAAGGCTTGCGCTGTGCTCGCGCTCGTGGGCGTGGTCAACGTACCGATCATTTATTTCTCGGTCAAGTGGTGGAATACCCTGCACCAGGGTGCCTCGGTGTCGTTGACCAAGTCACCGACGATGGCCAGCACCATGCTCTGGGGCATGCTGATCATGGTGGTGGCGTGCTGGATGTACGCCATTGCGATCGCGCTGATTCGCGTGCGCAACATTATTTTGGATCGTGAACGTCATACGGAGTGGGTCAAACATGCAGTGGCATAGTGTTTCAGAATTCCTGGCCATGGGCGGCTATGCCTTCTATGTCTGGGGCAGTTTCGGTTTGACCGCTGCTGTGGTGGTCGGCGAAGTCGCGTTACTGCGCGCACGTCGCAAGCAACTTCTGCGCACCTTGCGCAGTGAACTCCTGTCGGAAGGAAGCTCCTCATGAAACCCCGTCACAAGCGCGCGACAATCATCGCCGGCGGACTCGCCGCGTTGGCGCTTGCTGCCTATTTTGTGCTCAATGCCTTTCAGAGCAATCTGGTGTTCTTCTTTTCTCCATCGCAGGTGGCCGCAGGCGAGGCGCCCAAGAACCGAACCTTTCGTATTGGTGGCCTGGTCAAAGCCGGCACGGTCAAGCGCGACAACCTGACGGTCGCCTTTGTCGTCACCGACACCGCCAAGGAAATGCCGGTTTCCTACACGGGCATCCTGCCGGACCTGTTTCGCGAAGGCAAGGGCGTGGTGGCGCAGGGCAAGCTCGGCGAGGACGGCAAGTTCACCGCCACCGAGGTGCTGGCCAAGCATGATGAAAACTACATGCCACCGGAAGCCAAACAGGCGCTGGACCAGGCGGCGATCGAGAAAACCGGCAAGTCACTTAAGTAGAACCTTTCGGCACAGATGCTTCGCTTTGTGCCCAACCGCGTAGAGGCAAATCATGATTCCTGAAATTGGTCAATTCTCTTTGATCCTCGCCCTGTTTGTGGCGTTGGCGCTGGGTGCGTTGGGTGTGGTTGGCGGTCAGCAGGGGCGTGCCGACTGGATGGCCATGGCGCGCCCGGGAGCGCAGGCGCTTTGGGTTCTGGTGGCGATCTCGTTCGTCTGTCTGACCTACGCCTTCTTTACCAATGACTTCTCCGTCTCCTATGTGGCGCAGCATTCCAACTCCAAGCTGCCCGACATCTACCGCATCGCCGGCGTCTGGGGTGGGCACGAAGGCTCGTTGCTGCTTGTGGCTGTTCATGCTGTGCACGTGGATGATGGCCGTGTCGCTGTTCTCCCGGCAATTGCCTGAGGCGATGGTCTCGCGGGTGCTGGCGGTACTTGCGCTGGTTGCGGTGGGCTTCCTGCTGTTCATGCTGATTACGTCCAATCCGTTCCTGCGCCTGAGTGACATTCCGGCAGATGGCAATGATTTGAACCCCTTGTTGCAGGACCCGGGACTCGTGTTTCATCCGCCGATGCTCTATATGGGGTACGTTGGCATGTCGGTGCCTTTTGCTTTCTCCATCGCCGCGCTGCTCAATGGCAGGCTGGACGCAGCCTGGGCGCGCTGGACGCGCCCGTGGGCTACGGCGGCATGGATCTGCCTGACCATTGGCATTGCCATGGGTTCCTGGTGGGCGTATTACGAACTCGGCTGGGGCGGTTGGTGGTTCTGGGACCCGGTGGAAAACGCCTCGTTCCTGCCGTGGCTGGTCGGCACCGCGTTGATTCATTCTCTGGCCGTGACCGAAAAGCGCGGTTTGTTCAGAAGCTGGACCATCATGCTGTCGATCATCGGGTTCTCGCTGAGCCTGCTCGGCACCTTCCTGGTTCGCTCCGGCGTGCTGACCTCGGTGCATGCTTTTGCCACCGATCCCAAGCGCGGCATTTTCATCCTGCTGTTTCTGTCCGTGGTGGTAGGGGGTTCCCTCACGCTGTTCGCAGCGCGCTCGGGCAAGGTGCGTGCCGGTGGCGCCTTCGCATTGGTTTCGCGTGAGACCTTTCTGCTCGTCAACAACGTGCTGCTGACCACGGCTGCGGCCGCGGTGTTGCTCGGAACCCTGTACCCGTTGATCGTCGACGCGCTGAACCTGGGCAAGCTCTCGGTCGGGCCGCCGTACTTCAATTCGGTCTTCGCCCCGCTCATGCTTCCGGTCCTGTTCTTCATGGTGGTCGGCTCGTACGCGCGCTGGAAAAACGACAGCGTGGCAGAACTGGGCAAGAAGTTGCGCCCGGTGGCCATCATTTCGGTCTTGCTCGGGATCGCGGCACCGTTTCTAGCCGGTGCCTGGTCGCCACTGGTCGCGCTGAGCCTCACCCTCGCGTTCTGGATTGTGCTGTCGTCGCTGCAACAGATTTTTCGCCAGATCCGCGACGCGCAGCAGTGGCGTCTCGCACCGTTGTCGTTCTGGGGTATGCATCTGGCCCATATCGGGATTGCCATCTGCGTTGTCGGCATCACCATGGTCAAGTCCTACGAGACGGAGAAGGACGTCCGGATGGCCGTTGGCGACACGGTCGAAGTTGGCGGTTACACGTTCCGGCTGACCGGTATTCGCGAAGTTGCCGGTCCGAACTACAACGCCGACATGGGCGACGTTGAACTGATCGAGAACGGCCGCGTGCTGCGAACTCTGCACCCGGAAAAGCGCACCTACTTTTCCTCCACCATGCCGATGACGGAAACCGCCATCGACACAAATCTGGTGCGCGACGTTTACGTCGCTCTCGGTGAGCGGCTCGAAGATGGCGCCAGCCCGGCGTGGGCGATGCGGGTCTACCACAAGCCCTTTGTGACCTGGATCTGGGGCGGCTGCCTGCTCATGGCGCTCGGCGGCGTGTTGGCGGCGCTGGACAAGCGCTATCGGCGCAAGGTGCTGGCAAGCAAGCCCGATGGCCTCGCCAAAGGGGCGCCGGCATGAACAAGAAGGCACTGATTCCACTTGGAATTTTTGTCATACTGGTCGTGTTTCTGGCCGTTGGCCTGACGCTTGATCCGAAAGAAGTTCCGTCGCCGCTGATCGGCAAGCCCGCGCCAATCTTTTCGGCGCCCCGTCTTCACGAGCCGACGCAGCAGTTCAACTCGAAGGACATGCTGGGCAAAGTCTGGCTGCTCAACGTCTGGGCGTCGTGGTGCGTTGCCTGCCGTCAGGAGCACCCGATACTGATGGAGTTTGCCAAGACCAAAACGCTGCCCATCATCGGCCTGGACTACAAGGACAAGGAAGCCGACGGTTTGAAGTGGCTGCAGCGTTACGGTGACCCGTATGACCTCAGTGTGAGCGACAAGGAAGGCCGCATCGGCATCGATTTTGGTGTCTATGGCGTGCCCGAAACATTCCTGATCGACAAGACGGGTGTGATCCGCTACAAACAGATCGGCCCGGTCACTGAGGCTGCCTTGCGCGAGAAGATCGTGCCCATGATCCGGGAGTTGCAAAAATGAAATACTGGCTCGCTCTGGTGCTAGCGCTGCAATTTGCGCTGCCATCGTTCGCCGCGGACGCCCCGCTGCTGGCCGACGACCCGGTGGTCGAGCAGCGCATGATTTCAATTTCCGAAGAGTTGCGCTGCCTGGTCTGCCAGAACGAGTCGCTGGCGGGTTCGCGCGCCGACCTGGCCAAGGATCTGCGCCGCGAGCTGCGCGAGCTCATCAAGGCCAACAAGAGCGACGCTGAAATCATGGAGTACATGGTCAGCCGCTACGGCGACTTCGTGCGTTATCGCCCGGCGCTCAAGCCTGTGACCGTGATTCTTTGGTTTGGCCCGTTCCTGCTGCTGCTTGGCGCGGGGTGGGCTCTGCTGCGAGTTGTGCGTCGCAGCCGCAACGCCAACCAGGCACCTCAGCTTGACGCCGAGCAGCGCAAAAAGGCGCAATCAATTCTCCAAGATACGGAAGCATCTTCATGACCTTTTTTATTGCAATTTCAGTCTTGTTGACGGTGCTGGCGCTGGCCTGGCTGCTGCGCCCGCTGCTTTGGCCCTCAAAGCGGCAGAGCGTTTCGAGTGAACGTCTGAACGCATCCATCTACCGCGACCAACTCGAAGCGCTGGAGCGCGACGTGGCGCGCGGGGTGCTCACTGCGGCGGACTACGAGGCGAGTCGCGACGAGATGCAACTGCGACTGCTCGATGACACGCAGGATCCACCGGCCCAGGCCCCGGCCCATGCGCCTGGGTTTTTCAATGCGCGACGCACGGCCGCGGCAATTGCCCTGGTATTGCCGCTGGGCGCGGCGGGCATGTACTGGTGGATTGGCACGCCGCAGGCGATCAATCCGGTTGTTGCGCAACAGGCAGCCGACGACAAGCTCATGCAGATGGTCGATGCCCTGGCTGCGCGTCTGAAGGCCAAGCCCGACGATCCCAAGGGCTGGGCCATGCTGGCGCGTTCCTACAAAGTCATGGGACGCTTTTCAGAAGCCGAAGAAGCCTTTGTCAAGGCCGGCGACGTGGTCAACACGGACCCGAATCTGCTGGTTGATTACGCCGATCTGCTGGCGGTGCGCGCCAAGAACAACATTGAAGGGCGCCCGCTGGCGCTGGTCAACAAGGCACTGGCGATCGACCCGATGCACCCGATGGGACTGATGATGTCTGGCGTAGCAGCGTTTCGCCGTTCTGACTTTGCCTTGGCCGTGTCGCAGTGGGAAAAGCTCCTGAGCGTGCTCGAGCCGGGTTCACCCGACGCACAACAGGTGCAAGCCGACATCGCCGAGGCACGCTCCAAGGGTGGGTTGCCCGCACCGGCGCCATCGGCTCAAGCCGGTACCGCTCAAGGCGGCGCAGCCAAACCCGAAGTGGGCAAGTTGCCACCGGTCGCCCCGGGGGCCGCCGAGGCGATGACGCCGGAAAAGATCAACCAGATGGTCGAAGCTCTTGCCGCCAGACTCAAGGCCAATCCGGGTGATCTGCCCGGCTGGGTGCGTCTGGCCAACGCGTACCGCGTGCAGGGTCGTCTGGCCGAGGCTGAAGACGCGTTTGGCAAGGCAGGCAAACTGGTCGACACGAACCCCGACCTGTTGACCCAGTACGCCGATCTGCTCGCCATGCGCGCGGGCAACATCGAGGGTCGTCCGCTGGCCCTGGTGAACAAGGCGCTGGCGCTCAACCCCAAGCATCCGGTGGCTCTGATGATGAGCGCCACCGCTGCCTACAAGCGCGCCGACTACGCCAAGGCGGTAGCGACGTGGGAAATCGCGCTCTCGGTGCTCGATCCCGCCTCACGTGACGCGGCCATGGTCAAGGCCGAGATTGCTGACGCCCGCGTTAAAGGTGGTCTGGCGTTGGCCCCGGCAGCCAAGACCAAGCCCTGAACTGTGCTGGCTTTGCCGTGCGGCGGTGGGCCTCTCTGAGGCTGGGCGAATAGCGTTTCCTTTGATCGATATCAACCCGCGTCGCCGGTGCGGTTGGCACAATCGTAAACGGCGCGTAAAGACGGGCGGTTTCGCTGCGTTGTCGCGCCTGAACTCAAAAGGGAAAAAATGAATTTAGGGAACCGGTCGACGGTCATCGGCAAGTTTTTGGGCGCTGCGCTGTTGCTGCTTTTGGCAGGCTTGGCTCAGGCTCAGGGTATAGCCGCCGGTTCGGGTATAGCAACGTCGACCCATGACCCACGCATTTGGGATTTTTTTGCAGTCGAGCAGCAAGTCTGCGTCATGTGTCACGCGCCACACAACACCAGCACTGCGGGGCCTCTTTGGAACCACGCACTCTCGGTTGCGAGCTACACGATGTACAACTCGCCGACCATGAACGCCGTGGTTGGTGCCTCGCCGGGCCCGGTCTCCAAGCTCTGCTTGTCCTGCCACGACGGCACTGTGGGCATTCTCGATTACGGTGGCGCTACGGGTGGCATGAGCCTTTTTGACGCCTACGGCTGCAACGATTGCTTCGGCGTGCTTGGCACCAATCTGTCCAACGACCACCCCATTGGCATTACCTACGACGCCGCGCTGGCCGCCGCTGACGGCGCGCTGGCCAATCCGGCAACGACCGACGTGACCATTGGCGCCACCAAGACCAAGACCGGTAAAATCGCAGCACTGCTTTTGACTGCGGGTAAAGTTGAATGCACCTCGTGCCACGATGTGCACAACAAATATACTGTGACCAACACCGGGAACCGGGGTTTGATTAAAGTGACCCTGGTCGGCAGTGCGTTGTGTCTGACCTGTCATACGAAGTAAGGCACTGAGCCACCAGCTCAAACCTACAGGACGCCATGATCCAAGCTTTTCGACTGTTGAACAGAGGTGAGTTGGTAAGGGCCACGGGGCTGCTGCTTGGCGCCCTGTTTTCGGGGGCCGTTGCCGCCACCGACATGGCATCTCTGTCAGCCGGCTCCGGTATCACTGGCACGCCGCACGACTTTATTGCGCACGGCGACGGCGTGGACAAACGTGTGTGCGCGCAGTGTCATGCGCCGCATGATGCGAGTGCGCAGGAGTTGACTTGGAGCCCGAAGCTGGTCATTCCCGCGTTTTCGCTTTACACGACGCCGAACATGGTGATTCCGAAGGGTGATCCGGGCGTCAATTCAAGGCTGTGTCTGTCCTGCCACGACGGCACCATGGGAGTTCTGAACTACAGCGGCTCCAGAAGGAATTATCTGTTTGCCGGAAACAAGCTCGGGGGCACTGCATTTGCCAGCAGGATCGCGATTCGGGATCATCCGATCGGATCGGGCTACGATACCGATCTGGCTACCGCCGACAGTTCGATGGCGGACCCCGATGCCCGTCAGGTCGTGCTGGTTTCGACCCGGTCGGAACACAACAAGACCAGAACGGGCAACCTCGGAATGATGATGCTCGCCGAGGGCCGGGTGGAGTGCACCTCGTGTCACGATGTGCATAACCGCTACACCGTGGGGCCAACCAGCAAGGGATTGGTCAAGGTAGGCCTGCGCAGCAGTTCGCTGTGCCAAGTTTGCCACGAGAAGTAGGAGATGTACATTCTGAGGTTATGAACTTCAGTTTGTACAAATGATCAGGTGTCCGGCAGGCTGACTTCCTAAGTCAAATCGGGAACCACCTTCGCCGCCGTCTGGTCTCGCCGCTGTTCAGCGTTGGCAGCAGTCTGCAGGCCCCGGCAGTTGCCGCACCGCTACGGCACTGCGGGCTTATTTATCGTGGCACTTCTGGCACACGCCCATGCCAAGCTTGGGGTCAATGCGGCGCAGTTTGTCAAAGTCACTGCGGTGTGGCTCATGGCAGCTCGCGCAGTAGAACAATTTGCCTGGGCGCAACGGGTCCTCGACCGGCTGTGGCCGCTTCTCGTCGCCAATCGGATGCCCCTTGCGGGAAAAACCGGCGATCATGTGCGGCGCGTCCTTGATGTCGTCGTGGCATTCCAGGCACATCTGCGCGCGCGGCTTCTTCAGCAAATTGGCGTTGTCCGAAGCGTGCGGCTCATGGCACGTGATGCACTGTCCGGCCTTGACCGGCCCGTGCACAAACTTGCCGTTGAAATCGTCCTTGTCATGGCACTTGAAGCAAAGATCCGGCGGCAGCGCCTTGAGCATCTTCGGATTCTTGCCTGAATGCTGGTCGTGGCAGCCCGTGCAGCCCATCGCCACGGCGCCGTGGGTGATCTTCTTGTTCGCCACCAGCTTGGCGTGGCAGGTCAGGCACAGGGCCGGTTGCTTGGCTTCGAGCCCGTGCGGCAAAGTGCCACTGTTCTTGTGCGGGCGCACCGATGCGTCGAGATTGCTGTGGCAGTCCAGGCAGCCGTTCTTGACCGCCTGATGCACCACCTTTTCGTCGGTCAGGTCATCGTGGCAGCCCAGGCAGAACTCGGGGTCTTTGATCGGTGCCTTGGCCGGTGTCTGGGCCTGCGCCGCCAGAGGCAACAGCAGCGCAGCGGCCAGTACCCAAGCAAATTTGTGCAATGTCATTTGGATTCTCATAGGTGACCTCGATCGCCCGCCGTCAGTAGGACAGCGGGTTGTGACTCTTGCCATGACAATTCAGATAGCATCTGCCACCGGCGGCGCCGACACGTTCCCAGCGGATCGCCCCGCTCGAAGCCGTGACAATGGGTGTGCGGAAGTTCATCAGTCGGGCGTTATTCAGCGCCACGCCCGCCACGCCGTGGGCATCGTGGCAGATGCTACACGGTGCACGCTCGACCATTGATGTGCATATTGTGCTCACCGGAAACTGCCTAACCGCATCGCCGAGGATGCTGGTCCGTTGTGGCAACTATAGCAAAGCGCGTAGTTGGTCGCCGATTCGGCTGTGTTGTCGGTCATCACGTAGTTGTACTTGAGCAGCGGTGCCACAGTGGAGCCATGCGGACCTTTCGGGCCGGCGATCGTATTGTTGCTGTGGCAGGCGCTACACGTAATGCGGCTGTTGGTTGTCAGCGGCGCGATCAGGCTGGGCTGCGGCAGGGCCGAGCCGTTGCCCGCCACCGGGTGGAACGACGAGTTGGTCGTTTGAAAGTCGAGTCGCACGTTGTCTTGCACAATAACGCGTGTCAGCGGCTGGAAGGCCGGCGCCGGGTGCTTGCCCGTGCTGTCGCCGTGGCAGCGGAAACACACCTCGTACTCGTAGACCACCGGGGTGATATCAGCGGCCGCAATGGTGATGCCGCGCACGCCCTTGAGCGCGCCCGGTAGCGTGGGTGCACCGCTGGCCGTTTGCGTCGTGCCTGCGGTGGCGTTGGTCTGGTGCGGGTTGTGGCAGTCAACGCATTCGACGTGGCGCGTTGCCGTGGGCACGACATTCACTTCGACCGGATCGTGCCGGTTGGCAAAGCTCGCCACCGCGTGCGCCGAAGCCTTGGTCATTTCAGTCTGCATGTTCAGCGCTGCCACGGTGCCAGTGTGGCAGGTGTAGCAGTTGGCCTCGTCGCTGACGCTGCTGTTGAGCAGGCGCTGCCGTCCGGGCAGGGTGCTGCCCGCTGGCGTGGGCGCTGCGGCCGTATGCGGCTGGTGGCAGTTTTCGCAGGCGTTGGCCGCCGTTGTGGTGCCGCTGGTATGCAGCCAGGGGTTGGTGCCGGTGCCGTTCCAGGTCTTGGTCGCGGTGGAGTGAGAACTGGCCGACCAGCCAGAGCGCGTATGACAGGCCACGCAAAGCGCCGAGGCGTTGTTGTTCATCACCAGGAACTTGCCGTTGGCGTTGTTGTGCGGGTCGTGGCAGGAGCGGCATTGCAGGCGCCCGGCTGTGTCGAGCTTCACTGCGCCGGTCAGGGTGGTTGGATTCGCCAGTTCGCCGGCGCTGGCAGCAAACAAGGCGGCGTTGTAGGCAAAGGAGACCGGGTGATCGTTCGACAAATCCGTGCCCAGCAGTGGTGTCTGATACGGGTTGGCGCCAGCGAGCATGACGCCGGTGCCAGCGGCCGTGTTGGCAATGGCAACCCGCGTCGCGCCGCGGCTGAGCAGTTCGCCCAGTGCAACCGTGCCGTCATGGCAACCCAGGCACAGCAGCGAGGAGCCGTTGGGCTGGCCCATGGTGCCTTTGGTCGTTGAACTGGTGTACTGGGTGTAGGCCGCTGTCGGGTTGTTGCGATTCCACAGCGGGCCGACGGTGGAAGCGGCGTGCGGCACGTGGCAGAAGATGCAGGTCTGCGTTTCGGCAGCAGAGCTTGCCTTGACCGTACCGGGACCGCTAACTGACAGATTGTGCTTGTTGGTCGCCAGCTTGGCCTGCGCCTGCACCTGGGCGCTGCCCAGGGCCGCCAGCGCCAACAGCGCGATCCCGATAACTTTACCCACGATGCGCTTCATGTTGGACCCCCGACGTAACGAAACACCTGTACTCTTCGATTGTAGGTGTCGGCCACGTAAATCGTGTCGTCGCCACCAATGAAAATCCCCGCCGGAAGCCAGAACTCGCCGCGTCCTTCGCCCAGAGCGCCAATGGACAGCAGCAACTCGCCGCCCTCGGTGAAGATTTGCACCGCGTTGAGCAGCGCGTCAGCCAGATAGACATGACCGAAACTGTCGCTGGCCACGCCCTTCTGACGCGGCGCGTCACCCAGGCTGTCGCCCATGCGGCCGAACTTCTTCATGAACTTGCCCTGCGCGTCAAAAATTTGCGTGCGAAAGTTCAGTGAGTCGGTTACCAGCAGGCGGCCTTTGGCGTCCAGCCAGAGCATGGTCGGGAAGTTGAAATCTCCGTCAGCCTCGCCACGCTGTCCAATGCTCGAGAGGTAAGCACCTTGGGGTGAAAAAATCTTGATCCGTTGCGCTTTGGTGTCAACCACATAAAGCTTCCTGGCCTGCGCGTCAAACGCAACGCCGGTGGGCTGTTCCACGGCCTGCCCAAGCGGCACCGGCGTGGCAAATTCGGCGCCCGGCTTGATCAGAAAGACCGCGGCCAGCGCGGAGTCGGTCACATAGACGCTGTCGCCTTCGCCACGCGCCAGTCCGACCGGGGAGAGCAGCGGCGCCTCGCCTTCGGCCTTTATCAGTTGGTACTTGTTCTGTTGCCGGTCAAACCGGTGCACACCGCGAACGCCGGGGTCGGCCACGTACAGCACCGGCCCGACTTCCAGAACCGCCGACGGGCGCATCAGGCTTTCATTGGCCTCGCCAAAAACAAACTCAAAGGCACGGCGCATGAAACTCTTGGTAAAGCCCAGATCCCGGGGCGAAGAGATGGTGCGAACAAACTCGATGCGGGTTGCCTCTGGCGCCTGCGGCCAGACCAGACGGGGCAGCGGAACTTCGGGCTTGGCCTCGGTCGGCGTCGCACAGCCCCCCGCCGCTGCCAGCAAAATTGCGGCAAGCAGGTAAGTCGGTAAGCCAAGGCAGCGTGACAAGTAGCGCGCCATCGTCAGAAATCCCGGCGAAGATCCACGCGTCCTATGGTGTTGTCACGTGAATACAGTCCCTGCGACTCCTGGGTGCGCGAGACGTCAGCCGAAAAGCTCAGCCGACGATAACGCCATTGTGCCTTGAGCGTGGCCGTCTTGCGCACATGCGGCTCAACGCCGCCGTTGTCGCGTTCATAAAGGCCGATCGCGTTCAGCCACAACCCCGAATTGAGGCGCACGCCGAGCAACAAGTCATACCCAAGCAGGTCGGAGTCCTGCAACTGGTTGTCAGCGGTGACACGTGTGCGCCGCGCGCCCAGACGGTAATTGTTGCTTAAATCGAGCGGAAACTCGCCTTGGACATAGGCCTCACCGGCTGTGCGTATATAAGGCGATATTGTCTCGTCGTGGTTTTCGCGCTCGACCATCCCGCCCGCGACCAGGTTGATGCGCGAGGACAGCGGTACATCGGCACGGGCACCCACGATGCGGCTGTGAACCGTGTTCAGCGGCGAGGTGGGCTGGCCCGAATCGAGGCGCGGTGTCAAACTGTTGTAACGCGCGTAAACGCTGAACATGCGCGAGAGCGCCCAGTTCACGCTAAGGCCCTGGTCGGTCTGGCTCGCCGCGTAGGTGCCGCCCACGTCAAACGTGTAATCAACGAGCACTTCTTCGCCGTCGAGGATATTGCCAGAGAGCAGGCGTTGCACGCGCGTTGTCACGCCGACTAGGCTCAGCGCGTAGTCAATGCCTTCGACATACGTCTGGGAACGCGTGGCGTTCTGCACCAGCACGCTGGCGACCGTGACAAGTCTGCGCGACAGCGCGACCGCCGTCGTGCTGGGCAGGGCCACGCGCTCGCCAACAATGGCCACCTGCGTGTCACTGGCAGTCTGGTTGCGCTTCTCATAGCGCACGCTATAGCTCGCCTGCACGCTGCCAAGGGGCAGCTCGCGCGCGTAATTGACGGAGCCATCCACGCCATGCGCGTGGCTGCTGAATTGTGGGGACCTGCCGTCGTTCAGAAAGACGCCAGCGCCCAGACCAAGTTCCTTGCTTGCCGCCCAGTTGACCCTGGCGCTGGCCGCATCGCTGAAGCTGGAGAGTTCGTCCTGACGGGTGCGGCTGAACTGATAGTTGGCGAAGGTGCGCACGTCCCTGTTTAGGGCGCCGTTATAGTCGAGCGTGACGCGAAGGTCGCGTATCACCGGCGTGTAGCTCAGGGCCTGGGTGAATTCCTGTCTGCTGTAATCGATTCGGCTATTAATCTCGTAGGGCAGGTCGCGACCGAACTTCAGGCGCGTGTCCAGGCTGAGATTCTTCAGGTCCTGATGCGACTCCGAAAGCGGAAGGTTCAGGCTGCCAGAGCCGGAGATCTGCTGCAACGCGTAATAGGTGAATTGGGTGCGCCCGTTGTTGGGCAAGGCGCGCTCGGCCTTGAATTGGAGTCGGCCGATCTGGTCGTCGACCACGCGCGTGGAACTGCTGCCCTGGTTATGTTCGCGCGTTAAACCCAGCTCCATGGCCACCGGAGTCAAGGGTGCCATGACCGAAGCGGTCCACCCGTAACGCGTACTTTTCTGGTTGAAAATCTCGCCCGGATCGACAGACGGCGTGGTATTTACATGATCGTAGAACACGGTGCCGCGTGCCGGCTTGTCGGAAAACAGGCTCGCATGCGCGCTTAGGTTGTACAGCGGCTCGCGGCTGCTGCTGCTGAAGCCGTCATATTCGGAGCGCCCCCAGGCTGACACCACACCAAGACCAAGATCGAGTGAAAGCAACTTGGGGTGGTAGATGTAGCTGTGCGTCATCAGGGACGTTTCAAACCGGAGGTCGGTCTGCCGCTGGCTGGACTGGGTTGTGGTCTGGTTGCTTCCGTCAGGCACCTGGGTCACGACCCCATTGGTCTGGAACGTGGCGCTGACAAAGCCTTCGGCTCCCGTCAACTTGAACGAAGCAAACTCCGGCTGGGCCATGCACAGGGGCTGCAGTCCGCCCACCAGCAGCATCACCTCAATGGCGCGGACCACCGGTGTTTGCTTGATCCGACACTTCATGTGTCTGTCCTTTACGGTTTCGCCCGTGGCGTGTAGTCAACCCCGGCCATTCGGCCAAAGCCGAACACGTCAACCTTGTTCGGAGCTACCTGGCTGGTCACCAGAATCAGGTATTCGATATTGAATTTTGGATCAGCATACTTTTTGAACAGCGCCACGTTGTCGTAGTCAATCTTCACGGCCGCGGGCAAACTCATGCCCTCGCCCTTCTCGGGCTGCCCGAAGGCCATCAGAAGCTTGTCTTCATTGTTGAAAACCTGCACGTTTTGAAAGGCTGCATCGCTGACATACACATTGCCGCTGCGGTCCGCAGCAATCCCTTTGGGCCGGGCGAACGTGCCTGGTGTGTCACCGACCGCACCAAAATCACGCACCGGCTTGCCCTCGGAGGTGAAGCGCCGGATGCGGAAATTGCTGGTGTCGACCACCAACACATCCCCGTTGGGAGCGATCGTCAGGTTGGTCGGGTGCAGCAGGGTATTTGCTTTGGTGCCGTCGGTGCCGAACTTGAACAATAATTTGCCGCTGACCTTGTCGAGCACCTGAATCTCCCCGTGCTCAAGATCAACCACATAAAGTCTGGTCCCGGCAATGGCAACGTCAATCGGACGGAATTGTCCCGGCTCGCCAAAGGCACCAAGAAAGCCACCGTCGCGGTCAAAGCGTAGCACCTGATTGAGACCGGTGTCTGTGACGTAGCGGGTGCCGTCCTTGTCGATCGTGATATTGATGGGCACTTTGAACTTGCCCCGACCGGTGCCGACGAAAACACTGAACTGCTGTTTGTTCAGGTCGAAAATAGCAATGCCTGCGGACTTGCTGTCCACGGCAAAGATGCGGCCCTCATAGATGGCCGTGCCGTAAATGGTGACCAGCGAGCGGCCTTTTTCCTCGCCGGCAAGAAATTGTGCAAAGCTGCCGAGCTTGGCGGTAAAGTCGTTCTCGCCGCGAAACGAGGTCAGATGCTGAATGCGCGGCGGCTCAGGCGGCGGCGGGTAGAAAATGGCAGTTGCTGGCTCCTCGGCCTTTTGCGGGGCGCCGGCACAACCCGCCAGAAATACCATTGCCAGAAGTGCGGCAAATTGCCACCACGGGCGGAAACGTTGCGATGTCATGGGTGGCGTGTTCGAAACAGAGATTCAATAAACAAAAAACCCTGCAGCGGAGTCCTAGAGAGGCCTCAATCTGGCCGTCCGAGAACACCCGGCAACAGGGTCGCTGCAAGGCTGCAAGCCCGGGCGCGGATTATAGTCCTCCGCACCCGGTGGCCTGGCAAGCCGGGCCTAGCTTTTACTTGTCATGGCAGGTCAGGCACAACGCGCTGCCGACCATCGAGACCTTGACCAGCTTGTTGGTTGAGCCCGAAGTACCGGCCGTGGCGAACGGCACCGTGAACGTGTTATGCACGTCATGGCAGGAAGCGCACTCGATCTTGGTGTTGTACAGCAACTCGCTCGAAACCGTACCGGTGCGGGTCTTGGTGCCGCCCGTGCCAATGGTCACTGCCTTGGTAATCGGGAACAGCGCGCCGTCGTTCGTCACCAGCGTCCCGTCATAAACGAGGCTGATCGGATGGTCGTTGGTCAGGTTGATGCCAAGATTGGCCGATGCCGCGATCGCGACCGCGCCAGTCACGCCACCAAAGCTGTTGACCGAGATCGTGCCGTCATGGCAGGACAGGCAGAGCTTGGAAGTGGCACCCGGCTGCGCATCAACCGTACCTTGTACCGTCGACGAGAACGCCGTGTTGTACATCGTGTACGACGCTGCTGACAACGCGTGATTCCACAGGGCCGTCAGGCCAAGGGCGGTGTTATGCGGTGCATGGCAGGCCACGCACAACTGGCCGTTGACGGTCCAGGATTGCCCCGAAAAATCGTGCTTGGAACCAACGATGGTCCCAGCACTGGCGGCCATACCGACCACGGCCAGCGACACGCCCAATACGCTCTTTAACAGTCTTGTCTTCATTTGCTAACACTCCTAAGGATAAAAAATTTGTTGTTTCCAACCAGAACTGACGTCAACCAACCCAATGCGCCAATACCTCTTGGCTTGGGCAATGCACCGAATTCGTCGTTGTCGAGCACTTGGCGTGGCTGTCACAGGCTTGAGCAAGAATCTTGATTTACGGTTCTTTACGATTCTTTACGACAAGGCTATTGAAGCACAAGTTGACCCGTCACTTCTTTGACATACATCAGTAACTGGGTCGTTCATGACGTTTTTGCGATCTGCAGGGCGAAATCTTCAACCTTTTGCCAGTCGGTGAACTCGATGACGGCCTTCGGGTCGGTCGGGCCGCTGGTGATGAGCATGATCAGGCGGATCATCTGCCGGTCGATGAAACCATAGCGCGGATAGTCGAGTTTGCCCGCGAAAACGCCCAACAGCCTGGGCTTCCAGCCGATCTGGCGCAGGAACTTGATCAGGTACGGGTTGGTCTCGGGCCGGTTCTTCTCGGGCTTGCGCGCGACGATATTGACGGAAAAGAAAGCGTTGTTTTTTTGCTCAAGCAGGGATTGATACCGATTGATGAATTCCGTCACCTGTGGCTGGTGCTTGCCGTAACGGATGCTCGCGCCGATCACGATGGTGTCAAAACTATTCAGGTCGAGCGTATCCGCCTGCGCCAGCGCCACCACCGTGGCCTTGTGCCCCTGTTGCGCGAGCACGTCGGCGATGCGCTGGCAAATGCGCGGCGTGTGGCCGTCGGTGGTGGAGTACGCCAGCAGGATCTTGTTCATTGGGGTTTTGTCAGGAAATTATCGGTGGCGGTCGGCGAGTTGTCTCATGGCGCGGGTGAAAGCTGCGCGCTCAGGGTCTTTGCCAGTGGCAAGTTGCCAACTGCACTGACCGCGTGCACCAGAGCTTCTTTATCGTCTTTTCCCAACGAGCGCAGGTCGCCGTCGGAAAAATAGACCAGGGCCTTCAGGCTCTCGCTGGGCTGAAAACTGGGGCCGAACAGCGCTCTTGCGTCGGCCAGACCTTGTGCCAGGCCGATACCGGCCCGGATCATGGCGGCAACGTCGCGATAGTCTTTGGCTTCGGCGCGTTGCAAAACGACTTTGAGCTTGGTGGCCATCAGATCAGCAAGCGAAGCCACATTGAGCACACGGTCTTCGGTCATGTCAGGCACGCCCACCCGGCCAAACTCAATGGTGCCAAAAAAAGAGACCTTGACCGGCGTGGTTGGTACATTCCCCGAAGTAACGAGGACGCTCAGTGCGTTGGGCGAGTCCTGCAAGACGGTCGCTTCCCGAATGAAGGAGAAACTCGCCTCGATAGCCGTGCGGTTCAGTGGGCCGTGTGCGAAGAAGTCAAAATCCACCGACTGCCGATGACCAAGGCGCAATGCAATGGCCGTGCCGCCATAGAGCACCAGACCCAGAGCAGTCGCGCTCTGCAGCGATTGCCAGAGCTTTTGTTGGGCTGGCGGCAGGACGTCAAGGCGAGGCTTGAATATCGCCATCAGGCAAAACTCCGAACCGGTTGCGCTGGCACCTGATCGACGCTGGCAAGACCAAGACGGTAGTGCCAATAGGTCCAGGAGCGGTCATTGAACTGGCCGGCCTGTGCCTGCTCGATAACCTGGCGCAGCACATCGTTGCCGACCGCATGCACCAGCATCTGGACATCAGCATAGTCGCCCAGGTTCATGACCTGCGCGATGACTCGCTCTGGCATCAAAACCGCATCCTCGGGCGTTTTCCACCAGACGTATTTGGCGGCGAGTTGCTTCAGAGTCTGCTCACGCGCGCCTTCCAAGCTGACATGCTGCTCAGAGACAGTCTTGACCATCAGCCGATTTTCTCAGCAATTGCAAATTCACGCCAGCGCGAACTGTTTCATCGCGTGTCGTCGTCAAGGTTGACGACCTTGAACTTGGCCGCGAGTTGCTGCTGCGTGGCCTCGGGGACCGGCGCGTAGTGCGAGAACTCCAGGCTGTAGGCGCCTTCACCGGCGGTCAGCGACTTGAGTCGGCCCTGGTAGTCGCCGAGTTCGGCCAGCGGAATCGTGCCGCTGATGGCCACGGTCCCGGCCGGGCGCGGCTGCGTGCCGGTGACCTGGCCGCGTTTGCTCGCCAAGTCGCCGGTCAGGTCGCCAATCGTGCTCTCTGGGGCCACGACTTCAATGTGGACCATCGGTTCGAGCACGATCGGGCGCGCCTTGCGTACCGCGTCAATGGTCGCCTTGCGTCCGGCTGAGGTAAACGCAATGTCCTTGCCGTCGACCGCGTGCGTCTTGCCGTCGTGCACGGTCACGCGCAGGTCGTGCAACGGGTAGCCCGCCACCACGCCTTCGGCCAGCGCCTGGCGCACGCCCTTTTCCACCGCCGCCATGAACACGCCGGGAATGGCGCCGCCCTTGACGATGTCGACGAATTCAAAACCGGCACCGCGCTCGAGCGGCTCCACACGCAGCATCACCTCGCCAAACTGCCCCGCGCCACCGCTTTGTTTCTTGTGGCGGCAGTGTCCCTCGGCCCCGCCGACGATCGTCTCGCGGTACGCGATCTGCGGCACGCTGGTGTCGAGCTCGAGCTTGTATTGCTGCTGCATGCGCGATAGCTTGGCGCGCAGATGCATGTCACCCAGACCGCGGATCACGGTCTCGTTGGTGCCGGGGTGGCGCTCGACCTTGAAGCACGGGTCTTCGAGCTCGAGCTTGTGCAGGATGTCAAACAGCCGCTGCTCGTCGCCCTTGCGTCGCGTCTGCACCGCCAGGCCGTGCATCGGCAGCGGAAACGCCAGCGGCCTCAAGTGAATATCGTCTTCCTCGTGCGAGTCGTGCAGCACACAATCGAATTCAATTTCTTCAACCTTGGCCACGGCGCCGATGTCGCCGGGCACCAGTTCGGTCACCTCCACGTGGTCCTTGCCCTGCAGGCGGTACAGATGGGCGACCTTGAAGGCACGCCGGGCCGAGCCGACAAACAGCTGGGCATCGCGCCGGATCGTGCCCTGATGGACCCGGAACACGCCGAGCTTGCCGATGAACGGATCGACCACGACCTTGAATACGTGCGCCAGCACGTGCATCGCGTCGTCGGGCTGCGCGGCAAAGGCCTGCGCCTTGGCGCCGGGCTCGCCGCGGTAGAACGGCGGCGGGTTGCCTTCGGCTGGATTGGGCGCCAGGCGCGCGAGCGCGTCGAGCAGTTGCGGCACGCCCGCGCCGGTGCGGGCCGAGACAAACAGAATCGGAATCAGGTGGCCGCTGCGCAGCGCGCTCTCGAATGGCGCGTGCAGTTCTTCCAGGGTCGGGTCGGCGCCGGTCTCAAGGTAGCGTGCCATCAGCGTGTCGTCTTCCTCGACGATCTGGTCGATGAGCGCGCGATGCTCGGCCGCAACCGAGGCGAAATCGCTCTCGCCATCGTCGTGGCCAAGCAGCTCGACCACGTCCTGGCCGTGTTGCGTGGGCAGGTCCAGCAACAGGCATTGCTTGCCGAAACGCTCGCGAATCTGCGCCACCAGACCTGGCAGGTCGACGTTGTCGGCGTCGATCTTGTTGATGACGATCATCCGGCACAGGCCGCGTTCACCGGCGAGCGTGAACATGCGTTCGCTGGCGAGTTCGATGCCGGTTTGGGCGTTGATCACGACCAGCGCGGTATCGACACCGGCCAGGGCGCTCATCGACTGGCCGGCAAAGTCGAGGTAGCCGGGCGTGTCGATCATGTGAATGTGCGCGCCGTCCCAGCTAAAGCTCGCCAGCGCCGTCTGCAGCGAGTGTCCAAGCTCTTTCTCCAGCGGGTCATAGTCGCAAACGGTGTTGCCCTTTTCGACCGTGCCGCGGGTCTGGATCGCGCCACTGGCGGCCAGCAGGCTCTCGGCCAGGGTGGTTTTGCCCGCCGCGCCATGCCCGACCAGGGCCACGGTACGAATGGAGGTGCTGCGTGTCTGACTCATGAAAGTCCCTCGGTTAT
>CAWJOT010000043.1:0-17461 GCA_963844495.1 uncultured Pseudomonadota bacterium
ACACCTGCGGTGCGGGGGCGGTACCACCCTCTTCCGCTGCGGCAAACGTCACTTCAATGCCTTCAGGCAAGGCACGTGCACCCACCGTTTTGGTCTTGAGCATGATGGCATCGAAGCGCTTGGCGTTCATCTTCTGCCAGATCTTGACCAGGTCCCGGTCCGCGCCCTGCATCAGGCCATCGAGCATTTCCACCACGTCCAGCCGTGCGCCCAGCGTGCTGTAGACCGTGCCCATCTCCAAGCCGATGATGCCGCCTCCCAGGATCAGCATGCGCTTGGGTACTTCTCTCAAAGCCAGCGCGCCGGTGCTGTCGACCACGCGCGGGTCTTCGGGCATGAACGGCAGGCGCACGGCTTGGCTGCCGGCGGCGATGATGGCCTTCTTGAAGGCGATGGTCTGGGTCTTGCCGGTTTTCTCCTGGCTGGTGCCGGTGGTTTCCTCGACCTGCACATGGTTGGCGCCGACGAAAGCGCCGTACCCGCGCACGACGGTCACCTTGCGCATCTTGGCCATCGCCGCCAGACCGCCGGTGAGCTTGGTGATGACTTTTTCCTTGTGAGCACGCAGCTTGTCGATGTTGACGATGGGCCGCCCGAACTCCACACCCAGGTCGCCCAGATGGCTGACTTCGTCGACGACAGCGGCCACGTGCAGCAGTGCCTTGCTCGGGATGCAACCGACATTCAGGCAGACACCGCCGAGTTGCGCATAGCGCTCAACCAGAACCACCTTCAGTCCCAGATCGGCAGCGCGGAAAGCAGCGCTATAGCCGCCTGGACCGCCGCCGAGCACCAGAAGGTCGCAGTCCAGATCGACCGCGCCGACAAAGGCCGGGGCACTGGCCACAGCACTGACTGATAGGGGCGGCGCCGACGCCATGACTGCTACAGTTTGCATAGCTTCCTGTGCAGGCGCAGAGCGCGCTGCAGCCGATTCACCTGCTTCGCTAGAATCAAGCAGAAGCAACAGGCTGCCTTCGTTGACCTTGTCACTCAGGCTGACTTTGAGCTCCTTGACGACGCCGGCGTGGCTCGATGGAATCTCCATCGATGCCTTGTCGCTCTCCACCGTGATCAGACTTTGCTCGGTGCGGATCGTGTCGCCGGGCTTGACAAAGATCTCGATGACGGTGACATCGGCAAAATCGCCGATGTTGGGGACCTTGATTTCCAGGATGGCCATAAATACCTCTAATCAGTTGGGGTCAGAGCACATTTGCTGCACAAAGTGGTCTGACCCACAAGGTCACAGTAAAACTCTCCGGAAATCAGCCAGGATCTGACCCAGATAGACATTGAAGCGCGCGGCCGAGGCGCCGTCGATGACGCGGTGATCCCAGCTCAGCGAGAGCGGCAGCAGCAGGCGTGGCGCGAAGGCCTTGCCGTCCCACACCGGTTCGATCCGACTCTTGCACACGCCCAGGATCGCAACTTCCGGCGCATTGATGATGGGCGTGAAATAGCGCCCGCCGATGCCGCCCAGACTCGAGATCGTGAAGCCCGCGCCGCTCATCTCGGCCGGACTGAGCTTGCCCTCACGCGCCTTGAGCGCGAGTTCGCTCATCTCCCTGGAAATCTGCAAGCACACCTTTTTGATCGGCGTCGCGGATCACCGGCACCATCAGACCATTGGGTGTGTCAGCGGCAAACCCGATGTGGAAATACTGCTTGAGTACCAACTGATCGCCGTCGACGCTGGCGTTGAAGTCGGGGAACTTCTTCAGTGCCGCGACGCAGGCCTTGATCAGGAAGGCCAGCATGGTGACCTTGACACCCGGCTCCCCTCCCGCCTTGCCAGTGCTCTCGTTTTCCTTGTTGGTGGCGACGCGAAAGGCTTCGAGCTCGGTGATGTCGGCATCGTCATGGTTGGTGACATGCGGAATCATGACCCAGTTGCGGTGCAGGTTGGCCGCGCTGATCTTCTTGATGCGGGGTCGGTCCTTGCGCTCGACGGGGCCGAATTTGGCAAAGTCGACCTGCGGCCAGGGCAACAGACCAAGGCCCGCGCCATCACTCGCAGCTGAGCTTGCAACGCCCGTCTTCTGTGCCTGACCAGCTATCGTTTGTGTAGCGCCGGACATGACTGAGCGCGTGAAGGCCTGTACATCGGCGTCGGTGATGCGGCCCTTCAAACCGGTACCTTTGACCTCGTTCAACGGCACGCCGAGCTCGCGCGCAAACTTGCGCACCGACGGCGAGGCGTGTGGTAGACCCAGCACCGCGGCACCCGGCTCGTGCCCCGGCAGCGACTGCGTCGAAGTTGCGATCGGCGTCGCAGCCTGTGGGACTGCTACCAAATCCGTAGCGGCCTGCGCTTGTACCACGGGGGCTGACGGCTGATCTGCCACTGATGTCGGGGCAGAAGCAAGCTGATTCGCAGACACGTTTCGTGCCTGCTCGGCGACGACGGCCACAACCGCGGGTTCGAGCAACAACACCAGCGAGCCCTCGCGCACCTTGTCGCCCAGCGCGACCTTGATCTCCTTGACCAGCCCGGCGTGGCTCGACGGTATTTCCATTGACGCCTTGTCCGACTCGACGGTAATGAGCGACTGCTCGGCCTTGATCGTGTCGCCCGGCTTGACCATCAATTCAATCACCGTGACGTCGGCGAAGTCACCGATGTCGGGGACTTTGATTTCAATTGTTGTCATGTTGTTCCTTCTCACGCGTACAGCGGATTCGGTTTGTCGGCCGCAATACCGTACTTGGCCAGCGCCTCGCTGACCTTGACCTTTGGCACACTGCCCTCCTGCGCCAACGAGCGCAGCGCCGCGAGCACGATGTAATGCCGATCGATCTCGAAATGCTCGCGCAGCTTCGAGCGGAAATCGCTGCGGCCAAAGCCGTCGGTGCCGAGCACGGTGTAGCGTCGCCCGCCCGGAATGAAGGCGCGGATCTGCTCGCCATAGGCTTTGACGTAGTCGGTTGAGGCAACGACCGGACCCGGATGGCGCTCGAGCTGTTGCGCGACAAACGGGACGCTTTGCAAGCCATCCGGACGCAACAGGTTGGAGCGTTCGCAATCCTGTCCGTCGCGCGCGAGCTCGGTAAAGCTCGGGCAACTCCAGACGTTGGCCGAAACGCCCCAATCAGCTTCAAGCAATTGCTGCGCTGCCAGCGATTCGCGCAGGATCGCGCCGCTGCCAAGCAGTTGTACACGCGGCGTCAATTTGGCACCTTCGCTGCACAAATACATACCCTTGATGATTTGCGCCTCGGTGCCATCGATCAAACCCGGCATCGCGTAGTTCTCGTTGAGCAGCGTGAGGTAATAGAACACGTTGTCCTGCTTTTCCACCATGCGCTTCAACCCATGGTGCAGGATGACGCCGACCTCGTGCGCAAAGCTCGGGTCGTAGCTGATGCAGTTGGGAATCGTGCCCGAGAGGATGTGGCTGTGCCCGTCCTCGTGCTGCAGGCCCTCACCGTTGAGCGTCGTGCGCCCGGAGGTACCTCCGAGCAGAAAGCCGCGCGCCTGCATGTCCCCCCCGGCCCATGCCAGGTCGCCAATACGCTGAAAACCGAACATCGAGTAGTACACGTAAAACGGCACCATGATGCGGTTGTTCGTGCTGTAGCTGGTGGCTGCGGCAATCCAGCTGGCCATCCCGCCCGCTTCGTTGATCCCTTCCTGCAGGATCTGTCCTTTCTTGTCTTCCTTGTAGTACATCACCTGGTCCTTGTCCACGGGTGTGTACTTCTGGCCTGCCGGGTTGTAAATGCCGATCTGGCGAAACAACCCTTCCATGCCGAAGGTGCGTGCCTCGTCAACCAGGATCGGCACGACGCGCGGCCCCAACGCCTGATCGCGCAGCAGCGTGGTCAGGAAACGAACATAGGCCTGGGTCGTGGAGATTTCACGCCCCTCGGCGGTGGGCTCCAGCACCGACTTGAATGTCTCCAGCGACGGCACCGTGAACTGCTCGTCGGCACGGGCCCGACGCATCGGCAAGTAACCGCCCAGCGCCTTGCGCCGCTCGTGCAGGTAACGCATCTCGGGCGTGTCGTCGTCGGGCTTGTAAAAAGGAATGTCAGCTATTTTGGAATCAGGAACCGGAATGTTGAAGCGGTCGCGAAAGATCTTGATGTCTTCGTCGGTGAGCTTCTTGGTCTGGTGCACATTGTTCTTGCCCTCGCCGCTCTTGCCCATGCCAAAGCCCTTGACCGTCTTGATCAGCAGCACACTGGGCTGGCCCTCGTGTTTAACCGCAGCGTGGTAGGCGGCATAGACCTTTTGCGGATCATGGCCGCCGCGACGCAGCGCCCAGATATCGTCATCGCTCATTTTGGAGACCATCTCGGCGGTCTTGGGGTCGCGGCCAAAGAAATTCTTGCGCACGTAGGCGCCGTCGTTGGACTTGAAGGTCTGGTAGTCGCCATCGAGCGTGTCCATCATCAGCTTGCGCAGCGCGCCGTCCTTGTCACGCGCGAGCAGCGGATCCCAGTTGCTGCCCCACAGCAGCTTGATCACGTTCCAGCCCGCGCCGCGGAAGGTGCCCTCGAGTTCCTGGATGATCTTGCTATTGCCGCGCACCGGGCCGTCGAGTCGCTGCAGATTGCAGTTGATGACGAACACCAGGTTGTCGAGCCGCTCGCGCGCAGCCAGGCCGATCGCACCCAGGCTCTCGACTTCGTCCATTTCGCCGTCGCCGCAAAACACCCAAACCTTGCGCTTGGCGGTATCGGCGATGCCGCGGGCGTGCAGATACTTGAGAAAGCGCGCCTGGTAAATCGCCATCAACGGTCCCAGACCCATCGACACCGTGGGGAACTGCCAGAAATTGGGCATCAGCTTGGGATGCGGATAGCTCGACAGGCCGTTGCCGCCCACCTCCTGTCGGAAATGCAGCAGTTGCTCCTCGCTCAGCCGCCCCTCCATGAACGCCCTGGCGTACACGCCGGGCGCCACGTGACCCTGGATATAGAGGCAATCGCCGCCGTGCTCGGCGCTCTCGGCGTGCCAGAAATGGTTGAAACCCGCGCCCAGCATATGCGCCAGCGAGGCAAACGAGCCAATATGGCCGCCCAGGTCTCCGCCGTCGACCGGATGATGGCGATTGGCCTTGACCACCATCGCCATCGCATTCCAGCGCATGTACGCGCGCAGGCGCTCCTCGATTTCGATGTTTCCCGGGCAACGCTCCTCCTGACCGGCCTCGATGGTATTGACGTAGGCCGTGTTGGCCGAAAACGGCATGTCGATGCTGCTCTGGCGGGCGTGCTCAAGCAGTTGTTCGAGCAGGAAATGGGCGCGCTGCGCGCCTTCGCGCTCAATGACGGCCGACAACGCGTCGGTCCACTCGCGGGTTTCCTGGGCGTCGGCGTCGGGCGCACGGGCTCCAGCCAAATTCTCGGGAATTGCTGACATGCTTATCTCCTCATCTATCAACGTAATTTAGTCCAGTATGTGAATTCTCGCCGATATTCGAAAATATTTCAAATTATGCACTCATGTTTCACATAATGAGATAATGGAGGTCATGACTTTCGCGCAACGGGTCGGCGCACCAACCCTGCTTATGCGCCGCCCCTCTTGAGCCAGCATACACTCCAAGACATGCCACAGCCTCAATCGCCCACGCCACCAGGCGCGACGCGCCTGCCGCCTACGGCGCGTCTGCGGGCCTGGTGGCGGCGCCTGGCGCCACAACATCAGGACCGGTTTGCGGTGCTGGCCCCGCTGGTCGCCGTCGTTCTGTTTCTGGCCGCCATTGTGGCCGCCTTTGGCTATCTGCGGCTGGAGGAAACTGACCGGGAACGCGAAGGGGTGGAACGCGACGTCCAATACGCCCAGCAGCGCCTTCGCCTGCGTCTGCTTGAGCGTCAGGAGCAATTGCAGCGCGTCGCCCAGGAACTGGCCAACCACGAACTCGACGCCAAAGACTTCCAGGTTCGGGCCGAACGGCTGGTCAACCTGTACCCTGAATTGCGCAGCCTGACCTGGATTGACGAGCACCACCGCATCAGGGCCGGCGCGGGCAGCGCCACCTTGTCGGGTGGCCAGTTGCGAAGCGTCGGTGCGGCGCTGCGCTCGGGCGAAACCGAGGAAAACTACCGACTGGCACGCGAGTTACAGCAGGTTGTTTACGCGCAGAGCCTGGTCGCGGCGAAGACGCCGGCGACGCTGCAATTGCACATCCCACTCAATGACCGGGGCCGCTTTGCTGGCGTGCTGCTGGCCGAATACTCGGTCGACAGCCTGTTTCTCTACGGCGTGCCCAGCGAGGTATCGGCCCATTACGCCGTTTCATTGCGCGACGGCAGAGGCGCGGTGCTGGCTGGTACCAGCATCCCCTCACGTAGCACTGCCACCAGGTTGCTACCGTGGGACAGCAATATCAACGCCTATGAAGTGCCGGTATCGCCCGTCGGCAGTGCCCTGATCCTGCGCGGCGAGGCCTATCGAACCTCGCCACGCCTGATCAGCAGCGGCTTGTTCTGGCTGGTGATCGCGCTGAGCACCATGACGGCATGGATGCTGCTGGCGAACTGGCGTCACACACGCCGCCGCCTGAAGGTGCAACAGGCCCTCGTTTCGGAGACGGTGTTTCGCCGGGCCATGGAAAATTCGATGCTCACGGGTATGCGTGCACTCGATCTGCAGGGTCGCATTACGTATGTCAACACGGCGTTTTGCCGCATGACGGGCTGGAACGAATCCGATCTGGTCGGGCGCACCGCACCGTTTCCCTATTGGCCCGACGCCGATCGCGACTCGCTCAGCGCACGACTGGAGGAAGAACTTGCGGGAAAAATCGAGCCCAGTGGCATTCAATTTCGCATCAAGCGCAAGGACGGGACACTGTTTGACGCACGTCTGTACGTTTCGCCCCTGATCGACGCGCGCGGGGTGCAGACCGGCTGGATGACATCAATGACGGATATTACCGAGCCGAACCGGATCCGCGAGCAACTGTCGGCCTCACACGAACGCTTCACGACCGTGCTTGAAGCGCTGGACGCGTCGATTTCCGTCGCGCCGCTGGGCAGCGACGAACTGCTGTTCGCGAATCGGCTGTATCGCCTGTGGTTTGGAACCCATGCTGGAGGACACCTGCAACTGGTCGCGCAGGCCGGCGTGCCGGTCGCGCCCCCGAGCGATGAGTCGCTTGACAACGTGGACGCGTTTGCCGGGCTGCCGACCGACCAGTTGCCCGAGACCGAAGCGGAAAGCGCCGAAGTCTATGTCGACACGCTGGGCCAGTGGCTCGAAGTTCGGACCCGTTATTTGAGCTGGGTCGACGGGCGCCTGGCGCAAATGGTCATTGCCACGGACATCACTGCGCGACGCATCGCCGAGGAACAGTCGGCCGCGCAAACCGAACGCGCGCACAGCGCAAGCCGTCTGATCACCATGGGCGAAATGGCTTCGAGCGTGGCCCACGAACTCAATCAGCCCCTGACCGCCATCATCAACTACTGCCACGGCATGATCTCGCGGATCCGCAACGAGCAGATCAGCCGCCAGGATCTGCTCGGCGCCATTGAAAAAACGGCCAAACAAGCGCAACGCGCCGGGCAGGTCGTTGCCCGCATCCGCTCCTTCGTCAAGCGCAGTGAACCCAACCGTACGCTGTCGAATATCCCGAGCATGGTCGAGGAAGCGCTCGAGCTGGCCGAAATCGAGATGCGCCGACGCAACGTCCGACTCACGCACGACGTCGCGCCGCGCCTGCCCGCCCTGATGGTGGACCCGATCCTGATCGAACAAGTGCTGGTCAATCTGCTCAAGAATGCAGCCGACTCAATCGATGCAGCCGGGCGCCCGACGGCCCAGCGCAGCGTCAACCTGCGCGTGGCCCCGGCCAGCGTCAACGACAAGACCGTGATCGAATTCACGGTGACCGACACCGGCTCGGGACTGGCCCCGGAGGTGCTCGAACGCCTGTACGAGGCGTTCTATTCGACCAAGGCCGACGGCATGGGGATCGGACTGAGTCTGTGCCGCTCCATCGTGGAATCGCACCTGGGCCGGATGACGGCGCTGAACCTCTACAATGGCGCGGAGGTGACCGGCTGCTGTTTCTCGTTCTGGATTCCGATCACGGAATCGGTTGCGGCGCCCGTACCACTGGTGAAAACATGACCATGAATGCAAGGTCGATCCGGAATAACGCATGAGTTTGATACCGAAAAGAGGAACGGTTTATGTCGTCGACGACGACGAGGCGGTCCGCGACTCGTTGCAGTGGCTGCTCGAAGGCAAAGGCTACCGCGTGCGCTGTTTCGAGTCGGCCGAATCGTTCCTGAGCCGCTACGACCCGCGCGAAATCGCCTGCCTGCTGGTGGACGTGCGCATGGGCAGCATGACCGGCCTGCAATTGCAGGACCGCTTGGTCGAGCTTCATTCCCCGCTACCGATTGTTTTCATCACCGGTCACGGCGACGTGCCGATGGCCGTCGACACGATGAAAAAGGGCGCGATGGACTTCATCCAGAAGCCATTCAACGAGGATCATTTGGTCGCGCTGGTCGAGCGCATGCTCGAACAGGCCAAGGAAGCGTTCGCTGAACACCAGAGCGAAGCCAATCGCTGCGCACTCATGGCGCGGCTGACCCTGCGTGAATCGCAGGTGCTCGAGCGCATCGTGGCCGGACGCCTGAACAAGCAAATCGCCGACGACCTGGGCATCAGCATCAAGACGGTGGAGGCGCACCGCGCCAACATCATGGAAAAGCTCAACGCCAATACGGTCGCAGACCTCCTGAAAATTGCGCTGGGCCAAGCCGCACCGAAGCTTTAACGCTACTAAATTTATAGCACGAGACGCCCGTTCGACGGGCTCCTTATGGCCTTTTTACTTATGGAATGCGCACCGTGACAACAGGGTCCCAGGCCAAGATCATCGACGGAATCGCGCTCTCGAGCAAACTGCGAGCTGACATCGCCGCGCGCGTCGCAGAGCTGCAAAAGCGCGGCGTGCGCCCGGCGCTGGCCGTCATTCTGGTCGGCGACGATCCGGCCAGCGCGGTCTATGTCCGCAACAAAGTCAAAGCCTGCGCCGACACTGGCGTGCGCTCGCTGTTTGAAAAGTATGAGGCGGCGCTGCCCGAATCGGTGCTGCTCGCGCGCATCGCCGCGCTCAATGCTGACCCCGGTGTGCACGGCATCCTCGTCCAGTTGCCGCTGCCCAGGCACATCAACCCGCAGCGCGTGATCGAAACCATTTCGAGCGCCAAAGACGTGGACGGTTACTCGACCCTGAGCGCGGGCGAATTGATGACCGGCGCGCCTGGCTTTCGACCCTGCACGCCCTACGGTTGCATGAAGCTGATCGAATCCACCGGCGTGGATTTGCGCGGCAAACACGCGGTGGTGATCGGTCGCAGCAACACCGTGGGCAAGCCGATGGCGCTGTTGTTGCTGCAGGCCAACGCCACGGTCACCTTGTGTCACAGCGCCACGCATGACATCGCTCAACACACGCGGCAAGCCGACCTGGTGGTCGCAGCGGTGGGCAAGCGCAACGTGCTCAGCGCAGACATGGTCAAGCCCGGCGCCGTTGTCATCGACGTTGGCATGAACCGAAACGCCGAGGGAAAGCTGTGTGGCGATGTCGACTTTGCCGGTGTCCGGGAAGTCGCCGGATTCATCACCCCGGTGCCCGGTGGCGTCGGCCCCATGACCATCACGATGCTGCTGGTCAACACCCTGGAAGCGGCCGAGCGGGCCGCGAAATAGAATCTAAGGCTCCGTGGCCTGCGTCGGCCACGGGCTCCCACGCGCTTTGCGCACCGAACCCTTGTGCCATGACCAATCCATTGCTTTGTTTCGACGACCTGCCAAGGTTTGACCAGATCAGCCCCGAGCACGTGAGCCCTGCCATCGACGAATTGCTTGCCAAGGCACAAACCGCCCTGGACACGGTCACCGCCGCCGACTTCGCGCCACACTGGGACACCCTTTCGGGCGTGCTTGAGGTTTCGACCGAAAAACTCGACCGCGCCTGGGCTGCCGTGCGCCATCTCAACAGCGTAGCCGACACGCCACCCTTGCGCAGCGCCTACAACGCAGCGCTGCCCAGGATCACCGAGTTTCAGACCCGTCTTGGGGCCGACCAGCGCTTGTTTGCGAAGTACAAGGCGATCGACGCGGACGCGCTCAACAGCGAGCAGGAACAGGCGCGCAAGAATGCGATGCGCGACTTCCTGCTCGGCGGCGCCGAACTCACCGGGTCGGCGCGCGAGCGTTTCGCGGCCATCGAGGACCGGCTGGCGCAATTGAGCCAGAAATTCAGCGAAAACACGCTCGACGCCACCGACGCCTTTGCCTGCTACGTCGATCAGTCTGAGCTCGACGGTGTCCCGCAGGATGTCAGGCACAGTGCCGCCGCGGCGGCCAGCGCCGAGGGCAGGACCGATTACAAGCTGACCCTGAAGATGCCGTGCTACCTGCCGGTTATGCAGTACGCCCACAGCCGGGAACTGCGCGAGAAAGTGTACCGGGCTTACGTCACGCGCGCCTCCGACCAGGCCCAGGCACCAGCCATGACCTTTGACAACTCGGCGCTGATGCGCGAGATTCTGTCGTTGCGGCTGGAGCAGGCCAGGCTGCTGGGATTCGCCAACTATGGCGAACTGTCCGTGGCGGCAAAGATGGCCGAGTCGCCCGGGCAAGTCATCACCTTTCTGCGCGAACTGGCAAACAAGGCACGGCCGTTCGCTCAGCAGGACCTGGCGGACTTGCGCGAGCATGCGGCGCAACACCTCAATCTGACCAACCCGCAAGCCTGGGACTGGCCCTATATCGGTGAAAGGCTCAAGCAGGAGCGCTACGCTTTCAGCGAGGAAGAAGTCAGGCAGTACTTCCCGGCGCCCAGGGTACTCGCCGGTCTGTTCAAAATCGTCGAATCCCTGTTCGAGGTGGCGATTCGCAAGGACCGGGCGCCGGTCTGGAACGACACTGTCGAGTTCTACCGCATCGAGCGCAACGGCGCCCTGGTCGGTCAGTTCTACCTTGACCTCTCGGCGCGCACCGGCAAACGTGGCGGCGCCTGGATGGACGACGTTCGTGCGCGCTGGTTGCGCCCGGACAGTGGCCTGCTGCAAACCCCGGTGGCGCACCTGGTATGCAACTTTGCCGAGGGTGTCGATGGCAAACCGGCGCTGCTCACACACGACAACGTGATCACCCTGTTTCACGAGTGTGGGCACGGTCTGCAGCACATGCTGACGCAGGTCAATGAGATCAGCGTATCGGGAATCAACGGTGTTGAATGGGATGCCGTGGAGTTGCCCAGCCAGTTCATGGAGAACTTCTGCTGGCAGTGGGAGGTGCTGCGGCCAATGACGGCGCACGTTGACACAGGCGCGCCGCTGCCGCGCGTACTATTTGATCGCATGCTCGCGGCCAAGAACTTTCAAAGCGGCCTGCAGACCCTGCGCCAGATCGAATTTGCCCTGTTTGACATGTTGTTGCACAGCGAGCACAACCCGCAGGCCGACATGATGGTCCTGCTCGCGCGGGTGCGCGACGAAGTTGCCGTGATTCAGCCCCCAGCGTGGAATCGGGCTGCTCACACGTTCAGCCATGTCTTTGCCGGCGGCTACGCTGCGGGCTATTACAGCTACAAGTGGGCCGAGGTGCTCAGCGCCGACGCCTACGCGGCTTTTGAGGAAACGATCGGTAACGACGGCTTGCCAAACAGGGAAATCAGTAGAAAATACCGCCAGACCATTCTGGAAGCAGGCGGTAGCCGCCCGGCAATGGACTCGTTCAAGGCGTTTCGCGGACGCGAACCCGACATTGAGGCGCTGTTGCGCCATCAGGGCATGTCCGCGCCGTTACAAGGAGGTTGATCTTGAAAGTTTCAGAGCATCAAGTCGGGGCGATCATGCTGATCGCGGCGAGCTTTGTTTGCGTCATCGCATCGCTGGCGCCGGGCTCGCTGCGCGCGCAGACCATCTACCGTGTCGATGGTGCCGACGGACGGGTGACGTTTTCGGACAAGGTACCGGCAGCAGCAAGCAACGCGCAGGTGGTCAGTGGCGACGCCAACGCCGCAGGCGCGGCTGGCGCCGCACTTCCATTCGAGTTGCGTCAGGTCGTCAGCCGTTACCCGGTGGTGCTCTACACATCGGCCAACTGCGCTCCTTGCGATGCCGGGCGCGCCTTGTTGAGCAGGCGCGGCATACCGTTCAAAGAAAGAGCGGTGAACACACCGAACGACACGGAGGCGCTCAAACGCATCAGCGGCGAGGCCTCGCTGCCCCTGCTGAGCATCGGCTCGCAACAGGTCAAGGGCTATTCCGACGTCGAGTGGGGACAGTTCCTCGACGCGGCGGGCTATCCGAAGAGTTCGCTGTTGCCATCGACCTACCGCGCGCCACCAGCCACGCCGCTGGTGGAGGTGCAAAAAGCAGCCATCGAGCCGGCCCCCGTCCAAGCGCCCACGGCGACTGCTCCGCCCATTCCGAGACCCCCGCCGCCGAACCCGGCGGCCAATCCCGCGGGGATCAGGTTCTGAAGCTTCAGCGCCCAGGCGCCGCCTGGGCTTGCGCCGTGGCACCAAATTCCAGCGTCCGCACGCCAGCGCCGGTGCCGAGCAGGCAGACCTGCGCCTTCTGGATCGCGAAAACGCCAACCGTGACCACACCCGGCCACTGACTGACTTCCAGCTCGAACGCGCGTGGATCGCTGATCTGCAGGCCGCTGACATCGAGAATCATCTGGCCGTTGTCGGTCGACAGTGGCACTGCACCTGCCATGCGCACTGTGGCGTGCCCGCCCATCGCCGCGAACTGCCTGCTGAGCTGATGGGCCGCCATCGGGATGATCTCCAGCGGCAGCGGAAACTTGCCCAGCGTTTGCACCAGCTTGGATTCATCGGCGATGCAGACAAAGCGGCGTGCCAGCGCGGCAACGATCTTCTCGCGTGTCAGCGCCGCGCCACCGCCCTTGATCATGTTGCCGCAGGCGTCGATCTCGTCGGCACCGTCGATGTATACCGAGAGCGAGTCAACCTCCTGCGCTTCAAACACGGGGACACCCAGGGCCCGCAGCCGCGCCGTGCTGGCCTGCGAACTTGACACCGCTCCCCTGATCTGGCCTTTCATCGCGGCCAACGCATCGATGAATTTGTTGACGGTCGAACCGGTGCCAACGCCGACGATTTCACCCGGCACCACGTAGCGCAGCGCAGCACGTCCGACCTGGGTTTTGAGCTCGTCCTGGGACATTGCGGCGGTGGCCGGGGAAGGTGTTTGGTTCATCTGGGAAAATCGGGTGAGTTGCAAGAACGCCTTGCAGGAATTATCCGATGTCCAGCCTCCCCTACGCCATTGCCCGTCAACTTTTGTTTCGTCTCGACCCTGAGACCGCGCATACGCTGGCGCTCGGCGCGCTCGCGGCGGTGCAGAACACCGGCTTGCTGCACGCCGTTGGCGCGAAGCGGGTACACGACCCGATCGAACTGGCCGGACTGCGCTTTCCAAACCGCGTCGGCCTGGCCGCCGGACTGGACAAGAATGCCCGCTGCATCGATGGCCTGGGCGCGCTGGGCTTTGGTTTTGTCGAAGTCGGCACGGTCACGCCATTGGCACAGCCGGGCAATCCGAAGCCGCGCATGTTTCGGCTGCCGCAAGCGCGCGCGCTGATCAACCGACTGGGCTTCAACAACGAGGGGCTCGACGCCTTTGTTGCCAACATCTCACGCTCAGCCTGGTACCGCGAACGCCAACCGGGCGCGAGCGCGTCGGGCGCGCCGATGCTGCTGGGCCTGAACATCGGCAAGAATGCCACGACACCGATCGAGCGCGCGGCCGACGACTACCTGCTGGGCCTGACCGGCGTCTATCCGTACGCCGACTACGTTAGCGTGAACATTTCCAGCCCGAACACCAGCAACCTGCGCACCCTGCAAGACGACCGCGCGCTCGACGGTTTGCTCGGCGCGCTGGCCGAGCGCCGTGACACGCTGGCCACGCAGCAGGGCCAGGGCGGAGACGGAGGGCCCGGCGCCAGACATCGGGTGCCAATCTTCGTCAAGATCGCACCCGACCTGAACCCCGAGCAGGTCAAGATGATCTCCGCCGCGCTGCAACGCCACGGCATGGACGGCGTCGTGGCCACCAACACCACCATCAGCCGGACCGCCCTGCGCCCTCAGGCGCACGCCGATGAAGCCGGTGGCCTCTCGGGCGCTCCCTTGCTTGAAACAAGCAACCGCATCATTGCGCAACTGCGCAGCGCGCTGGGCCCAAAATTCCCAATCATCGGCGTCGGAGGCATCATGTGCGCGGCGGATGCGCTGGCAAAAATCAGGGCTGGTGCCGACCTTGTGCAGCTCTACACCGGTCTCATCTACCACGGACCGGCACTCGTGGGCGAGACCGCTTCTGCGATACAAACTTCCTTGAAACTCCCTTCCTGATTGCGTAGGCAGCTATTACTTCGATAGCGTCTTCAGGTCTTTGGCAATAGCAACCGGGCCACGTGCTCGCCGATCGCCAGCGCGCTCGTCAGGCCCGGCGACTCGATGCCAAACAGGTTGACCAGGCCACTCACCCCGTGCTGCGCGGGCCCGGCGATCCAGAAGTCTGCGCTGTCGCTGCCGGGCCTATGGATCTTGGGCCGGATGCCCGCGTAACCCGGCATCAGGGCCCCCTCTTGCAGCCCCGGCCAGTACTTGCGCACTTCGCCGTAGAAGGCCTCAGCGCGGGCCGGGTCGACGCGCAGATCGTCGGGTGAATCGACCCACTGCACATCGGGCCCGAATCTGGCCTGGCCACCGAGGTCGAGCGTGAGATGAACGCCCAGACCACCGGCCTGCGGCACCGGGTAGATCAGGTGCCGAAACGGCGTGCGTGCGCCCAGCGTGAAGTAGTTGCCCTTGGCAAAATAGGCGCGCGGCACCTGCGATGGGTCAAGCCCGGCAAAGCGTGCGGCCAGCGCCGGGGCCTGCAAACCGGCGGCGTTCACGACCATCGTCGCGTGCAATTGCGTGCCATCGACTGCTACCAATTCAATAGCTGAATCCGCACAGCGCGCCTGCTCCACAGGCGAATTGAACACGATCATGCCGCCTGCGTTGCCAATGTCCCCGCACAGGGCCAGCATCAGCGCGTGGCTGTCAACAATGCCGGTACCCGGTGAATAAATGGCAGCCTCGCAGGCCAGTTCGCTCTCCAGGCCACGTGCCTGCGCGGCGTCGAGCAGCGCCAGATCGTCGACACCGTTGCGTCGCGCCCGGTCCACGATCGCACGCAGGCCCGGCACCTGAGCGGGCGCGGTGGCCACCAGCAACTTACCGCAGCGCCGATAAGCGACGCCGCGTTGCTCACAGTAGGCGTACAGCATGGAGCGACCCTGCACGCAAAGCCGAGCCTTGAGCGAACCCGCCGTGTAATAGATGCCGGCGTGGATTACCTCGCTGTTGCGCGAGCTCGTGCCGGTGCCAAAGGTCGGCGCCGCCTCCAGCACCATGACCTCGCAGCCGCGGCGCAACAGCGAGCGCGCCACCGCCAGACCGACCACACCGGCACCAATGACCACGCACTGCACCTGGTCCACGGCCAACTCAACGCGCCTTGGGCAAATCGCCAGGTGCGAGCACAAACGGCCTGGGCGAAAAGCCCAGGTCCTGTGCGGCGCCGAGATGCTCAAACACCAGGTCGCGATTCATCCGCTCGGCCATGGCCACGGTCCAATGTCGATGGCGTGGCAGCAAGCGCAACACAGCCAGTGCTGCCCCAAACACCCAGCGCGGCACATGCAACAAGCGCAGCGGTGCCGGTAGCGCCGCAAAAACGCGTGCCACCATGTCGCGGTAACTGAGCGTCTCGCCGCCCGAAATGTTGTACGCCCTGTTCGCCGCGGCACGGACCTGCAACGCTGCCAGACAGCACTGCGCCACGTCCTGCGCATGCACCGGCTGGCGCAGGCCAAGGGCCGGGCCAAGCAAGGGGAAGAAGCCCCAGCGCTGGATGAAGCGGGCCACCTCGGCGATATTCTTGTCGCGCCCCAGCCCGTAGATCAGCGTCGGGCGCAGGATCACCCACTCGACGCCACAGCGAGCCGCCCAGGCCTGAACCTGCGCCTCGGCCGCCGCCAGGCCACTGGCCATTTGCTGCTCCTGCACGTCGCTTGAATCGCCCTTGGTAAACCGGCTGGTCGACGACAGCAGCACGACGCGGCGCGCGCCACGGGCTTCGAGCAGATCAAAGTACTGGGGCAGGACCCAGACCGGCGCGACACTGATCCAAAGCGCGATGACCGGTTCGCTGCCCGACTGCGCGCGCGCCAGCGCCGCAGCGAGCGTTACCGCAGTGCTTCGCGCAAGCCTGGTCACTTGCCACTGTGCCGAATCCAGCAAGTCCAGCAGACAGCCACCGACCAGACTGGTGCCGCCCAGGATGCCTACCGCTTCGGTTGCAGCAAGGTCAGCCACGCATCAACCCCAAAACGCGGCCGGCGCGGCGCGCCGAAAAATAGATGGCAACCAGGCCAAAGCGCAACCATACGCCCAGCGCCACCAGGGGCATCAACACGCCCGGATACTGGTGTTTGAAGAACTTTCGGTAGAAGCGCACCATGCCCTTGTGCTTGTGCCACTCGACAAACACCGGCCTGCCCCGGCTCGAAACGCCAGACGCGTGCGTGATCCTGGCCGAAGGGACAAACAGGATGCTCCAGCCTTTTTGCCGAAACCGCATGCACCAATCGAGATCTTCACAGTGCAGGAAATAGCCTTCGTCCCATTCACCAACGTCGGCCATCGCCTGGCGACTGACCATCAAGCAGGCGCCAGAAACGGCTTCCATCTCCACCGGATGATCGGGCAGCGGCTGCTTGTGCAGGCAAAAATCGGAAAACAGCCGGGGCCAGCGGTTGGCAAAGTGCGCCAGCCCGAAAGCGCGCACGAACGAGCGCCAGGGCGTCGGAACGGCACGGCGGCTACCGGCCTGCTCGCTGCCATCGGGGTTGACCAGCAAGCCTCCGACCATCCCGACCTGCGGGAGCGCGCGCATTGTGGTCAGCAATTCGCCCAAGGCGTCAGGCTCGACCCAACAGTCCGGATTGATAAACAACAAATACGGCGCGCTGGCCTGGCGCGCTCCGATATTGCAAGCCGCTGCAAAGCCGAGATTGGCGGCATTGTTGATGAGCTGCACCGGTTGTTGGGCGCCCAGTCCCAGGGCACTGCCATCGGTGGACGCGTTATCGACCACGATGATTTCGAGTTCTAGCTTGCACGCGCGCAAGGAATCGACACAACGGCGCAGGAAATCGCCCGCATTGTGATTTACGATGATGGCTGAGATAACGACACTCATGGGTCAGATTCTTGCAGGCGCGATGATGAGTATTCGTTGGGACAAGCGTTCAATCTTACCAAGGCGTCCAACCGTGCCGCCAGGTCAAAGAAAAGCCCGCCGTCTTGCGACGCGCGGGCTTCCTTGACATCACCAATATCTGGTGGGCAGTGCAAGTTTCGAACTTGCGACCCCTGCAGTGTGA
>CAWJOT010000044.1:0-182619 GCA_963844495.1 uncultured Pseudomonadota bacterium
AGGAGACGGGTTGGGGTGGCGGCCGATTTTCTGGGCCTTTGACAGTATGAGGACGCCGCCCCAACCCATCTCCTGCGAGCCGCGGATGCCAACCACCGACTCCGCGCTCACTGCCTGATCACATCCGCCCCGGCTGGCGCCTTGAACTCAAAGGTCTTCGCGGGCAGCACCGGGTTGGCCTGAAAGCCGCTGAAGGTCAGGACCGAACGCTGGCCGAAGCTGTCGAGAATTTCCAGCACCGCCAACTCGGCGCCGCGCAGGCCAACGCTGATGCTTTGCAACTGGTTGTCCTTGGCTCTGGGCGTGGCCAGCACCCATTGCAGGCCGTCGCGCTCGGGCGCATCGGTCAGCGCGAAATCGGCTTGCAAGGCCTGCAGGTCCGGGGCCGAGGCGATCAGCGCCGCTGGCGTTGAGCCCAGCACCTGAGCCTGCTTGCGGGCCGTGACCTGATTCAGATCAACGTCGTACAACCAAAGCGTCTGGCCGTCGGCAACGATGGTTTGTTCAAACGGCTTCTTGTAAACAAATTTGAAGCGCGCCGGTCGCAAAAACTCGAACGTGCCACTGGAAGTCTTGACGCGCGGGGCCTGTCCATCGCGGGCCGGAGCGGTCACCACTTGCGTGAAGTCAGCCCGTCCACCGTGCACCTTGCGGACAAAGGATTCAAGGCTTGATAGGCCGCCAGCGCCCGCCAAGCCTGCGTAAGCAGCTATGCAAATAATAGCAAAAAGTCTGACCACTCGTTGTCATCACTCGGCCCGCACCGGCACCAGAATTTCGCGCTGCCCGCTGTTGCTCATGGCGCTGACCAGCCCCGCTTTTTCCATGTCCTCGACCAGCCGCGCAGCACGGTTGTAGCCGATGCGCAAGTGGCGTTGCACCAGCGAGATACTGGCCTTGCGGTTCTTCAGAACAATCTCGACGGCCTGGTCGTACATCGGATCCTTTTCCCCGCTGGCTGCGCCGCCTTCACCCATTGCGTCGCCCTCGCCGTCGCCATTGCCACCTTCGAGAACACCGTCGATGTAATTGGGCGAGCCTTCGCTCTTGAGATAGTTGACGACGCGGTGCACCTCCTCGTCGCTGACGAAAGCACCATGAACGCGGATCGGCAAGCCGGTGCCCGCACCGCTGGGCATGTAGAGCATGTCGCCCATGCCCAGCAGGGTCTCCGCGCCCATCTGGTCAAGGATGGTGCGGCTGTCGATCTTGCTGCTGACCTGAAACGCGATGCGGGTCGGAATATTGGCTTTGATCAATCCGGTAATCACGTCGACGCTGGGGCGTTGCGTTGCCAGAATCAGGTGGATGCCAGCGGCACGCGCTTTTTGTGCCAGGCGCGCAATCAACTCCTCGATCTTCTTGCCGATCACCATCATCAGGTCGGCAAGCTCATCGATCACTACCACGATGTGCGGCAGACGCTCCAGCGGCTCGGGCGAGTCCGGCGTCAGACTGAACGGATTGCCAACGTGTGTGCCACGCTCCTTGGCTTCGTCGATCTTCGCGTTGTACCCGGCGAGGTTGCGCACGCCGAGCTTGCTCAGGAGTTTGTAGCGCCGCTCCATTTCCGCCACGCACCACGAGAGGCCATAGGCGGCCTGTTTCATGTCCGTGACCACGGGCGCAAGCAGGTGCGGGATGCCTTCGTAGAAGGACAACTCCAGCATCTTGGGGTCAATCATCAGGAAGCGCACGTCGCGCGCCTCCGCTTTGTACAGCAACGAGAGAATCATCGCGTTGATGCCCACCGATTTTCCTGAACCTGTGGTGCCCGCCACCAACACATGCGGCATCCTCGAGAGATCCGCCACCACCGGGTTGCCAATAATGTCCTTGCCCAGGCCGATGCTCAACATGGACCTGGACTCGTTGTACACCTGCGAGCCCAGAATCTCGGAGAGCTTGATTGCCTGTCGCTTGGCGTTGGGCAACTCGAGCGCCATCGTGGTCTTGCCGGGAATCGTCTCAACGACCCGAATCGACACCAGACTCAGGGAGCGCGCAAGGTCCTTGGCAAGGCCGACGATTTGCGCCCCCTTCACGCCCACGGCCGGTTCGATCTCGTAGCGCGTGATCACCGGCCCCGGCTGCGCGAGCACGACGCGGACCTCGACCCCGAAGTCCTTGAGTCTCTTCTCGATCATGCGGCTGGTCATCTCCAGCGTCTCGGGGCTCACCCCCTCCTGGCGCAGCGAAGCACCGTCGAGCAGATCAACGCGCGGCAGTCGGCTGTCGGGCAGTTCGGCGAACAGGGGCTTTTGCGACTCCTTGGCCACGCGCTCGCTCTTGGCCGCGGCCACCATCACGGGTTCGATGCGCACCGGCGCCGCGCCATGCTCCAGAGCGTCCTCGCGCTCCTCAATAACCAGCTCTTCGCGTTCGCGTGCGGCCTGCTGGCCCAGCGCAAGGTCTTGCTCGAGTTCGCGCTTCTCCCGGCGCGATTCAAACAGCGCATACAACCACGCGCCCATTCGCTCGGCGACATGGGCCCAGGAAAAGCGAAACACCAGCGCTGCGCCGCAAAGTCCGACCACGATGGCAAGCAAGGCCGAGCCGGTCGAGCCAAGCCAACGTACGCTCGGCGGCCCGACCAGGTAGCCCAGAATGCCCCCGCTGTGTCCCGGCAGGCGCGCTTCCAGACTGTAAAGACGCGACCATTCGAGCGCTGCGCTGGCACATAGCAACATCACCAGCCCACACCAGAAAGCGATCCGGCTCGAAAGAATCCTCGCAACCAGACCGTCCGGTGCGGGCAATGTTGGTGCGAGTCGATCACGCCCGCGCAGCCAGTTTGCCAGGCTCGAGAGCCACACACGCGCGCCCACGGCCACGCACCACCAGACCGAATAGCCCAACGCAAAATAGCTGCCGTCGGCGAGCCAGGCACCAGGGCGACCGGCCAGGTTGGCGGTGACCTCACCGCTGCCAGAAGTCGACCAGGCCGCGTCCTGCAGCGAGTGGCTCAGCAGCGCGACCACCCACAGCACCAGCCAGGCCAAACCGGCGAGCAAACCCAACTCCACGGCAAAGCGCGCCCAGCCCGATCTGGCCGGTCCGGTTCTGTCGGTTGTCGAATGCAGGGTGTTGAGCGAGTAAGTCATACTATGCGCAACTGTACACGGCGCGCGTCATTCCATTTTTGAAAGTCAACATCATGTCAAATACAAGGCATGCCAGAGTTCTGATTCTCGGCTCCGGGCCTGCAGGCTACACCGCCGCAATTTATGCTGCGCGGGCCAATCTGCAGCCGCTGCTGATCACCGGCATTGCGCAGGGCGGGCAACTCATGACCACGACCGAGGTCGACAATTGGCCCGCCGACGTCGATGGCGTGCAGGGACCGGATCTGATGCAGCGTTTTCTGGCGCATGCCGAGCGCTTCAAGACCGAAATCGTGTTCGACCAGATCAACAGCGTCGATTTTGCAAAACGACCGTTCACCCTGCAAGGCGACAGCGGCACCTACAGCTGCGACGCGCTGATCATTGCCACGGGGGCCTCGGCCAAATACCTTGGTCTGCCCTCGGAGAGCGCGTTCATGGGTCGCGGTGTCTCGGGCTGCGCGACCTGCGACGGCTTTTTCTACCGTGACGAGGTTTGTTGTGTGATTGGCGGCGGCAACACTGCGGTTGAAGAGGCGCTCTACCTCTCCAACATCGCCAGCAAGGTGTATCTGGTACACCGGCGCGACCAGTTCCGCGCCGAACCGATCATGATCGACAAGTTGATGGACAAGGTCAGCGCAGGCAAGATCGAACTGAAGACCTTTTGCACGCTCGACGAGGTACTTGGTGACGCCAGTGGCGTGACCGGCGTGCGCCTGAAGAACCTGAAAACTGACGCGACCGAGGATTTGACCCTCAAGGGCTGCTTCATCGCCATTGGCCACGCGCCCAACACCGGGATTTTCGAGGGTCAGCTCGACATGGCTGGCGGTTACGTCGTCACGCAGGGCGGACTCAAGGGCTTTGCCACCATGACCAGCGTGCCCGGCGTTTTTGCCGCCGGTGACGTGCAGGACCATGTCTATCGCCAGGCGATCACCAGCGCGGGCACCGGCTGCATGGCCGCGCTGGACGCGCAGCGTTTCCTCGAGCAGGACTAGCCTGTGCCGCTGGCGGCGGCGACACAAAGCCCGCTATAATTCTTGGTTCTGTTGCAACCGGGTTACCGCCACCCATTTTCTTGGCGAGGTGAGGTCAGCGCGAGATCGCAGGTGTCTTTAGCAGACAGTTGCGGTCGCCAGTGATGGCCGTTTAGAAGTATCGGAGTGTCCACATGGCACGCGTATGTGAAGTCACGGGCAAAGGCCCGATGGTCGGGAACACGGTTTCCCACGCCAACAACCGGTCCAAGCGCCGGTTTCTGCCCAATCTGCAATACCGTCGTTTCTGGGTCGAGAGCGAAAACCGCTGGATCCGTCTGCGCATCTCCAACGCGGGGCTGCGCCTGATCGACAAGAACGGCATTGACGCCGTGCTCGCAGACCTGCGCGCACGCGGCCAGGCTTAACCATTCAAAGGAAGCATCATGGCAACCAAAGGCACACGCGAAAAGATCAAGCTCGAATCGACAGCCGGTACCGGGCATTTCTACACCACCAGCAAGAACAAGAAACTGATGCCCGAGAAAATGCTGATCAAGAAATTTGATCCCAAAGCTCGCAAGCATGTCGACTACAAGGAAATCAAGCTCAAGTAGTTTGGCTTGCGTCCACAGAGCCCGCGGTCTGCGGGCTTTTTTTTGGCCTGATGCACAGTGGCTACACTACAAACACACCGATGCTTCGAGGGGAACAGGTCACCTCACATTCGGGCAAGGATTCGGCATGGAATCGCGCGATGGCGGCTCAGAACGCAAGGTAAAGCCATGGAACACACTTGGGGCCATGCTCGGGGCGGGCGTGGTCGCGTTTACCTGCGCTGCTGGAGCGCTCGTCTGGGGCATCGTGGCGAATCTCGCCGAACGCGAGTTTACGCAGCAAGAGACGAATCAGGCCCGCACCATTTCCACCATCATTGCGCGCGACCTGGGCGAGCACATGCTTGCCGGTGGCGGCGCGAAAGTCTGGGCTGAGATCAGCACCGAGGCGCGCCAATACGTCGAGATGGCCGGGGCGCTGCGACTGCTGGCGATGAATGCCAACGGCACAGTCAAGGCAGCTTCTGACTCGGCGGCCGTCGGCACCCGAATCGAGGTCCGGGGCAACCCGGACTGCCCGGGCTGCGACTGGAGCGGGACCTTTCCCGCGAGTTCGATAGCTACCGATGCGAATGGCACGGCGCGGTTGCGCGTCGTCAATTCGATTCCGACCTCCCAAGCCTGTCTGGGCTGCCACACTGCCCTGGAGACCGCGCGCGGCTTTATCCTGGTCGATTTCGACCTGTCCCCGCTCAAGCGCGCGGGGGAGATGCGCAATCGCATCATCCTCGGGCTGGGGCTGGGCGCGACAGTGGTTCTGCTCGCGCTGCTGACGTTTCTGCTCAGGCGCCTGGTCATCCGGCCGGTGACCAAACTGGAGCAAGCCATGGACCGGCTCGCTGCGGGGAATCTGTCCGAACGCGCCGTGGTGGCAGTGAATAACGAAATCGGGGTTCTTGCCGGTCATTTCAATGTCATGGCCGGCAGCCTGGAGTCGGCGCATACGGAATCCACGTTGCTCTACAAGCTCGTGGTCGAGGCATCCAAAAAGCTTGAAATGACCGATTTCGCGAAAAATCTCTGCAGCGTCATACAGGACAACCTGCTTCCCCAACAGTCGATTTTCATTCTGGAAACCTCCTCCGGCGGCTATACCTGCGCCATCAGCGGGGAAACTGGGGAACCGGTCATGGTCGCCGGCGATGATCCGCTGGAGGACGCGCTTGCGCGCGAGTCTGCCATCATGCATCAACTGCAAAGCCACAGCGCGCCGACCCTGCTCGCCGAGGCGTACCGCACGCAAAAACTGCAGACGCTCGCTGAGCCGCAGGGGCTGTCCTTCGCCCTGCCGGTTGTCTCCGAGGCACGGTTGCTCGGCGTGCTGTATTGCTGCGCGATCCCGGCGCGGATACTCGTGAGCAAGGATCTGCTGCAAAACCTTGGCGTGCACCTGATGCTGGCGGCGAACAACTCGCGCCATTACACCGGTGCCATCACCGATGGTCTGACGCGCCTGGGTAACAAGCAATATGGGCTGGTCCGGCTGGAGGAGGCAGTGTTCGCGTCCAAACGCTACCACACCGATCTTGTGCTCGCCATGTGCGACATCGACTTCTTCAAGAAGGTCAACGACAGCTACGGCCATCTGGCGGGAGACGCCGTGCTGCGGGAAGTTGCGCGCCGGATCAAGGATTCCATGCGCAAGGCCGACACCGCGGTGCGCTACGGGGGCGAGGAGTTCATGCTGATTATTCCCCAGATCAGCATCGATTCGCTGGCGAAAATCGGCGAGAAGATCCGAACCTGTGTTTCCGCCACTCCGATCAAACTCGGCCGCGGGCTGCAACCGATCCAGGTCACGATGAGCGTCGGCCTCGCGGCGTACGATGCCAAGACCGACAGCGGACAGGCGCTTATTGCACGCGCCGATGCTGCCCTTTATCGAGCCAAACAGGGCGGGCGCGACCGGGTCGAAGTGGATTACTGAATTCGCGGCACCGGTGCCGCCGTCTGATCAGACTCTTTGCCAAACAGCAGCAAAAAAACCATCGGTGTGATGCCGGTGTGGCCACAGGCGCAAATAGCGCAAAGCGTTGTCGCCGCCACCGCAAAGGGTGGCTGCGCCCTCCACCTTTAAATCGGTCAGAATTTGTCCAGCGTCAAGTGGCGCAAACACATCATTCGCTTGTGAAAACGCCTGCGCCACTGCTTCGTTTTCCTCGACCAACAGGCTGCACGTGGCATAAACCAGCCGAGCGCCGGGTTTGAGCAGGCGCGCGGCACTTTGCAAAATGGCGGCCTGCAGTTGTGCCTGCGCGCTCACCAATTGCGGCGTTTGCCGCCATTTCAGGTCCGGGTTGCGACGCAGCGTGCCCAGGCCAGAACAAGGCGCGTCGACCAGCGCGCGGTCCATCTTGCCCGCCAGGCGCTTGATGCGCTCGTCGCGTTCGTGCGCGATGCCCGCCGGGTGCACATTGGACAGACCACTTCGTGCCAGTCGTGGCTTGAGCGCGTCCAGCCGATGGGCCGAAGTATCAAACGCATACAGGCGTCCGGTATTGCGCATGGCCGCACCGATGGCCAGCGTCTTGCCGCCGGCACCGGCGCAAAAGTCGGCCACCATTTCGCCGCGCTTGGCATCGAGCAACAGCGCCAGCAATTGCGAACCTTCATCCTGCACCTCGAAGTCGCCGCGGTTGAAGGCCTCAAGCTTGTTCAGATTGGGCTTGTCGGTCAGCCGCAGACCCCACGGCGAATAGGGCGTGATGTCAGCCTTGATACCGCAGGTCGCCAGTTCCTTGCGGACCTCGGCTCGCTTGGCCTTGAGCGTGTTGACGCGCAAGTCCAGCCCAGCGCCCCGATTCAGGGCCTCGATCAGTGGCCAGAATTCAGCGCCGACCTGCTGCTTGAGCGGCTGCACCAGCCACTCGGGCAGGTTGTGGCGCTGGCGTTCCATCAAATCGGCAACATGGAGTCTGTTCGCATTGATCGAGCCAGTTCTTCTCCTGCTCGCTCAGGGCACTGCGAAGGAAAGTCTCCCGGTCCCTGGAACCCCAGGATCGCGAGACGCCGTTCTTTCGGGCCACTGCCCGAGGGCGCGCAATGGTCAAACATCAGCTTCTTGCGCAGGACGTTGTAAACGGTGCCGGTGAGCGTCGCACGCTCGCGCGGCCCCAGGCCGCGATGATCGCGAAAAAACCGGGCCACGATGGCATCGGTGGGGGCATCAAACTTCAGGGTCAGCCCGACGAGCTGCGCACAGACGTCGAGCACGGCTTTGGGGTGCATAGCGGTGCATTGTCCCATGCCGTGCGCCGCCGTCTCCGAAGTCCGTCACGGCGCGCCGGATTCAACACAAAGCAAGCCTGCAGCGCCTGCTGACAAAGCGTGAGCAGCTACCCTTTTTGTAGCAAATCGGCAATCGCGCGGGGGTAGATCAGATGCTCCTGGGTCAGCACCCGCGCGGACAAGGTGGCGGCAGTGTCGCCGGGCAGGACTGGCACGACCGCTTGCGCCAGAATCGGCCCGTGGTCGAGTTCGGCGGTCACCTGATGCACCGTGGCCCCGACAAACCTGCAGCCTGCAGCGAGCGCGCGCTGCTGCGTATGCAAGCCCGCAAAAGCTGGCAGCAGCGATGGATGGATGTTGAGCAGCCGCCCGTCATAATGGCTGACAAAACCGGGGGTCAAAATGCGCATGAACCCAGCCAGCACCACCAGGACCGGTTGCGCCGGTGTGTCGTAACGACCGATCAGTGCGGTCAATGCTTGGTCAAACTCCTGGCGCGACGCAAACACTGTGTGATCGAGCACCTCGGTGTCGATCCCGTGTTCGCGCGCAAAAGCCAGGCCCGCCGCCTGCGCGCGGTTGCTGATGACGGCGGCGACGCGGGCGTTGTATTTTTCCCGCCAGCCTTCGCGCTGCGCGGTTTTGACGATGGCAGCCATGTTCGAGCCAGCGCCCGAGATCAAAATGACAATGTTTTTCATACCTGAGTGAATTATGACCCTGACCCCTACCGCTCCCGATGCCACGACGCCGCGCCTGAGTCCGATCCAGGCGCGCGTGCTCGCCACCCTGATGGAAAAGGCGCGCACCGTGCCCGACAGTTATCCGCTGACACTGCACTCCCTGCTGGCTGGATGCAATCAGAAGACCAGCCGTGATCCGGTGCTCGAACTCGACGAGGCGCAGGTCATCGAGGCGCTGGAGGACCTCAAGGCGACCGGTCTGGTGCGTGTGAACAGCGGCGCGCGCGCACCGCGCTGGGAGCACAATTTTCAACGGAGACTCGCGCTCTATGAGCAGTCCGCTGTGCTGCTGGGTCTGCTGATGTTGCGCGGGCCCCAAACTGCAGCCGAACTGCGCCTGAACAGCGAACGCTGGTACAAATTTGCCGACCCCTCTTCGGTCGAGGGCTTTCTCGAAGAACTACAGCAGCGCGCGGATGACAAGGGCGGCGCGCTGGTGGTCAAGCTGCCCAGAGCGGCTGGCGCACGCGAACAACGCTGGGCGCATCTGCTTTGCGGCGCGCCTGAGGCCGCTTGCACCATCGAAGGCAACGACGTCCCCGCTGGCGGCGTCAACCAGCGGCTGGAACGTCTGGAAGCCGAGCTCGCACTCCTGCGCGAAACGGTGCAAACGCTTTGCACGGAATTGGGTCTGTCACGCCCCGGACAGACATAATCGAACGATCGTGCTAAAAACGTGAAATGACTATTTGGAGAACAGCTTATGGATTTGGCTTTTACCCCTGAAGAACAGCAATTTCGTGAGGAAATTCGAGCCTGGGTGCGGGAAAACCTGCCCAAGGAGATTTCGCACAAGGTACACAACGCACTGCGCCTGAGCCGTGACGATATGCAGCGTTGGGGCAAGATCCTGGGCAAGAAGGGCTGGCTGGGACACGCCTGGCCCAACACCTTTGGCGGCCCGGGCTGGACCTCGGTGCAGAAGCACTTGTTTGAAGAGGAATGCGCGCTTGCCGGTGCCCCGCGCGTGATTCCATTTGGCCCTGTGATGGTGGCGCCGGTCATCATGACCTTTGGCAATGCCGAACAACAAAAGCGCTTCCTGCCTGGCATTGCCAGTGGCGAAGTCTGGTGGAGCCAGGGTTACAGCGAGCCGGGCTCCGGGTCCGACCTGGCCTCGGTCAAGTGCCGCGCCGAACGCCGTGGCGACAAGTACATCGTCAACGGCCAGAAGGCCTGGACCACGCTGGGCCAGTACGGAGAGTGGATTTTCTGCCTGGTGCGCACCAGCAACGAGGGCAAACCCCAGACCGGCATCAGTTTTCTGCTGATCGACATGAAGTCGCCCGGGGTGACGGTGGTTCCAACCGTCCTGCTCGACGGCGAGGCCGAAGTTAACGAGGTGTTCTTCGACGACGTCGAGGTGCCCGTGGAGAACCTGATCGGCGAGGAAAACAAGGGTTGGACCTACGCCAAGCACCTGCTCAGTCATGAGCGAACCAACATCGCCGACGTGAACCGCGCCAAACGCGAACTCGAGCGCCTCAAGCGCATCGCCAAGGCAGAAAACGTCTACGCCGACGCGCGTTTTCGCGACGAAATTGCAAAACTCGAAGTCGACGTGGTGGCCCTCGAGATGCTGGTACTGCGCGTGCTCGCCGCTGAAAAGTCGGGCAAGCAGTCGCTCGATATCGCGGGCCTGCTCAAAATTCGCGGCAGCGAAATCCAGCAGCGCTACAGCGAGTTGATGATGCTCGCGGCCGGTCCGTACGCTCTGCCCCTGATCCAGGAGGCGATGGAAGCGGGCTGGCAGGGCGACGCCATCGGAGCGGCCTACTGCGCGCCGCTGGCATCGACCTACTTCAACATGCGCAAGACAACGATCTACGGCGGCAGCAATGAAGTGCAACGCACGATCGTGGCGCAAACCGTTCTCGGCTAAAGCCGTGGAACGGTTCGCGCTGTGCGCGGCAAGACCGCTCCCCCGTGCCCCCTCCGGGAGGGGGTTCCATTTTGATGAATGCAGGTGACGACAATGGACTTTGACTTTTCAGACGATCAGGAACAATTACGCGACGCGGTTCGCAAATGGGTCGACAAGGGCTACAACTTTGAGCGCTACCGCGCCACCGTCAAGGCCGGAGGCTTTTCGCGTCAGGCCTGGGGCGAACTCGCCGAGCTCGGGCTGTGCGGCCTGTATATCCCCGAAAACCATGACGGCATGGGCATGGGCCCGGTCGATGGCATGGTGGTGATGGAGGAACTCGGCCGCGGGATGGTGCTCGAGCCGCTCAAGCAAAGCCTGATTTCAGGCGCCCTGCTCAGCGGCTATGCACCCGAGGCACTCAAGACGGCCTGGCTACCCAGGATTGCCAGTGGTGACGCTCTGGTGGTGCTGGCGTACCAGGAGCGGGCGGCCCGCTACCAGCTCGATATTTGTGAGGCAAAAGCGACTGCGAGGCCCAATGGATGGGCGTTGACCGCTACAAAAAGCATAGTACCAGCGGGTGATCAGGCCGATGCCTTCATGGTTCCGGCACAGTGCGATGGCAAACTCGCGCTGTTTTTGGTCGAGCGCGGCGCCAGTGGCGTTGTGACCCGGGGCTACGGCACTCAGGATGGCAGCCGCGCGGCCGAACTCACGCTGCGGGCCGCGCCCGCCGCCCTGATCACAACCGATGGCCTGGCCGCGCTTGAGCATGGCGTTGACATCGGCATTGCAGCGACCTGCGCCGAGGCCGTCGGCGTGATGGACAAGACGCTGACCATCACCGCCGAGTACCTCAACACGCGCAAGCAGTTTGGTGTTTTCATCGCCAGCTTCCAGGCGCTGCGCCATCGCGCTGCCGACATGAAAATGCAGCTTGAACTGGCGCGCTCGATGAGCTACTACGCCTCGCTCAAGCTCAACGCGCCAGCGTCCGAGCGTCGTGCTGCGATGGCGCGCGCCAAGTACCAGCTCGGCAACTCGATGCGCTTTGTCGGACAGCAGGCGATTCAGTTGCACGGCGGCATCGGCGTGACCGACGAATACATTGTCAGTCACTACTTCAAGCGACTGACCCAACTTGAGATGAGTTTTGGCGACAGCATGCATCACCTCGGCGAGGTGTCAAAGCGCATGCAGGACACTGCGGGCGTCTTTGCCTGAGTCCGCTTCGGCCATGATGTGATCGATGGCGCGCGAAACAATCGGTTCCTGATCAATCACCTTGAGCCGGCCGTGACGAAGCAGCGCGGCGACTTCGCGTTCGGAGCGGACAAAGGCATCGAAGCCGTCCCGGTTCGTGAACAACAGGCGCGTGCGCATCGGACTGACCCAGCTCAGGCGGCAGCGGTGATGCGTGTCGCGGTCCAGCGCAAAATCAAACCACAGGCCGCGCCCAAAGGTGTGCGCCAGCGCGTCAAACTCGTCGCTTGAAGCAGCGAGCTGGCCGACACGGCGCTGCTCAAGCTCATGCATCGCGGTGGCGCCAGCGCGTTCCTCCGCCGCGACCGCAACACCGTCAGTTGTCGGCGTCTGCGCGACGCGAATCGCCAGGGTATGCGTGGCAATCAGGCGCCGCGTGAAGTTCGCACGCGGCTCACCGGTCCATTCGATCGCGTCGAGCCCGGCGTTGAGCTTGCGCACCAGCGTGGGCAGCACCGCCACCAGTTCACGCCGCTCCACCGCGGAGGTCTTCGGATGCGTGGACCAGATCAGTTGATCCATCACCGAGACCGCGTCGTCCCACGGCCCCGGATCCTGCGCCGCCTTGACCCAGGCGCGCGCCATCACCTCACGCCACTGATCGGTCAGGAACGGTATCAGGAACGGCACCAGGCGCAGCGGCGGGAGCACTTCCCTGATCCGGGCATGAACCGCCTCGTCGGCATGAACCAGCGCCTGCTCATGGGTCTCGCCAACCAGCTCCTTGTCCGCCACCGGCTCGAGTTGAACGCGTGCCTGCTGCTCGGTTTCAAACAGAAACTCGGTGAACTCGAGCAACAACTCGCTAAACAGCGCCAGATCGTCTTCGAATTCCGTTAACACCCTCTTGACGGTGTTTTCGATGCGAACGTACAGCGGGTCGGCTTCGCCCTTGTCCGGGGCCCATGCGATCGAAGCATGCGCCAGCGTGTCGACCAGTCGGCGCGCCGGATGTTCGCTCGAAAGAAAAAAATCGCGGTCGATCATGGCCGCCTTGAGCACCGGAATCTGCAGGCGGCCAATCACAAACTTCATCTGCAGTGGAATGGCCTGATCAGCAAACACGAAGTCGAACACCTCGGCCAGCGCGTCGACCGTGCCGCGATCGAGTTCGGGCGCACGGCGCACTTCCTCGCGCTCGCGCATCTGTCGCAGGATGTTGTGTTCGGCAGCAACCTGCTGCGAGTACCCACCTGCCGGTTCGCCGCTTTCGGTCTGCAAACTGCCGAGGTAACCCATGAGAGTGGGGTCGGCTGGCGCCAGCGTCGGAGCCTCGTCGGCGTTGATGGGCGGGCGCGTCGTCAGCGCGGGGGCTGCTTCAAACGGCGCGCGTGCCGGTCCGATCCCGATTCTTTGCAGGAAGGCCCGCGCTCCGCCCAGGCCCACTTGCCAAGGCGTGCTGATCGTCACCGAACCTGCGCCGGGGCGCGCCGTGTCGGGCCGCAGCGGGAGCGTCGGCGCAGAGGATATGGGCTCGAAATTGTCATCGCTGCCCTGCAGTGGCACCGGCGCCGAGTTCGCGGACGAGCCACGGCCGACCCAACCTTCAGGACGCTTGATCCGGTGCTCGCGCTGCGCCGAAACACCGGCGCGTTCCAGCGTAGCGTTCAAAACGCTGTACAGCGGGGCAAGATCGACGAAGTGTTGCGGCTCCAGCGACAGCACGACGTCTTCCGTGGCCCCCGCGTCAAGAGCGGCATGCTCCCATCCCAGCAGCATCGCCCGCACAAACACCTCGGGCCGAAACGGGTTGGACGACTCGATCGGCACGTCGGGCCCGAGCAATGCCATCAGGCGTTGGGACAGCTCGGCAATGCCACCCTCGTAGTGCGCGCCAAAGCGTTGCGCGACCCGATCGAGCAACAGCAAGCGCTCGACTTCACACATATCGATCAGCGAAAGCGAGGTGCCGTCAAGTTTGTTGATGCGCTGGGTCTTGGTGAGCTCGATTCCCGGCACGCGAGGCAAAGCCTGGGCCACCTCCTCCTCGAGCACCTCGGCCAACGCCTTGCGCAGGGCCTCCTTGAGAATCTCGCCCTGCTTGTGCAGCAGCATGCTTGCCGAGCGCAGATTCTGCGCACGCGCCGGTGTCGGCCGGGCGTCGAGCAAGATGAGCATGTGCGTGCGCACGAGTTCAAAGAGCTCCGTTTCATGCTCGGAAAAATAGGCCTGTGTCTTGCCCACGAGCTCAGCCAGGAGTCGGTCGGCCTGCAGGCGCACGAACGCCACAGGAGCGTCAGACGATGCAGGCGAAGGGGTGGACATCACGATATTGCCTAACCAGAGCACCTTACCAGTTGGCGCGTGCAACTGCTTGCAAAGGTGGCCCTTTCTTGAGTTGGGTCAACCATTCCTGTTGTGCACGATGTCACGCCAACAGACGCGATGACTTTGGCACGTGTGCCATCAGAAATTCCATCTGATCGGCCAGGATGCGACGGTTGCGCAAAATGAAGTCTTCCCACAGGCTCGGCACATAAGGCGCGTACAGCAGCGCCATGTTCGCCTGTTCCGGCGTGCGATGGCTCTTGCGGTGATTGCAGGCCCGACAGGCTGTGACGACATTCATCCAGCTGTCAAGACCGTCTTGCGCAAACGGAACAATGTGCTCGCGTGTCAGGTCCTCTTCATGGAACCGCTCACCACAGTAGGCGCAGACGTTGCGGTCACGCGAGAACAGCTTGCGGTTGGTCAGCGCTGGTTTCAGCCGGAACGGGTTGACTCCCGAGACGCCGCGCGTACCGATGATGCTGTTGACCGCAATGACTGACTGACGGCCGGTGAGCGCATTGTGTCCGCCATGAAAAACGGCGACCTCGGCGCCCATTTCCCAGCGCACTTCCATTGCCGCGTAGTGGATCACCGCCTGTTCCAGCGAGATCCACGACTGGGGCAACCCCTGCGCGCTGAGCTTCAACACCTTCAAGACCGGCCTCCTGCACGATTGAACCCAAAAAAACGGACTTGCGCGGGCCAATAAACGCGGCCCCGCCACTAGGACACAATATACCCTGTTTTTGTGACAATTACGGTCGCAAAGCCCGACCCAAAGACCGAGTTTGCTATCAAAAAGATATCGATTTCATGAATGTATTTCGCGGCTTTCATCACCGGGGCATTGCGTCGGCGTGCGCCCTGACGATCGGCAATTTTGACGGCGTGCACCGTGGCCATCAGGCGATGCTCGCACTGCTGCATGGGGAGGCACAGCAGCGCGGTTTGCCCAGCTGCGCATTGACCTTTGAACCGCACCCGCGCGACTACTTTGCCAGCGTGCATCGCAAGCCCGAGCTGGCCCCGGCCCGCATCGGCACGATGCGCGACAACCTCTCTGACCTGGCCCAGACCGGCGTGGACCAAACCGTGGTGTTGCCCTTTGACGCAAGTCTGGCGGCACTGACGCCCCAGGAATTCATCGACACCGTTGTGGTGCGAGGTTTGGGCGCAGGCTACGTCCTGGTCGGCGACGACTTCCGCTTCGGCGCCAAGCGCGCCGGTGACTACGCCGTGCTCGATCAGGCTGGCCTGGCGCAGGGCTTTGACGTAGCGCGCATGAACAGCTACGAGGTTCACGGCCTGCGCGTGTCGAGCTCGGCGGTGCGCGACGCGCTGGGCCAAGGGCGCATGAGCGACGTGGCGCGCCTGCTCGGACGCACCTACCGCATTTCCGGCCACGTGCTGCACGGTCGCAAGCTCGGTCGCGAGCTCGGCTTTCCGACGCTGAACCTGCGCTTCTCGCACTGGAAGCCCGCAGCCAGCGGCATCTTCGTGGTGCGCGTGCATGGCCTGGGTGCAACGCCGCTGCCCGGTGTCGCGAACCTGGGCGTGCGCCCTTCGCTCGATGCGACCGATGTCAACGCCGGCAAGGTGTTGCTCGAAACGCATTGCCTGCACTGGCCCGAACAGCTCGGCCCCGAAGGAGCGTACGGTAAAATCATCCGGGTCGAGTTGCTGCACAAACTGCACGACGAACTGAAGTACGACGGTCTCGACGCCCTTGCCCGAGGCATTGCGGCCGATTGTGAGAATGCCCGAGCGTACTTCGCAGCCCTGAGCCACCATGACTGATAGCACCCCCAAAATCGATTACCGAGCCACGCTCAACTTGCCCGACACGGCGTTTCCGATGCGCGCAGACCTGCCCAAACGCGAGCCCGGCTGGGTCAAGGACTGGGACGAGCAAGGCATCTACAAGAAGCTGCGCGCGGCACGCTCGGGTGCCCCCAAATTCATCCTGCACGACGGTCCGCCCTACGCCAACGGGCAATTGCACATCGGCCACGCCGCCAACAAGATTTTGAAAGACATGATTGTCAAAGCGCGCCAGCTAGGAGGCAAGGACGCTCAGTACATCCCGGGCTGGGATTGCCACGGACTTCCGATTGAAAATGCGATCGAAAAACTGCACGGTCGCGGGCTCAGCCGCGCTGAAGTCCAGGCCAGGAGCCGAGCCTATGCCACCGAGCAGATCGCCCAGCAGATGCTCGACTTCAAGCGGGTTGGCGTCCTCGGCCAATGGGACCATCCGTACCGCACGATGGACTTCGCCACCGAGGCCAACGAACTGCGTGCGCTCAAACGCGTGGTGGAGCGTGGCTTTGTCTACCGCGGCCTCAAACCCACCTACTGGTGTTTTGACTGCGGCTCATCGCTGGCCGAATTTGAAATCGAATACGACGACAAGAAAAGCCAGACCCTCGACGTCGGCTTCCTGTGCGCGCAACCCGACAAGCTGGCCGCGGCTTTCGGCTTGCCAAGGCTCAAAAAGGATGCTTTCGCGGTGATTTGGACCACCACAGCCTGGACCCTTCCGGCGAATCAGGCACTGAATCTGAACCCGGCACTGACCTATGCCCTGGTGGACACGCCGCGCGGCCTGCTGTTGCTGGCCCAGAGCCTGGTCGAGCCCTGCCTGGCCCGATACCAGCTCACCGGCAGTGTGCTGGCGACCTGCGAAGGCGCCGCGCTCGACCGGTTGCAATTCAAGCACCCGCTGGCACACGTTCACGCGGGCTATGACCGTCCAAGCCCGGTCTACCTGGCGGACTACGCGAGCGCCGACGACGGGACCGGCTTGGTGCACTCCAGCCCGGCCTACGGCCTGGAAGATTTCAACTCCTGCATCAAGCACGGCCTCGCGTACGACGACGTGCTCAATCCGGTGCAGGGCAACGGTGCGTATGACGTCGACCTGCCCCTGTTTGGTGGCATGAACATCTGGAAGGCTGGCCCGCTGGTGATCGAGGCGCTACGCGAGGCCGGACGCCTGTTTGCCAGCAGCGCCATCGTGCACAGCTACCCGCATTGCTGGCGCCACAAGACACCGGTGATCTATCGCGCATCGGCCCAGTGGTTCATCCGGATGGATGATGGCGAGGGCGTATTTACCACGGACAAGGCACCCAAGTCGCTGCGCCAGTTGGCACTTGACGCGATCGAGGAAACGTCGTTCTACCCCGAGAACGGCAAGGCCAGGCTGCGCGACATGATCGCGGGTCGGCCCGACTGGTGCATCAGCCGCCAGCGCAACTGGGGCGTGAACATCCCCTTCTTCACGCACAAGGCCAGCGGTGAGCTGCACCCGCGCACGCTCGAAATCATCGACCAGGCCGCCAGTATCGTGGAACAAGGCGGCGTCGAGGCCTGGAGCAAATTGAGCGCGACCGATGTGCTGGGCAAAGGTCCGGATGGCGGGGACCACTACGACAAAAGCACTGACATTTTGGAAGTCTGGTTTGACTCGGGCACCACGCATTACACGGTGCTGCGCGGCAGCCACCGCGGCGCGGCGTCCGACCCGAACGCGAGTACCCGCAGCGATTCGACGGGGCCACTGGCCAACGCCCACAACAGGGGCCCCGAGGCCGACCTTTATCTCGAAGGTCATGACCAGCACCGCGGCTGGTTTCACTCCTCGCTGCTGACCAGCGCGGCCATGAACGGGCGCGCACCCTATCGCGGTTTGCTCACGCACGGATTCACGGTCGATGGCGCCGGGCGCAAGATGAGCAAGAGCCTTGGCAACTACATGCCGCTGGGGGAATCAGCCCAGAAGTACGGTGGCGAAATCCTGCGCCTGTGGTGCGCAGCTACCGACTATTCCGGCGACCTGGCAATTGACGCGAAGATCCTCGCTCGCGTGGTCGACACCTACCGGCGCATTCGCAACACGCTCAAGTTCCTGCTGGCCAACATCAGCGACTTCGAGGTTGTACGCGACGCCGTGGCGACCGATCAAATGCTGGAAATCGACCGTTACGCACTGGGCCGCCTGGCGACGCTGCAAAGAGAAATTCTGGCGCACTACGAGGTCTATGAGTTCCACCCCGTGGTGGCCAAACTGCAGATTTATTGCAGCGAAGACCTCGGTTCGTTTTACCTCGACATCCTGAAGGATCGTCTGTACACGACGGCGCCCCAGTCACTGGCCCGACGCAGCGCGCAGACAGCTCTTTGGCAAATCACGAACGCGATGTTGCGCCTGATGGCGCCGTTCCTGAGCTTCACAGCCGAGGAGGCATGGGCCGTGCTCGGGGCTGCGGGCAAGACTCCAACGGCAACCCGGGCCTCAGTGTTCCTGGACACCTACCTCAGCCTTGCAGCACCGGACACCGGACTGATCGCCAAGTGGGAGCGCATCCGCGAGATCCGCGATAGCGTGAACAAGGAGATTGAAAACCTGCGCGGGCAGGGCAAAGTCGGCTCGTCACTGCAGGCGCAAGTGCACTTGAGCGTCGGCGCAGAGGACCACGCATTGCTGGCCAGCCTGGGCCCGGACCTGAAGTTTGTTTTCATCACTTCCGCTATTACTTTGATAGCTGGTGACGCAATGTCCGTAAGCGCGGCAGCCTCAAGTGGTGTGAAGTGCGAGCGTTGCTGGCACTACCGTGACGACCTCGGCACGGACACCGCACATCCCGGCCTGTGCGGCCGCTGCGTGAGCAATTTGTTTGGCCCTGGCGAAACGCGGAGCTTCGCCTGATGGCACGGCGGTCGGTCTCAGGCGGCGGCATGCTGCGCTGGCTCGGCCTGGCGCTGTTGATTCTGATCAGTGACCAGTTCAGCAAACTGCTGATTGTGGGTTTGTACGGGCCGGGCGAGCACACGCCGGTGAACGGTTTTTTCAATATCGTGCGGGTTCACAACAACGGCGCAGCGTTTTCTTTTCTCGCCAACGCCTCGGGCTGGCAACGCTGGTTCTTCGTCGCTTTGGGATTGCTCGCCGCCAGCCTGATCGTATGGCTGCTGCGCTCGCACAGTACGCAAAGACTGTTCGCCTTTGCGCTGGCGTGCATTCTCGGGGGCGCCCTGGGCAACGTCATTGACCGCGTCAACTATGGCTATGTCGTCGATTTTCTTGACTTTTACTGGCGCAACTGGCATTTTCCAGCTTTCAACCTGGCCGACAGCGCCATCACCCTGGGCGCCGCCTGCCTGATTCTTGACGAATTGCGACGCGTGCGACGCGCAGGCCTCGGGACACACTGATCGAAAACGAAAGGCAAAGCTTGACGCACCTGCTGAACCTCCTGGCCGCCATTGCCCTGCTGGTTTGGGGCACGCAACTGGTGCGCACCGGCATCCTGCGCGTGTACGGGGTGAGTCTGCGCAACATCCTGGCACAAAGCGTGAGCAACCGGCTGACGGCAACCATGTCGGGTATCGGTGTTACGGCGCTGGTGCAGTCCAGCACCGCCACCGCATTGATCGTCTCGTCCTTCGTCGGCCAGGGACTGATGTCCCTGCCCTCGGCACTGGCCGTGATGCTTGGCGCTGATGTCGGTACCAGCCTGGTTGCCGTGCTCTTTTCACGCGATCTGTCATGGCTCTCGCCCCTGTTCATTTTGATCGGTGTCGTTCTCTTCACCTCGCGCCAGAACACCAACGCTGGACGCATCGGGCGCATCATCATCGGTCTGGGACTGATGCTGCTGGCGCTGCGCCTGGTGACCCAGTCTGCCTTCTTCCTGACTCAGGCGCCTGCCGTGAAGGCGCTGCTCGGATCGCTGAGCAGCGATCTATTCCTCGAAATCGCTGTTGGCTGCATCCTGTCGGTTCTGAGCTATTCGAGCCTGGCGCTGGTGCTGCTCATTGCAGCGCTGGCAAGCACCGGCGTGGTACCGATGGACGTCGCCCTCGGGCTGGTGCTTGGCGCCAATCTGGGCAGTGGCCTGCTGGCGGTGTTGACCACGCTCAACACCAGTGTGGAGACGCGCCAGGTGCCGTTTGGCAACCTGATTTTCAAGGTCATCGGCATCGCCGTTGCGGCTCCGTGGGTCGGCCTGTGGCTGCGTGAGGTTCGACCGTGGGTCAGCGACCATGCCACGCTGGTGGTGCTGTTTCACCTGAGTTTTAACGTTCTGGTGAGCCTGCTTTTCATCGGCGTGACGCAGGTCATTGCGCGCTGGGTCGAGCAATGGATGCCCAGAGTCGAAAAAAGCTCGGTGGCTGGTCGCCAGCGGCATCTGGATGCCTCGGCGCTGGCCACACCGTCCCTGGCTCTTTCGTGTGCGGTGCGCGAATCGATGCATCAGGCTGACGTGGTCGAAACAATGCTGCGCGGGGTGCTCAGCGTCATCACGAACAATGATTCCAAATTGGCGCAGGACCTGCAAAAGTTGGATGATACTGTCGACGAACTGTATTCGGACATCAAGTATTACCTGACCAAGATTTCACGCGAGGCGCTGAGCGAAGAAGAAGGGCGGCGCTGGGCCGACATCGTCAGTTTCACGATCAACATGGAGCAGATTGGCGACATCATCGAGCGCGTGCTGGTCGACATTGAAGGCAAGAAAATCAAGCCCGGGCGCGAGTTCTCCGAAGCAGGCATGGTCGAAATCACCGACTTGCATGCCCACCTGGTCGACAATCTGCGTTTGGGGATGAGCGTTTTCCTCAATGGCAATGTGCGTGACGCGCGCAAACTGCTTGAAGAAAAGACGCGGTTTCGCGGCCTCGAACTCGCCTATTCAGCAACCCACATCAACCGCCTGGCAGTCAACCAGCTGCAGAGCATGGAAACCAGTTCCCTGCACCTGGACCTCATCAGCGAACTCAAGCGCATCAATTCGCACATCTGCTCGATTGCCTATCCGATTCTTGACTCCGCGGGTGCGCTCGCACCCAACCGGCTGCGCGAGCCACTGGCCGAAGCCGCAGCGGCCATCAACTCAGACCCAACGCCGCCACCAGAATCAGTGCCGCCTCTATCGTGAACTGATCGCGTCGCAGCCAATCGATCAGTTCGGTGCGTTCAAGCAGCAGGAACTGCGCGACTTCTCCGTCCTGATTCACCGGCAAGGCGGTGTCGGGCACGATGCAGTCGTACCAGTCGATTTGTTCCACGACATAGCCGGCGTCGGCCTCTTGCGAGGCCGGCTTTTGCACCCCCAGTTGGCCACACCAACGCAGTTGTTCGAGCGTGTCAAGGGCCAGGCCCGCTTCCTCCAGCGTTTCGCGCGCCAAAGCGGTCTGCACCGTATCGCTGGCCATCACCATGCCGCCCATCAGTGTGTCCCACTGACCCGGGTCGTTGGGCTTGTCCAGGGCACGCTGTTGCACCCAGTAGCGCTGATCGCGACTGCGCCCGACCAGATGAACCGCGCGCGTGGCGATGCCCAGCGCGCGCACGATGGCGCGCTCCACGGTCGCGAGCACCTGCCCCTGCTGGTCGCACACGGCGAGCTGTTCATTGCGCCATTGTTGAGCCACGCGCCCCACGCGCGCGCGCCGCAAGGTCTGGGCAAGGCGCGCCAGCGAGGCCGTTGCCTGTCCCTGAAGGCGCCACGCCAAAGCCCCTTGATACTCTTGTTTTGATAGCAGCTCAGGCAAGTCCGAAGAGCCTTGCAGCTCAATTTGCGAAAAATAATCGGGCTCGACCGAGCCAATTACGTGCTCTCCCCAGAGCAGGGGCACGCGCTCACGCAGCGGCGCCTGGGCGCCGCGCGCGGCCAGCGCCGCGAGCCAAAGTGTCTGTTCTTCGCCGCTGCTCACAGGCTCAGCACGCTGCAGCCAGTGGTCTTGCGTGCTTCCAGGTCACGGTGCGCCTGCTGCACATCCTGCATCCGGTAGCGTTGGTCGATCCGGATATGGACCTTGCCACTGGTGACGGCCTCAAACAGATCGTCAGCCATCGCCTGCGTGCTCTGGCGCGTTGCGATATGGCTGAACAGGGTCTGGCGCGTCAGGTACAGCGAGCCCTTGAGCCCCAGCACACCGGGCGCGAACGGCGGAACGGCACCCGAGGCGTTGCCAAAGCTGGCCATCAGGCCAAACGGCGCCAGACAGTCCAGAGACTTGTCCCAGGTGTCCTTGCCCACCGAGTCGTAAACCACCTTGACGCCCTTGCCCGCGGTAATTTCCTTGACACGCGCAAGGAAGTCCTCGCTTGAATAATTGATGACAAAGGCCGCGCCGTGCTCCTTGGCCAACGCGCATTTGGCGTCGGACCCCGCAGTCCCGATCAGTTGCAACCCGAGCGCGCGCGCCCATTGGCAGGCAATCAGGCCTACGCCCCCCGCCGCAGCATGAAACAGCACAAAATCCCCGGCCTGCAAGCCGCCTTGCGGCAGCGTGCGCTTGAGCAGGTATTGCGCCGTCAGGCCCTTGAGCATCATCGCCGCTCCGGTCTCGAACGAAATGGCGTCGGGCAGTTTGCATACGCATTTGGCGGGCATCACGCGCAACTCGCAGTAGCTCCCGGGCGGCTGGCTGGCATAGGCGGCGCGGTCGCCCACCTTCAGATGGGTGACGCCCTCGCCTACCGCCTCAACCACGCCAGCGGCTTCCATGCCCAGTTGCAGCGGCATCGGCAAAGCGTACAGACCACTGCGCTGGTACACGTCAATAAAGTTCAAGCCGATGGCGTGATGACGGATGCGGATTTCGCCCGCACCGGGCTCGCCAACGGCGACGTCGACCAGTTTGAGTTGCTCGGGCCCGCCGTTTTGCTCGATGCGCACGGCGCGGGATGAAAAGGATGCCATCTGCAGTCTCCTGAAATTGGAACAGGGCACATGTTGCCATGAAATCAGCCGCCCGGGCCGGCTGCATGTTCAAATTTGACTCCGAGCCTTTACCCGGGTCCAGTGCGAGTTTCTCGCCGAACACGGCTGTACGCTGTATCAGGGCTATTTCTTTGGTCGCCCGGTGCCGCTGGCGGATTTTGAATCCCTGTTCAGCCAAGGGCAAACTCGCTGACTCACAGTTCGGCCGCCTCCACGACAAACTGAACCCGGCGCACGCCATTCCAGGCATCGGCGTCCAGGCGGAACGCGAGTTTGACGCGCGCGGGCAAGGGCTCGGTGCGGCCAAACCAGATGCCGTCGACCGGCTGGCCCTGATGCCGTAGCTTCAGTCGCAGATGCTTTTCGCCGACCAGTCGCTGCGAGAGCACTTCGACTTCCTCGCAGAAGGTCGGCCCGGCAAAGCCCTGGCCCCAGACTTCCTGCTGCAGCACGTCAACCAGTTCTACCCGCCGATACTCACTCTTGAGCGGCCCGTCGGTTTCGAGCCTGCGCGTGAGCGTCGCCGCGTCGAGCCACTCGGTCGCAACTTCGAGCAAGCCGCGCTCAAAGGCAGCCAGATTGCTTGCATCAATGGTGCAGCCTGCGGCCATGGCGTGACCGCCAAAGCGCAGCAGCACGCCGGGCGCGCGCTTGGCCAGCAGATCGAGCGCATCGCGCAGGTGAAAGCCGGCAATCGAACGCCCCGAACCTTTGAGCTCATGCTCGTGGCCCGGCGCCTTGCTTGGCGCAAAAACAAAACTTGGGCGGTGCAGCCGATCCTTGATGCGCGAGGCGACGATGCCAACCACGCCTTCGTGAAAGGCAGGGTTGAACACGCAAATCGCCGCCGGCGGTTCCTGCTCGGTGTTGAACAGCGTATCGGCCGCCACCAGCGCCAGATCACGCATATCACTCTCGATGTCGCGGCGCTCGCGGTTGATGCCGTCGAGCAGCCGCGCCAATTCGTCGGCGCGTGAAGTGTCGTCGGTGAGCAGGCATTCGATCCCGAGCGTCATGTCGGCCAGACGCCCTGCGGCGTTGATGCGCGGACCCAGCGCAAACCCCAGATCAAACGTGGTGGCGGTTGCCGCCTGGCGCCCCGCTGCTACAAAAAGAGAAGCTAGCCCCGCAGGCGCGGCAAGCGCTCTGAGGCGTTTGAGCCCTTGTGCGACGAGGCGACGGTTGTTCGCGTCGAGCCGGACTACATCAGCCACTGTGCCCAGTGCCACCAGCGGTAGCAAGGCGTCAAGCCTGGGCTGATTATTGGCATCGAAACGGCCACGACCGCGCAGCTCGGCGCGCAGCGCCAGCAGCACGTAGAACATCACGCCAACCCCGGCGATGGACTTGCTCCCGAACTTGCAGCCGGGCTGGTTCGGATTGACGATGACGTCGGCTGCGGGCAACGCTATCTGGCCGTCGACGCTGGCGGGCAAGTGGTGATCGGTCACGAGCACCTGCAAACCGAGCGCGCGCGCCATCGCCACGCCCTCAAAGCTGCCGATGCCGTTGTCGACTGTGACCAGCAGATCGGCACCAAGGTCCTTGACGCGCTGGGCAATCGGCGCCGTCAGGCCGTAGCCATCGACGACGCGATCGGGCACCAGGTAGCTCACCTGCCGCGCACCGAGCAGGCGCAGGCCGCGCACCGCCACTGCGCAAGCGGTGGCGCCGTCACAGTCGTAGTCGGCGACGATGCAAATGCGCCGGTCCGCCTCCATGGCGTCGGCCAGCAGGACGGCGGCAGCGGCGCAACCCAGCAAGTCCGCCGGAGGCAGCAGCAACGCCAGGCTGGTGTCGAGTTCAGCAGCAGCGTGCACGCCGCGCGCAGCATAGAGTTGCGCCAGCAGCGGATGCACACCGGCTTGCTGCAGCGCCCAGGCAGCGCGCGGGGGAATCTCTCTTGCTACAAGTTTCATAGCTGACCAAGCACGTCTGACGGGCTTTGTCGGCCAAATATATTGATAAATTGGTTCCAGAACCGCGGCCGCACAGCCTCCAGCGTCAGCGCGTTGCGCTCGCCGCAAAGGCTTAGCGTGCAACCGGCGAGCTCACGCGCGTCGCCGCCGCAGGCCTCGATCGCCTGGAGCAGCGCCGCGCAGTGCGTGCCATCGACGACCTGCCAGGCGCGCGCCCACGCAACCCAATCCTCCTGCAGCGCGGCCTCGCGCAGCTCGTTGGCCAGCGTCACCGCGTTGCCTGGGGTTGGCTCGGGCGTGCCAGGGTCCAGAGCGCCGGTCCCGCTGAGCCAAAACGAATTCACGGGTGCCACAGCGCGCGCCTGGCGCGCGTCGTTGACCCCATCGTGATACAGCAGCATCTGCACTTCGGTCTGCAGGCGACGCCATTGCGGCGCACCCGCGCCGCGGGCCAGCCAGTCCTGCACCGCGCGCCCCGCCGCGCGGTCCAGCGCAGCACTGACCATGCCTTCGAGCAGGGCGCCGCGCGCCAACCAGCGATGCGGCTGGTCGTACATCAGCTCGATCCCGTCTTCGGCAAAAAGACTTTGCATGCCCGAGAGCAACGCGCGCGACTCCGCCTCGGGAAAATCGGCCAGCGCAGTTGCGCTCATCGTGACTTCGTTCTGGCCCATCACCCAGTGGCAGGGGCTGACGAAACCCCAGGCACCCGCTGCGGGATGCGCGTGCCACGCCGCCCAGGGAATCTGTCCATCGCGCACGGGCAGGCCGAGCACGCGGGCCAGCGCACGTTCATGCGGGGGCGAAAACGTCGACACCTCCCCACGGTCCATTGCACGTGGTCGCAAACGCCGCAGCAATTTCTGGAGATTCGGCAGCCGCAGCCGTTGCACGATCGGCGCGCAGGCCTCGGCGTTGCAATTTGCAAACGAAATCACCAGCTGCATCGGGCCGCCTCAGACATAGCGGCGCTGACGCATCCACTTGGTGGCGATCCATTTCTCGCCCGCACTCACTGGCGCGCCACCGTGCAGCGTTTGCGCATCGACCTGCCCCAGACTGTTGCAGTACTCAAAGTAGACCGCCGATCCCTTCTTGGGCACGACCGAAAGGTTCAGGGCGGGAAACACGGTTTCACCGCCTGCGGGCACATCGTTGAGGTACATCACCAGCGTGCTGACGCGCTGGCCGCCACGCTGAAGATGCGCCTGGCTGCCCGGGTCGGACGGCACAAAGTAGTCAAAGTGGGGCTGGTACTCGCCGCCAACGCCGTAGCGCAGGATCTGGATGCCCTCGCCATGGTCAATCGGCCAGTTCATTAGCGCCGCGATGCGCCGGTCGAGCCGCGCAATGAAGTCATTTTCGTTGAGTCTGAAAAAGGCACCCTCGCTGCTGCGCTGGCCGATCACCTCCTCGCGACCGGTCGTTGGATCAACGATGGTCGAGCGCGCAAGCTTGAGCCGCGACAGGCTGATCAACTCCTCGCATTCGTCGCCCGACAGCACCGCTTCGAACAAGGCGAGGGCGGGCTCGGAGGTACGGAACACGATTCGGACCTCGTGCCCGTCGGCGTCGATCACACTGCCCTGGCGGCCGATGCGTGAGGGCTCATAAACATAGCCCTGCTGCGACGCAACCGCAGTCAGTCCAGCGTCGGCCATCGGCTCGCCCGCCGCCGCCTGGCTGACGCACTGCCCGGCAAAATCAGGGTCAAAGTCGCGCTGCACCATCGCCTCGATCATCGACGCATGGCTGCAACCAAGCGCCAGGTTGTCAACGATCCATTGACGCCATGCGTGCGATAGCTGATTGATCTTGTCCATGAATGATTGTTTGTGGCCGACGCCTGCCAGCTTACCAAACATTGAACCGACGAGGGCGCAGCCTGGCGTCAGCTTTGTTGCAGGATGCCACAATGGCGCCTGATTGGTTCACCCTCCACCCATGCAACTGCCTTTTGAGCTCATCGTCGGCTGGCGCTACACCCGCGCCGGACGCAGCACGCGGCGCAACGGCTTCATCTCGTTCATTTCCGGCGTTTCGATGCTGGGCATTGCCTTGGGCGTGGCTGCGCTCATCATCGTGCTCAGCGTGATGAACGGTTTTCAGAAAGAAGTGCGAGACCGCATGCTTGGCGTGGTATCGCATATCGAGATCTATGCCGAGCGCGGTGCCGCCCTGCCCGATCTGGCGCGCACGCTCGCCGAGGTGAAAGCGCAGCCGGAAGTAGTCGGTGCTGCACCTTTCATAGCAGCGCAGGCATTGCTGGCACGCGGCGAAGACATGAAAGGCGTCGTGGTACGAGGGATTGATCCGGCGCTTGAACCCGAGGTGACCGACCTCGCCATCGACTTGAAGAACTCGGCGCTGATGCGACTGGTGCCGGGTGAATTCGGCATCGTCCTCGGGGGCGATCTGGCCCGCGCCATGGGCGTGCGTACGGGTGACCGGGTGACCCTTATCGCCCCCAGCGGCCAGGTCACCCCGGCGGGCGTGGTGCCACGCCTGAAGCAGATGACCGTGGTCGGTACCTTTGACTCGGGTCATTTCGAGTACGACTCGGCGCTGGCGCTGATCCACGTGGCTGATGCGGCGCGCATTTTCCGCCTCGAAGGACCCAGCGGCGTGCGCGTCCGACTGCGCGATCTGCATCAGGCGCGCGTCGTGGCGCAGCGCCTGATGCACAGCCTGAGCGGGGAGTTGGTGGTTCGTGACTGGACGCAGCAGAACCGCAGCTGGTTTGCAGCAGTGCAGGTGGAAAAACGCATGATGTTCATCATCCTCACGCTGATCGTGGCGGTGGCAGCGTTCAACCTGGTCTCGACACTGGTGATGACGGTGACCGATAAACGCGCCGACATCGCCATCCTGCGCACGCTGGGCGCGAGCCCGCACTCGATCATGGCAATCTTTGTCGTGCAGGGTGCCATGGTCGGCGTCATCGGCACGCTCGCCGGTCTGGCGCTGGGTCTGGGCGTAGCGTTCAACATCGATGTCATCGTGCCCGCGCTGGAACAATTGTTTCACGCCAGCTTTCTTCCGAAGGACATCTACCTGATCAGCCACATGCCCAGCGAGCCCCAGCAGGCCGACATTGCGCCGGTCGCCGTCATCTCGCTGCTGCTGGCGTTTGTGGCCACGCTGTACCCGAGCTGGCGTGCATCGCAAGTGAATCCGGCCGAGGCTTTACGTTATGAATGAAATGGCCCCCACGCTCGGCACTGGCGTGTCCTCCCTGCCCGGCGGCGAAACCCCGGTGGTCCTGAGTGCGACGGGATTGACAAAACGCTTCACGGAGGGTCGGCTGGACGTGACCGTGCTGCAGGGCGTCGATCTGGAGGTACGTGCGGGTGAAACGCTCGCCATCGTTGGCGCCTCGGGCTCGGGCAAAAGTACGCTGCTGCATTTGCTCGGCGCCCTGGACGCGCCCACCAGTGGCTCGGTGCTGCTGCACGGCCAGGATCTGGCGCAGCAAAGTGCCGTCGTACAGGGCGTGCTGCGCAACCGCCACCTCGGATTTGTCTATCAATTTCATCATTTGTTGCCCGAATTCACGGCCCTTGACAACGTCGCCATGCCACTATGGATTCGGCGCTTGACGCGCGCCCAGTCTGCACAGACCGCTACACAAATGCTAGCAGCTGTGGGCTTGCAGGATCGTCTGTTGCATCGTCCGGCCGAACTCTCCGGCGGCGAGCGCCAGCGGGTGGCCATCGCGCGTGCGCTGGTCACACAACCTGCCTGCGTGCTCGCCGATGAACCGACCGGCAACCTCGATCGCAGCACGGCCAACGGCGTCTTTGATCTGATGCTCGGACTCGCACACTCGCAGGGTACGGCCTTCGTGGTGGTGACGCATGATGAAGCGCTGGCGGCACGTTGCGCGCGGCGGTTGCAGTTGGTGCAAGGGCGGTTGTCCGCCGCACCGCGTGTAAGTTCCGAGACTCGACCTTGACGTCGAAGATCCTACACTGCCTCGGTGCCGGATGCTATCCGGAACCAAGCCGGTGAAACCCGCAACTTCATTATCGAAACTGCTCCCGCGCCAACTTGTGGTGGCGCTCAGGCACGCCCGGATGCGCATGCATCACTTGCCAGCCGTTTGGCGTGGCATGCTGTGGGTGGCTCTGAGTGGCCTGCTTTTCTCCTGCCTGAATGCGACGGTACGAAACATAACCCTGACCCTCGATCCCTTTCAGTCACAGTTTCTGCGCTACGTCTTTGGCGTGGTGGCCATGCTGCCGCTTGTGTGGCGAGAAGGGCTGCGGTCCTACCTCCCTGTCAACCTGGCTGGGCAGTTCTGGCGCGGCGCAGTCCATACCGTGGGCCTGACCCTGTGGTTCACCGCCTTGCCGCATCTGGGGTTGGCAGATATGACGGCCATTGGCTTTACCGGGCCGATCTTCATCATGCTCGGAGCCGCCTGGTTCCTGGGCGAGAAGATGCGCGCTGACCGCTGGGTCGCGGCAACCATCGGCTTTGCTGGCGTTCTGGTCGTCGTCGCGCCAAGACTCACGGGGCAAGGCGGCGGGTATTTCCTGGTGATGCTTGCCTCTTCACCCGTGTTTGCCGCGTCGTTCTTGATGACCAAGACACTCACCCGTTACGAAAAGCCTGGCGTGATTGTGCTGTGGCAAGCGATCTCCGTAACGGTGCTGAGTCTGCCGCTTGGCTGGCTGCACTGGTCAACGCCGTCAGTCTGGCAATGGCTCGGTTTTGCCATGGCCGGTATTCTCGGTTCGATCGGCCACTACTGTTTGACCCGTGGTTTCCGCGCAGCGGACATCTCGGCCACCCAGTCTTTGCGGTTCCTGGATTTGATTTGGGCTTCGGTGATGGGCTGGCTGGTGTTTTCCGATGTGCCTAGCCAGACGACACTGCTTGGCGCTTTGGTCATCCTGGCCTCAACCGTCTGGATTGCCCGGCGTGAACACCAGCGTTGATGCCAAATACCCCCACATCGCGACGCAGCGTCGGGTCACGGCAAGCCAATGTGTGGCTATCATTGATTGGGGGGCCTTGCAGGACCCAGAATCAACCGGACCAACTTGTCGGCCGAGTGCTGCTCGCGCAGGGCCACGCCAGCTTCAAAAGCTCGGCGGGAATAACCGTCGTAATCGGACAGGATGGTCTCAACGGCAGCGCGTAAGCCCGGCGCCGACAGGTCGCTGGTTGCCACGCCTGCCTGGTACCGTAAAACAATCTTCGACAGCCATGTGTTGGCACTGGCAACGACCGGGCATCCCGCAGAAAGTGCGTCCAAAGTGACGCCGCTGATCCGATCCTGAAACTCGCTGACGGAATACGGTTGAATACTGATGCCCCCTGAAAACAGTGCGTGATAACTCGCAGGCGGTAGCGTCTTTTTGAGCAAGGTCATTGGCGAATAATTGCAGGCTTCAAGCCGACGGATTTGACTGCTTATTTCGACCGGATGCCGGTTACGGTGCGTCGGCGACACCTGGACACTGATCGGCCAGGTCATGCCAACCCACGCCAACTCGCCGACGAGATCAACGATCCGGTCAAAGCCTTTATCAAGACGGGCCGCGCCGGCCACAACCAGATGACGAAAGGGTTGTCCATCAAAATAGGGCGCTGATTTTTTTTGCGGGTAGGACACGCAATGGGCGCGAAAGCCCAACCGCGCAAAAAAGTCAGTGCCTTCTTGCGTTGGACACAATATCTCCAGATGGGGCTGTCTTCTGGCTACTTCAGCGAGTTTCGCCGTCTTGGACGCTTTGCTGCCGATCCAGTGCACGTACAGATAAACCTTGGCCTTTGGAATTTGCCCACCGGCGACAAAATCCAGCGTGATGAGATCACTCGTTCCGGCGGTGGCAATCAGCATTTTGCCGGGTTTCCCCAGCAAATCGCGATAAAGAATAAAGGCCTGAAATTTGCGCAAGGGGGCATAAAAGTACGCCTCAAGATGACCGCCGGAGTGCCAGAAACTCTCGCTGCCCCTGCTGGCCCAAATAACGATCTTTTCCAGCGGTGCAGCTTGCGTGATCGCCTCCACAAAGCTGTGGCAGTGTCCAGCATAGCTGTTCAACGTCGGCTCGACCACATGAAGCGTCATCTAACTCGTCCTGATTGACTCACTTCATTAATTTGTCGGGGTTTGCGCACACGCAGCGAAAGCTAACCCGGCGCACCGCCGCCCAGCGTTTTGAACAGCAAAACCTGGTTCTGCAAGTACGCAAGCTGGGTCTGGATCAGCGCCTGGCTGGCGGCAAATAACGAGCGCTGGGCGTCGAGCCAGTCGAGTTGACTCGCGGCGCCGCTTTGGTAGCGCAGCTCGATCAGACGTTGGCGCGCCGCTTCCGCCTCCAGCAAGGCGCGCTGGGCTCTGAGTTGTCGCGCCAGTGCATCGCGACTGGCCAGGGCGTCGGCCACCTCGCGGAAAGCGATTTGAATCGACTTTTCGTACTGGGCGATGGCAATGTCTCGCGCGGTACGCGCCGATTCAAGTGCGGCCTGATTGCGCCCGGCATCGAGCACAGGCAACAAGAGTTGGGGCGCCAGCGTCAAGCCCCAGGATCCGTCCTTGAATAGGCCCGCGAGTTCGCTGCTGGCCGATCCAGCTCCGGCGGTCAGCGAAATGCGCGGGAAGAAGGCAGCGCGGGCGGCGCCGATGTTGGCGTTGCTCGCGATCAACTGCTGCTCTGCCTGTCGGATGTCGGGTCGGCGTGTCAAAAGGTCAGAGGGCAAGCCGACCGGCAGCTCAGGCAAGCGCTGTTGCGTCAGCGGCTTGCCCGCCAGCTGCTCCCGCAGCGGCCCTGGCATTGGTTGCCCGAGCAGTAGCACCAATGCGTTTTCATCCAGTGCCCGCTGGCGTTCCTGTTGCGCCAGCGTGGCGCGGGTTCCCTCCAGCAGGGACTGCGCCAGACGCAGCTCCAACTCTGAAGCCGCACCATACTTCAGGCGCAGTTCGGTGAGCTTGAGTGAGTCTTCGCGGGTGAGCTGGGTCTGCCTGGAAATGGCCAGCAGTTCCTCATCTGCGAGCAGGCTCAGCCATGTTTGGGCGACGGTGGCGATCAGGCTGATCCGTGCCGTCTGGCTGCCTTCCTGGCTGGCCAGATACTGGGCCAGCGCCTGTTCCTTGAGACTTGCCACGCGGCCAAAGAAATCAATCTCATAGGCAGTGACCACCAGCCCGGCGCTGTAAACGCTGGTGCTCGAGCCATTGCCGGCGGGGGTGCGGGAACCAGCAACGGCACCATTGAGGGTGGGAAACTGATCGGCGCGGCGGATACCAAGCTGAGCGCGAGCCTGCTCGATGTTGAGCACAGCCACCCTCAGGTCGCGATTGTTGGCGAGTGCAATGTCAATGAGCCGACGCAAGCTGAGATCGGAGAAGTAGTCCTGCCAGCTCAGCGCAGACGCTGCGTCAGTCGCCACGCCCTTTGGCGAGGAGGCGGGCCATTGCGCGGCCACGGGCATGGGCGGACGTTCATAGGCTGGCATCAGCGAGCACGCCCCCAACGTGACGCCCACGGTGATCGAGGCGAGTGCGCGAGGAGAAAAGATTATGGACAGGCGCCCGATGAACAGTGACTTATTCATGGGAATGGACTCCCATGTGTTCGGCCTGCGCTGCATGCAACTTCTGCTGTCGCGCGCTGTCCTTGAACAGCGTTCTCACAACGACAAAGAAGATCGGCACAAACAGCACCGCCAGTGTCGTGCCGGTCAGAATCCCGCCGATCACGCCGGTGCCAATGGCACGCTGGCTGGCCGACCCGGCACCGGTAGCAATGGCCAGCGGCAGCACCCCAAGGGTAAAGGCCATGGAGGTCATCACGATCGGGCGAAAGCGCAGGTGCGCGGCTTCCAGCGCAGCTGCGATCACGCTCTTGCCCTGGGCCTGCAAGTCCTTGGCAAACTCAATGATCAAGATCGCATTCTTCGAGGACAAGCCGATGATGGTGATCAGCCCGACCTGAAAATAGACATCATTGGCATAGTTGCGCAACAGCGTCGCAAGCAACACACCCAACACCCCCAGCGGTACCACCAGAATGACCGCCAGCGGAATGGTCCAGCTTTCGTAGAGCGCGGCCAGACACAAGAACACCGACAGGATGGCAAAACCGTACAGAATGAAGGCCTGCGCACCAGCGAGTTTTTCTTCACGCGACGTGCCAGTCCACTCGAAGCCGAATCCCTCCGGCAACTGGGTTGCCAACTTCTCCATCTCGGCCAGCGCCGCGCCAGTACTGTAGCCCGGTGCCGCACTGCCGCCGATGCGCATGGCGGGGTAGCCGTTGTAGCGCACGCTCTGCATGGCACCGGTCACCCAGCGCGTGCTGGCGAAGGCCGACAGCGGCACCGTTTGCCCTTTGTTGTTAAGGACATTCAGGCGCAACAAGTCCTCGGGCTGCATGCGCGCGGGCGCATCGGCCTGCACCACCACGCGCTGCAACCGCCCGCCGTTCGGGAAATCGTTGATATAACTCGATCCCAGCGCGGTGGAGACGACACTATTGATGGCATCAAAACTCACGCCCAGCGCGCTGGCCTTATCGCGGTCAATATCGAGTTGCAACTGCGGTGCGTCTTCCAGTCCGTCAGGGCGCACCTGGGTCAGGACTTTGCTTTGCGCGGCCATACCCAGCAGTTGGTTGCGTGCCGCCAGCAGTGCCTCGTGACCGCGACCGGCACGGTCCTGCAGTCGAAAAGCAAAGCCGGAGGCGGCGCCGAGCTCAGGGATGGGCGGCGGGCTCAGCGGAAAGATGAAGGCATCGCGAATACCCATCAGCGCGCCAAACGCACGGCCTGCCAGCGCCGTGGCGGAACTCTGCGCAGCCTTGCGTTCGGCCCAGTCCTTGAGGGTGACAAACGCCAGCGCCGCGTTTTGCCCCTGGCCAGAGAAGCTGAATCCCAGCACGCTGACCATGTCCTGCACCTCGGGCTGCTTGAGCATGAAGCCCTCGACCTGCTGCATAACCGCCAGAGTCCGCGCCTGCGTGGCCCCTGGTGGCAATTGAACGTTGACCAGCATCGTGCCCTGGTCTTCGTTGGGCAGGAACGAGGTCGGCAGGCGCAGGTACACAACTGCCGCGGCGGCCACGATTGCGCCATAAATCACCAGATAGCGTGCAGCCCGTGGCAGCATCTTTGCTACCGTGCCTTCGTAGCCTTTGGCGGTGCGGGCAAAGCCGTGGTTGAACCAGCCAAAAAAGCCGGCTTTCTCCAGGTGGTGACCTGCGGGCACCTGCTTCAATAGCGTCGCGCACAACGCGGGTGTAAGCGACAGCGCCAGAAACGCCGAGAACGCGATCGACACCCCCATGACGGCTGCAAACTGGCGGTAAATATTGCCGATGGAACCACTGAAAAAAGCCAGCGGCACAAACACCGAAATCAGCACCACCGTGACACCAATGATGGCCCCGGAGATCTGGCCCATGGCCTTGCGCGTGGCCAGCAGCGGCGTCAGCCCTTCCTGGCTCATGATGCGCTCCACATTTTCCACCACCACAATCGCGTCGTCCACGACGATTCCGATGACCAGCACCATCGCGAACATGGTCAGCACATTGATCGAAAAACCCAATGCCAGCAGGGTGGCAAAAGTGCCCAGCAAAGCCACGGGCACGACAATCGTCGGGATGATCGTGTAGCGCCAGTTTTGCAGGAATAGAAACATCACCAGGAACACGAGTGCCACGGCCTCGAACAGCGTCTCGGCGACTTGCCGCAGGGAAGTTTCGATAAAGCGGGAACTGTCATACGGGATCGACCAGGTCATTCCCTTGGGAAAGAATCTCTCCATCTCGTGCATCTTGGCGCGTATCGCCTTGGCCGTGGCCAGGGCATTGCCACTCGGTGCCAACTGCACCCCGATCCCGGTCGAGGGTTTGCCGTTCAGGCGTGCCGACGTGGCGTACGCCTGCCCACCCAATTCGATGCGAGCCACGTCTTTAAGACGCACGCTCGACCCGTCCGTGTTGGCTCGCAGCACGACCTTGCCAAATTGCTCGATGCTGGCGAGCTGACCATTGACCAGCACGGTCGCTGCGATGCCCTGGCCGGCAACGTTTGGCAGGCTGCCAATCTCGCCGGCCGACACCTGTGCGTTCTGCGCCCGGATAGCGGCACTGACTTCCACAGTCGAGAGACCAAAACCCTGCAGCTTGGCCGGATCGACCCAGATCCGCATGGCGCGTTCGGTGCCAAACAGTTGCGCTTGACCGACGCCATGGATGCGCTGGATTTCGGGGAGCACACTGCGCGAGGCGAAGTCCCCCAAGGCCACCGGGTCCCACGCCGGGTCATCCGACGAGAGAATCGTAAAAAGCAAGAAGTTGCTGCGGGCCTTGTCCACCCGTACGCCCTGCTGCGTGACCGCCTGAGGCAAGCGCGGTGCGGCGCGCGACAAACGGTTTTGTACGTCGACCTGGGCCAGGTCCGGGCTCGTGCCAGGCTCAAAACTCAAGGTGATCTGCCCGGTCCCGTTGGCTTGCGCCACCGATTCAACATAGATCAGACCCGGCGAGCCGTTCATCTCCTGTTCGATCACAGAAATTACGCTATCTTCGAAGGTCCGGGCCGAAGCACCCGGGTACGCGGCCGAGACAATGATGGACGGCGGTGCCACTGGCGGGTATTGGGCAATCGGCAACTGCGTGATTGCCACTGCGCCCATCACGATGATGAAGAGCGCAATCACCCACGCAAAGATAGGTCGGTCAATAAAGAATTTGGCCATCTGCTCCGCTCCTTAGTGCGCGCTACTGGCGGCACTGGCCGGGACGGCTGGCGCGACGGACGAGGCTGCTTTGCCGATGACAGGCGCCGACGCAGCGCCAGGGGCTTGCCAGGGCACCGCCTTGACCGGTGCGCCACCACGCAGCTTCTGAAAGCCGTCCACCATCACCTGCTCACCCGCCTGGAGTCCGTCCAGAATCACCCATTGGCCGTTTTGCTGGGCACCCACTTTCACCGCACGCGTGGCCACCTTGCCATCGGCACCGACGACCATGACCGAATCCCCCTGGGGTGTGCGCGTGACCGCCTGTTGCGCCAAGGTGATTGCGTTGCCCGCTCGCGCCTGTTCGAGACGCACACGCACAAACAGGCCCGGCAACAGCGTACCGCCCGGGTTGGGCACTTCGGCGCGCAGGGTAATCTGACCGCTGGAAGCGTCGACCGTCAGGTCCGAGAACAGCAGTTTGCCGCGGTGCGCATACTCGGTCCCGTCTTCGAGGACGACGCGAATGCTGGCGGCCTGACTGCCTGCACGTTTGAGTTGACCGCTTTCCATGGCCCGACGCAATTGCATGACCTCGGATGCTGATTGCGTGAAGTTGACGTACATCGGATCAATTTGCTGAATGACCGCGAGTTGCGTCGCTTCACCCTGGCCGACCAGCGCGCCTTCTGTGACGAGCGCGCGACCAATGCGCCCGGAGATCGGGGCCGTGATGTTGGCGTAATCGAGATTGATGCGGGCGCTCTGCACCGCGGCCTTAGCCATCGCGACATCGGCCGCTGCCTGCTTTTGGGCCGCCTGCGCGGCCACAAACTCCTGCTCGCTGATCGCCTTGGCCTCGGCCAGTGGCTTGTAACGCTCGACCTGCGCGCTCGATTGCATCAGATTCGCTTCGGCCTTGGACTGGGCGGCCTGGGCGCTGGCCAAAGCAGCTTGGTACGCGCTGGCATCGATCTCAAACAAAGGCTGGCCCGCCTTCACATCGCTGCCCTCGCGAAACAAGCGCCTTTGCAGGATGCCCGCGGCGCGCGCGCGCACCTGGGCCACACGCGAGGCCTCCAGTCGACCCGGCAACTCGGTCATCAGGGCCACATCACGAGGCGCAACGGTGACGACGCCAACCTCTGCGGGGGGCATGCCCCCGGCCGGGCCGGGCGGCGCCGTACTGCTTTGTCCACAACCGGCCAACAGCGCGGCCACACCCATGGCGCGCAAGCTCAGACCAAGACGCCAAGACGACCGCTGACAGACGAAGGAAGGGGCGGCAAGCCCGGCGCACGGTAATTGCATAGTTTTGCTCCTGAAGGCGGGCAGCGACATTGTTTCTGCTGCAGCGTACTTGCGACCAGCCAAAAATTATACATACAATGATGAATGTATAAAGAAACCCTGTCGAAACAGTAACTACCAGGAAAGTCGCCTGCCATGGCTCGCCACACCAAGGACGAAGCTCTTGCAACCCGGCACCAGTTGCTCGACGCCGCCGAACGCGTGTTCGCACAAAAGGGCGTTTCCCGCACCAGCTTGCACGACATTGCACAAGCCGCAGGCGTGAGCCGGGGAGCGATTTACTGGCATTTCAAGAACAAGGCTGATTTGTTTACCGCCATGATGGAACGCATCACCCTGCCCATGGAGGATGCGTCGCGCAAAATTGGGCAGGACAGCGCGCGCGACCAGCTCGAAGAGCTGCAATGCGCCATTCTTGATGCCATACGAAAGATTGCTTCAGATGAGCGCATCCGTCGTGTCTTTGAGGTGGCCACACTCAAGGCGGAGTATGTCGATGAACTGCTCGCAGTCAAGGTGCGTCAGTTGCAAAGCCAGTCTGATTCGGTACGCCGGATGCAGCGATGCCTTGTCGCTGCCTGTATGCAGCGGACCCTGCCGCCGCTACCGTGCCCGTTCACAGCGGCGCAAGGCCTGCATGCGCTGGTGGTCGGTTTGATCCATACATGGCTGATGAGTCCCGAGGTCTTTGAGCTGGTGCCCGTCGCTGAAATGGCCATCAGCGCCTATCTGATCGGGTTGGGTTTCACGCCGGGGTCCGAGCGCGCGCCGACTTGTCGCCGCGTAGCAGCGTGAGCGCCAGCAGCGCCGAGGCCACCATCAGGAACAGACTCACGGCGTTGAGCACCGGCGTGGCGCCTTCACGCATGCGGCCATACATCATGACTGTCAGTGGAGCGTCCGAGCCGACCAGCATCAGCGTGGTGTTGAAATTCTCGAAACTCATCAGGAACGAGATCGCCGCCGCGCCGACGAGCGCTGGCTTCAGGTAGGGCAGCGTGATCGTCAGCAGCACCGCCGGCCGCGAAGCGCCCAGGTTGTAGGCAGCTTCCTCCAGCGTGATATCAAAGCGCTTGAGCCGCGCGGTGATGGTCAGCGTGGCCACGGAGACGATGAACGAGAGCTGCCCCAGGACGACCAGAGGCAGACCCGGGCGCAGAAATTCGAGTTCCAGCCCCCAAAGATCGTCGACCAGATTGGCGATCCGGCTGGCAAATGCCAGGATCGAGATGCCAAGGATCACGCCCGGGATCACCAGCGGCGCGAGCATCATCATCGATAGCGCCTGCTTGCCGCGAAACTGCGCGCGCTCGATCAAGAACGCGTTCACGGTGCCCATCAGCACCGCCAGCAGAGTGACCCACGACGCCACCACCGCGCTGGTCCACAGACTGCCCATCAGCGCGCGGTCGGCAAACAGGCCGCGCCGAGCTGCCTGGGCATTGCCGATAAACCAGTCCAGCGTAAATCCCCGCCACGGCGGTGCCGGGTAGGGGGCATTGTTGAAGGCAAAGACCGCCACAATGGCCAGCGGCAGAAACAGGAACGCGAAGAACAGCAGCGCATAAACCACGGTGCCCGCGCGCAGCCAGGCTGGACGAGGCAGGGATGGGATCATGAACGCTGCATCACTTCGCCAAATTTCTGGCCGCTGAGCTTGAGTCCGAGCCAGACGATGCCCGTGGAAAGCACGAGCAGCAGGAAGCCAAACGCCGCGCCCTGTTCCCAATTGAAACGCGTGATGAACTGGGTGTAGATCTGCTCGGTGAACCACTGTGAGCTCTTGCCACCGAGCAGCGTTGGCGTCAGGTAGTTGCCAAGAGTCAGCATGAAGACGACGATGCAACCGGCGACGATGCCCGGCGCGGCATGCGGGATGATGATCTGGCGCAGGATCGACCAGCCGTTCCCACCGAGATCGTAGGCAGCCTCGATCAGCGAGTCGTCCAGGCTCTCGAGCGCACCGATGAGCGGAACCACCATGAACAGCATCGACGTGTAGACCAGACCAAGCATGATCGTGCCATCGTGATACAGCATTTCAACCGGCCTGGCAGTGACCCCCAGCCAGACCAGAAAACCCGGCAGCACGCCGGACTCGCGCAACAGGATCATCCAGCCCAGCGACCGCACCGTTTCGCTGACCCAAAAGGGAATCAGGCACAGCACGAACAGGCCGGCCTTGACGCGAGCTCGCGCGATCTTGGCGATGGTCCAGGCGATTGGAAAGGTCACCAGCAGCGTGAGCACGGTCGAGAGCATCGACATCACTGCCGTGCGCACAAACGTGTGCCAGTAAAGCGGTTCTTCGAAGAAGGTCGCAAACTGGGCCAGACTCGGCGCGTACTGCCGTGGCGCGATGCGCACGCGCAGCGCCAGCACAGCGAGTTCCACGTGCGGCAGAATCAACAGCAGCAGCAGCCACACCGCAGCCGGGGCCGCCAACAGCAGCAGCAGCAGGCGTGCCTGCGTGGCGCGCGCTCTCTCAGAGGGCATCGCGTTCACTCGCGGCAAAGCATACGGCGCGGCGCGGATCGAAGCCGAAATGCACGCTCTCGCCGGCGCGCAGGTCTGCGAATTGTCCGGTTTGCGGCAAGGCAATACGAAACTCGACACCCGTTGCCTCTTCGCGCAGCAACACGGCAGAGTTGGCACCATCAAACAGGATGCTGTCGACGCGCCCACTCCAGGCCGGGTGCCCGAGCGCGGAAAAACTCTCGGCCTGGCGCGCGATGCTGGCAACCTCGGGACGCACAAAACCGACCGCTGCCTGCCCCAGGCGAAGTTTGCCAACCGCTTGCGCGCGCAGCGCAAAGCCGCTTTCACCGGCGAGCGTGACGAGGTCGCCGTGCAAATCCGTAACGCGCCCCTGCACCCGGTTGTTGGCGCCAACAAAGCCGGCCACGAACGGCGTCTGCGGCGTGTAGTAGAGCTCCTGCGGCGTGCCCACCTGCTCGAACCGTCCCTGGTTCATGACCGCGACGCGATCGGACATGACCAGCGCCTCAGATTGGTCGTGCGTGATGTAAACAAAGGTCGTGCCAAAACCGGCCTGCAACTGTTTGAGCTCGATCTTCATGTGCTCGCGCAGCTTCAGGTCCAGCGCGCCCAGCGGTTCATCGAGCAGCAGCAATGTGGGTTCGAGCACCAGACTGCGGGCGATGGCCACGCGCTGCTTTTGCCCGCCCGATAACTGGTCGATTTGCTTGTCCTGGGCTCCACCAAGGCTCACGCGTTCGAGCATTTCACCAACCCGGCGCCTGATTTCGCCGCGCGCGACGCCGCGCCGAGCCAGGCCATAACCAACGTTCTCGCCCACGCTCATCATCGGAAACAGCGCCAGATGCTGAAACACCATGTTCACCGGACGGCGATTGGGCAGCACACCCTGCATCGAGTTGCCACCGATGCGGATGTCACCGGCGTCCGGGCTGAGAAAGCCGGCAATCATGCGCAGCAGCGTGGTCTTGCCGCAGCCCGAGGGCCCGAGGATGGAGAAGAAACTGCCGCGGCCGACGCTGAAGCTCAAGTCATCAACGGCGCGAAACGCGCCGTAGTGCTTGGCCACATGCGTCGCCTGCAGATCGGGCCGCACCGCCGTCGGCGCAGCCTGGTTCGGTTGCAACGCAAAGAGCCCTAATTGGCGGCCTTGATGCGATCGAGCACGCGGCCTTCGATTTCTTCAATGCCAGCGGGCACGGCCGGATACCACTTCACGTTCTTCAAAGCAGCTTCGGGGAAGCTGGCAGCAAACTGCGCCTTGAGCTTGGCGTCGGACAATTGGTCAGCACCCTTGGACGCGGTGAAGTTGCCGGCCGAGGCACCGACCCTGGCAGCGATCTCCGGGCGCATATTGAAATTGATCCAGGCGTAGGCACCGGCATCGTTCTTGCCTTTGGCCGGAATGGCGAAGGTGTCGATCCAGCCCAGGGCGCCGGACTTGGGCGCGATGAACTGGATTTCCGGCTTCTCGTTGTTGAGCTTCCAGCCGCCGGTATCCCACATCATGGCGCCAACTATCTCCCCGGCACGCATGCCGTTGAGCAACTGATCCTTGTTGTCCCAGAAGAACTTCAGGTTGCCCTTGCACGCGGTAACAGTCTTGCCCACTTCGTCCATCAAGGCGGTATAGGCCTTGGCGTCGTTGTACAGGGCAAACGGATCCTTGCCCGCAGCAAAGGCAAACGCCAGCAGGGTCGGGCGCTTCAGGCGCACAGCGGTTTTGCCTTTGACATCGGCGCGGCACAGGTCGGGGTAATCGGTCATCTTGGTCAGCTTGGTGTTGACCACCAGGCCGTCGGTGCCCCAGATGTGCGGCAGGCCGTAGACCTTGCCCGCGAGCGTTGTGTTCTTCTTGGTGGCCTCGAGCATCGAGGGAATGAACAACTCAGCCTTGAGCTTGCTCAGGTCCATTGGCTTGTAAATCCCGAACTCCTTTTGCGGACCGGTGATGCGGTCCTGCGACGGCTGTGCCAGGTCAAACCCGGCGCCGCCGGTGGCGCGCAGCTTGGAGATCATTTCCTCGTTGTTGGACAGCGTTATCTCGACCTTGTAGCCGCTCTCCTTTTCAAACTGGGCCACCACATCGGCCGGGGCATAGTCGGCCCAAGTCAGCAGGCGAAACGTTTTTTCCTGGGCCAGTGCAGAACCGGCAAAGGCGAGCGCGAGCACGCTCGCGGCAATCAGGGTTCGGTGAGCTTTCATCGGCAGTTCCTCAAGTAGGTAGGATGGAGGTGACAGGGCCTGCCAAGGGTACCGCAGGTAGATGACAATTTCAAGTCAATTGAATGACACAACCATGGTGGTTTCCCCGTATGACGATCTGGATCGACACCCATTGCCATCTTGATGCGCCGGAGTATATGGCTGACAGGCAGGCTGCGCGGGCGCGGGCCGCTATCAACAATGTAGCGCACTGCGTCCTGCCAGCGGTTGAGGTGGCCAATTTCGACGCCGTGCGAACGCTCGCTCATGCCAACGCCGACAGTTACGCGCTGGGAATCCATCCGCTGTACGTGGCGCGTGCCAACGACAACGATCTGGGGCGGCTTGAGGCCGCTTTAAAACGGCACCGCGACGATCCCCGACTCGTCGCCGTCGGCGAAATCGGCCTGGACTATTTCGTCCCCGAGCTGTGTCGCAGCCCCTTGCGTGAGCGCCAGGAGTTCTATTACCTTGAACAACTCAAGCTCGCGCGAGGCTACGATTTGCCGGTGCTGCTGCACGTGCGTCGTTCAGCTGATGCGCTGCTCAGGGGACTGCGCAACGCTGGCGGCGCGCACGCCTGGAGCGGCATCGCTCACGCCTTCAACGGCAGCCAGGTGCAGGCTGATGCGTTCGTCGCGCTTGGACTCAAGCTCGGCTTTGGTGGCGCGTTGACCTTCGAGCGGGCCACGCATTTGCGTGGCCTCGCCGTGACCGTGCCAGCGCGGGCGATCGTGCTCGAAACCGACGCCCCCGACATGCCGCCGCACTGGTTATACAAAACAGCGGCGCAACGCGCCAGCGGCACGCCCCAGGGCCGCAACGAACCCGCCGAACTTGCGCGCATTGGCGCGGAGCTTGCGGCGCTGCGCGGCATGCCGGTCGAAGAGTTTGCTCATCTGACAACGGACAACGCGATGGCGGCGCTGCCGCGGCTGCGCGCCTTGCTTGCATGATTGGAGATAATGCGGACATCTTGAAGAAACGCGCCGCCAACTTGCCCGAAGTCAACTTCTCCGACGAAGGCTCGATCCGCCACCTGCACCTGGGTACCGAGTGGATCCAGGGTTCGATGCGGATGCAGGCACCCACAGCGTTGTTTCACGAGTACACGCAACGGATGATGGCCTGGCTGCTTTTTGTCGAACCCGCAACCGTGTCCAAGCGCCATGCGATGCAACTCGGACTTGGTGCGGGCTCATTGACAAAGTTCTGCATCAAGGAACTGCGCATGAAGACCACCGTGATTGAAATCAATCCAAAAGTCCTGATCGCCTGCCAGGGTTGGTTCAAGCTGCCGCTCCAACATCCGCGGCTTGAGGTCGTGCTCGCTGACGCAGCCCAGGAAATCGGGCACACCCGCTGGGCCGGCACGGTGGACGCGCTGCAAGTGGACCTGTACGACCACGAAGCGGCTACGCCGGTGCTCGACAGCCTGCCCTTTTACAACCACTGCCGTCGCCTGTTGCGTGTGGACGGTTGCATGACCGTCAACCTGTTCGGCCGAGCCTCCAGCTTTGTGCGCAGCGTCGAGAAAATCGCGGCGGCTTTTGGCGAGAACGCCGTCTGGGCGTTTCGACCGACACGCGAAGGCAATACGGTCGTGCTGGCGCAGCGCACACCCATGCGCCTGAATCGCGACGTACTCAGCCCGCGCGCGCTCGAAATCCAGACGCGCTGGGGTCTGCCGGCACCCAAATGGCTGCGGGTCTTCAAACCGATGCCAGCATGAACCCTGTCGAGCCCAAACCCAAGCGAGCGGCACACAGCGGTGTGCTTGACTGGCGTCGTCTGGTGGCATGGTTGCTTGGTGACGGCGTCATCAATGGCGATGAAGCGCAGCGCATCACGGCGCGTTGCGCCACAGCTGAAAGCGTGCAACACCCGCTGCTGCGTTTGGCCAACGTCTCGGTGCGACGCGCCAGCGATGCCAGGGCGCTCGACATCGAGGCGCTGACCCAGTGGCTGGCGGCGCGCGAAGGCATGGACTACTGGCGCATTGATCCGCTCAAGATCGACGTTGGCAAGGTGACCGATACGATGAGTGCCGCTTACGCTGAACGCCACAAGATCTTGCCGGTCCAGGTCACACCGAGCGAATTGGTGGTGGCCAGTGCCGAGCCTTTCATCACCGACTGGGTCAGCGAGGTTGAGCGCCAGTCGCGCCGCAGCGTTCGCCGGGTGCTGGTCAGCCCGCAGGAAATCGCCCGTTACACGGCCGAGTTTTACGCGCTCGCCAAATCGGTCAAGGCCGCCAGCAAGGCCGGCGGCAACAGCGGCGGGGCAAGTTTTGAGCAACTCGTTGAACTGGGCAAGTCCAACAAACAGATCGACGCCAACGATCAAAGCGTGGTGCAGGTCGTCGACTGGCTCTGGCAGTACGCTTTTGACCAGCGTGCCAGTGACATTCACCTTGAGCCGCGACGCGAACAGGGCGTGATCCGCTTTCGCATTGACGGCGTGCTGCACCCGGTCTACCAGATGCCGATGGGGGTCCTGGCGGCAATGACCGCGCGCATCAAGTTGCTCGGACGCATGGATGTGGTGGAAAAACGCCGACCACAGGACGGGCGCATCAAAACGCGCAACCCGCACGGGGACGAGGTGGAAATGCGGATTTCAACCTTGCCCACGGCGTTTGGCGAAAAAATGGTGATGCGCATCTTTGACCCGGACACGACCGTCAAGGATCTCGACGCGCTTGGTTTTTCCGCGCACAACGCGCAGCGTTGGGAGGCCCTCGTGCAACTGCCGCACGGGATCATTCTGGTGACCGGACCGACTGGCTCGGGCAAGACAACCACTCTCTATTCCACACTCAAGCGCGTCGCGACCGAAGAAGTCAATGTGAACACGGTCGAAGACCCGATCGAGATGATCGAGCCCTCCTTCAATCAAACCCAGGTACAGCCGCAGCTCGAGTTCGGTTTTCCTGAAGGTCTGCGCGCGCTGATGCGCCAGGACCCCGACATCATCATGGTCGGGGAGATCCGCGACCAGCAAACTGCGGTGATGGCGGTGCAGGCGGCACTGACCGGACACCTCGTGTTCTCAACGCTGCACACGAACGATGCCCCCTCGGCAGTGACGCGGCTGATGGAACTCGGGGTCCCGGCTTACCTGATCAACGCCACCCTGCTGGGCGTGCTGGCACAGCGCCTGGTGCGAACGCTGTGCGTGCATTGCAAGGTGCCCGACACGACGTCCACGCGCCACGCGCTGGCCGAGGTGGTCAAACCCTGGCAGATCAACGGTGGCTACCGGCCGTTCAAGCCAGTCGGTTGCGTCGAGTGCCGGATGACCGGGTTCATGGGTCGCACCGGTCTCTATGAATTGTTGGTGGTCAGCGATGCTTTCAAGGAACTGATCGGCCGCGAGCCCGATATGGACGCGCTCAGACGCCAGGCCGTCAGCGACGGCATGCGTCCCCTGCGGCTGGCAGGGGCCTTGCGCGTGGCCGAGGGGCTGACCGTGATCGACGAAGTTCTGTTGTCCACGCCGCCTTTGAGTTAGACCGGATCGCGGATGCGACATAGGTGAAAGCCACAAGCCCGCGCCGACAGTTTCCCGTGCAGAATGCGCTGGTCGTAGGTTAGGAGAAAACCCCAGATGAATATCAAGAGCCAGAAGGATTTTTTTTCGGGACTGTTGTTTACCGCAGTCGGTGTCGCCTTTGCCTGGGGCGCGACCAGTTACACGATCGGTACCGGCGCGCGCATGGGCCCGGGCTATTTCCCGCTGATGCTCGGCGTCCTGATGGCCATTCTTGGCGCCGTCATCACGTTCAAGGCGCTGGTGGTGGAAACCGAAGACGGAGAAAAAGTCGGCTCCTGGGCTTGGAAGCCACTGTTCTTCGTGATCGCAGCCAACTTGGTCTTTGGTGTGCTGCTTGGTGGTCTGCCCAGCATCGGGTTACCGGCAATGGGCATGATTGCGGCCATTTACGCGTTGACCTTCGTCGCCGGCCTGGCTAGTGACGAATTCAAATTCAAGGAAGTACTGATTCTGGCCACGGTGTTGGCAGTCGCGAGCTATTTTGGCTTCATCGTGCTGCTCAAGCTGCAGTTTCCGGCCTGGCCAGCCTTCGTCACGGGTTGAGGAACTGACTCATGGATTTGTTTGCGAATTTGTCGCTGGGGTTTGGCGTCGCCTTCACACCGATCAACCTGCTGTACGCATTCATCGGTTGCTTCCTGGGCACCGTGATTGGCGTGCTCCCGGGCATTGGCCCGGTCGCCACCATCGCCATGCTGTTGCCCGCCACTTACGCGCTGCCACCGGTCTCGGCGCTGATCATGCTCGCTGGCATCTACTACGGCGCGCAGTACGGCGGCTCCACCACATCCATTCTGGTCAATCTGCCCGGTGAGACTTCTTCGGTGGTCACCTGTATCGACGGCTACCAGATGGCGCGTCAGGGCCGCGCCGGTCCGGCGCTGGCAGCGGCCGGTCTGGGCTCGTTCTTTGCCGGCTGCGTTGGCACGCTGGTGCTGGCCGCTTTTGCCGTACCCCTGACGGAAGTTGCCTTCAAGTTTGGACCCGCCGAATATTTCTCACTGATGGTGCTGGGCCTGATCGGTGCCGTGGTACTCGCATCAGGTTCCTTGCTCAAAGCGGTCGGCATGATCCTGCTCGGTCTGCTGCTGGGACTGGTCGGGACCGACGTGAATTCGGGTGTGGCGCGCTTCAGCTTTGATGTTCCCGAGCTGACCGACGGCATTGGTTTTATCGCCATCGCGATGGGCGTGTTCGGCTACGGTGAAATCATCAGCAACCTGGGCAAACACGAAAGCGAACGTGAGGTGTTTACCTCCAAAGTGCAGGGCCTGTGGCCAACCAAGGAAGACTTCAAACGCATGATTCCAGCCGTGCTACGCGGCACGGCATTGGGTTCCGTGCTGGGCATCCTGCCCGGTGGTGGCGCGGTGATGGCGGCCTTTGGTGCCTACACGCTGGAGAAGAAAACCAAGCTGCAGCCGGGTGAGGTGCCTTTTGGCAAAGGCAACATCCGCGGCGTCGCCGCGCCTGAATCGGCCAACAACGCCGCCTCGCAGACTTCGTTCATACCACTGCTGACACTTGGCATTCCACCCAACGCCGTGATGGCGCTGATGGTTGGTGCGATGACGATCCACAACATCCAGCCTGGCCCCCAAGTGATGACCAGCAACCCGGAGCTGTTTTGGGGTTTGATCGCCTCCATGTGGATTGGCAACGCCATGCTGATCATCCTGAACCTGCCGTTGATTGGCATCTGGATCAAGTTGCTCACGGTACCCTATCGCTGGCTGTTTCCGTCGATTGTGTTGTTTTGCGCGATTGGCGTGTATTCGACCAACAACAATACGTTTGACGTCTGGACCGTTGGGATTTTTGGTTTCATAGGCTATCTTTTCATCAAGCTCGGTGTGGAACCAGCGCCCCTGATGCTGGGTTTCATCCTGGGGCCGATGATGGAAGAAAACCTGCGCCGAGCGTTGCTGCTTTCGCGCGGTGACTGGAGCGTGTTCGTGACACGCGGCTTGTCGGCAAGCCTGCTGGCCGCGGCCGCGCTCCTGCTGGTCGTGGTTCTGTTGCCCTCGATCAAGAAGAAACGTGAAGAGGCATTTGTGGAGGACTGAATCAAAAAAAGCTGGTCACCAGCATGACCAGCACCGCCACCGCCATGACCGCAGTGGCAGCCCAGCCGAAAAAGCGGTGGCGCAAGGAGATCGTGTGCGCGCCCATCAGTCGTCTGGACTGGCCGATCCACATCAACGCGGCCATGATCGGTACCGAGATGACACCGTTGACAATGGCACTCCAGACCAGCGCCTGGATGGGGTCCACCTCGAGTTCGCTCATCACAGTGCCGATGCCCGTAGCCGCCACAATGATGACGTAGAAGCCTCTGGCCTCGTGAAACCCGCGCGAGAGCCCGGCTTTCCAGCCATAGAGTTCACTCACCGCGTAGGCGGCTGAACCGGCCAGCACAGGCACCGCAAGCAGCCCGGTACCGATAATCCCCAACGCAAAGACGGCAAATGCGAATTCACCGGCGACCGGGCGCAACGCCTCGGCCGCCTGCGCCGATGTCTGAATGTTGGTAACGCCGTGCTGATTGAGGGTCACCGCGGTGGCCACCACAATGCACAGCGCAATGACGTTGGAGAAGCTCATGCCAACGAAAGTGTCCTGCTTGATCCGCGACAGATGCTCGGCCGCATAGTCAGGATGCAGTCGCAGCTCCTGCACCTGCGGTCGCCGACGATTGTCTTCAACCTCCTGTGCCGCCTGCCAGAAGAACAGGTACGGACTGATCGTCGTTCCCAGCACCGCAACCACCATCGAAGCATAGTTCTTGGCCGAAACATCCTTGGGCAGAAACGACCACGGCCGAAGCGATTCAGAGATGACCTGACTCAGCGGCACCGACACAGCCAGAATCACCGCCACGTAGGCGAACAGCGCCAGTGTCAGCCATTTCAGGATGCGCACGGTGCGCTCATACGAAAAGAACACCTGCGCGGCAATGGACAGCAGGCCAAAGCCCAGCACGTACAGCGCCAAATGACCACCGATCAACAGCCGGATCGCCTCGCCCATCGCACCGATATCGGCGGCGATGTTGATGGTGTTGGCCACAACCAGCAAACCGACAAGTCCGCTGGTCAGCCAGCGCGGAAACATCTTGTTGATGTTGGCCGCCAGACCCTCGCCGGTGACCCAACCAATGCGTGCCGAGAGCATCTGGATGCCGATCATCAGCGGCGTCGTCAGCAACAACGTCCACACCAGCCCAAACCTGAATTGGGCTCCAGCCTGCGAATAGGTGGCAATACCGCTGGGGTCGTCGTCCGCCGCCCCAGTGATCAGCCCTGGGCCGAGCCGTCGCACAAATTGCCTTGCACTTTGAGTCACCATGTCAACGCCTCACGATGGACCGGCCGGTTGATAATCCAAACTATGACTTTCGATTATCGCAACCCTTACAACTTCGCGCGTCTGCCGGTGTTTGCCCGCAACGTCGTCGCCACCTCGCACCCGCTGGCCGCCCAGGTCGGCCTTGCGGTTCTGCAGCAGGGCGGCAACGCAGTGGACGCTGCGGTTGCAACCGCAGCGGCCCTGACCGTGGTCGAACCCGTCAACAACGGGCTGGGCAGCGACGCCTTTTGCATTCTGTGGGACGGCAGCTCGCTGCACGGGCTTAACGGCGCGGGCCGTGCGCCGCAGGCGTGGAGTGCTGACTACTTCCACAAGCGTTACGGCAGCCATGCCACAACGCCGCCCAAACGCGGCATGGACTCGGTCACGGTACCGGGTGCAGTTTCGGCCTGGGCCGCCTTGAGCAAGCGTTTTGGCAAATTGCCCTTTGCCGCGCTCATGCAGGGCGCCATCGATTTGGCCGAACGCGGCTGCTGCGTGCCAGTCGTGGTTCAGCAAAAGTGGGCCGCGGCGGCGCAGGAGTTGCATGCGCTACCGGGCTTTGCACAGGCCTTCCTGCCGCGCGGGCGCGCGCCCATGGTCGGCGAATGGTTTGGATTCCCAGCCGCCGCGCGGGCCCTGCGCTCGATCGCACAATCGCAAGGCGAATCTTTCTACCGCGGTGACATTGCCGCGGCCATGGCCAGCTTTGCCGCGCAGCACGGAGGCGCCCTGTCCCTGCACGATTTGGCAGCGCACCAGTGCGAGTGGGTGACACCGATCAGCCACGGCTACCGGGGCTACACGCTGCACGAAATCCCGCCCAATGGCCAGGGTATCGCAGCATTGATGGCAATGGGCATCGTGCAACAGTTTGACCTTGCCGACATGGACGTTGACGGTGTTGATGCCCAGCACGTTCAGATCGAGGCCATGAAGCTCGCCTTTGCCGACGTCTACCGCTACGTCGCCGAACCCGCATGCATGCAAGTCAGCGTCGAGCAGATGCTCTCGGACGACTACCTGGCCGCGCGCGCGAGAATGATCGATATGCGCCGCGCACAGACCTTCCATGCCGGAACGCCCGATGAGACCCACCGCCGGGGCGGCACGGTCTACCTCAGCACAGCGGATGAATCGGGAATGATGGTCAGCTTCATCCAGAGCAACTATCTTGGTTTTGGCTCGGGCTGTGTCGAACCGTCGTTTGGCATCAGCCTGCAGAACCGGGGCCATGGCTTCAGTCTCGATCAAAGCAGCCCGAATCAGGTGGCACCGGGCAAACGGCCGTTTCACACGATCATCCCGGCGTTCCTGACACGTGAGGGCCAACCCGTCATGAGCTTTGGCGTAATGGGCGCGAACATGCAACCGCAGGGACACATGCAGACGCTGGTTCGCATGCTCGACCACGGCCAGAATCCGCAGACCGCGTGCGACGCGCCGCGCTGGTGCTTCGAGAGCGGACTTTCCGTCAAGGTCGAAGCCGCCATGGCCGCCGGTACCGTGCAGGCTTTGGCCGAGCGCGGGCATCAGACCAGCGTCCAGCACAACTCGTACCAGGACTTCGGGGCCGGCCAATTCATCTGGCGCTTGGGCGAACCCGCCAGCGACGGCTACGTGGCCGCGAGCGACGGTCGTCGTGACGGGTATGCCGCGGCCTGCTGAACCGGCTGTAGCGCCTGTGCCACAAGCGCGTGATGCTTCTAAAACTATAGCAAGTGGCGTGCTTCTGGCCAGCGCCGGAGCCATCGCCTTCAGCGCCAAGGCGATCATCGTCAAATTCGCCTACCGCTACGGTGTTGATGCGGTCACGCTGATCATGTACCGCATGCTGTTTGCGCTGCCCATCTTCGCGCTGATGGCCTGGTGGTCCAGCCGCAACAAGCCCGCTCTGAAACGCGGTGAATGGGGCGGCATTTTGGGCCTGGGGGTCACGGGTTACTACCTCGCGAGTTACCTTGATTTTGCCGGGTTGTCCTACATCAGCGCTTCGCTTGAACGGCTGATCCTTTATCTGAACCCGACGCTGGTGCTGGTCCTTGGGCGAGTGCTGTACGCCCGAGTGATCACACGCCGTCAGACGGTGGGCATGCTGGTGGGGTACGCCGGCGTGATCCTCGTGTTCGGGCACGAGGCCACGCTGGAGGGCCGCGACGTCGCCCTGGGCGCGCTATTGGTCTTTCTCAGCGTTGTGAGTTACGCCCTTTATCTGATCTTCAGCGGTGAGTTGGTGCAGCGTCTGGGTTCACTACGGCTGGTTGGGCTGGCCACGTCCGTGGCCTGCGTGCTGTGCATTTGCCAGTTCGTGGTGCTGCGGCCCTGGAGCGCGGCCGTGGTGGCTCCCGAGGTGATTTGGCTATCCCTGCTCAACGCCACTCTGTGCACGGCGGTGCCGGTCCTTCTCGTCATGATGGCGATCGAGCGCGTCGGTGCCGGCACCGTGTCACAAGTTGGCATGATCGGGCCGCTGTCAACCATCCTGATGAGCGTCGTGCTCCTGGGAGAACCGTTCACCCTGTGGCTGGTTCTGGGTACCGTGCTCGTGATCACGGGAATATTTGTAGTAACCCGCGACGCCCGGGCCGCGTCTGGCTAGAATTCACATCTCCAGGCCCGAACTGCAGACGCGGCGGCCGTGTCCGGGCTTGGCTGAATGGGTCCCACCGTCATGACATCCTCTGCAAGTTCCCCAGCAATGCCTGCAGCAAACAAGAACGACCCGCACCGGCTGGCCGTCTTGTTTGCCGACATTGTGGGCAGCACCAGCCTTTATGACACGCTGGGCGACGCGCAGGCGAAGAAAATTATCGACGCGTGCATCATCATGATGCGCAAGATCGTCGGGCAATACAACGGTCGAGTGATCAAGACCATTGGCGACGAAATCATGTGTGCGCTGCCCGACGCCGACGCGGCTTGCCTGGCAGCATGCGACCTGCAGCACAGGATCATGTCCCTGCCCACCGTATCAAATATCAAGCGGGCGATTCGAGTTGGTCTGCATTTTGGTCCCGTGCTGCAGGCGCATAACGACGTCTTTGGCGACACCGTCAATTTGGCCGCGCGCATGGTTGGTTTTGCCAAGGCCGGGCAAATCATCACGACCCGCGCGACCGTACAGTGCCTGTCGCCGCTGCTGCAGAAGAACACGCGACGCATCGCCGCCGTGACGGTCAAGGGCAAGGGCGATGAGGTGACGGTGTGCGAAATCATCTGGCAAGGAGGCGAAGAACTGACGATGGCCACGCCGTCGATCTTTACCCCGTTCGAGCAAACCACTCTGCAGCTTTGTTACCGGGGCAGCACGCTGGTCGTCGAGCCTGGCGATGCGAGCTTGTTCCTGGGCCGCGACCCAAGCTGCCGGATCACGGTCGCTGACAGCCGGGCTTCACGCCAACACGCGCGCATCGAGCGGCGCCAAAACAAGTTCTTTCTGATCGACCAGAGCACAAACGGGACCTTCTTGCTGACCGCGGGCGAGACCGAGTTCGCCTTGCGCCGCGAGGAAGTGATGTTGCGCGGTGTCGGGCGCATTGGCTTTGGGCACAGCGTGCGCGAAGCCGGCGACGAATTTGTCGAGTTCTCCGTGTTCGCGTAAGCGTCTATCCTGACGCGCCCGATCAGGTCGTGGTCTTCCCCATGCCCTTTAACAATGCCTTGCCACGCGACGCAGGCGCGTCGAGCAGTCCAGCCGGTGGCATCGACGCAAGCTTGCCGACCACCGCGGCAGCGGCGCAAGCGCTGGCAAAGCTGACGCTGACTTCGGTATCACCCGCGGCGGTAAAGGCAAAGCAGTTCTGACCCAGTTTGGCATTGAGCGGCTTGATGATCGCGTCCTGCACCAGCGCCGCCGTGTTGCCCTGCGCCAGTTGCATCCGATAACTTCCGGCGTCGTCGAGCAACTCGGCGTCGAGCACCTGGCGCACACCACGGAGCTCGCGCAGCAACAGCCGGGCGGTCTGCGCGTCAGGCAGCCCGGTGATCTTCAGACGAGTCGCATGCACGCCAAAATCAAAATACTGCAGGAAAAAATTCTTGGAAAATTCCTCGCCCATCAGTTTGCCAATGTCGGCCAACGCCAGATCCTCGCTGGCCCAACTCTGCCCCTGGGGCAGCACTGTATTGAGATAGATTTCCTCGCCGCTGGCCTTGTCAATGGCCTTGACCGTCCAAGACGTCAGCACCGTCTTCGTGATGGTCAGTCCCGAAGCCGGTAATTTGGCCGACAACTGCTTGACCTTTGCCTCACCTTGAATCAGGAAATCTGCACCCCGGGCGGTGGGCGCGGTGGCAACGCCGCTGTCGCTGGACCAGACGCGAAAGCCGAAGGACTTGATGCGCTCCTTGAGAATATTTTCGGCCAACTGCGAGCGCGCCGCCGGCAACGCCTGCGCCGTCTCGGCATTGGCGATGGTCATTTGGATCGCGACCTTGGGGTCGCCATTGTTGCGGATGAATTCAACGCGCTCATCCTTGGAGAGTTGGTTCAGGGATTTCTGCACGTCGCGCATCCTGAGCACCGCGCGAGTTTCGGTCTCCACCAGCCCGTCCTTGCCCGCCACCGGGGTGCCTTCATGCAGCATCGTCTTGATGAAGGTGCCAGGCTGAGCCAGGAGCTTCTGCTCGATCAGGGCGTAATTCTTGTTCAGTGAGCCATTGTCCACGTACAGGCCCAGCACCTTTTCGACGAGCTGGCGTTTCGCATCGGCACGCGCCTCGTCCTGGGCTGCGCCCGCGTTGCCGTTGAATTTCGGGTCTTTCGGATCGACCATCCCCAGAGCACTGATGACGATGTTGCCCGCGGCAATGGCGCTGACTGGCGCCGTCATTGTGTCGGTGGCCAGCACGGTCGGCGTCGGCGATGGCGCAGAACCTTGGGCCGTTTGCCCCGCACCGCCCACGTCGCGCCCGGTGCTGAAGTAGGCCCCGGCGCCAAGAACAAGCACCACCACGGCGGCCAGCGCGGCCATCACCATCTTGGGCGAGCGGGCCGTGGCTTGCGGTGCGGTCTGGGCCGGCGCCACGCTCGCCGTCGTCACACTTGCGGCGGTGGCGGCTGGTGCAACGTCGACCAGGGCCTGATCGCTCGCTGGCTGGGCCGCTACGGCGGCGATCGCCTCCGCAAAATCAGCGGCCGACTGGAAGCGCTGATCCGGACTCTTGGCCATAGCTTTCTTCACGACCGCATCAAAGCCTCCTGGCAGCGACCCGTTGAGCGTGGAAGGTGGCAACGGCTCCTCGCGCAGCACCTTGTACATGATCGTGGTCGTGTTGCCGGTGAACGGCCGCTCGCCGGTGAGAAACTGATACAGGATGACGCCGCAGGAAAAAAGGTCGCTGCGCCCATCCACGGTCTGGCCCATGAACTGCTCGGGAGACATGTACGAAGGTGTCCCCATCACCGTGCCGACCTGGGTCAGTTCCGACTTCTCAACGCGTGCGATGCCAAAATCTGCAACCTTGACCCGACCGTCATCGAGCACGATGAGATTGGCCGGTTTCATGTCACGATGAACGACCCCATGGTCATGGGCGTGTCCCAGCGCAGCCAGAATTTCGCCCATGATGCGCGTCACTGCTGACAAGGCAAAGCGTTCGTTGGCCTCAAAATAGTCCTGCAGTTCGCGACCCTTGACAAACTCCATGGCGATATAGGCCACGCGCGAATCGCCGCCGCTCGCCTGGGTACCGGTCACCACGGTCTGTTCGCTCTCGACCAGTTCTTCGCCGTATTCGTAAATGGCAACGATGCCAGGATGGTTCAGCCGCCCGGCGGCCTGCGCTTCGCGCTTGAACCGGGCCAGCACGTCCGTTGCCTCTTCGACTTTGAGTTGCGCTGGCAGAATCGTCTTGATTGCGACCGTGCGCTCGATGATGGGATCAAAGCCCTCATACACGACACCCATGGCACCCTTGCCGAGTTCGCGCCGGATGAGATACTTTCCCAGTTTGGTAATACCTGCCATATCGTGCTCCTTGGGCGAGAGTTGGCCGTCAGCCAGGCTTGCTTACTTGTATTTGGAATCGATATCCCAGACCGCGGTCTGCACCAGGCGCTGCACCATGGTGTCGAGGCCCACGCCACCCTTGGCGCCCTCGGAAATTCCCATCACGCTGCTCTGCGTCGAGCCAACTTCCATCTTCAGTTCCTTGTAGCCCTGCGCCACTTGCTCGGTGGTGCTCGCATCCATGATCTTGTACCGCATGCCGATCAGCCAGACGCCGGTGGCTTCCTGGTTTTGCACCGAGCCCGCCACCGTACCGGCAGCGCTGCCAGCCACGCCGCCAAACAGCGAGATCAGGCCACCCACGGCCCGCCCGTCGAATCCCTTCTTGTTTTCTGCGATCTGCTCGGCCTTGAGAATGTCAAACTTGACGATCCATTTGGTGGAACGCAGCTTGCCTATCTGCATCGTCTTGCGTGCTGCGGCCTGATCGCCCAGGTTGTACGCCAGCGAAACCTCTCGGAGCAGGTTGCCAAGATTGGCGCGTTCGAGCACCTGAAAGTTTGCGTTCGACAACTCGAGCTCACCGAAATCGGCGATGTTGTTGGGTCCAAACTTCTGCAGGAAGCTCGCATTGTTGCTCTTGACCTCGCCGGGGATAACGACGAGCGCCGGACCCTTGCGGGCGCGGTTGACGTAGTCCACTTCCCGATAGGCGGCGGCGTCGGCTGCGGCGTTCGCTTTCTCGGACGTTGAACTCCCGGCAGTCGGCGAAGGATTGCCAAATGTCGGTTGCGCCTCAACGCCAACAGCCCCCAGCGCAAGCGCAGCAGCGAGGGTGGCACACCAACGAAATCGAGTCATCGATGAAGTCATGATATTTCCAAAAAAAAAGGACGTTGAAACGGATATTCAGCGAACCCCGGCACGGCGGCAATAGTCGCTGTACAGGGTCGCCACCACCTCGTCCGCGCGTTCATTGATGAGGGTCAGCGCCATGCCCGACGTATCCTGCCCGGCATAACTCGCATTCTCGGCGCTGGTCTGCGAAATCATGCGCCCGTTGGCGCCGGTCAGAGTGAAATTCATGCCAACGTTGACCTGATTGAGGTTGATCGCCAGGTTTCGCCCCGTATGCGTGCGAATCACACCGCGCAGAATGTATTGGGCGGCGAGCCGCTTGGCCGCGCTGATGGCCGCGTCGGGATCGTTCTTGAAGTACGCGTCAATTTCCGCCTGAGCCACCTGCTGGCGAATCTGCGCCTGCGTGACGGTCTTCAGGCCCAAGGCCTGCAGGCGCGAGTTGATGGCGTCGAAATGTGGGCTGAACGAGCTCTGACTCGCATGCATGACACCGTTTCGGCTCTCGCCGATCAGGACCATGATCTTCTGGTTCTTGATCTTGTTGCGACACGGGGTCTGCAGCAATGCCGAAACCCTGCCCTGCTTCTCGGCCTCCTGCGCCTGCTCGGCCTTGTCTTCGTCGGAGAATTTGAAACCCTGCGCATGCACGAGGCCGTGACCGGCCCATGTGACCAGCACGACAGTCAAGACGGCGCGCAGCATGATGGAATATGAGAAAGGGTACACATGAGCGGGTTCCTTTGCAGACGAATTACCTGTCACTCGGGGTCGCGAAGAATTATAGGCACACGACGCAGCGCTGGTGATTTCGCAACTATCATCGTGGGCGCACTTCGCAACTAACGGGGATATTGTTATGGATTTCGGGATTGCAGGCAAATGGGCCTTGGTGTGTGGCGCGAGCAAGGGCCTGGGACTGGGTTGCGCCCAAGCCCTGGTACGCGAGCGGGTGAACGTGGTGATCGTGGCGCGCGGTGCGGAAGTCCTGCACGCATCTGCTACCAAATTGATAGCTGAACACGCCCGGACGGCGGGCGCGGAAGTGCTATCCGTTGTCGCCGATATCACCACCGAGCAGGGACGGTCGGCCGTCTTCGCGCTGCGCCGCGATTTCGACATCGTCGTCACCAACGCCGGTGGCCCACCACCGGGCGACTTCCGCGACTGGGACCGCGAGGCCTGGATCAAGGCCGTGGACGCCAACATGCTCACGCCGATCGAGTTGATCAAGGCCACCGTCGATGGCATGGCCGCGCGCGGGTTTGGACGCATCGTCAACATCACGTCCAGCGCAGTCAAGGCGCCGATCGACATTCTTGGACTCTCCAACGGCGCACGCAGCGGGCTCACTGGCTTTGTTGCCGGCGTCTCGCGCAGCAGACTCGCCGGCCAGGGCGTCACCATCAACAACTTGCTGCCAGGCGCGTTCGACACTGACCGTCTCAAGGGCGTGATGCAGGGTGCGGCCAAAAAGTCCGGCCAAATCCTTGAGACCGTCGTCGAAGCCCGCAAGAAGTCGATCCCGGCGCAACGCTTTGGCCAGCCCGATGAATTTGGCGCCATTTGCGCCTTCTTGTGCAGCCAGCAGGCGGGCTATATCAACGGCCAGAACATCCTGGCCGACGGCGGGGCCTATCCCGGCGCGTTCTAATGCAGGTTACTTCTTCTTACCAATTCATTCCTTGGAGCAAAGTCATGGTTGACTCTTTTTCCCAACGCCTGCTACTGCTGGCACGGCGCGCCTTCGCGCTGGGCGTCGTGCTGGCGGGCAGCGCCGCCCTGGCGCAAACCGGCACCGTTCACCTGTTGGTCGGGTTTCCGCCCGGTGGCGGCAGCGACGCCATCGCCCGCACGCTCGCTGACAAGCTCAAGGATCAGTTGGGAGTTCCCGTCATCGTCGAGAACCGCGCGGGCGCGGGCGGCCAGATCGCCGCGCAAGCCCTTAAGGCAGCCCCTGCTGATGGCAACACCCTGTTCCTGTCGCACGACCACACGATATCGATCCTGCCGCTCGTGATCAAAAATCCCGGCTTTGATCCAGCGCACGATTTTGTGGCGGTAGCCGGATTCGCAACCTTTGTCAATTCGTTCGCCGTATCAGGCGGCACGCCGGCCAAGACCATGGGCGAGTACGTGACCTGGGTGCGCAATCAAGGCGGCGGCAAGGGCACGGTCGGCGTGCCGGCGCCGGCCTCGGTGCCCGAATTCCTGGTCAAGCTCATCGGACAGAAATACGCGCTGGATCTACAGGCTGCGCCGTACCGCGGCAGCGCACCGATGATTGGCGACATGCTGGGCAACCAGATCAATGCCGGTGTGGCGTCCATTCCCGACTTCATTGAGAACCACAAGGCAGGCAAGCTTCGCGTCGTCGCCGTGCTGGGCGCCGCCCGTCAGAGCGCCCTGCCCGACGTCCCGACGTTTGCCGAACTGGGACTGGCCGGCTTTGAGGACATTCCCTACTACGGGATCTTTGCCCCGGCTGGAACACCCAAGGCAGCGATTGACCGCTTTTCCGATGCGCTGGCCAAGGTCATCGCGCTGCCCGAGGTTCGTGACCGCTTGACTGGCATGGGCTTGAGCGTCGGCCACATGTCATCGCAGCAACTCGCCAGCCGCGAGCGTGCGTATGCGCAGACCTGGGCCAGGATCATCAAGACCAGCGGCTTCCAGGCGCAATAGAAATCTGCGGAAACGACCAGTGTCCACTGCGCTCAACGCCGACCTGCACTGCCACTCGGACGTTTCCGACGGCACGTTAAGTCCGGAACTGCTGGCGGCACGTGCGAAGGCCAACGGCGTGCAATTGTGGGCCCTTACCGATCATGACGAGATTGGAGGCCAGCAGCGCGCGGCAACGGCTGCGTGGGCGCTGGGGTTGCGCTACCTCACCGGGGTTGAAATTTCGGTCAGTTTTGTCGGCCAGACGGTCCACATTGTTGGCCTGGGATTTGATGCCGACGATGAGCGCCTGAAGCGCGGATTGCATCAAACGCGCAATGGCCGCGGCCTGCGCGCGCTGGAAATGTCCAAGGGACTGGCAAGCGTGGGCATTCACGGTGCCTACGAAGGTGCGTGGCGCTTTGCCGGCAATCACAGCCTGATCTCGCGGACCCATTTTGCACGGCACCTCGTGGAAACCGGTGTCTGCCGCGATACGCACGAGGTATTTCGCAACTACCTCACGGAAGGCAAGCCGGGTTTTGTCGAGCACCAGTGGGCCAGTCTCAAGGACGCGGTGGCATGGATCACCCAGGCCGGCGGGGTTGCGGTCATCGCGCACCCAGCGCGCTACAAATTGACGGCGAACGAGGAGTTTGCGCTGTTTAGCGAATTCAAGCATCACGGTGGGCAGGGCGTTGAAGTCGTGACCGGCAGCCACACGACGGCAGAGTATGCAAGCTACGCCAACACAGCCCGCGAATTTGGCCTGGCTGCCTCACGCGGCAGCGATTTTCACAGTCCTGACGAAAGCCACACGGAGATCGGCAAGCTGCCGCCGCTGCCTGCGGGCTTGACACCCGTGTGGGACTTGCTCACGGATCGGATCCAGCACCCACCGGCCAGCGACCCGACACCCGCGTCGATGCAGCCGCGCTGAACAGCCGGTTTGCACGCGGGCATCTCGCTTTGTGACAATACGGCCATGGCCCAATACTTTGACGTTCATCCGGACAATCCGCAGATTCGGCTGCTCAAGCAGGCGGTCGCCCTGCTCGAACAGGGCGAGGTGCTGGCGGTACCGACCGACTCCAGTTACGCGCTGGTGTGTCATCTCGACGACAAGGTCGCGGCCGACAAGCTGCGACGCATACGCGGCGTGGACGACAAACACCATCTCACGCTTTTGTGCCGCGATCTAAGCGAACTGGCGACCTACGCCCGGGTCGACAACCGGCAGTTCCGCTTGATCAAATCGGCCACGCCGGGACCCTATACCTTCATTCTGGAAGCGAGCAAGGAAGTGCCGCGCCGCCTGAGCCACCCGGCGCGGCGCACCATCGGCCTGCGCGTGCCCGAGCACCGCGTATTGCAGGCGCTGCTGGCCCTGCACAGCGGACCGTTGCTGGCCACCACCTTGATTCCGTCGGGCGAGCGTGTGCCGCTGAACAACGCGCAGGATATTCTGGAGCGCTACAAGAACCAGATCGCAGCGGTGATTGACGCGGGTGCCTGCGCGCTCGAACCCACCACAGTCGTTGATATGAGTGGCAACGAGCCGGTCGTGCTTCGCCAGGGCGCGGGCAGCGTCGCCGCACTCGGCCTGTCCCTCTGAGACAATAGCAGGATGGATATTGCGCACCTGATTCAAACCGTCGCCCTGTACGCTCTGCCGGTACTGTTCGCGATCACGATCCACGAGGCGGCGCACGGCTACGCGGCGCGCCATTTTGGCGACAACACGGCCTACGTACTGGGGCGCATCACACTCAACCCGATCAAGCACATCGACCCGATCGGTACCATTTTGATGCCCCTGCTGCTGTACTTTGCAACTTCGGGCGCCTTCCTGTTCGGTTACGCCAAACCGGTGCCGGTACGCTTTGGCAATCTGCGCAATCCCAAGCGCGACATGATCTGGGTGGCCCTGGCCGGACCCGCGGCCAACTTCGTGCAGGCTCTGCTCTGGGGCGTCTTGCTTTACGTGCTGAAAGGCACCGAAGTGACCGAACCGTTTTTTCTGCAGATGGCGCAGGGCGGTGTGCTGGTCAATGTCGTGATGTTTGTCTTCAATCTGTTTCCTCTGCCGCCGCTCGATGGCGGTCGCATCCTGGTGGGCTTGCTGCCCTACCGGCAGGCCGAGTGGGTCTCACGTGTTGAACCGTGGGGGTTTTTCATTGTCATGGGCCTGCTCATTGCCGGGCTCGTCAGCACGCTATGGATGCAGCCCTTGATGAGCGTCACCTACACAGTACTCGACATCCTCCTGACGCCGGTTGCCATGCTCTTTGGCTAAGGGCTGTTCACCGACCGTCTGACAAATCAGCTATTTCGCATGAGCCTCAAACGCTACCTCACTGGCATCACGCCTTCGGGCACGCCACACCTGGGCAATTACGTCGGTTCCATTCGGCCCTCGGTCCAGGCCAGCCTGCGCCCGGACGTGGAGAGTTTCTATTTTCTGGCCGACTACCACGCGCTGATCAAGATCGACGAGCCCGAGCGCATCCAGCGCTCCACGCTTGAAATCGCCGCGAGTTGGCTCGCCGCCGGTCTCGACCCCGAACGCGTGACGTTCTACCGACAGTCGGATGTTCCCGAAATTGCCGAACTGACTTGGTTGCTGACCTGCGTGACGTCCAAGGGCCTGCTCAACCGCGCCCATGCCTACAAAGCAGCTGTCGACCAGAACGTAGCGGCGCAGGAGGAGCCCGACGCCAACGTCAGCGCCGGGCTGTTCATGTATCCGGTGCTGATGGCAGCCGATATCCTGATGTTCAACGCGCACCAGGTGCCGGTTGGTCGCGATCAGGTGCAGCACATCGAGATGGCGCGCGACATCGCCCAGCGCTTCAATCACCTGTACGGTGAGCACTTCACACTGCCTGAGGCGGCGATCGAGGACAACGTGGCCACCCTGCCCGGCCTGGACGGGCGCAAGATGAGCAAAAGTTACGACAACCACATCCCGCTGTTCGCGCCACGACCTGAGCTAGAGAAGTTGGTTGCGGGCATCGTGACCGACTCGCGCACACCCGGCGAGCCCAAGCAGACCGAAGGCTCGGCGCTTTTTCAAATCTATCAGGCATTTGCCAGCGCTCCAGAAACTGCCGTGCTGCGTCGGGCCTACGCCGAAGGCATTGCCTGGGGCGATGCCAAGCAGATGTTGTTCGAGCGCATTGATGCGGAGGTCGCGCCGATGCGCCAGCGCTACACAGCCCTGATGGCAAACCCCGCCGAGATGGAAGCGATTCTTCTCGCCGGTGCCGAAAAGGCAAGCGCCCGGGCGCGCCCGTTCACCGCCGGGTTGCGCCGCGCTGTGGGACTGCGCGACCTGCGCACCAGCGCCACAGCTACGCAGATGCAGCGCAGCTCGAAGGCTGCGCTGCCGCAATTCAAGCAGTACCGCGAGAGGGACGGCAAGTTCTACTTCAAATTGCTGCAGCCCGGTGGCCGTGTGCTGTTGCAAAGCTCGGGCCTGGATTCCCCCAAAGAGGCGGCCAACGCGATCGGCGCGCTGCGCGAACATGGGCTCGCGGCCCTGTCCAGCCTGTCTTGCCTGAGCAGCATCGCTGGCATCGAAAACGAGGAGCTGGCAAGCGCCTTGCGCCTGCTCAAGCCCGGCACCTAGTGCACGCCGCCGCACCCTGCCCGCGGCGGCCTCAGCCCCCGGCCAGGAAGCGCTCCAGGCTACCGTGCTGCAAGGCGCGATAGGCGGCGCACAGACGGATATTCTCCAGCGCCTGCTTGAGGTGCGTCGAGCCACCAAAACCGGTGTCGAGCCGCGCAGCAAAGAACTGTTGCACTTCGTTGGCCTTGTCCGTTGAACAAAATCCGGAAAAGAATTGCGGAAACCGACCGACTGATTCCTTGGGCAAACGCCGCGCAATTGCGGCAAAATTCTGCCGCATGAAAGCAAACAGACTCTCGCGTGCAAGGTCGACGGCGTTCCGATCGCGTCCCGCCATCAGGAGTTCACGAATATCGTGCTCGGGTGACAACCACAACTCTCGTGCGGATTGTGCCAACTCGGGCGCTTCAAAACGTCCCAGCGCGGCGTAGATGTCCGCGCGTTCTCCACGGTTATTGCTCGCCAGGGCGGCCTTGACCAGCGCGTCGAACAGCGCACGGTCACCCTCAAGCGCGGCGCTGCGCAAGACCAGTGCGCGATCAGCCACCGCCAGCGACGTCCGATCCTGCAGCCACTCCTGTACCAATTTGCGCGCCTGCGCGCGCAACCCCTGATCGCGTCCTGCGTCCACCAGCCGCGCCAGCCAGCGCTCCCGAATCAGGCGATCATCGTCCGAGTCGGCGGCCCGGCTGGTCAGGCCAAGAGCGCGCCCACGCGCACCAAAGGCGCGCTGCCACAAGGCGGCGTAGGCGCTGCGCTGGTCGGTGCCAATCAGGGGCTCGACGCGGGCAATGACGCCCAGCGCTGCGTCGACCACCTCGCGCCGCGGGTGCGAGGTGTACCGAAGGGCCAGGGTCAAGGCTTCGGACACCTGCAAGTCGCCAGCCTCCGTCAGGGCCTGGGCGTCATCGAGGTCGGCCAGCAGTTCACTCACGTTCAGGTCAGCTTCTGCCATCAGGGCGTCCAGCCGTCCCGCCTCGTACACGACGCGGTAGTAGCCCACGCCACCGGCGTTGGCCTCAACCCAGGGCGGACAAGTAGCATCAGGCAGCGGCAAACTTTCCTCGGTGTGACCGAACAGCATTCGCGCCTGACCGGCGGGCGTGCGCACCGTCACCGGAATGTTCCAGATCGCATCCGCCGACGCGGTCGACCCCGTTGGCAAGAACCTTGTCTGCGACAGCCGCAGCGCGGGTTTGCCCTCGCAAACCAACGCAACCTTCAAGCGCGGGATGCCCGCTTGCTCGGTAAAACTTCTGAGCGCACCCGATAGTGCGGCGTTGCCAGCGGTCAGGGCCGAGACAAAGTCCTCGCCGGTGGCATTGGCCCAGGCGTGCTTGACCATGTAGCGTCGCACGCCGGCCTGGAACGCATCGGCACCAAGCCAGCTCTCGAACATGGCCAGCACCGCCTGGCCCTTGCTGTACGTGATGCCATCAAACGCACCGGCCAGCGAAGCCTCGTCGTTGACCGGCTGGTGGATGCGCCGCGCCGATGCCAACCGGTCAGCGCGCATGGCACGCGAGCGCGCCTGCTGCGTGCCGGTCTCAAAATGCCAGTCGGGCATGAGCCCGGCAGTGATCTTGTCACCCATCCATGAGGCAAACGACTCGTTGAGCCAGAGGTCGTCCCACCAGGCCATCGTCACGTAATTGCCGAACCACTGGTGCGCGAGTTCATGCGCTTGAATGGCAACATAGCTGCGCCTGAAATTGAGCGTTTCCTCGGCCGGGCTCGCCAGCACCAGACGCGAAGCAAAAGTGACCAGTCCCGGGTTTTCCATGGCGCCGAAATTCAGGGTGATCGGCAGGGCCATCACGTCGAGCTTGCCATACGGATAACTCTGCCCAAAATAGTTCTCCAGGGCTGCCAGGATGGCCGGTGTCATGCTCGCCGCGTAGCGCGCCTCCTGGGCGCGCCCATGCGGCGTGATGTAACGCAGCGGCGTCGATCCAAGCTTGCCGCCGTCGAGAACATCAAACGGGCCAACGCCAAAAGCGACCAGGTAACTCGGCAGCGGCCGGGTCGTCAAAAACTCGACCCGCTTCATGCCTTTGGCCAGCGGCACTTCTTTGGCAACCGCGGTGTTGGCAACTGCCACGAGTTGTTGCGGCACGGTCAGTGCCAGCGTCCACGGCACTTTCCAGCGAGGCTCATCAAACGCCGGAAAGGCGCGCCTGGCGTCGCTGGCCTCGAACTGCGTGAAGGCATACCAGAGGCCCCGATCCTTTTGCCGAAACAGCCCCTGGCTTCCCTTGTCATCAACGTGTCCTGCAAAGACCAGCCCCAGTTTGCCCCTGCCCGCCGCAATCTGTTCGGCAAAGGTCAGCTCGATCATTTGCTCGCCAACCGCGGCAGCCTTCGCACGGTAGCTCTTGCCCGAAATCTGCAATATCGCCGAACTCACTGCAAGACCCTTCGCATGCAAGCGGATGGAGCGCGTTGCAGCCTTGATATCGACCTCGATCGAGACTTCGCCGTGGTGCCTGGACTGCTGCGGATCGACGGTCAAAGCCAGCCGATATGACAGTGGCACGACATTGTCTGGCAAGCGCATCGGCAGCGCTTGGGCACTTATCAGCAGCGGCAGCGTCACCAGGACGGCAAGCGCCAGAGCACGGTTCATCCAACCAGTCATATTCGAGCGACTCCTACAAGCATTGATGCGACGACGCAGGCCACTTTCGCACGGCCTGCACCCCCGGATTGCGCGTGCTCGGCTGATATAATTGAGCCCGTTTGACACCGGAGAGATGGCAGAGTGGTCGAATGCGCCGGACTCGAAATCCGGTATACGGTCAAACGTATCCAGGGTTCGAATCCCTGTCTCTCCGCCAATAACTCGACTTCGTAGTCGCTCAGTGCGATTCTAAGCTGGCCCAAGCCCCGCACCACGCGGGGCTTCGCGCTTAGGGCTTCTGAGTGCGCCTTGCGGCAATCGCAGTACTATTGCGTATGCCTTTCGCCCCCTCGTTTCCAATCCGCAGTGAAGCCGACGTTCGATGCCTTGAGCAAACACCTCTTGAGCAAGCGCTGACGCAGCGCAGCACCTACGAAATCTTTTGCAGCACGGCCCGTGCGTTTGGCAACAAGACTGCTTTGACATTCCTGCGCTCGGCCGACCCTGAAGATGCGCCGATCCGTTGGTCCTATGCGGAACTGCTGGCCGGCATTCACCAGACGGCAAACCTGCTGTATCGCCTGGGTGTTCAGCCGGGTGATGCCATCGGGGTTCTGCTGCCGGGCTGCCTGGAGTACCACCTTGCGCTCTGGGGCAGCGAGGCCGCGGGCATTGTGCAACCGCTCAATCCCCTGCTGAGCGAAGAGAAGCTGATCGCCCTGCTGAACGCCGGCAAGGCCAAAGCGCTGTTCGCCTGGGGCTCGGATGATGAAGCTGGCATCTGGTCCAAGACGATGCGCATCCGCACGCAGGTGCCAACCCTGCGCGCGGTGCTGCGCGTTGCTCCGCTTGGTGAAGCGAAGGCACCCACCCTGCGCGACGGTGTACTGGACTTTGGCCAGCTGCGCCGTGCCGAAGTCGATGACCGGCTCGTCAGCGAACGCAGCATCGCTCCCGGCGACATCGCGGCCTACTTTCATACGGGAGGTACCACAGGCGCTCCCAAGCTGGCGCGTCACAGTCACGCTGCCCAGGTCTTCACGGCCTGGGCCTGCGTGCAGATGCAGGGCACGCTGGCCTCCGATGTGGTTATCAACGGCTATCCCCTGTTCCATGTGGCAGGCGTGTTGCCCGGTGCTCTGACATCGTTCGCCGCCGGTTCGGAGGTAGTGATTCCAACCACCGCCCTGTTTCGCAACCGCGAGGTGCTGATCAACTATTGGCGCTTGGTCGAGCGCTATCGGGCCACCGCGGTCTCGGCCGTGCCCACGGTGCTGGCAGCTCTGGCCAATGTCCCAATTGGCAACGCAGACATCTCCTCGCTGCGCTATTGCCGCACGGGTGCGGCCCCCCTCTCACCCGATCTGGCGGCGCGCTTTGAGGCACTGTCTGGCTTGCACGTGCATGAGAGTCTTGGCATGACGGAGATGGCGGGCATTTCCACCATCACACCCCCTGGCGTCAATGCACCAGTGGGCTGCGTCGGCTTCAGACTGCCCTACACCGAACTGCGCGTGGTGGCCCTGGATGAGCACGGCGATGCAACCGACCGCGGCCTGCCCACTGGCGAGCAGGGCATGGTCCTCTTCAAGTCACCCAACCTGTTTTCGGGCTTTGTCGACCCTCAGGACAATGCGCGCGCCCTGACGGCCGATGGCTGGCTAGCCACGGGCGACCTGGGCTGGCTCGACGATCAGGGTCGGCTCAACCTGAGCGGCCGCTCCAAGGATCTGATCATTCGCGGTGGCCACAACATCGACCCCAAGGCAATCGAAGATGCCATGGCTGCACACCCCGCGGTGCAGCATTGTGCCGCCGTGGGTGCTCCCGATGCGTATGCCGGCGAGTTGCCAGTGGTCTTTGTCACGCTGGCCCCGGGCGCGGTAGCCTCTGAGGCCGAACTGCTCGATTTCGTGCGGGAGCGGGTCGATGAACCACCAGCGCGTCCCAAGTCTGTGACGGTGCTGCAAACGATGCCGATGACCTTGGTCGGCAAGATCTACAAGCCCGAGCTGCGCCAGCTGGCAGCCAAAGCCGTTCAGGTCTCACAGTCGTCATAGAACAAAAGGCGGGCCGTGCAGGCGCTTCGGTTATTGATTCACCTGCGCCGACTCACCGCCAGGCTTTGCATGGCCCGGCCGATCAGGCCGTGAACATCGTAGAGCGCTGATTCGGCCAGCCCGGCGCCGTTCGGGCCGAGGTGGGTGCGAGCGTCGAGGCAGATCCATTCGCCCCGGGGCCTGCGCAATAGGTTGATGGTCAGATCGGAATTGACAAAGCTGTAGCGCTCCAGATCCAGAACCGCACTGATGCCGTTGCCCGAATCGGCGGCCACGGCAACCCGCTGGTAAGCACTTGGCAGTTCATCTTCCAACAGGGGGTGGCGCAGGCGAAACCAGATGGCACAGGGGCCACTGAACATCTTGCCATGCGCAATCCGGGTCTCGACCAGATCGGCGTAACCGACGAGCTTTCCGGCAAAGGGGAAAGTACACGCCGTTGATTCGTCCGGGCCTTTGGGCGCAAGCGCCAGCGGGTGCCCGGGCAGCCCGTCAGGAATGGGCATGTCGTTCTCGCGTTGGGCCAGCGCCGTGAAACGCGCAACTTCTTTCCCGCCCGCGATGATGCTCGCCGAAAAATGACCGGCGTTGCGTCCGGCGTAATCGGTGGCGACCTCGATCGCGAGCTCGCCAATGGGTACCGGACGCAGCAGGTTGGCGGTGAGTCGGGCGATGTGGGTCAATCCTTGCCCGGCCGCCGCGTGCTCGATGGCACGGCAAACCAAGGCGATGGGCGGGCCGGCGTGCTGGTGCTCGGGGTGCCACGGGCCGCGGGTTAGAACGCTAGCGCGGTAGCGCCCACTGCTGTGCACTTGGTACGCGCTGACGGGCATTGCTTGATCGGTCATGGTCGCGGCGAACTGCGGGCAAGGTTGTGCTCACACCCAAGGCATCGAACCGCCGTGCTGCGCTTTGTGCCCTACAGAGACATTGACGGCCGTGTCGCCATCTGGGCGCGCCAGCGCTGCACGTGCGGGTGCTGTTCGCCTGGCCTGATCTTGACAACGCGCGCAAAGTCAACGGCCACCACGGCAGTGATGTCGGCAACGCTGAATTGGTCGGTGGCAATGAATTCGCTGAGCGCGAGCCGGTCGTTCAACGTGACGAAGAACTGGGCAAGCCGGGCCAGGCCGCGCTGCGCCAGTTCGGGAATCTGCGGGTAGTCCGTCGGCCCGGGCAGCGCCCGATTGGCCATCGCAGGCGCGCTGTTGCGCATGGCCTCGGCGATCGCCATCAGCCCGTCAAACTCGATGCGCCAGTTCCAGCTTGCTATCTGCGCCTTCTCGATTGGCGTCGCGCCCAGCAGCGGTGGCTGCGGGTAGCGCGCCTCCAGATAGGCCGTGATCGCTGCGTTGTCGGTCAGAATCGCTCCCTCCTCGGTGCGCAGCGCCGGTACTGTGCACAGCGGATTGATTTTTCGGTAGGCATCGCTCAGTTGTTCGGCGTTCTTCAGGTCCACTGGAATTGTCTCGTGGAGAACGCCCTTTTCGGCGAGCAGGATGCGTGCACGCCGCGGGCTCGGAGCGGTGCTGCAGTCGTATAGAGTCATCATGATGGGGTCTCGCTATGCGGACAGGGCGTTGCGCCTCAGACTGGCGCGATCAGCTTGTCCTGGGTCTTGGTGTCGAAGTCGCGGCCGTCATGGCGCTCGTGCAATTGGCTGGCGGGTTCACCAAAGGTGCGGTTCACCATGCGACCGCGCTGGACGGCGGGACGCCGGGCAATCTGGTTGGTCCAGCGCAGCACGTTCGTGTACGCCTGAACCTGAAGGAATTCGCCGGCTTCGTACAACTGGCCCTTGACCAGCGTGCCGTACCAGGGCCAGACCGCCATGTCGGCAATCGTGTAGTCATCGCCGGCCAGAAAAGGACTCTGGGCCAGGCGTTGATCCAGCACATCGAGCTGGCGCTTGACCTCCATCGCGTACCGGTCGATCGCGTATTCGATCTTGGTCGGCGCGTAGGCGTAGAAATGACCAAATCCCCCGCCGAGGAAGGGCGCACTGCCCATCTGCCAGAACAGCCACGACAGGCACTCGGCGCGCGCAGCGCCCTGCGCCGGAAGAAAGGCGCCGAACTTTTCGGCCAGATAAATCAGGATCGCACCTGACTCAAACACCCTGGTCGGCGTGGGTCCGCTGCGGTCGAGCAAGGCAGGGATCTTTGAGTTTGGGTTGACGGCGACGAAGCCGCTGCCAAACTGGTCGCCCTCGTTGATCCGGATCAGCCAGGCGTCGTATTCTGCGTCCGTGTGCCCGGCGGCCAGCAGTTCTTCGAGCATCACCGTGACCTTCACGCCGTTGGGCGTGCCCAGCGAATAGAGCTGCAACGGATGGCGCCCTACCGGCAGGTCCTTTTCATGGGTCGAACCCGCAGTCGGGCGATTGATGCTGGCGAAACGGCCACCGTTTTCCTTCCCGGCGGACCAGATCTTCGGTGGCGTGTAAGAGGGTGAATTGTCCATCGGGAACGTCATTTGTTCAGCGTCCGGACGCCCCCCGGACCCGGTCCAGCGTCAAGCCTCAGGCCGCGGAGTCCTTGGTCGCGACGATGATCTGGAAATTGCCAAAGAACACCGTGCGGCGCTCACAGGTAAAGCCCCCCATCGCTTCGAGCTGCTTGAGCGGGTCGTGCGTATCCCACAGCGCCAGGCCCAGCGGCTCGAACACCTTGAAATAAGTCCAGCTCAACGCGCGCAACACCCACAGGTCCGGGCGGTGGAATTCGGCCAGGTACAGCTTGCCCCCGGGGGCCAGAACACGGCCGGCCTCTTGCAGCGCCTGGCCCTTGAGATGATGCGGGAGTTCATGCAGCAGGAAAAAGATCACGTTGGCAGCCACCGACCCATCGGCTTGCTTCATCGCGGTGGCGTTTTCCTGCAGAAACTCGATCTTGCCGGCGTGCTTGAGCAGTTTGCCTTGTGCGTGATCAAGCTCGTTCTTGATGATGTCGGCAATCAGAACGCGCTGCGCGCCCGCGTCCAGCGCGGCGTTGACCACGCGCGGAATCACGTTGCCAAAGGCACACGAGGTAATCAGCACCTTCTTGCCCTTGAGCGCAGTGCCGTGCAACCCGGCGGTGATGGCCGAGACCAGGCGGTCGTACTGGAACAACAAAATGGCGGCAATGATCGGCTGGAAATCGATCATGCGGATCAGGCGCATGTTCGAATAGATCGGATAGACGTGTGCGGCGTCGTCCTGCGCGCCGGGCATGACGCCGCGCATGAGCAGCGCACCACGGGTCACAACAAAGAAGAACGACGCGGTAAGAACGAGAATGGCAAACGTAGCAAAGGCGGTGTACAGCAACCAGGTAGGCATAGCTTTCCTTTTAGATTCAAGAGGGCACGAGATTGGGCACGCCCGCCGACTACCGAGCATCACCTGTGGCGATTATCGCCCGGACAACAGGCTGGCCCCTATTCCAGTACTTGATTCAGGACAATATTTGATGCCGCAGGCGGCGCACAAACGCCGCTTTTGGCGACCCTCGCGAAACTCAGACCAAGTCGGCGCCACCCAGATAGGGCCGCAACGCGGTCGGCACGGTCACCGAGCCATCAGCATTCTGGTAGTTCTCCAGCACAGCCACCAGGGTGCGCCCAACGGCCAGGCCCGAGCCGTTGAGCGTGTGCACCAACTCGTTTTTGCCCTGCGCGGTCTTGAAGCGCGCCTGCAAGCGCCGCGCTTGAAACGCCTCGCAGTTGGAGACCGAACTGATCTCGCGATAAGTATTCTGTCCGGGCAACCAAACTTCGAGGTCATAGGTTTTGGCAGCGCCAAAGCCCATGTCGGCGCTGCACAATAGCATCACCCGGTACGGCAGGCCGAGTTTTTGCAAAATCGCCTCGGCGTGGCCGGTCATCTGCTCCAGCGCTTCGTAGCTCTGGTCCGGGTGCACGATTTGCACCATCTCGACCTTGTCAAACTGGTGCTGGCGAATCAGCCCGCGCGTGTCGCGCCCGGCGCTGCCCGCCTCCGAGCGAAAGCAGGCCGTGTGGGCGGTGAGCCTGATCGGCAACGAAGACTCCGGCACGATCTCGTCGCGGACAAAATTGGTCAGCGGCACTTCGCTGGTCGGAATCAGGTACAGCGCGCAGTCGTCGTGCGCAGCGCCGCCCTCCTGGCCGCCTTTCCTGGCGGCAAACAAGTCCGCCTCGAACTTGGGCAACTGGCCGGTGCCGCGCAGACTCTCGGCATTCACGATGTAAGGGGTGTAACACTCGGTGTAGCCGTGCTCCTGCGTTTGCACATCGAGCATGAACTGGGCCAGCGCACGGTGCAAACGAGCCACCCGGCCCTTTAACACCGTAAAGCGCGAACCGGCGAGCTTGACGCCGAGTTCAAAGTCGAGCCCCAGCGGCGTGCCCAGGTCAACGTGGTCCCGGACCAAAAAGTCAAAACTCCTGGGCGCGCCCCAACTGCGCACCACAACGTTGTCATGTTCGTCCGCGCCCATCGGCACGCTCGCGTGCGGCAAGTTGGGAACCGCGAGCAACAGAGCCTGCAGTTCGAGCTGGATCTGTTCCAGGCGCCTGGCCGAGGCTTCCAGTTCGGTCTTGTGGCGGGCCACTTCGGCCATCACCGCCTCGGTCTCGACCTGACCCGCTGCGCCCTTCGCCTTGAGCTGGCCTATTTGCCGGCTCAGGGTATTGCGCCTGCCCTGCAGGTCCTCGGTGCGGATCTGGATCGTCTTGCGTTCGGCCTCGAGCGTGCGAAAGGCTGCCACGTCAAGAAACGGCTGCGGGCTTTTTCGCGCCTGCAGGCGCGCAACAACTGAATCGAGGTCTTTTCGCAGAAGTGTGATGTCTAGCATGGCCGGATTGTAAATTTACCCGGTCAAGGCCGTCAGGGAGCCGGGGCCGACAATTTCGCCGGATCCAGATTGGCGCCGCACAGGATCAGGCAGACACGCTCGTTGGCGCGAGGCTGGTAGGCGCCGCATTGCAGCGCCGCCAGGCCCAACGCAGCGGCGGGCTCAACAGCGAGTCGCAGCTCGGTCCAAAACCAGCTTTGCGCAGCGGCGATGGACTCGTCGCTGAGCAGCAGCGCGTCGCTCACATGGCGTTGCGTCAGTTGCCAGGCGATTTCGCCAATGCGCTTGGCGCCGAGCGAATCGGCGGCGATACCGCTGACCTGCACGTCAACCGGAGCACCGGCAGCTCGCGCCTGGTACAAAGTTGGTGCGAGGGCGGGCTCCAGAGCGACGATACGGCTGCGGCGTTCAAACCAGGCCGCCACGCCTCCGATCAGGCCGCCACCGCCCACACTCACCAGCACGCTGTCGGGCACACCAGCCTGCGCCTCGATCTCGGCGGCCAGCGTCCCGGCCCCGGCGACCACCTCAACCTGATCGTAGGCATGCAGCAGCAGTGCGCCGCTGCTGCGCTGTCGCTCAAGACACGCGTCGTGCGCCTGCGCGTAAGCTGCCCCGCTGACCACCACCGTGGCGCCGAGCTCGCGCAGTCGCTCGCGCTTGGCGGCGCTGGCAAGCTGCGGCACAAAGACCTCGCAAGGCACACCGAGCGAGCGCGCCGCAGCGGCCGCGGCAATCCCGGCATTGCCGCCCGAGGCGATGATCACGCCGCTCTCGGGAATCGGGTTGGCGAGCATGCGATGCAACATGCCGCGCGCCTTGAAGCTGCCCCCGACCTGCATATGTTCGAGCTTGAGCCAGACCTGCATGCCGTCCAGACCCAACCCCCGTCCGTCCAGTCTGAGCAGCGGTGTTTTACGCAAAAAGCGGTCGCGATGCCCGTCAATCAAGCGTAGTGCGCTATCAATATCAGAGCGGTTCAGGATTGCCTCAGGCATCATGCGGTCCCTTCCGGATGCCCAACCGCTGGCGCCGCATCGAGCTTGAGGCCTTTGGGCAGCGGGAATTTCACCGTTTCCTCAATGCCATCCATCTTGCGCACCGACACCGCGCCGAGTTCCTTGAGACGCGCGATCACCTGGTTGACCAGAATTTCGGGCGCCGAGGCACCCGCCGTCAAGCCGACCCTGGCGCACCCCACAAACCAGGACGCCTGCAGTTCGTCGGCGCCGTCGACCATGTAGCTTGCTGTGCCGAGCTTGCGCGCCAATTCGGCAAGGCGGTTGCTGTTCGAACTCGTTGGGCTGCCCACCACAATCAGGACGTCAACTTGCCCGCTCATGATCTTTACCGCATCCTGCCGGTTTTGCGTGGCGTAGCAAATGTCCTGCTGCTTGGGCTCGCGCACGTTGGCAAAGCGCGCCTTAACAGCGGCAGCGATTTCGGCGGCGTCATCGACACTCAGTGTGGTCTGCGTCACCAGCGCCAGGCGTTCGGTCTGCGCGGGCTGCAGCCGCGCCACGTCGGCCACGTCCTCGACCAGATGGATGCCGCCATCGAGCTGGCCCATGGTGCCTTCCACCTCCGGATGCCCCTTGTGCCCGATCATGATGAACTCGTAGCCCTCCTTGTGCAGCTTGGCCACCTCAACGTGCACCTTGGTCACCAGTGGACAGGTGGCGTCAAAGATCCGAAAGCCCCGTGCAGCGGCCTCCTCCTGCACCGCACGGCTCACACCATGAGCCGAGAAAACCAGCGTAGCGCCCGCTGGCACTGCGTCAAGCGCTTCGATAAAGATAGCACCCTTGGCCTTCAGGTTGTTCACCACATAGGTGTTGTGGACGATTTCATGGCGCACGTAAATTGGCGCGCCAAATTTCTCCAGCGCGCGCTCGACAATTTCGATGGCACGGTCCACACCCGCGCAAAAGCCGCGCGGCTCGGCGAGCAGAATTTCCTGGAGCGACGCGCCGCTGGCAGCCAAAGTCATGTGAGTCCCGTATAAACTGAGCCTCCATTCTAAGAACCCCGGCCATGCCCCTGAAAGATCTGCCCGCCGACGCCCGCCCGCGCGAAAAGCTGCTCGCACGTGGCGCCGATGCCCTGAGCGACGTCGAACTGCTGGCACTGCTGCTGCGCACCGGGATCAAGGGCAAGGGTGTGCTGCAAATGGCGCAGGAACTGTTGCAGCTCGGTGGCTCGGGCGAAGTCGGCGCCGAGGGCTTTGACGGCATTGCCGGACTGCTCAACGCCAGCGCCGCCGATCTCAAGCGCATCAAGGGCCTGGGCCCGGCCAAGCGCGCCGAACTGGTAGCGGTGCTGGAACTGGCGCGCCGTGCCCTGGCCCAGCGCCTGCAGGAGCGCACCATTTTTGCCACGCCCGATGCTGTCAAACAGTACCTCCAGTTGAAGTTGTCGGCGCGCCTGCATGAAGTCTTTGCGGTGCTCTTTCTCGACGTACAAAATCGTCTGCTGGCGATGGAAGAGCTGTTTCGCGGCACCCTCACGCAAACCAGCGTTTACCCGCGCGAAGTGGTGCTGCGCGCCCTGCACCACCAGGCGGCGGCGGTGGTGCTGGCGCACAACCATCCGAGCGGCACGGTGCAGCCCTCGCGCGCCGACGAGGCGCTCACGCAGACACTCAAGACAGCGCTGGCCCTGGTGGACGTGCGTGTGCTCGACCACATCATCGTCGCGCCGGGGCAAGCACTGTCGATGGCCGAGCGGGGCCTGCTGTGACCCAGCGAGCCACCAGGCTGGGCAGCCTGTCCGAACTCAAGCAGGTCAAGCGCGAGATCGAAGAGCGCTTGCTGCAACAGCGTGAGCAGGAAGCCGCCCTGGTGCGCGCACGGGCGCGCGCGAGTGCCGCAAAGGATCTCTTTGTTCGAGCCGCTGGAGCCGTGCAGCCCTTGCCAGACAAGCATAAGGTGCTACATAAAAATGAGCGGAAAGTTCCCGTGGCGATGCAGTATGAAAAGGACCAGCAGGCGGTCCTGCGCGAATCCATCAGCGACGAGTTTGACGTCGGCACCCTGCTCGATGCCGACGATCTGCTGAGCTTTCGGCAGGACGGCATCGGCGCCGACGTCACGCGCAAGCTGCGCCGGGGCGACTGGAGCATCCAGCGCCAGCTTGACCTGCATGGCCTGCGCCGCGACCAGGCGCGCGAGCAACTGGGCTATTTCATCCGCGAGGCCCAGCAACAGGGCATTCGCTGTGTGCGCGTGGTGCACGGCAAGGGTCTGGGTTCGCCGGGCAAGGCGCCGGTGCTAAAGGGGCGCGTACACAGTTGGCTGGCACAAATGAAAGCGGTGCTCGCCTTTGTCCAGGCCAGACCAGTTGACGGTGGCGCCGGGGCGCTGCTGGTGTTGCTGGCGCCGTCGCATTCCTAGGGTGAATCGGCCTATAACGCCCGTCGAATAAGCGCAGGCAGCTATACAAACAATAGCAGTCAAAGCGACAAAGCAAACTGCCTGGCGTTCAGCGTACCGCGCCAGTCATCCTCAAACACCAGGTCGCACTGCACCGATTGGGTTTGTCCTACCAGTTCGAGTCCGCCCACGGTTTGCAGCGAGGCGTCGGCAAAGGCGTCGGTCAAACGCTTCAGCAGCGCCTGTTTGTAAAGCGTGTCGTTGGCCCCGGCGAGTTGCAGCCCCTTGGTTTCAAGCACCACCAGCTTGGCACTTGCGCCACCCTCCTCACCCGGCGTGCCCAAGCGTGCAAAAACAAAGTCCGGGTACACCTTGTTGCGCTTCCAGCCTTGCAAGCCGTATTGCGCCTTCGCCACGTTGCGGTGCCACCATTGCAGCGCCGCCTGGCTATCCAGATAGCAAGCCACGTCACGCTCCAGGCCGCTGTCGGTCAACGCCGTAATCACTGGCTCAAACAGACTCTTTTCGATCAATCGGCCGTCGTCGCGTGCCATGGGCTGGGGTTTGCCCGCCAGTGCCAACGTAAACTCAGCGGGAATTTCAAAATCCGTAGCATCTGCGCGCAGCCTGAATTCGATCTGGCCACGGGCCACACCGGCATCAAATACGGTTTGCGCCAGACGGTCGCGCTCGTGTTCGAGGTCGATGCGTAAACGCTCCAGCAATGAGGCACTGCTGGCGGCGACGGCCTTTTCGTCATAGGTTTGCAGCAGCCGGGTGCAGACTGCATCGACCCAGGTCCAAACCCACCACGCGTTGGAAGCGATGTCCAGCAGGCCGCGCACCAGACGGGCACGGTCCAGTGACACATCGCCCGTCGTAGCGGCGCGGCGCAGAACATCCTGCGGATGCTCCAGCACGTCCAGACCGACCTGCAATTGCTGCCCTTGTCCAGTCAAAGAACCCGGCGCGTCCGGTGCCCACTTGCACGCCAGCGCATCGGTTTGCACACCGGCCCAATCAATTTGCGAAAGAATGTCGCTCTCGTACACCAGTTCACGGCGTTGCTTGCGCTCGGAGTCATCGGTCTGCACCCAGGTCACGCGCGGCAAAAAAATTCGCAGCGACTCCAGTGCTTTGCGCCGTTTGAACAGAACCGGTTTGGGTGCCGCGCCGTCGCCTCCGTCGGCCACAACCGACTGCGCCAGGTCGCCCATCCCCTCGGTCTCCAGAGACTGCTTGATGGCCTCAATCACGGTGCCGGTTTTGGCATCAAAACACAGCACGTAACAGGCATCCAGCGCCGCGCGACCGGTTTTGGCCACATGTGGTAAGCGCAAGATGCGCCCCATCAACTGCGTCATTGCCCGCACCTCTTTGCCTGCCGCCAGCGCACACAATACATAGGCAAACGGGCAGTCCCAGCCCTCTTGCAGCGCCTGCTTGGTGATGATGGCGCGGATCTCGCAGGTGGGGCTGAGCAGGTCCAGATTCTCGGGCGCTTTGAGCTCGTCCTTGTCTGAAGTTTTAATGGCAATCTGCGCTTCGGTCAAACCCAGTTGCAGCAGGAACGCCTTGGCGTCTTCAGCGTGAATGAAGCCGCTGTCGCGCATGTCGCGCCCGGTGCGCTCGACCTGCACCAGCAAGATCGGGCGGATGTAGCGGTTGGTCTCGCCCTGCAACGCTGCCGCCTCCAGCGCCAGGCCATTGAGCCGCTCCACACTGGCAGCCAGGCAGCTTTGCCAGTCGCGCCAACCGCGCAAGTCAACATGAATCGGCAGCTTGATCATCTCCGCTTCATCGAGGTCCGTACCGCGCACATCCACCAGAATGTTCGAGCCGGAGCTGGCTTTGCCTGCCTTGTCACTGGAGACCCGGGGCGTGGCTGAGAGCTCCAGCATGAAGCAGGGGTTGAAGCCGTCGAGCGTGCGCAGTGCGTTCTCGGAATAGGCGTGGTGGCCCTCATCGATCACCACCATCGGGCGCACCAGCCGCAGCACATTGCCCAGCGAGCTTTTCACGATGCTGCCCTTGGTAGCGCGCGCTTCGGCCTGACTGGTGCCCCAGGAGGTATAGGCATCCAAATTCGGCACCTCGGCCAGCAATTGCCAGTGCGCCTCGATGTCGTCCTCGCGCGGACAGAAGCCCAGCACATTGCCGCGGTCCCGAAACGCTTTGAGCTTCTTCTGCGCCTCGTCCTTGCGCGCGGCCGATTGCAGCATCAAGAGCATCACACACAAATGGCTATCCACGTCGAGGCGGGTCAACGGCGAATCCTTCTCCAAAATCTTCACCCGGCCCGCCCCTGCCGTGTTGAGCATCTGACGGTACGGGTGATCGCGGTTCGCCAGCGTCTTCAAGGTCTGGCGGTAGATCGCCTCGTTGGGCACGATCCACAGCACCAGCCCGGTGTGCCGGTTCAAATAGCTGGAGAACACCCGCCCGACACTGGCCGCGGCGAGCAGCGTTTTGCCACCACCCGTTGGAATCTTCAGGCAGATATTGGGGATGGCGCGCAGCGCGCCGTCAAAACGGCTGGAATGTGGCTGCTTGGCAAACGTTGGCGGCAGCAGACCCTGAGCTCGCAGCGCGCTCCACGTCTTTTTCGGAAAGTCAGAGGCCTCGCGCACCAGGTCTGCTGCATTTTCCATAGCACGCAGCGCTTGTACTAAGGGCTCTGTATTCGCTTTTTGCTTTTTCAGCTCGGTAATAAATTGGCCCAACTGCTCCAGCACGCGGGCCTGAAATATCTTCAGTTGCGTGGCCCCTGCGGTGGACGTCTGGATCGCGTGGCGGCGGGGCTCCCAGAAAATTTTGCGGTCGCGCTCGATGCGCTGTCTGAATTCGGCGCTAAGCGTTTTATCCAAGTCCACCAGATCCGTCCGATATATCAACTCCAGTGCCTCTACGGCCGACGACAAACCCCAAGGTTTTTCTGCGGTTTGCCACTCCACTGCCAAATCAATATCCGACGCAGGACGATGATCTCCACGCGCTCTGGAGCCATACAACCACACCCGCGCCAACCCCGGCGTCTTTTCAAATAGCGTCTGCAAGCGTGCGTAGGCATTTGGAGCGATCCCAAAAAGCCAGCCCTCTTGCTCCTTCGATGCAGTCATACCGTGTTGAGCTTTTGGCGAAAGGCATCAAACTCGGCCAAGGCCCGGCCACGAACAAACGCTGCGACGGCAACCGCCTTGCTTTCGTTATAGGTGTGGCTGGTCTCATCGCGCTGGTCTTTAATGTCTTCCCACAGCTTGGGGTCCGCTATGAGTTCGCAACGAAAGGCCGCGGCAAGGATGGGTTTTTGCATTTCTACCACCTGTTCGCCCTGATCGCGCAGCCAGTAAAACATGCACTTCCACGCCAGCTCGTAGGTGAATTCAAAGCGCTGAATCAGGCTGTCGCGGATGATGTCAGTTTCATCCAAAACAATCACCTCGTGCAATCGGTCCAGCGCGCGGTTGAACTGCGTGCGGGCAATTTCGAAACGATCACTGTGCCCCACTTCACCCCTCCCTATACAACGCAAACGGCAGCGGGCAGTAGTCCACGCCATATTCCAGCAACTGCTTGTTGCTCAGGTACTTGGCCGGTGCAAACACCAGATGGCGCTTGCCAGGCACGCTCTTAGTGCTATTATTTTCAGAGCTGCTCACGCTTTCTGCATGCGGTCCATAGCATAATATAGCGTTATTTCTACCGCAGACCGCAAAACCCTTCATCACGCCACCAAAGCAGCTGCAAACTGGGCGTCGTTGTGGGCACTCCAACGCAATACCTTATCGCTATAAGCACTCAGTATCGCTGTGCTTTGCTGGCTGATCTGTCGCATGTTGCCATCGTCATCGTCCAGGAAGGCATCCGGCAATGCCATATCGTTTAGCAGCACAAGTCGCTGTGAATCGGGCCTAGTATCCCGCAATTCCATCCAAGTAAACGAAACCAACTTGGCCGATTGCAACGTCGGCGCACCAATGAGTTTGACCAACCTGTCTTTGCCCTTCCCAAGAGAGACAACAAAATCTATCGGGTGATCAACCGTGCGACCGGGAATCGGCACATTGGCAATGTAATGTGCGTCCCGCTCGTCTAGGTATTCCTTGACCAGTGCAAAGAAGTCACTGGCGGTTCGCGGAGTCGCCGACATCCAGAGGTCGTTCAAACGAGACACAGCGGTTAGCAGGAAATGGGCACGTTGTGCCAGGCCGTCTGCAGATGCAAGCGTCTGTAGGCGCCCGTCCTTCCATTCAACACCGCAACCCGCAATCGCATGGTCGATGATTTGCTGACGACGCTCAGACTTCTCAATTTGCACACCCAAATCCAACAAATTGTCGAGCGTTTTGCCAGCATCATGCAGCAGCCACTGGCCACCGTGTTGTTCGGCATGTATCTCTATTCCATCGTGGAAGGGATCGAGAAACGGTGTGCTGAGAACCGACGCATGCCCGCGGCTAACGGTCAGCAGATTGTCCTTGAGCCACGTCAAATACTCGCGGGCCAAGTCCGGAGCCGCGATAGCAGCAGTCATAACAACGCCTCCTGAAAACCGTATGGAAACCTGATGTGGACCAATTCCAAAAATTTCAAGACCGTGAGCATAGGCTGCGCCCCCAGATACCAATCAACAGGTTCTGCCCATGCTCTGCACCTGATTTGCCCCAAGAAACCAAACGCTGCGCGAGGCTCAAGGTCAACGCCGCCTCGGGCGACTTCAAAAACATCAGATCGGGTTGGTACACCAGCCAGACATGTGCGTCCTTCGCTTCACCCAGGTACCAGGGCGGTGCGTCTTTCGGTTTGGGCAGCAGCGTGCCGCCGGTGGCGGTGTGAAACAGCCAGGCCCCGAGCGCTTCGAACGCGGGCAGCGACTCACCCGAGAGCAGCTTTTCAATGTCCAGAGCGTCGCCGAGCGTGCAGTAGGTAAATTCGCCACCCAGTCCATCGACCATTTGCGAGATGCGTTTTTCGCCTTCGACTTTGAGCACACCGTCTTTCAACTCGACATTGATCTTGTTGAAGCGTTTCTTCTTCGGCGCTGTTGGTGGTTGCGACGGAGCGTGTGGCACAGCGCTCTGCTCCGTGTCCCCCGCTGGGAGGCTGGGCGGCAGACAATTCTGCTCAGTGTCCCCCGCCCGCTGCGCGGGCTCCTCCTTGACCTGCGCAGAATCGCCTGCCGCCCAACCTCCCAGCTCCATTTGTGCTGACGCGTCCGCAAAGCCTTCCTTGACCTTGATCGCTTCCACCTTGGCCAGCCACTGGTCTGCCTTTTTGAACTGAGTGAAGTTGATTTTTTCTTCCAACAAGGTCTCGCGCTGGGTGCCGACCCAGGCATAACCCTTGATGGCGCGGCGCACGCGCTCTGCGGTGAGCTTGTCGGCGTAGTCTTCGCCTTCGATCAGGATGAATTTTCGTCGCCCGCCGTCTTTGGCGTTGGCTTTGAGCACGGCGTGGGCGGTGGTGCCGCTGCCGGCGAAGCTGTCGAGGATCAGGGAATCTGGCTCGCTGGCCAATTCCAGAATGCGCTCAATCAGCGCCACCGGCTTGGGCGTGATGGTGCTTTCCTGGTCCTTGAGCACGCCCATCTCCAGCAGGGTCTTCTTGGCGTCTTGCGTGTGGCCCACTTCGTCGTAGAACCAGAGGGTTTGAGGGGTTCGGCCTTGCTTAACTTCGTGACAGAAATCGCTTTAAATCGTGGGATGTTGCCACCATCTTCACCCCACCAGATCCGCTTGTCTGCATCGATGTTCCTCGAATCTGGTCTCTTTGAAACGCCAGTACGTCCCATGGCGGCGGCCCACGTCACTGCCACGTCCATTGGACGAAGTAATTGGGTAAGTGCCTTCGCCGTAGTGGTTTCGTGCAGACAAGTCACTCGAATTCCATGGTCCACGCGGATCGTTGTCGGGGTTGAGTGAACGGTCTCCATTTCCTCTGTGCGCTCCAGCAAATTGGGGCGCCATTGCTGCTTGTCCTTGGCGTAAACCAGTACATAGTCATGGTCTTCGCTGAAAAATTGTGCCGAGTTTTTGGGTGAAAAGTTCTTCTGCCAAATACAGGTCGCCACAAAGTTGTCCGCGCCAAAAATCTCGTCCAGGATGTCGCGCGCGTGGTGCACCTCGTTGTCATCGAGCGTGATCCAGATCGAGCCGCCTCTGATCGCTGATGCAGCTCGCGCAGCAGCACCAGCCGTGGCCACATCATGCACAGCCATTTGTCGTGGCGCAGCATGTCTTCGCCATCGACCGGATTGGTCGAGAGCCACTCCTTCATGATCGGGCTGTTGACCTTGTCGTTGTAGCACCAGCCTTCGTTGCCGGTGTTGTACGGCGGGTCGATGAACACCAGATCAACAGAATTGGCGTAGCGCGGCAGCAGACTCTTGAGCGCGTGCAGGTTGTCGCCGTGGATGATGAGGTTGCTGTTCAAATCCTCCGGGCCAATTCCCTTGGCCGTGTCCGCCAGCAGCGGCCGATACGGCACCGTCAGGTGGTGGTTATAGACGTACTCTTTGCCTTTGAAGACGATTTCCGGCATGGTGGTTCTCAGTTCGCTCCGTGGCAGTGCTTGTACTTGCGCCCACTGCCGCAGGGGCAGGCGTCGTTGCGCCCGACTTTCGGGCCGCTGCGCAGCGGCTGCTGGCGGCGCACAACGCCGGGCAGCGCGCCGCGCGCGATTTGCTCCTTGCGTTGCGCGAGCCAGAAGGCGTGAATCTGGCACGCCGAGTCGGCCAGGCCATCGGCTCTGGCCCGATGGCGATCGAGATCCTTGTCTTCTCTTCAGCGTTTCCCAACCATCGGCAGTGCCATAGAGCAAGATGGTAGTGAACAGTTGCGGCTGGCTTGAGCAGCAGGGGCGACCAGGCCTGAAGGTCCAGTGCCATGCCTTTGTAGTAACCCATGCACCATTCGTCAATGATCGGAATCACCCGCCCTTCATGCTCACGCTCCATGATGCGCGGCTCGTAGTCCTGCGGGAATTGGTTGAAGGTGTCGTTGACGTTCTGGTAGTGCTGCATGACCAGGCCAATGATCTGCTGCGCCTCTTGCGCGCTTTTGAACTCGGGCGCGTCCTCACCCTTTTCTGTGTCCCAGACCCAGCGCAGCATCTCGCTGGGCATGATGAGATTGGGGCCGGAGGCGACGGCAGCCAGATAGCCGTCAAGCATGGCGGTGTCCATCGTGTCGTCCGGCGCGTCGTCGCTCATCAAGAAATCATCGAGCCGATCGAACTGGGCTTCGCTCAGGGGCGCATTGGAAATCATGCGCGCATTTTGACACGCCACCAATGTCTGCCGCCTGCCTTTCTTTCGATCTGATGAAACAGCACATCAATAGCAGGAACTTCTATCGCCGCATATAGGGAAACCTGCCCATAGCCCCCGTCTGGTAAGCGTAGGCAGCTACCATTTATATAGCAAACTACTGTGGTGCCCGGCGCAGCGTCTGCACCACCGGCGTGAGCAAAACCTCGCGCAGGCCCCACCAGCCAGCGGCCAGCGCGAGCACGGCGCCGCTGAGCGAACCGAGCAGGATCACCCACGGCGAAACCGCCCACTCAAATTCAAACACAAAGCGCGCCAGCGCCCAGCCCACGGCCGTGGCCACGCTGGAGGCCAGAAACCCGGCGAGCAACCCGACCCCGACAAGTTCGACCCGTTGCACCTGGCGCAGCAGGCTCGAGCGCGCCCCCAAAGCACGCATGATGGCAAACTCCCGAGCGCGCTCTTCGCGCGTCGCCGTCACGGCAGCAAACAGCACCACCAGACCGGCGGCCAGCGTGAAAGCGAACAGGAATTCGACCGCGCCAATGACCTGATCGAGCACACGCTGCACCTGCGCAATGGTGCTGGTCATGTCCACGCTCGTGATATTGGGAAACTCGCGCACCAGCGCGTTGTCGAACCCCGGTGTGGTCGGCGCCTTGAATGCGCTCATGTAGGTCGCGGGTACGTCGGCCAGCACGCTGACCGGGTACATGGCAAAGAAGTTCGCGCGCATCGAGCCCCAATCGACCTTGCGCAGCGAGGTGATTTTTGCATCCAGCGGCACACCGCCACTCTCAAAGCGAAGACTGTCGCCGAGCTTGAGCCCGAGCGTCGTGGCAATGCCCTGCTCGACGCTGATCGCGCCCGCCTCCTCGTTCGTCCAGCGCCCGGCAACGACCTCGTTGCGCGCAGGCAAGACGGCGCTGTGCGAGAGGTTGAACTCCCGCTCCACCAGGTGGCGCGCGCGTTCCTCGGTGTACTGATCCGGCGCGACGGTCTGGCCATTGATGGCCACCAGACGCCCGCGAATCATCGGGTACCAGTCGAAGCTGCGGACCCCGCCCGCGCGCAGCGCGCGCACAAACGCGTCGCCCTGCTCGGGCAACACGTTGATCACAAAGCGGTTGGGCGCATCCGCAGGCGTCGCCTGGCGCCAACTGGCAATCAGGTCGGTACGCAAAAGCACCAGCAGCACCAGCGCCAGCAGGCCCACCGCCAGCGCGCTGACTTGCACCACCGCGTACGCCGGGCGCGCAGAAATCTGGCGCGTCGCGAGCATCAGCCAGCGTGGTGCGCTCACTTCATTGACCAGCCGACGCAGCAGCCGCACACAGCCCCAACTCGCCAGTGCAAACACCAGCGTTGCTGCGGCAAAACCGCCGACCGCAATCAGCCCGAGCATCAGGTCGCTGCTGGCCGCCAGCAGCAAGGCGCAAAAGCCCAGCACGCCCAGACCCAGCACCCCCAAGGACGCGGCCTTCAGGTGCCCAACATCGCGACGGATCACCCGCAGCGCCGGAACCTGCGCGAGTTGCAACACGGGCGGCAGCCCAAAGGCCAGCAGCAGGGTCAGGCCCATGCCCAGGCCGAACACGACCGGCCACAGGCTCGCGGCGGGCAAAGCGCTATCGATCAAACCCGCCAGCAGCAGCACAAAACCATAGTGCACGGCGTAGCCGCAAATGAGCCCCAGCGCACTGGCGAGCAGCCCGACCGCGACGAACTCGAACGTGTAGCTCAAGGCAATGGCGCGCTGGCTCAGACCAAGCACGCGCAGCATGGCGCAATCGTCCAGATGCTCGCTGGCAAAACTGCGCGCGGCCAGCGCCACGGCAACGGCACTGAGCAGCGCTGCGAGCAAGGCGATCAGGTTCAGAAACTTCTCGGCGCGCTCCAGCGTCTGGCCCATCTCGGGGCGACCGCCTTGCAGCGACTCCACGCGCAGGCCGCGCACCTCGGCGCGCTTGACCTGCGCCTGGGCCCAGTCGGTATAGCTTGCGACCGGCCCCGGATCCCCGGCCAGGGCCAGTCGGTAGCTGACGCGACTGGCCGGTTGAATCAGGCCAGTGGCCGCCAGATCCGCACTGTTGATCATTACGCGGGGCGCAAAGCTCATGAAACCGGCCCCGCGATCGGGCTCGGCGATGATGATTTTGTCGATCTTCAGGCTGGTCTCGCCCAGCAGCAGGGCGTCGCCAATCCGCAAGCCAAGCGCATCGAGCAGGGCCGCGTCCACCCACGCCTGTCCGCGCTGCACAACGGCCCGCGTTGCCAGACCGGGAACACCGGCCTGGCTCGCCAGCGTCAGAGCTGCCGCGCAGCGGATAGCCCGGCGCCACCGCCTTGAGTGCCACCAGGCGAGCCTGCCCACCGCGCAGCTCGGTGGCGCGCGCCATGGTCGGAAAGCTCAGCGTCTGCACCGCGTCCAGACCGAGCTCATGCGCCTTGGTCGCGAAGGCCACGGGCGCAGGTTTGTCGCTGGCGATCACCAAATCGCCACCGAGCAGTTGGCGTGCATCGCGCTGCAAGCCACCCTTGAGGCGGTCGGCAAAAAAGCCCACCGCCGTCAGCGCCGCCACCGCCAGCGTCACGGCCACAATCAGCAATCGCAACTCGCCCGAGCGCAGATCGCGCCACAGGCTGCGCGCACCCAGGCGCCAGAATGAAATGCTCATGGCGCAACCTTAACGCATTTGAAATTGGCGTAATCCCGCAGTGGTCAAGACCAGCTGGCGAAGTATTATTCGTGGACGTACAAAGACATCAGCATGAACCCAGCCATTGTCCGGCCACCGGCACCCATCGTCGCAAGTTTCGCGCTGGCGTTCGCTGCAAACGCGCGTCACGGTGCTGACCATGCTTATTTTCATGACCACGGTCTGGTCACTGCTGTATTACGCCAGCCTGACGCTGCACCGCGACATGACGCGTCATCTCGGTGAGCAGCAATTCTCGATCGCAACCATGGTCGCGAACGACATCACGCACGAATTCAACGACCGTGTGAGAGCGCTCGAGTCGATTTCCAGGACCATCAACCCGGCACAAATGCAGGATCGTGCCGTGCTTCAAGCGCGACTGCAAGATATGGCCATGCTATCGGCCTTGTTCAACGACGGCATTGCCATCGGGGACACGCAGGGTACCGTGCTGGCCGATTTTCCGCCTGTCTCCGGTCGAACCGGCGCCAATTTTGCCGAGCGCGATTACATCGTCGGAGCGCTCAAACACGGCAAACCAACCATCGGAAAACCGGTTCGCAGCAAGCTCACGGGGGCACCGAGCTTTGTCATCGCGGTACCGATACGCGATGCGCAAGGCACGGTGATCGGCGTGTTCGCCGGGGTGACCAACTTGGGTCAGGTCAATTTTCTCGACGACATCGTCGAACACCGCTATGGCCTGACCGGCGGCTACCTGCTGGTCGACCCGACGCAACGTCTCATCATCACCGCAACCGACAAGCGCCGGGTGATGCAATCGCTGCCCAACCCGGCCGCAGATCCGCTGTTCGAACGCTTTGCACAGGGCATTGAGGGTTACGGCGTCGGGTCGATCCCGAACGGCGTTGAGGTGTTGGCCTCGGCCAAACGCATCGCCTTGACCGGCTGGAACGTCTCGGCCACGCTGCCCACTGCGGAAGCCTTTGCGCCGCTGCGCGATGCGCGCTACCACTTTCTGGGTGCAGCGCTGGCGCTCTCCTTGCTTGCCGGTGGGCTGTTGCTGGTGGATGTTGCGCCGCCAGTTCGCGCCCATGCTCGCGGCGTCCAGAACCATGGCCCGTCCTGTCCTATCGACGCGAGGCCCCGCAACCGCTGCCGGTTGGCCGAGCCGACGAGGTCGGACAACTCATCGGCGGCTTCAACCATTTGCTCGAGTCGTTGAATCAGCAGCAGCAGGCGCTGCGCGAAAGCGACGAGCGCTACTGGGCGCTGGCCAATATGTCAGCCGACTGGGACTGGGAGCAGGACGCGCAGTTGCGCTTTAGGCGCATGTCCAAGCCGAACACCGGGCAGGACGAGATTACGCTGGATACCTTCGTTGGCCACACGCGGCGCGACGCACCGGGTATCGTCTGGGACGAGCCGGAGCTGACCGCAGCTGGAGGCGATCACGGCAACACACCAGCCGTTTCGCAATTTCGAAATCGGGCGAGTCTACCGGGCGGACCCAAGCATTACGTGCGCATGAGTGGCGAACCAACCTTCAACGAAGCTGGCACATTCACCGGCTATCGCGGCGTCGGCACCGACATCACCGAGCGCCGTGCGATCGAGGCCAAGAGCCGCGCGTCTGAGTCAGCTCTACGCGATGCTCAGCCGCTGCAATGCTGCGATCGTGCGGTGCAAGGATGAGTCCGAGCTATTCAATCAAATTTGCCATGACATCGTGAACGTTGGCGGCATGAAAATGGCTTGGGTCGGAGGGGTGCAGGCCGGGGCAAACGATCACGCCGCTGGCCTCGTGTGGCGACGTATGGACTTCCTGGCACAGGCAAAGTTCAACGGACCCGCAAGATCCACGCGGCCGGGGCCGATCGGTACCGCGATTCGCACGGCCAAGCCGGTCTGGTGTCAGGACTATCACGCCGATCCGCGCACTACTCCCTGGCACGAAAGCGGCGCCAAGCTGGCTGGATGGCAGTGGCATCGCTGCCGCTTAAGCGCAGCGGTCGGACCGTTGCGGGGCTTGAGCATTTTCAGCGCAGAGGTCAACGCCTTTGACGAGGATATCCGCGCTCTGTTGACCGAAATGGTGCACGATGTCGGCTTTGCGCTGGAAGCCTATGAACACGAGCGCCAGCGCCGCGCCGCCGAATCCCAACTCCGCAAACTCTCCCTAGCCGTAGAGCAAAGCCCCGAGAGCATCGTCATCACCAATCTTCAGGCCCGGATTGAATACGTCAACCAAGCCTTCCTGAGCGCCACCGGCTACATAGCCGAAGATGTCCTGGGCCAGAACCCGCGCTTCCTGCAATCGGGTAAAACCCCGCATGAAACCTATCTCCAGATGTGGTCTGCGCTAAAAGCAGACCAGAACTGGAAGGGCGAATTCATCAACCGCAGAAAGGACGGCAGCGAATACGTCGAATTTGCCCATATCGCCCCACTGCGCCAAAGCGACGGTACAGTCAGCCACTACGTGGCTGTCAAGGAAGACATCACCGAGAGGAAACGCACCGGTCTGGAGCTCGACGCGCACCGCCTGCACCTGCAAGAACTGGTAACAGAGCGCACCAGCGAGCTCGAACAGGCACGCAAACAAGCCGAGAGCGCAAACCTGGCCAAGAGCATGTTCCTGGCCAACATGAGCCACGAAATCCGCACCCCCATGAACGCCATCATGGGCTTGACACACCTGCTGCAGCACTCCAGCGTCAACCCCCAGCAAGCCCAGCGCCTGGCCAAGATCGATGCGGCCAGCACCCATTTGCTCTCCATCATCAACGACATCCTCGACCTCTCCAAGATCGAAGCCTCGCGCCTGCACATCGAACACACCGACTTTCACCTCTCGGGCGTGCTCGATGCGGTGTGCTCGATCATTGCCGAATCGGCCCAGGCCAAGGGCCTGTCGGTGCAGCTCGACACCGACGCCGTGCCGCCGTGGCTGCACGGGGACCCGACACGGCTGCGCCAGGCGCTCCTGAATTACGCGGGCAACGCCGTCAAATTCACCGAGCGCGGCAGCATTGCCGTGCGCGCCAGGCTCATTGAGGACAGTGAGCAAGACCTGCTGCTGCGCTTTGAGGTGCAAGACAGCGGCATTGGCCTTACCCCCGAGCAGATCGGCAGCCTGTTTCACGCCTTCGAACAAGCCGATGCCTCGACCACACGCAAGTACGGCGGCACCGGCCTGGGCCTGGTGATCACCGCTCGTCTGGCCGAACTGATGGGTGGCGAGGTCGGCGTTGAGAGCCAACCCGGCGCGGGCAGCACCTTCTGGTTTACCGCCAGAGTGCAACGCGGGCACGGCATCATGCCCAGCCAAGAACGCGTGGTACACAGCAGCACCGAGAGCGCCCAGGCCAAGCTGCAGCAGCACTGGGCGGGCACACGCATCCTGCTCGCCGAGGACAACGCGATCAACCGCGAGGTGGCCCTGGAGATGCTCCACGGTGCGGGCTTGCAGGTCGACACGGCCGAGAACGGCGCGCAGGCACTCAAGCTGGCCCAGGACACTGACTACGCGCTGATCCTGATGGACATGCAGATGCCCGTCATGAACGGGCTGGATGCCACACGCGCCATTCGTGCCTTGCCCAACCGGGCGGGCACACCGATCCTGGCGATGACGGCCAACGCCTTTGCCGAGGACCGTCTGGCCTGTCAAGCCGCCGGGATGAACGACTTTCTGACCAAGCCGGTGCTGCCCGAGGCGCTGTACCAGGCCTTGCTGGCGTGGTTACCCATGGCCCCGGCGAGCTCGGCAGCGCCCCAAGCTCAGAGCCAGGGCGCGGCGCAGGTGAGCAGTTGTCAGCCTTGCGCCACCCACAGCGCCGGGGCCCAGCGCAGGAAACAGCGCAGCCGCCGGTGAGGCCGCACTGGCGCGGCTGCGCGCGGTCGCCGGTCTGAATGTCGATACCGGCTTGGCTGCACTCAGTGGCAATGCTGTGAAGTATCTGGAGTTGCTCGCGCGCTTTGTCGAGTCCAGTCTGGAAGCTCTGCTCGCACTCGATGCAGCGACGCTGCGGCGGTGCAGGCCCTGGCGCATGGTTTCAAGGGTACCGCAGCCACGCTCGGGCTGGTGCAAATCGCCGCGGACGCAGCCAGGCTCGAGCAGCAACTGCGCAGCAGCACCGAGGCGCTGGCTCAGTCGCAGGTGCACCCGCAGTTGCAGGCGATTCATACGGCCTTGATCGAGCTCGCTGCAGGCTTGCCCGCACCAGCGTCTGCGCCCCAGGCCAGTGGCGCATTGCTCGATCAAGCCCAGCTGCAAGCCTTGCTCGGCGAGCTCGATGGCTTGCTCGAGCGCAGCGATACGCATGCGATGGCGCTGCTCGAGCAACACGCAGGCTCCCTGGCTGCAAGTCTGGGCGAGCGTGGCGCGCAGTTGCTGCATCTGGTGCAGAACTTTGATTTCGAGGCGGCCCGCGCGCTGCTCGAAAGTTTGAAGCAAAACAGCCCCTAGCACCCGTGCAGCTTGCCTAGGCAGCTATGGGTTTTGTAGCAACGTCAGGCACCAAACGGTGTGCGCCGCTGTAGCAGAGATAACGCTTGTTGGTGGCCCGCCCGATCGTGCACAGATCCAGGCGCTGCGCCAGTTCGTAGCCCATCTGCGTGATGCCGCTGCGTGAAACGACAATCGGCACGCCCATCTGCGCGGCCTTGATGACCATCTCGCTGGTCAGGCGACCCGTCGTGTAAAACACCTTGTCGCTACCAGACATGCCGACCGCCGCAGCGCCATCTTGCATCCACATCCAGCCCGCAATCGTGTCAATGGCATTGTGGCGCCCGACGTCTTCGACAAAAGTCAACATCTCCTGCCCGCGAAACAGGGCGCAGCCATGAACCGAACCGGCGGACTTGTAGGTGCTTTCCTGCAACCGTATTGCGTTGACGATGCCATGGAGTTCGGGCTGGGTGAGCGTGGCCGCAGGCAGAACGAGGCCATCGACCTCGTCCATCAGGTCGCCAAACATGCTGCCCTGACCGCAACCGGTGGTGACGACCCGGCGCGCCGTGCGCGAACGGATGTTGGAAATGCCGCGCCGGGTCTTGACTGCCGCCGCGCCAACGTCCCAGTCCACGGTGATCGACTCGATTTCATCAAGCGCGCGCACCAAGCGCTGATTTCGCAAGAAGCCCAGCACCAGAAGTTCCGGTTGCGCGCCCAGCGTCATGAGGGTAACGAGTTCGCGGCGATCGACGTAGACGGTGAGGGCTCGTTCGGCGGGAATCGACACCGATTCGGTCTGCCCGAGTTCATTGACCGCGCTCACCGATCGCGTCAGCGCGGCGCGTGCCTGCGTCAAATGCGGCAGCAAGGAGATCAGGGTTTCTTGGCGGGCGCCGCGCTGGCGGACGAACCCGCGGCGCTCGCCGCAGCCAGCACCGGGGCAAAGGCTCCAGGATCAACGCAAGCACTCGCTGGCGCCGACTTGGCTTTCTTGTAGTGCGCGGCCACCCGGTCCTGCGCCTTGCACAGTTTGTACGCCTCGACCTTGCCGCTCCAGGCGGTCTTGGCTGAGGCCTCGGCGGCCTTGGCTTTGGCCTCATCGGAGGGTGCGGGCAACTTGGCCCACGACGCGCCAACCATCAGCGACGCGCCCAACAGAACGCTAAAGAGTTTGTGACTGTTCTTCATACCGACCTTCTCAAGCTTGTGCGACCTGACCGCCAGGGGCGCTCGCGCCGCCACGCTGCGCTGCGGTCTTGCCGCTTTTGATGTCGTCGAGCCAAAGCTCGTGATGCGCGCGTGCCCACGACTCATCGACGTAACCGGTCTTCATGCCTTCGTAAGCGCCCTTGGTACCCAGTGTACCCATGTAAATGTGGCCCAGGAACATGCAAAGCATCACGATATTGGAGACTGCGTGCACCATGTGCGCGATCTGCATCGTGCTGCGCTCGTAGGTCAGCCCGGGCACCAGCTTGTCCATCACCAGCCCGGAGCCGACCACGATGACCCCGAGGCCGAGCACACCAACCCAGAACGTGAATTTCTCACCGGCGTTGAAACGACCGGACTTGATTTCCTGCCCGGTGAACAGTCCGCCAGCTTTGAGCATCCAGTCGAGGTCGCCCTTGGCGGGCATGTTGTCGCGCATGAAGGTCATGATCACGATCAGCAGCGAGACGGCAAACAGCGGTCCGGCAAAATTGTGCGCATTCTTCAGGGCATAGCTGAGCCAGCCAAACAGCGTGCTGCCGATCACCGGCAGGATGAAGAACTTGCCAAATGCCATGACGACACCGGAGATGGCCAGCACGACGAACGCGGTCGCATTGGCCCAATGCGCCGCGCGCTCCAGCGCTGAAAAGCGCTCGATCATGCGACCGGTGGGCTCGTCGTGCACCTTGATCGGACCAATGCGCCAGTGAAACAGGGCCATGGCGACCAGCAGAATCAGGATCAGTGAACCCCCGTACGGGATGATCCAGTTGTTGCGTACCTCGCGCCAGGCCTGACCGGCATTGGTCAAGCGTGAGCCCGGGTACTGCACAAACGGCTGAATCAGGTTGCCCGCTTCGGGCGTGGGCAGGCTGCTGTAACCCGTCACGCCCGAGCCAACCTGACGCCACATCGGCGCGTTGTTGCCAGGCTGCACCTTGGCGCGCTGGGCATTGTTCTGCCCGGCGTAACCAGGCTCGGCGCTGGCGTCGGGTTTGACATCGGCGATGTTCTGGCTCTGCACGGGCGGTGCGGGTGCGACCGGGTTCTGCGCGGCCGCACCAGCGCCAAACACGAGCAACAGGCCAGCGACAATTAGGGCTTTGTTCATCGGCGCCTCCGCTCAGTTCATCCGTGCGTAATCGTTCTGGCCGCGCAGTGTCCGCGCCTTGAGTTCAGACTCCCATCCGGCCTTGTCACCGGCCTTCCAGCCGGCAGCGGCAAACGGCTTGCCGGTTCCCTCAAACGGTGCCACATCTTTCTTGCCCGCACCGAGCGTCTGCGGCTTCTCACCGCAGGCCCCCAGCAGCACCGAGTACATGACGGCAAACAATAGGAATAGGCGGCTCATGATTTGGCTCCTTCGGTGGCAACGCCGGGCGCACCGGCCTGTTTCGAGCCGTAAGCGGTACCCCAGCCCCAGACCTCGGCACCCTTGCCTCGATGCGCAACGCGGTTGCGGATGATCTCGGCCACGACATCGCCATCGCCAGCAATCAGCGCCTTGGTCGAACACATTTCGGCACAAACCGGCAATTTGCCCTCGGCAAGGCGGTTGCGTCCGTATTTTTCGAACTCCGCAGCGCTGCCATTGGCCTCCGGACCGCCAGCGCAGAACGTGCATTTGTCCATCTTGCCGCGCACGCCAAACGTGCCCTGCGACGGGAATTGCGGGGCGCCAAACGGGCAGGCATAGGAACAGTAGCCGCAGCCGATGCAGACGTCCTTGTCGTGCAGCACGACGCCTTCGTCGGTGCGATAAAAGCAGTTGACCGGACAAACCGCCATGCACGGCGCGTCGCTGCAATGCATGCACGCCACCGAAATCGATTTTTCTCCGGGCACGCCGTCGTTGAGCGTCACGACGCGGCGCCGGTTCACGCCCCAAGGGACCTCGTGCTCGTTCTTGCAGGCGGTGACGCAACCGTTGCACTCGATGCAACGCTCCGTGTCGCAGACAAATTTCATACGGGCCATATCAAACTCCTAACGAGCAATATTGAGACCTCCGCTTCGTCACTGCGAGGCCGTAGGCCGTGGCAGTCCATGGACTGGATTGCCGCGCTACGCTCGCAATGACGAAAACCGGTACGTTTGCAATGTCCGATGCTCTTCATGCTTTTTCCACATTGCAAACCGTCGTCTTCGACTCCTGCATCATGGTCACGCTGTCGTAGCCATAGGTGGTCGCGGTGTTGACCGCCTCGCCGCGCACAATCGGCGCGGCGCCGTTGGGGTAATAGGCCAGCATGTCGACCCCCTGCCAGCGACCGGAAAAGTGAAACGGCAGAAACACGGTGTCAGGACCGACCCGCTCGGTGACCTGTGCCTGCACGTTCAGGCGTGCGCCTGTCGGTGTCGAGACCCAGGCCCGATCACCGTTGCGAATGCCCTTGCTGGCGGCAACTTTGGGGTTGATCTCGATGAACATTTCCTGCTGCAACTCGGCCAGCCAGGGGTTGGAACGGGTCTCTTCGCCGCCGCCCTCGTATTCGACCAGCCGCCCCGATGTCATGATGAACGGGAATTTCTCGTGCACCTTGTCGGCAATATTCTTGTCCTGCACCGTCTTGAACAGGGTTGGCAAGCGCCAGAATGCCTTCTTGTCATCGTGCGTCGGGTACTTGGCCACGAGGTCCGGACGGATCCCGTACAGGGGTTCGCGGTGCTGCGGAATGGCATCGGGAAAGTTCCACACGACGGCACGCGCCTTGGCATTGCCAAACGGGTGGCAACCGTGGACCTTGAGTACCACGCGCTGAATGCCGCCCGACAGATCGGTCTTCCAGTTCTTGCCCTCGGCTGCCGCTTTTTCTGCTTCGCTGAGATCGTCCCACCAACCGAGTTTTTTCAGCAGCACATGATCGAACTCGGGGTAGCCGGTGGTGATGTCAGCACCCAGCGAATGCGACCCGTCCTCCGCAAGCAGACTCACCCCGTCGCGCTCCACACCAAAATTGGCGCGGAAATTGCCACCACCGTCCATCACGTGCTTGGACGGGTCGTACAGGTTGGGCGTGCCCGGATGCTTGAGCTCTGGCGTGCCGTAGCACGGCCAGGGCAATCCGAAATAATCACCGGCAAGGTCGTAACCGGTCTGCTTGTCGGTACCGGACTTGGCACGCAGGGACTTGACGTCGAACAGATGCATGTTGCGCATGTGCGCTTTCAGCCGTTCCGGGCTCTGCCCCGTGTAACCGATGGTCCACATACCCTTGTTGATCTCGCGCAGGATGTCTTCAGGCACGGGCTCGTCCATGCCACCCACTTTCTGCATCTTGAAGTTCTTCGACAGTTCCTTGCCAAAACCGAGTTTGTCGGCAAGCTGTTGCATGATCATGTGGTCGCTGCGGCTCTCCCACAGAGGTTCAATGACTTTCTCACGCCACTGGAGGGATCGATTCGATGCGGTCACCGAACCGCTGGTCTCGAACTGGGTAGCGGCCGGCAGCAAGTACACGGCCCGATTCGGGTTGAGGTCTTCGGGTTTGCCCGGCATGGCCGCCATGGCGGCGGTGGCCGACGGATAGGGATCGATCACCACCAGCAGATCGAGCTTGTCCATGGCGCGCTTCATCTCCAGACCACGCGTTTGCGAGTTCGGCGCGTGGCCCCAATAGAACACGCCGCGCAAATTGGAATCCTGGTCGATCAGTTCGTTCTTTTCAAGCACGCCGTCGATCCAGCGCGAGACAGTGATGCCGGGCTTGGTCATCATGGCCGGTGAGGCAAACTGGCTCTTGATCCACTCGAAATCCACGCCCCAGACCTTGGCAAAGTGTTTCCATGAACCCTCGGCAATGCCGTAGTAGCCAGGTAGCGAATCGGGGTTCGGACCGACATCGGTGGCGCCCTGGACGTTGTCGTGACCGCGGAAGATATTGGTACCACCGCCGGACTTGCCAACGTTTCCAAGCGCGAGTTGCAGGATGCACGAGGCGCGCACCATGGCGTTGCCGATCGTGTGCTGGGTCTGCCCCATGCACCAGACCAGCGTGCTGGGCCGGTTCTCGCTCATCATCCGGGCCACACGCAGCACTTGCTCTTCCTTGACGCCGCAGGCTTCCTCGACTTTGTCGGGCGTCCACTTGGCCATCACGTCTTCTCTGACCTTTTCCATGCCATACACGCGGTCGGAGATGTACTTCTTGTCTTCCCAGCCATTCTTGAACACGTGATAGAGCACACCGAACAGGAACGGAATGTCCGAGCCCGAACGAATGCGCACGAACTCGTCGGCTTTGGCCGCCGTGCGGGTAAAGCGCGGATCGACCACGATCATCTTGGTGCCGGTCTCCTTGGCGTGCAGCATGTGCAGCATGGAGACCGGGTGCGCCTCGGCCGCATTGGAGCCGATGTACAACGCGCACTTGCTGTTTTGCATGTCGTTGTACGAATTCGTCATCGCACCATAACCCCAGGTGTTGGCCACGCCTGCAACGGTGGTCGAGTGACAGATGCGCGCCTGGTGGTCGCAGTTGTTGGTCCCCCACAGGCTGACGAACTTGCGCATCAGGTAGGTCTGCTCGTTGTTGTGCTTGGACGAGCCAACGTAATAGACGCTGTCGGGGCCGCTGGCCTTCTTCAACTCAAGCATCCTGGCGGTAATTTCGGCCAGGGCAGTGTCCCAACTGATACGCTCGTATTTGCCGTTAACCAGTTTCATCGGATAGCGCAGCCGGTACTCGCCGTGCCCATGCTCGCGCAGCGCCGCGCCCTTGGCGCAATGGGCGCCCAGGTTGATGGGCGAATCAAACACCGGCTCCTGGCGCACCCAAACGCCGTTTTCGACCACCGCATCCACCGCGCAGCCGACCGAACAGTGGGTACAGACGGTGCGTTTGATCTCGATCTTGCCCTCGCCAACAGCGACCGCAGCCTGCGCCGCGTCGATCCTCGTCACCAGCAACAACTGCGAAGCGGCCAGCCCGGCGCCCACACCCAGGCCGGAACGGCGCAAGAAGGCGCGCCGGTCAACGGTTGGCAGGGCCTGCGAGAGCCCCCGGTGCAAACTGCCGATGAACGCCGAGCCAGTGTCGGTGTCTGACGCAACTGATTTCTTGACTAGCAACATGGAACTCTCCAAAAGCGGGCTCTTTGATGTATCGACGCTCACGCGCGCCGGGATCAGACGCGCGTCGTGCGGTAATAGCGCTTGACGTGTTCGCTCAGGCTGTAGCCACCCCCACGAGTCGGTGGCGTGGCGATCGGCGCTGCCACGGGCACCGGGGCCCGGGTTGCGACCCAGCCCGCGCCCGCTACTGCCGCGCCAGCGACCGATGCGGATACAAAAAAACCGCGCCGCGAGGCCTTGGGTTGACTGTCGTGCATGCTGTTCTCCTGAAAGCGTGGCTTGCTATGCAACATTTTTCATAGGCAATCCCCACGGACCGACAGTAGCACGATTGGCATCCGGGCGCATCCCTTTGGAACTAGGGAAAACACGTACTTTTGAAACAAACGACGACGGGCCGCAGCCGAAAGCTGGGGGAGGTCACTCGAGCATGTCGAATGCCTGCGCCTCCACCGCAAGAAAAACCCGCGTGAAGGCGGCCACAGCGCGGTAGAAGCAGGCTCGCGGATGACGCTCGATGTCGTCGCACATCCTCTGCACCCAAGGCTGGACATGCGTCAGGAAAAAATCGCGCTGACGCGCAAGGCAGGCCCCGGACGGGCCGCCCTGCGTGATGAGGTAGCGCATGACTTCGCACAGGTAGGCAAAGTGATCCTCGGTCTCCGACATGGCTCCATCGCGGCCCAGGCCCATGATTTTCAGGTCACCGCGCAACCTCGCGAGCGGCTTTTCGTTGAGAAATCCGCTTAGAAAATGGGAGCCATACAGGTACACCTCGGGCTTGCCGAGGCCGCCAAAAAGCGCGTCGTACTCGGCTGCAATGGCACCATCGGAAAGCTCCATTGCCGTTGCGACCACAGCGTGCCAGGGCTGTTGCAACAGCGACCCAGCAACGCCGGGCCCGGCCCCTGCCAGGCGCAGCCTTGCCAGCCATTCAGGAGCAGGCGGCGCATAGTACAAAAGCGTCAGCAGTCCATAAGACTGAGCACGCGCGGCCTCCTCGTCGCCACTGGTGGACCCGCCCGCAACTGCTTGTTGGTTCATCTCAAGGCTCCGAGCGGGCTTGATTTTGCTCCGCGTCGATGTCGATCACGCGACAATCGCTGCACATGCGCAGGCGCTGCGCTGCCGCGCCCTGGAACATGCTGTGCGAGCCAAGTCTGCTCACCATCGCCTCGATCGAGCCGACCGTGCCAAAGGGCTTGCCACAGCGCACACAGCTGTACGGCGGCATTTCGTGCAGGACCACGGCGTGTTTGCGCGAGTCTGCCAGGCTGAGCTGGGCAACCAGCGCAATGGCATGTTCCGGGCAGGTTTTCACGCACAGACCGCACTGCACACAGTTCTTCTCGATGAACCGCAACTGCGGGGTGGCCGGGTTGTCCAGCAATGCGCCGCTGGGACAGGCACCGACACAGCTCAGGCAAAGTGTGCAGGCCTGTTTGTCAACACGCAGCGACCCAAGCGGCGCGCCTGCAGCGGGCAGCGCGATCGCCATGGCCGACCGGGCGGGGGCGTTCGCGATCAAATGATCGAGCGCCAATTCGAGCGTGGCGCGCTTGTCGGCCTGCATGGCGAAGCCGGCACGGCGCGCGACACCTTGTGCCGGAGCCGCCTGCAAGTCAGCATCGAGTGCGGCGAGGTCACGCGCGTCGCGCACGTGCAGCAGTCTGAAGTGCTGGCCCGTATAGCCCAGCCCGGTCAAAATCGCCTGGCCTACAGCCATCTGGTTGCCAATCGCTTCGTGGTATTGCGCCGCTTCCTCCGAGGTCATAAGCACCCAGACTTGCGAAGCACCATACGCGATGGCCGTCAGCCAGGCATCCAGCCCCAGCGAACTTGTGTGCCAAAGCGCGACCGGCAACACGCGCGCGGGCACGCCATGGGTGCCGTCCTTGATGGCACGCTCGAGTTGGGCCGCGCGACCCAGATCGTTGAGCACGGCAGCGCCTGCGCCCTGGCTGTGCAGCAACAGAGCTGCATCCCTGCCATCATTGCGCAGATAGGTTCCCAGCATGGTCTTCAATTTGACGCCCTGATCGCCGGTGCGCGGATAGCTGTAGCGCAGGGCGCCGCTGGGGCACACGGTGGTGCAGGTGCCGCAACCCACGCAAAGGTGCGGGTTGACGCTGATTTGCTGGCGCTGCGAGTCACTGCTGATGGCCGCGGCTGAACAAACGTCGATGCACGCCGTGCACCCGATCTTCTGGTTGCGGCTGTGCGCGCACAGGGTCTGTTTGTAATCAAAAAACCTTGGTTTTTCAAACTCGCCGACCAGTGCGCGCAGTTGCAGCAGGGGCTTTGCATCGTGTCCGTCCCAACGCAAATAGCCCTGCGGTGGCGCGTGTTGGCGAAAGGCCGAGGTGGCGCGTAAATCCAGCACGAGGTCAAAGCGTTCGCTCGCAACTTCAGCCGCGCGGTTGAAGTCAATCGCCCCGGCAATCTTGCAAACCGTCAGGCAAGCCCTGTGCGACTTGCATATGCTGCTACGAATTTGATAGTCCAGCCCGATTGCACCCTCGGGACACACGGCCACGCAGGCGTTGCAGCGAGTGCACAGGTCAAGATCAATCGGATTCTCGCGCGACCATTTCAATTCAAACGCGCCGAGCCAGCCGGTGAGTGCCAGAATGCGCCCGCCCAGCACCGGGTAGCGTCGCTCCTGCGCCGCGCCGAGGTTCCCCTCTCCCTGGGTAAACAAGGTGATGTCCCAGTCCTGTCCCAACAGCTCGGCGGCACGCTCGCAGGCACCCAACTCGCCGATGATCAGCAGACGCCCGGCGCTGCGGTAGCTCACGGTGGCGACCGGCTCAGGTTCGCCCAGGTGGGCGGCGGCCAACAGCGCCGCGGTCTTGGGACCGGCCTTCGCGCCCTCACGACTCCACAGCGCCGTCTCGCGGATATTGACAAAGCGTATCGGCACAGCGCGCGCACCGGGGCCCAGAGTGCGTTGTGCCAACTCGGCAAACAAGCGTTTCTCCTGCGTGCAGGCAACGACCAGACTCTGACCAGCCTGCACCGCCTTGACAAACGCGCCGACCTCGCGCCGACACAGAACACTGTGCAAGCCCAGGCTCTCGTCGAGCGCCAGACCCAGGCGCCCCGCATCGAGCACCATCGTCTGGTTGCAATCACAAATCAGTGTGGTCATCGGGGGGTTCCGTTTTGTCGGGTTGAGTCTTCGCGGCGTTGCCCGGGCCGTCACTGCCAGAGCCTGCGGCAGCGGCCGGGTCGGCGTCCTCGAACAGCTGAAGAAACCTGGCGCTGACCATTTGACGTAGCGTGGACATGGGCAAGGGATCGGGTAGACTGTAATCGTCGATATAGGTATCGAGCCGGTCCATGATATTGAAGCGCGGGTCGGCAAACAGCTTCTTCATGGCGGCATTGCGCACCCCGGCACTCACTTGCGGATTGACAAATGCCTTGAAATCCGACGTCGGCGTCAGCGCCTCAACGTCGTCCATCGTTGGCACCGGCACCGACGACTCGGTGCCCGATCCGCCAGTTGCTGATGAACCCTGCGCCGACGGCTCGCACGCAGCATGGTCAGACGCAACAGCAGGCAAAACCGGGTCCGGCGGCGCCTGGCCCGCACGCACCGATTGCTTGCGCTGCGACCAGCGTGTCAGGAAACCCTCAGCCACGCTTACCTGCGTCGCCTTCTGGCGATCCATGCTGCTCGCTCTGACGTTTGCCCCCCGCAACGCGGTCTCCGGGCTCACCAAAGCGCTCCGGCAGCGCCCTGAAACTTTGCGGGCGTCGACGCACCTTGGCCTCTACCACGTAATGCTGGTCGACGAACGCACGCAACCACTGCACGACCGGCGCCGGGACCGGCACTTGTTCGACCGTCTCCTGGGCGTCGAGCCATCGGCCCGCATCGTGGTAGCTCAGACTGACCGCGACCGGACTGGCCTGCGGCTCAACGCCAAACCCGGTCGCTTCTTCTATGCGCCACAACACAAACCACGCCGGCACCGCCGTCGTGACATTGAGGTAGTAGCCCTCGGCATCGTCGGGGAACAAGGTGACGCGATGACCCGGATGCAGCCAGCGTTGCTCGTTGTCGTCCTGGTACAGGAGCCGCGGACGGCTGCCAAAACCCGCCTCCTGTTCCACCACCTCGGCGAGCGCCCAGCGCCAAGTCTGCCAACGACTCATGGAGCCCGGGACGCGCTCGCGGCGCATGACGACGGCAACGGTTAACTCCGGGCGCAACTGGGAACTATTCATGACAAGGTGCAATGTACCGCATCGCCCGCGGCCCGGTTCGCTATGATCAGAACAACCACTCTTGCGAAACCACCCCATGACGCGAACCGCCCTGACCCTCATTGGCCTGCTTGGACTGGCCGCCAGCCAGGCCCAAGCGTGGAGCAACCACACGTTTGCTGCCTACCGCGTATTTGAAAAGATGCCCGAAGTGGCAAGCGCAGCGGCGGTGAGCGTCGAGCCGCTCGAGGCTTTCCTCAAGGCGCAGGAAAAGCCGCTGCAGGCCTTGCTGGAGGCACAGGAAGCCTGGGCCGCGAGCCATCTCGACGTCTACCCGCCGCGTCCAGCAGCGCTGGCGTTCAAGGCGGACCCGCCGCGCAGTGACGGCGAACGCAGACTTGCGTTTCTCAAGGCATTGCGCGTGGCCCCGAACAGCAAATTCGGGCTGTACCTGCAACCCGACCCCTGGGGCGCCGCGCCCGAGTCAAGCACGCTGGTGGCACATTCTGCGGTCAATACCCTGCCCGAACAACCCAATTCGACCTACCGGTTTGTGGGCATCAAGGCGGGCGATCAGGTTGCCGCGCTGGCAGTGGTCGCTTCGGCCACCGACGAACCGGACTACGGCCTGGACATCAATCTTTGGACAGACAGTCCTTCAGAGTGGGGCAAGGCTTATGGCTTTGGCACCCTGCCGTTTGGCAACCCGGCGCTGTACTTTTCGACGCAGGCGCCGTTTCACATGGGTTTCTATCACGAAGACCGCATCATCTATCTGGCCGCACCGTTCATCAAACGAACGTTTCCGCTGATGCGTATCCACCAGTTCAGCACCCTTTCGGCACTGGCGTTTCGGACCGGCCACCCTTATTGGGGCTGGCGCTTTGCCGGGCTGGCGCTGCACTATGTTCAGGACCTGACGCAGCCCTACCATGCCAGTCTGTCTCCGGGGAACTCGTCGCTCAAACTGATCGGCATCAATTTGCTGGCAATGGCTGGCTGGCCCCGGCTGAAGGACGAAATGATCGTGCTGCTGTCGAACCGTCATCTGGCGCTGGAAAAATACCAGAATGGGCTGACTTTCAACGCGGCGCGGGCCAGGCACGAAACCGGCTTCGAGCGATCGCTGCGTGACGGTGCAACCGACACAGGCTATCCACCGTGGTCCGACCTGTACGCTCGCGACATCGTCAGTGCCCAATCCTACGCGCTGGGTCCCCAACTCACGGACATCCTGGTCAGTACCTTGCCCGCAATCTATGTCTCAGAGCCTGCTTTCGACTTTGGCGTGAAGGAAGCGGGCATTGATCTGGTCGCAGAGCTCGGCAAAAGCGACCCTGGCAAACGCGCCCGGCTCGACGCCATGACGGCCGAGCTGATGAATCATTTTGGCGCGCACAGCCGCAACCTCGTGCGCGGTGTGCTGAAGGCAGGTGGCGCTCAGTGATCAAGCCCAGAGCACCGAGCGCATCGAAATGGATGCCGCCTGAAAGCCCGTGTTGAAGAACTGCGGCGTCTCGTCCACCCCAACCGCCCCGGCCGCGTAGAACAGGGGCAAGAGGTGCTCGTGCGTTGGGTGGGCTTGCCGCGCCGTCGCGCCGATCTCGTGGAAATTCTGCAGCGCGGTGAACTTGCGTTGTTCCAGATAACCGGCAACGGTCTCATCGAATTCAATGGCCCAGTCATAGCCGAAGTCGGGCGCTGCATCCATTCTCAGCGTGCGCAGGTTATGAACGATGTTGCCGCTACCGACAATCAGCACGCCGCGTTCGCGCAAAACCTTCAGTTGCTGCCCCAGCGCATAGTGTTGCGCAGGCGCGCGACTGTCGTCCATGCTCAGTTGCATCACCGGTATTTCTGCTTTGGGAAACATTGGCTTTAGCACCGACCATGCACCGTGGTCCAGACCCCACTGCCCCCCGTCCAGCGTCAGCGGTGCGTCGGCCACGGGTTCATGCACCAGCGCACTTATCTGCCCTGCTGCCTGCGGGAAACCCGGTGCGGGGTATTGCTGATCGAACAAGGCCTTGGGAAAACCACCGAAGTCATGGATCGTCCTGGGCTGCGCCATGGCTGTGAGCGACCAGCCACGCGTGAGCCAGTGCGCCGATATGCACAGGATGAGCTGCGGTAGCGGCCACTTGGCGCCAAACTCGGCCCCGAGCGCCTGCCAGCCGCGGCGGTAGGCATTGTCTTCGATCGCGTTCATGGGGCTGCCATGCCCGACAAATAGCACCGGCATGCGCGGGCTCGTACGCAACGCCAGGCCGTCACGTCCGGCTGCCCGGCTTGCCACCTCAATCATCGTGTTTCTCCTGATCCTGCACCGCGCCCGAGCGCGCGAGCCAGCCTCAGCTTAGCACCGTTCCTTCACTGTTGCCTGTTTGATGTGGATCAAAATAGCCCGGGGTCGGCTGGACGATACTCGCTCGGTCCCACCCGTGGCGCTGAGGATGACGAGTTTGCCAATGTCGGCAGAAGCGCGAACAACCGATAGCCATGCCGACCCGAGTCGGTCCGATTTGAAGGCCAATGCAATGTCCAATTTTGAGATCGTGACACGAGAAGATTTCTCCGACGTCACCTACCTGCTTGAAGTACGCCACCCCCAGATGTCCAAGGCGGCCAAACCTGGCCAATTTGTGATTGTGATGCTCAACGAGAACGGCGAGCGGATTCCTCTGACGATCGCTGATTTTGACGTCAAGAAAGGCACGATCACGCTGGTGATCCAGGCCGTGGGCAAGACCACGCGGCAAATGCAGCAGGAGTGCCGGGTTGGCACCGCGCTGTATGGCATGGTCGGGCCGATGGGTATTCCGAGCCCGATGAGTCACGCCAAGAAAGTGGTTTGCGTCGGTGGCGGTCTGGGCGTGGCGCCAATTTTTCCGCAGGCACGGGGCTTCAAGGAGGCCGGCGCCTATGTGATTGCCATCCTCGGGTTCCGCAACAAGGACCTGGTGTTCTGGGAAGACAAGTTCCGCGACTGCTGCGACGAACTGATCCTGTGCACCAACGACGGCTCGGCCGGCATGAAGGGCATGATCACCGACGGCATTGCGGTTGCGTTGGCCAAGCACAAGGACATTGAAGAAGTGGTCGCCATAGGCCCGCCGGTGATGATGAAAGCGTGTGCCGACGCCACGCGCGCGGCCAAGATCAAGACCATGGTCAGCGTGAACCCGATCATGGTCGACGGCACGGGGATGTGCGGCGGTTGCCGCGTCAAAGTCGGTGACCAGGTCAAGTTTGCCTGCGTCGATGGTCCTGACTTTGATGGCCACCAGGTAGATTTTGACGACCTGATGCTGCGCCTGCAGCGTTACGCCAAGGTTGAAAAAGACGCCCATGAACGCTGGTCGGAATCCTGTCGCATGGCCAAGCCGGTCGCCGACACACCCCAAAGTTAACCCGGTTCTTGGTTCCAGGGGCCGGGTTTTTTCGCGCCGCCTGGATGACGCGCGCATCAACGAATAGTCGCTAGAGGATAAAGAGATGGCAAAGAAGAAGACGATAAGAACCATTCCACAGGACCGCACGCCGATGCGCGAGCAGGAGCCGCTGGTACGGGCCAAGAATTTTGAGGAAGTGGCCTGTGGCTACAGTGTGCAAGACGCGGCGCGGGAGTCCGACCGCTGCCTGATGTGTCCGGACCAGCCCTGCGTCGCAGGGTGTCCGGTTGGCATCAATATCCCTGGCTTCATCCAGAAAATCGGCGACAAGGACTTCCGTGGCGCCTATGACATCCTCACCGAGACCAACCTGCTGCCGTCAATTTGCGGCCGGGTCTGTCCGCAGGAAAACCAGTGCGAAGGGGTGTGCACGGTCGGCGAGTCCCTCGAAGCGGTGGCGATTGGTCGCCTCGAGCGTTTTGTCGGCGACACGGCCATCCGCGAGGGATGGGTCAATATTCCCTACATTGAGCCCAACCGCTTTCGCGTCGGCATCGTGGGCTCCGGCCCGGCTGGCATGGCGTGCGCCGCCGATATGGCCAAGGCCGGTTGCGACGTTACCGTGTACGAAGCGTTTCATCAGCCCGGGGGCGTCCTGAAATACGGCATTCCCGATTTTCGCCTGCCCAACGAAGTCATCGACGCCGAAATCAACAACCTGAAGAAGTTCGGCGTCAAGTTTGAGTGCAACACCCTGGTCGGGCGTTTGTTCACGATCGAGCAGATGATTGACGAGATGGGGTTTCATGCGGTCTTTGTCGGCGTCGGAGCCGGCTACCCCACGATGCTCAATATCCCGGGAGATTCGCTCAACGGTGTGCTCTCGGCCAATGAGTTGCTGACACGCTGCAACCTGATGCGCGCGAGGGATTTCCCGAACTTTGACACGCCGTTGCCGATCGGAAAGCGCGTCGCCGTGGTCGGCGCGGGCAACACGGCGATGGACGCGGTGCGCGTGTCGATCCGCCTGGGCGCGGAAAAGGTCTACTGCATTTACCGGCGTTCGCGCACCGAGGCGCCAGCGCGCGCCGAAGAGGTGCATCACGCGGAGCAGGAAGGCGTTGAGTACCACTGGCTCACCAACCCGGTGTCGGTGCTCGACGACGGCAAGGGCAACGTGCGCGGCATGCGCTGCGTGCGCATGGAGCTCGGCGAGCCCGACGAATCAGGACGGCGTCGCCCGGTACCGGTGAGCGGCAGCGAGTTCGATTTTGAAGCCGATCTGATTGTTTATGCGATTGGCACCAATGCCAATCCGATCATGGGCCAGACTTCGAGTCTGAAACTCAACAAGTGGGGCTACATTGCCACCGACGACTCGCTCACGACGTCAGTGGCCGGTGTCTTCGCAGGCGGCGACATCGTCACCGGGGCAGCCACGGTCATTCAGGCAATGGGTGCCGGGCGCAAGGCCGCGGCAAGCATGAAAGCCTACCTGGGTATCCGTGACTTGACACAGCCCTTCGAAACCGGCCAGCGTTCGGCCTCCGACACCCTGTTCGGAATCGACGCCAGGGAGCGCAATTTTGCGCGCGTTCGGATTGCATGAACATCGCTCATCAGCGTCTACGGGAAACAGCATGAATCAAATGACAACGCTAAAGCCGGTCAAGAAGTCCGGCCTCAAAACGCACTCGCCCGTCGGCGCCAAGGCGCCGGTAATTCTCAAGGAACATATCGTCGAGATCATCAGCGACTCCGGCGAGGGTGCTCAAAAATGCGGTCAGTCCCTGGGGGCAATTGCCGCGCAAATGGGCAATGGCATCTGGACCACCGAGATCATTCCAGCCGAAATCCGCCCCCCTGCGCGCAGCGTCGCCGGCGCCAGCGGCAACCGCATCCGCATCGGCTCGGGCTACATCACCAACGGTGGCGACGCGACCGATCTGGTGGTGGCGTTCAACGAGCAAGTGCTGCTTGGAAGGGTACGTGCCAAGGAACTCAAGCCCGGCGCGACGATCCTGATGGAGAGCATGTGGCGCAAGCACAGCGACGCACGGATTGTGGCTTCGTACACCGAAACATACGACAGCGTGGTCGCGGCAGGTTTCCGCGTCTATGAAATTCCGATGGAGCAGGAATGCCGCACCATCGTCTCCGATGCCAAACGGGGCAAGAACATGTTTGCCTTGGGCATGCTGTGCCACATCTACAGCCTGGAGCTCAAACTTGCCGTTGATCAGATCATTCTGGCCTTTGGCAAAAAAGATCGAAGCGTGGTCGACGCCAACATCAAACTGCTCGAAGCTGGTCAGAAGTGGGCTGCTTCCAATCTGGATTTTTGCTACAGCATCCCGGCCACACGCGCTACCGAGCCGCAAATCGTGGTCAACGGTAATACCGCTGTCGCCTTGGGCGTGCTCGCCTCCGGCATGGAAATCTGCGCCATGTACCCGATCACACCGGCGACATCGGCCTCGCACTATCTGTCCGAAGTGTTCGAGAAGGTCGGCGGCATGGTGCACCAGGCCGAGGATGAGATCGCCGCCTGCGCCTTTGCCATCGGCGCCTCGTACGCGGGCAAATGCACGATCACCATCACCTCGGGGCCGGGCTATTCGCTCAAGCAGGAGGCCATTGGCCTGGCCGTGATGGGTGAAATTCCACTCGTCGTCGTCAACGTCATGCGCGGCGGCCCCAGCACCGGACAGCCGACAAAAATGGAACAGGGCGATTTAATGACCGCCATTTTTGGCAGCCACGGCGACGCGCCGAAGGTCGTCATGGCGCCCGGGACGATCGAGGAATGTTTCTACGCGGTCATCACCGCGCGCAAGATTGCCGAGACGTTCAACATGGTGGTCGTGGTGCTCACCGACTCCGGTCTGGCAACCTCGCAGCAGCCTTTCCCGCGGCCCAATTTTACCGAAGCATGGCTGGCCCCGCCAGTCGACCAAAGCCCGATTCCCAAGGGCGCCAAGCCGTATGACTGGGATGACACGACCGGCCTGGCGCGGCGCTTCATTCCCGGCCAACCTGGGGGCATGCACACCCTGACCGGTCTGGCACACGACAGCAACAGCCAGGTTGCCTACGACCCCGACATCAACGAACAAACGCTGCGCTTTCGCAGCCTCAAGCTTGCCGCGCTGCAAAAGACGCTCAAGGCACCAACGGTTTTTGGCGCGCCCAAGGGCGACCTGCTGGTCGTGGGATGGGGCAGCACCAAAGGTGCGATTGAAGAGGCCATTGAGGGGATGCGCGCCGAGGGCTACAAGGTGTCGTCGTTGCACCTTCAGTTCCTGCAGCCGCTGCCCCCGGGTATCAAGGAGATCTTGCAGGGCTTCAAGAAGGTCATGACGATCGAGAGCAACTGGAGTGACCGACCCGAGGACAAGATCATCGACGAAGACAATCGCCGCTATTCTTCGGTGGCGATCCTGCTGCGTTCGCGCTATCTGGTCGACATCGACTGCTGGAGCGAAGTCAGAGGGCAGCCGATCAAACCGGCAACGATCCGCGGCGTCTTGTTGAAGCAACTGCAAAAGTAACAGTACAGAAAGGTGAAAACACCATGAACATGATGTCCGCCACGGAGTGCCTGCTCGAAATGTCCGAGGACCACCTCGAACTTGAGGACTATCAAAAAGGCGTGCCGCGCTGGTGCACCGGCTGCGGGGACATGGCCATTCTCACGGCGGTACAGCGCCTGTGCCGCGACGAGGCCCTGTTGCCCGAGAAGACCGTGTTTGTCTCGGGCATCGGCTGTTCGAGCCGGTTCCCGCATTACATGAAGACCTATGGTTTTCACAGCATTCACGGCCGCGCCCTGCCCATCGCTGAAGGGGTGAAGATGGCCAGGCCGGATTTGACCGTGTTCGTCAATACCGGCGACGGCGACTGTTGCAGCATCGGCGCAGCGCACTGGATCCACGCGATCCGCTACAACATGAACATCACGGTCTTCCTGCATGACAACCAGATTTATGGTCTGACCAAGAAGCAGGCGTCGCCAACTTCACCGATCGGCACCAAGAGCAATACAACACCGCGCGGCAGTTATCTCGAAGCGCTCAATCCGCTGACGGTGACCCTGGGTGTGCAAAACGTGTCGTTTGTGGCGCAGGCGGCGGACTGGATGCCCGAGAGTCTGTTTGACATCGTCAAAGCCGCGTACCACCACAAGGGCCTGTCGTTCGTTCGCATTGTGCAGCGCTGTCCGGAGTGGTTGCCCACGGCGCTTGATCCATGGCTCAATGACCCCATGCGGGTGAAGCTGCTGCATCACGACGATGGTCTGCAAATCAGCGCGGCAGCCTCCAAGATCTACAAGAATCAGTTGCAGCATGACCCCTCGAACATCGACCGCGCGCGCGAGATTGCCTCCGACCGGGACTGCATCCCCGTCGGCATTCTGTACCGCGATCCGAGTGTCCCCTGTTACGAGGACCTCAGGCTAAGCGACAAGCTGCGCACACCTGAACTGACCCGCACCGGACTCAATGAAGAGCTCGACAAGTACACCGTCTGGCCGCAGGAAGCCCAACAGAAGACAGGCAAGTAAAGACATGCAAGCAGATACTCAAGCACAAGTTGCGTTCTTCCTGAGCGGTCGACGCGCGGACAAGCATCTCGAAAGCGTTGAAGGTTCGGGATTGCGCCCGGCCCTGTTCGCCCGCTACAGCAATCTCGACGAGCTTCGATACGATTTCCCTGTCGTACTGGTCGATGACCCCAGTGCTGGTGCCTTCGCGCAATCGCTGTCGGGCTTGATCGACAAAGCGCTGACCGTGTCGGCCCGTGGCGCCGACGGTGAAAGGATCCGAAAGAACGTGCTTCGCCTCGAGCGGGACATCCGCACGCTTGCGGCCAGGAATGCGACGAGTTCGCTGTCGGCGTTATGGGACCGCGCCGCTGGCGAGATCGCGCTCGCCAGCGACAAATCGTTCCAGGACAGTTTGCGCCGCACCCGCGCTGCGATCAAGGTCGACGGCGCGGTACTCGACTGCAATGCCGCGTTGCCCACGCAACTGATCCAACACGCCTGGGCCGCCGGACAGCGGCAAAAGGCGCAGGGTCTGCGCAAAAAGATCGACACCTTGGTGCTCAAGCTCTCCAACATACTCAAATCGGACTACGAACGCTCCGACGCGGGTCGCAGCGCGAAGAACCTGCAGGCCGGAATCGGCACCGGTTTTGACGCAGCGTTCGACTTTGGCGTCATGTCGCGCATCCTGTCCAAGGCCCTTCCCAAGGCGGAGTTTGCACAGGACCGGCGCGCGCGCATCACGGGCCTGCTCGAAGCACTGACCAAGCAGCAGTTCATTCCATCGACCGTTGCCGGCAAGGGCAAGACAGGTGCCGCAAAACCCTACAGCTTCCTGTTCGAAAGTTGCGCCGCCGCATTGGCGGCATTTCGTGAGCGTGTGTCCGGGCAGATCGCCCTGGCCAAGGCCATCGCCGTGGCTGAACTTGAGGTCGAAGGCCTGTACAAAGCGTCCAAGCATGACGCCTTGTTTGCCCAGTTTGGCAGCAACGGACTTGACGCCGCGGTCCTCGCCACATTTCCGGACTATCTGGTCTGCGTCAATGCGCAAAAACTTTCGGCGCTGGAACAGGTCCATTTGACCGAAATTCTTGCCTCCGGCCTGCCCATCAAGGTATTGCTGCAGATCGACGATATCTTCGGTGGCGCCACCAACGCTCAGGAGAAGTCGGCCCCGGGCATCCCGAGCCGGCAGATCGCGACCATGGCGATTGGACTGGGCGAAGCCTTTGTGCTGCAAACCAGCAGCTCAAATCTGCTGCGCCTGCGCGGGCGCATTCAGGGTGCATTGAACTTCGGCGGCCCGGCGCTGCTGAGCATATTCTCGGGCGCTGGCCCGGCGACCCCCGGGCTGCCGCCCTATCTGGTGGCCGCTGCCGCCGTCGAATCACGCGCGTTCCCGAGTTTCAGCTACGACCCGGCGGCGGGCTCGACTTGGGCCTCGCGGTTTAACCTGGACACGAACCCGCAAAACGAGCTCGACTGGCCGGTGCGATGCTACGAGTACGAAGACGCCCAACACCAGCGCGTTTCCGAGGACCTCGCGTTTACGCTGGTCGATTTTCTGGCCTGCGACGAGCGTTACGGCAAGCACTTCGCACGCATCGGGCGGGATCGGTGGAACGCTGGCATGGTCACCGTTCCCGAAGCTGTGACCCTGCAACGCAAGGGCGTACCCGAGAAGGTCCCAACGGTGATGATGGTCGACGCCGAAAACGTCCTGCACAAGGTCATCGTCGACGAAGAATTGATTCGGCAGACGCGGCGCTGTCGCTCGATGTGGCAAAACCTGCAGGAATTGGGTGGCATCCACAATTCACACGCCGAACTACTGCTCGCGCGCGAGAAGAAGATCTGGGACGAGGAACGCCTGCAGCGCGAAGCACAGGCGCAGACTGCGTCGGTACCCGTGGCCGCGCCAGTTGCGGCGACACCCGCGGCAGCCGCTGCGGAAGTCGCGGTGACCGAACAGGAACCTGAACGGTCGCCCGACGAGGCCTACATCGAAACGCCGCGCTGTTCGACGTGCAACGAATGCACCCAGATCAACGGCAAGATGTTCTCGTACAACTCGAACCAGCAGGCGTTTATCGCCGATGTGACCGCCGGCACGTTCGCGCAACTGGTCGAGGCTGCCGAGAGTTGCCAAGTGTCCATCATCCACCCGGGCAAGCCGAGGGACCCGAACGAGCCGGGCCTGGAAGAACTGCTCAAGCGCGCCGAGACCTTCGCCTGAGCCAGCGACTGGTTGCGCACTGCCGCCCTCGAACGCTCGCGGGGCAGCGTGTGCAAGCTGGGCGCAGCACCCCGTAAGCCCCTTGCGGGCGCGTGGTCTTGTGGTTGGGGACTCTTGCCACCCATGGCCGACTCTTATCGTCGTATTGGGTAGCTTGGTCCACAATGACCCGGCAATTGCTGGTATATTGCACTGCAACATTCTGATTGGATTCCTCCACGTGCTTTACCAACTTTACGAAACCCAGCGTTCGCTGCTGGAGCCTTTTTCCGATCTGGCGCATTCGGCCGCCAAGGTCTTTGACAATCCTTTGTCGCTGGTGGGACAAAACCCGTTCGCACAGCGGTTGGCAGCAGGCTACGACCTGATGTATCGACTGAGCAAGGACTATGTCAAACCCGAATTTGGACTGCGCACGATCAATGTGCAGGGTGTCGAGGTTGCCGTGCATGAACGCATCGAAATCGACAAGCCATTTTGTGAACTGCGCCGCTTCAAGCGCTTTAGCGATGACGCAGCAACCCTGGACGCGCTCAAGGGTCAGCCGGTTGTGCTGATCGTTGCACCACTATCGGGCCACTACGCCACGCTGCTGCGCGACACGGTCAAATCGATGCTTGGCGACCACAAGGTCTACATCACGGACTGGAAGAACGCACGCCTGATCCCGCTGGCCGATGGCGAGTTTCATCTTGACGACTATGTGAACTATGTGCAGGAGTTCATCCGCCATCTGCAGGGCCAGTATGGGCACTGCCACGTTGTCAGCGTCTGCCAGCCAACGGTTCCCGTGCTCGCGGCAGTGTCACTGATGGCCAGTCGTGGCGAGAAGACGCCGTTGAGCATGATCATGATGGGCGGCCCGATTGATGCCCGCAGGTCACCGACATCGGTGAACAGCCTGGCGATGAACAAGAGCCACGAGTGGTTTGAGCACAATGTCATCTACCGCGTGCCGACCAACTTCGCCGGAGCCGGTCGACGCGTTTACCCGGGTTTCCTGCAACACTCGGGCTTTGTTGCGATGAACCCGAGCAACCATGCGAAGAGCCACTATGACTACTTCATGGACCTGATCAAGGGTGACGATAACAGCACCGAAGCGCACCGGAAGTTTTATGACGAGTACAACGCCGTGCTCGATATGGACGCCGATTACTACCTCGAAACGATCAAGGTCGTGTTTCAGGATTTCAGTCTGGTCAACGGCACCTGGGACGTCAATAGCGAAAATGGCGAGCCGCAGCGCGTGCGCCCGCAGGACATCACCAGCACGGCTTTGTTTTCAATCGAGGGTGAACTCGACGACATCTCGGGTTCGGGGCAGACCGAGGCGGTACACGCCATCTGTCCGGGCGTACCTGCGGCAAGACACAAGCATCTGGAGGTGCCGGGCGCCGGGCATTTCGGCATCTTCAGCGGCCGACGCTGGCGCGATGTCGTCTACCCGCAGGTCCATGCATTCATCGCCGAGCATCATCAAACCGTGTCCCCGCGCAAACCCGCTACTTCCAAGGCAAAGTCCACGCCAAAGCTCGTGAAAAGGGCGTAGCCAGCTACATAATTGATAGTGTCATGGGCCCCGGATCGGCGCAGCTGATGACCCTGGCCACAGACATTCTGGCCCTGCTTCCGCAGACGCAGTGCACCCGATGCGGTTACCCCGATTGTGCGGCCTACGCGCGGGCCATGGCCCATGATCAGGCGCCGATCAATCAATGTCCACCCGGTGGTGCCCAGGGCATTGAGGAGCTCGCTGCGCTGACCGGTCAGCAAGCCGCGCCGCTCAACCCCTCCCACGGGGTGGAAGGTCCACGCTCGGTGGCCTTCGTTGACGAATCATGGTGCGTAGGTTGCACGCTTTGCCTGGCGGTCTGTCCGACCGATGCCATCATCGGCAGCAACAAACAGATGCACGTGATCATCGAAGCATTCTGCACCGGCTGCGAGCTGTGCCTGCCCGTTTGTCCGGTCGATTGCATCAGCCTTGAAAACGCCAGCGGCAACGCCACTGGCTGGGAGGCGTGGACGCCAACGCAGGCGGCTGTTGCACGCGAGCGCTATGCATTGCACGTTGCGCGCGCAAGCGATGCGCGCACGGGTGTCAGCCCAGAGCGTCGTTGACCTGGTCGTTGAACTCGGCCAGACTCACAGCGTCGCCGATCTCACGCGGCATCGCGTCGCGAACCGAGAACACCCCGAGCGTTTTGTCGTTGGCAGAAACTATTGGCAGATGACGAAAGCCACGCTCGATCATCATCAGGACCGCTTCGGCGACCTTCATGTCCGGACCCACCGTCTGCGGGTTCGGCGTCATCACGTCGGCCACACTGGTGGTCTGCGGATTGAGTGCCTTGGCCAGAACACGCGTCATCAAGTCGCGTTCGGTGAGAATGCCAAGCATGCTGCCATCGGCGTCGGTGACAAGTACGTTGCTGGAGTTGGCCTTGGTCATCACGCAAGCGGCCTCCCACACACTGGCGTGTTTGGGTAAAGTCACGACATGACGCTGGGTCAGGGACTGAAAAACGGTACGTTCTGACATGGCGGGAGTCCTTTCAAAATCACAATTTCAGAAGGGTGGCTGCTCGCTGCTCCTAGCGCAGGGACGCATTGATTTTTTCCAGCACGCGCGAGCCCGGACAAAGCTCTTTCATCCCCATGCTGCTCAGCGGCGTGTCGCTGGTGTTGAGCGACATGTGAAAATCGGTGGCGATCGGATCGAGATAGAGCAGTCCGGTGACGATTTCACCGCGCGCATGATGGGCGTTCATGTAGCTCAGAGCGGCGTACCGATCGGTCGGATCGTAGTCCTCATGGAGCTTGCGCAGCCGCAGCGTGGAGCCATCATGCTGTTGCACGTCAATCACGGACCCTGGCGCGTACTCAGTGGTGATTTCGCTGCGCGTGACCATGAAGTCAATACGGCTGACCGCCTCGTTGTGCTGGCGCACATAGTCATAGCTCTTGGTGCTGCCACCGTGGTTGTTGAACGTCACGCAGGGGCTGATGACGTCGATGAAGGCGGCGCCACCGTGGTCGATGGCGCCCTTGATCAGCGGCACCAGTTGCTCCTTGTCGCCCGAGAAACTGCGTGCCACATAGGTTGCCCCAAGCTGCAGCGCCAGACCGACGAGATCGACCGGGTTGTCGCTGTTGATCACGCCCTTCTTGCTTTTCGATCCGCGGTCGGCGGTGGCGGAAAACTGGCCCTTGGTCAACCCGTAGACACCGTTGTTTTCCACGATGTAAGCCATGCGCACACCGCGGCGCATCGCATTGGCAAACTGGCCCAGTCCGATCGAGGCCGAATCACCGTCGCCGGAAACACCCAGGTACAGGAGATCACGATTGGCCAGGTTGGCACCGGTCAGCACCGAAGGCATCCGTCCGTGCACGGTATTGAAGCCGTGCGAAGCGCCCAGGAAGTAGTCGGGCGTCTTTGAACTGCACCCGATACCTGAGAGCTTGGCCACGCGATGCGGCTCGATATCGAGTTCCCAGCAAGCCTGGATGATGGCCGCCGAGATCGAATCGTGGCCGCAGCCCGCGCACAAGGTCGAGATCCTGCCCTCGTAGTCACGCCGCGTATAGCCAACCCGGTTGGTAACAAGCGAGGGGTGATGCAGCTTCGGTTTGGCGAGAAAGGTCATACCGCCTCCTTGGTCAGGGATTTGGATTGCGCCCGCGGCGCGGCCGGCTGCAGATGCTCTGTGATGCAACGGGTGATGAAGCGAGCGGTAATTGGTGTGCCATCGTAGTGCAGCACCTTGGCCAGACGCTTCGGGTCCACCGCCAACTCGTTGACCAGCAACGAGTGCATCTGGCCATCGCGGTTTTGCTCGACGACGAACACCTTGTCGTGCGCGCCGATGAATTGATCGACCGACGCCGGGAATGGAAATGCGCGCAGACGCAGCGCGTCGACGTCGATGCCCGCGTCCGTCAGCACATCGAGCGCCTCCTGCATGGCCGGGCTGGTTGAGCCGAAGTAGATCACGCCAACCGATGTCGGCCGAGCGGCCTTTCGCAGCACCGGCTGCGGCACCAGATCAGCCGCGGTCTTGAACTTGTGCAGCAGCCGCTCCATGTTGTAGACGTAATCAGGGCCACGTTCGGAATAACGCGCATAGGCGTCACGTGTCGTTCCGCGCGTGAAGAAGGCTCCTTTGGTCGGATGCGTACCCGGCAGCGTGCGCCAGGGAATGCCATCGCCATCGACGTCCTTGTAGCGGCCGAAATCCTTGCCCGCCTCGAGTTCCTCGGCCGTCATCACCTTGCCGCGGTCATACGCCCGCTTGTCATCCCACACGAAGGGTTTGCACAGACGCTGGTTCATGCCAATGTCCAGATCGGTCATGACAAAGATCGGCGTCTGCAGCCGATCGGCGAGATCGAGGGCCGCAGCCGCCTGTTCGAAGCACTCGTAAGGATCTTCGGGGAACAGCAACACATGCTTGGTGTCGCCATGCGAGGCATAGGCGCAGGCCAGCAGATCAGACTGTTGCGTGCGCGTGGGCATCCCGGTCGAAGGGCCACCACGTTGCACGTTGATGATGGTGACGGGAATTTCCGCAAAATAGGCCAGTCCGATGAACTCGGCCATTAGCGAAATGCCCGGTCCGGACGTTGCAGTAAACGCTCGCGCCCCATTCCAGCCCGCGCCCACCACCATGCCAATGGAGGCGAGTTCGTCCTCGGCCTGCACAATGGCAACCTTGCTGCGCCCGGTTTGCTCGTCAATGCGGTACTTGTCGCAATACTTCTGAAACGCCTCGGGTACCGAGGACGATGGCGTGATCGGGTACCACGCAGCCACCGTAGCACCGCCATACAGGCAGCCCAGCGCGGCAGCGCTGTTGCCGTCGGTAAAAATCATGTCGCCGACCTTGTCGGCGCGACGCACACGCAAGCCCAACGGCGCGCTCAAATGCTGCTTGACGTAATCGCGCCCCAGATGCAGGGCACGCACGTTCGATTCGAGCAGCATCTCCTTGCCGCGGTATTGTTCGGCAAAGAGTTTTTCAAATACTTCGCCCTCCACATCGAGCAGCACCGACAGCGCGCCGACGTAAATGATGTTCTTGAACAACTGTCGCTGGCGCGGATCGGTATAGGCGGCGTTGCTGATGTCGGTCAGCGGAATGCCGATGACCTCGATGTCCTTGCGAAAGCGTGATTCCGGAATCGGGCGCGTGCTGTCATAAAAAAGGTACCCGCCGCTCTGGATTTCGCCCACATCGTTGTCCCAGGTCTGCGGATTCATGGCCACCATCATGTCCACGCCCCCGCGCCGGCCACCATAGCCCTTTTCGCAAACACGCGCCTCATACCAGGTCGGCATTCCCTGAATATTGCTGGGAAAAATGTTGCGCGGGCTCACGGGCACGCCCATGCGCATGATCGCCTTGGCAAACAGCTCGTTGGCTGAGGCCGAACCGGATCCGTTGACATTGGCAAACTTGATGACAAAGTCGTTGACAGCTTCAATATGTTTCATGCTACCTCCATCGCGCGGCGAACGACTTTTCCTTCGCGGCACTTGGGACCGGCGTGCGTTGGATTGAACAGGAACTTTTGCATGTCCCAGGCGCCGGTCGGGCAACGCTCGGCGCACAGGCCGCAATGCAGGCAGACGTCTTCGTCCTTGACCATCACCCGTCCGGTCTTCAGCGCACCGGAGACATACAGGGCCTGCGTGGTGTTTGGCGCTGGCGCCTTCAAGCGCGTGCGCAAGTCGGCCTCGTCGCCATTGGCGGTGAACGTGATGCAGTCCATGGGACAGATGTCAACGCAGGCGTCACACTCAATGCAGGTGTGTTTGGTAAATACTGTCTGAACGTCGCAGTTGAGACAGCGACTCGCTTCCTTGAACGCGGTCGCGGCGTCAAAACCGAGTTCAACTTCGACCCGGATGCTCGCCAGGGCCACCTCCGCCTTGGCCCACGGTACCTTGAAGCGTGCGTCGGCCGATACGCTGCTGTCGTAACTCCACTCATGGATTCCCATCTTGGCCGACATCAGGTTGGTCATCGGTGCCGGGCGCCGCGCCACGTCCTCACGATGCAGGAAACGGTCGATCGAGACCGCCGCCTCGTGCCCATGGGCGACGGCGGTGATGATGTTCTTCGGGCCCAAGGCGGCATCACCGCCAAAGAAAACCTGCGGCAAGGTCGACTGAAACGCATCGGGTACCAGCACCGGCAAGCCCCATTTGTCAAACTCGATGCCAACGTCGTTCTCGATCCACGGAAAGGCGTTCTCTTGCCCCACGGCAATCAACACCTCGTCGCACTCAATCAGCACGTCGGGCACGCCCGTGGGCACCAGCGTGCGCTTGCCCTTGTCGTCATAGACCGCCTCGACAATCTCAAAACGCATGCCCGTGAGCTTGCCCCCAGTGTGTTCAAAGCTCTTGGGTACATGAAAGTTGAGAATGGGAATGCCCTCGTGCAGCGCATCCTCTTTCTCCCAGGGGGAGGCCTTCATCTCATCAAATCCGCTGCGAACAACCACCCTGACGTCGACACCGCCGAGACGACGCGCCGAGCGGCAGCAATCCATCGCCGTGTTGCCACCACCGAGCACAATGACCCGCTTGCCCACGCTCGTGATATGCCCAAACGAGACCGAAGCCAGCCAGTCAATGCCAATATGAACCTTGTCCTTCACGTCCCAGCGTCCGGGTGCGTCAAGGTCACGCCCGCGTGGTGCGCCACAACCAACAAAGACCGCGTCATAACCCTGCTTCAGGAGTTCGCGCATGGACTCGATGCGCTGGCCGCTCCTGAAGTCCACCCCCAGGTCCAGGATATAACCCGTTTCCTCATCAATGACCGATTCGGGCAGCCGAAAGCGTGGAATCTGACTGCGGATAAAGCCCCCGGCCTTGGCCTCGCCATCAAACACCGTGACCTCGTAGCCCAGGGGAGCGAGATCGCGCGCCACCGTCAGCGAGGCCGGGCCGGCCCCGACACAGACCACCTTCTTGCCATTCTTGGGGGCGACGGCGGGCATGCGACTCTTGACGTCGTCCTTGTTGTCGGCAGCGACGCGCTTGAGGCGGCAAATGGCCACCGGCTCGGGCGTTTCACCATTGGTGTCTTCAACCCGCACGCGCCGACACGCCGGTTCGCAGGGCCGGTCGCAGGTGCGACCGAGCACTCCGGGAAACACATTGGAGACCCAGTTGACCATGTAGGCATCGGTGTAACGCCCCTGACCGATCAAACGGATGTACTCGGGCACTGGCGTATGCGCCGGGCAGGCCCACTGACAGTCAACGACTTTGTGAAAATACTCAGGATTGGTGATATTGGTAGCTTGCAAGACGATCTCCTTGGCCCCGGCCACGCTGCACGAGCCGCAGGGCGAAGCTGAAGTGTACGTCAGCACGCCTGTAAAAGCCCCTGCGCTAATCCCGCAAGCGCGTACTGTTAATTATAAATTGACCCGAATCGGCGGGGTCCTGGACTCGACCCGATGCATCACGATGGCGTGGATGCAAGACGGGCAAACGCCGCGCCCACTTCTGGCGGCGCCTGCACCAGCTCGATCAGCACACCCTCGCCGCTGATCGGGAACTCCTCACTCGACTTCGGATGCACGAAACAGATATCAAAGCCGGCCGCTCCCTTTCGGACCCCGCCCGGGGCAAAGCGCACACCCTGCGCCGTGAGCCATGCCACCGCTGCCGTCAAATCGTCGATCCACAGGCCGACATGGTTCAACGGTGTCGTGTGCACGGCAGGTTTTTTGTTCGGGTCAAGCGGCTGCATCAGGTCCACTTCGACCTTGAAAGGGCCGCTGCCCATGGCGCAGATGTCCTCGTCGACATTCTCGCGCTCGCTCGTGAACGTGCCAGTCACTTCCAGCCCAAGCATCTCCACCCAGAGCTTTTGGAGACGGGTCTTGTCCACACCGCCGATGGCGATCTGCTGGATTCCGAGTACCTTGAACGGGCGAACGACGCTCATCGGGCGAACTCCAGTATCGGCTGATCCACCACCAGGCTTTCGCCCTTGGCTGCCAGCACCTTGCCGACGACACCATCAGCGGCGGCAAACAGCACGTTTTCCATTTTCATGGCCTCGATCACGGCCACGCGCTCACCAGCCTGCACCTTCTGGCCCACCTGCACGGCCACATCGACCAGCAGACCGGGCATCGGGGAGAGCACGTAGCGGCTCATATCGGGCGGCGCCTTGAACGGCATCAGGGCATGCAACTGAGCCATGCGCGGCGAGATCACGAGCGCGTCGATGCGCAGCCCGTTGTGCTGCACGCGCAGCGCCAGCGGGTTCTTCGGCGTGCCGCGCTCGACCTGTGCGGTAAACGCGGTGCCGTTCACCGAGCCGAAGATGGCGACATCATTAAGGCGCGACGTGCTACGAATTTCATAGCTGCTAGCGCCTACCAGTACTCGCGCCGAGCCGGTTTCTCCTATAAATTCATCGACGTGCACGGATTGGTAGATATTCTTGCCGTCGGCCGCCAGCGTCACCACCACGTAGTCCTTGCCAGCGTTCACGCCGTAGCCGCGCAACTGGCCTGAAATCGATGCCGCGCGCTCGCGCGACTTGCGTCGCACAAAGGCGGCCAGCGCGACCAGAAACGACGCGTCGTCGTGCGGCACATCCTCGGCGGCGAAACCCTTGGCGTAGTGCTCGGCGATAAAGCCGGTGTTGAAATCGCCGCTGACAAATTTGGGGTGCGCCAACAGCGCCGACTGGAATGGAATGTTGCTCGAGACGCCGCGAATCACAAAGCCGTTGAGGGCTTCGCGCATCTTGGCGATGGCTTCAGTCCGGTCCTTGCCATGCACGATCAGCTTCGCGATCATCGAGTCGTAGTACATCGGAATTTCGCCGCCGTCCTGCACGCCGGTGTCGACCCGCACACCAAACCAGCGACTGGTGTCGGCCTGCACCATGGTTTGGGCCGGTGGGGCAAAACGCACCAGGCGCCCGGTGGAGGGCAGGAAGTTGCGAAACGGGTCTTCGGCGTTGATACGGCATTCCATCGCCCAGCCCGTGCGCCTCACATCAGCCTGCGTCAGCGGCAACTTCTCGCCCGCGGCCACGCGAATCATCAATTCCACCAGGTCCAGGCCGGTGATGCATTCGGTCACCGGGTGCTCCACCTGCAACCGCGTGTTCATCTCCAGAAAATAGAAACTCTGGTCCTTGCCGACGACAAATTCCACCGTGCCGGCACTCTGGTATTTCACTGCCTTGGCCAGCGCCACGGCCTGTTCGCCCATCGCCTTGCGCGTGGCATCGCTGATGAAAGGCGAAGGTGCTTCCTCGATCACTTTCTGGTGCCGGCGCTGCAGCGAGCACTCGCGTTCGTTGAGGTACAACACGTTGCCGTGCGCGTCGCCAATCAACTGAATCTCGATGTGACGCGGCTCCTCGACAAATTTCTCGACAAACACGCGGTCATCGCCAAAGCTGTTGCGCGCTTCGTTGCGGCAACTGGTAAAGCCCTCGAACGCCTCCTTGTCGTTGTAGGCCACGCGCAGGCCCTTGCCGCCGCCGCCGGCCGATGCCTTGATCATCACCGGGTAGCCGACGCCCTGTGCGATTTCAACAGCGCGTTCGGCCGTTTCAATCGCACTGTTGACGCCGGGAATGCAGTTCACCCCGGCTGAACCCGCGAGCTTCTTGGACTCGATCTTGTCCCCCATGGCCGCCATGGAATAGTGTTTGGGTCCGATAAAGACAATGCCTTCTTCTTCGACCTTCTTGGCAAACGCCGCGTTCTCACTGAGGAAACCGTAGCCCGGATGCAGGGCTTGCGCTCCGGTCTGCTTGCACGCAGCAATGATCTTGTCGCCGAGCAGATAGCTCTCGCGACTCGGCGCCGGGCCAAGACGCACTGCTTCGTCGGCCAGCATGACATGGCGCGCGTCCTTGTCGGCGTCGGAGTAAACCGCCACCGTCTTGATGCCCATCTTTTTCGCGGTGGTGATCACGCGGCAGGCGATTTCACCGCGATTGGCAATGAGTATTTTGGTAAACATGTTCTTTTCCTAAAGTGTCGGGGACAGAGCACGCTCACTTCGTGTGGCTTTGGTGTGTCCCGCGAGATTTCATAATGGAATATTGCCGTGCTTGCGCCACGGATTCTCAAGCTTCTTGTCGCGCAGCATGACCAGCGAGCGGCAAATTCGTCGACGGGTTTCGTGCGGCAGGATGACGTCGTCGATGAAGCCGCGCGCTCCGGCGACAAACGGGTTGGCAAAGCGCGCCTTGTACTCGGCCTCCCGGGCGGCAAGCTTGGCCGGGTCGCCCTTGTCTTCTCTGAAAATAATCTCGACCGCACCCTTGGCGCCCATCACCGCAATCTCGGCATTGGGCCAGGCCAGGTTCACGTCGCCGCGCAGGTGCTTGGAACTCATCACGTCGTAGGCGCCGCCGTAGGCCTTGCGCGTGATGATCGTGATCTTGGGCACCGTGCATTCGGCAAAGGCATACAGCAGCTTGGCCCCGTGCTTGATGATGCCGCCGTACTCCTGTGCCGTACCGGGCATGAAACCGGGAACGTCGACAAAGGTGATCACCGGAATGTTGAACGCGTCGCAAAAGCGCACGAAACGCGCGCCCTTGATGGAACTCTTGATGTCCAGGCAGCCAGCGAGCACCAGCGGCTGGTTCGCCACGATGCCCACGGTCTGGCCGTCCATGCGGGCAAAGCCGATCAAGATGTTCTTGGCATATTCGGGCTGCAATTCAAAGAAGTCACCATCGTCGACCGTCTTTTGAATCAGTTCCTTCATGTCATAGGGCTTGTTCGGGTTATCGGGCACCAGCGTGTCCAGACTCAACTCCTTGCGCTCAGCCGGGTCGCCGCTTTGGCGCACGGGGGCCTTTTCGCGGTTGTTCAGCGGCAGGTAGTTGTACAGGCGGCGCAGCATCAGCAGAGCCTCCACGTCGTTCTCGAAAGCCATGTCGGCGACGCCGCTCTTGGTCGTGTGGGTGATGCCACCACCGAGTTCCTCGGCTGTGATTTCCTCGTGCGTCACGGTCTTGACCACTTCCGGGCCAGTCACGAACATGTAGGAGCTGTCTTTGACCATGAAAATGAAATCGGTCATGGCCGGCGAATACACCGCGCCGCCCGCGCACGGGCCCATGATCATGCTGATCTGCGGCACCACGCCGCTGGCCATGACGTTGCGCTGGAACACGTCGGCGTAGCCGCCCAGCGAGGCCACTCCTTCCTGGATACGCGCACCGCCCGAGTCGTTCAAACCGATCACCGGCGCGCCGACCTTCATCGCCTGGTCCATGATCTTGCAGATCTTCTCCGCGTGCGCCTCGCTCAACGCGCCGCCGAACACCGTGAAGTCCTGGCTGAAGACGAACACCAGACGGCCATTGATCATGCCGTAGCCGGTGACGACGCCGTCGCCGGGAATCTTCTGATCCTGCATGCCGAAGTCGATGCACCGATGCTCGACAAACATGTCCCATTCTTCAAAGGTTCCCTCGTCGAGCAGTAGTTCCAGGCGCTCACGCGCGGTGAGTTTGCCCTTGCCGTGCTGGGCTGCAATGCGTTTGGTGCCGCCGCCGAGTCGCGCCAACTCCCGTTTGGCTTCCAACTGTTCAAGGATGTCGTGCATGGTCAATAGTCTCCGAAAAATCAATGATCATCAGTTTGAACGCTATCTTTAATATAGCTGGCTACGCCCTGTTCATATGGGTTGCAAGAAGTTTTTGCGCTGCTGTCGAGGCAGCCATACGGCCTTCGAGCACGTCCTGGGTCAACCCGGTCAACAGGCTCTGGACCCTTGTATCCGCGCCAAAGTCCTGTTTCAAACCGGCTTCGATGCGCTCCCACATCCAGGCCAGCGCCTGCCTCTTGCGCCGCTGCACAAACTCGCCGCTGGCTTCCTGTACCAATTTGAATTCAAGCACCACGCTCCAGAACGCGGCTACGCCCTGGCCCGACAGTGCGCTCAGTTGCAAGGCTCTGGGGCGCCAAACCTGGGGGTCGGATCGGCTGCGCTCGGGGTTGCCGTGCAGTCCGAGCAGGCTCATGGTCGAGGTCAACTGGGCCCGCGCACGGCTTGCCGCCGCCTCATCCAGATCGGCCTTGTTCACAACCACCAGATCGGCCAGTTCCATCACGCCCTTCTTGATCGCCTGCAGCTCGTCGCCAGCGTTGGGCAACAGCAGCAGCGCGAACAGGTCGGTCATGCTGGCCACGGCCGTCTCGGACTGTCCAACACCGACTGTTTCGATGATCATCACGTCGTAACCCGCCGCTTCACAAATCAGCATGGCCTCGCGCGTTTTTCCGGCAACGCCGCCCAGGGTTCCGCCGCTGGGGCTGGGACGGATATAGGCGCGCTCGTGCGCGCAAAGGCGCTCCATGCGCGTCTTGTCGGCCAAAATCGATCCGCCCGAGACCGAACTCGACGGGTCGATCGTCAAAACGGCCACGCGGCGACCCTGCTCAATCAGGTACAAACCCAGGGCCTCGATAAACGTCGATTTCCCTACGCCGGGAACGCCGCTGATACCCAAACGCAGCGCCCTTCCGCTATGGGGCAACAAGGCGCTGAGCAGTTCCTGCGCGCGCAGTCGGTGGTCGCTGCGGGTCGACTCGACCAGGGTGATCGCCTTTGCCATGGCACGACGTTGCACCTTGCCCCCGGCATGGCCGATCGCATCGACCAACTGCGCAGTCGTCGCCAGTGCCACCGGGTGGGCTTTCGAGTCCGTCATACGTGCGATGGAGTGTTCCGCGCGACGCGCCGTGACCTTCAGGCGCAGGCTTTCAAGATGTGCCCGAGTACATCCCTGGCGCTGTCCGGGATCGGTGTGCCCGGACCGTAGATGCCCTTGACACCGGCGTCAAACAGCATGTCGTAATCCTGGCGCGGTATCACGCCGCCGACGAACACGACGATGTCGTCGCCGCCCTGTTTCTTGAGTTCAGCAATGACTGCGGGCACCAGGGTCTTGTGACCAGCGGCCAGCGTGGAGATGCCCAGCGCATGCACGTCGTTTTCAATGGCCTGGCGGGCACACTCTTCAGGGGTCTGGAACAAGGGGCCGATGTCGACGTCAAAGCCCAGGTCCGCAAAGGCCGTGGCCACCACTTTGGCACCACGGTCGTGCCCGTCCTGGCCAAGCTTGGAAACCATGACGCGTGGTCGGCGCCCCTGCTTTTGCGCAAAGTCATTGATCTCGGCTTTGAGGGCATCCCAACCTTGGGCGCTGTCATAGGCTGCTGCGTACACACCGGTCACCTTTTGCGTATCGGCGCGGTGGCGCCCGTAAACTTTTTCCATCGCGTCGCTGACTTCGCCCACGGTGGCACGCAGTCGTACGGCCTTGATCGTCAGATCGAGCAAATTTCCATCGCCCTTTTTTGCTGCAGAAGTTATAGCATTCAACGCTTGCTGCACCTGCTCTGCCGACCGATTTGCCTTCACTTTTTGGAGCCTGGCGAGTTGCCCCTGGCGCACCGCCACATTGTCGATGTCGCGCGAAGCGATCGTGTCTTCGCTCGTCAGGCGGTACTTGTTGACGCCCACGATCACGTCCTTGCCGCTGTCGATGCGGGCCTGCTTCTGGGCCGCAGCCGCTTCAATCTTGAGCTTGGCCCAGCCGCTGTCGACGGCCTTGGTCATGCCGCCCATGGCCTGCACCTCCTCGATGATGGCCCAGGCCGCGTCGGCCATGTCCTGGGTCAGTTTTTCCATCATGTAGCTGCCGGCCCAGGGGTCGATCACATTGGGAATGTGGCTTTCCTCCTGAATGATGAGTTGCGTGTTGCGCGCGATGCGCGCGCTGAATTCGGTCGGCAGTGCGATAGCCTCATCGAAGCTGTTGGTATGCAGGCTTTGCGTGCCGCCGAAGACCGCCGCCATCGCCTCGATCGTGGTACGCACGATGTTGTTGTAGGGGTCTTGCTCGGTCAGGCTCCAGCCGCTGGTCTGGCAGTGCGTACGCAGCATCAGACTCTTGGGTTTCTTCGCGTCAAATCCCTTCATGATGCGACACCACAACAGGCGCGCAGCGCGCATCTTGGCGATCTCAAGATAGAAATTCATCCCGATCGCCCAGAAGAACGACAGGCGCGGCGCGAACTCATCGACGTCCATGCCCTTTGCCAGGGCGGTCCTGACGTACTCCTGTCCGTCGGCCAGGGTCAGGGCCAATTCCAACGCCTGGTTGGCGCCGGCTTCCTGCATGTGGTAGCCCGAAATCGAGATCGAATTGAATTTCGGCATGTGCTGGGCCGTGTACTCGATGATGTCGCCGACGATTCGCATGCTCGGCTCGGGCGGATAGATGTAGGTGTTGCGCACCATGAACTCTTTGAGAATGTCGTTCTGGATGGTGCCGCTCAATTGCGCCTGCGCCACACCCTGTTCTTCGGCCGCGACGACGTAGCCCGCCAGCACCGGCAGCACCGCGCCGTTCATGGTCATGGAGACACTGACCTTGTCGAGTGCAATCTGGTCAAACAGGATCTTCATGTCCTCCACGGAGTCGATCGCGACGCCGGCCTTGCCAACGTCACCGGTGACACGCGGGTGGTCCGAGTCGTAGCCCCGGTGCGTCGCCAGATCGAACGCCACCGATACGCCCTGAGCGCCCGCGGCCAGCGCCTGACGATAAAAAGCGTTCGACTCCTCGGCGGTGGAAAACCCTGCGTACTGGCGAATCGTCCACGGGCGTACCGCGTACATCGTCGCCTGGGGGCCGCGCAGATAGGGCTCGAACCCCGGCAGCGTATCAGCGTAGGGTAAATCCTTCGTGTCGGCTGCGGTGTAAAGCGGCTTGACCAAAATGCCGTCTGGCGTGGGCCAGTTCAAATCATCGATCTGGCCGCCGGGCGCCGCCTTGCCCGCCTGGACCGCCCACGCCTGCAGACTCGGGGTCTGATACTCGGTATGTTTCTTGTTCATAGGCTTCATCGTTTGCAACGGATCTATCGAAAGGATCAGCTCCGAACCCGGCTCAATTCGCCGCCAATCATGTTACGACGAATCGTACATAGTGTACGTGATTTATAATTATTGATTAACAAATATATAAATAAAGCCTACAATTTCACCCATGCCTTCTCCCTCCCTGTCGCCCCACGCACTTTATGAGGAAGTTGCCGAACTCCTACGCCAGAGGATCTTCCGCCGTGAGCTCGAGCCTGGCAGTTGGATCGACGAGAAAAAGATAGCGCAGGATTACGGCATCAGCCGCACCCCCCTGCGTGAGGCGCTCAAGGTGCTGGCAACCGAAGGTCTCGTGACCATGAAGGTGCGCCGTGGCGCCTACGTCACCGAGGTCTCCGAGCGCGACATGAGTGATGTTTATCATCTTCTTGGCCTGCTGGAGTCGGACGCCGCGGGGGTGGTCGCTCGGAGCGCCACCGCGGCACAGATCGAGGCTTTGCAAGCCCTGCACAATGAACTCGAGGCCGCCGCCGAGCCGGACCGACCGGATCGTGCACAGTTTTTTGAAATCAACGAACGGTTTCACATGTGCCTGCTGGAGATCGCCGACAACCGCTGGCGCAACCAGATGGTGCTCGACCTGCGCAAGGTCATGAAGCTCAACCGCCATAATTCCCTGCTCAAGGCCGGACGCGTTGACGAATCGTTGCGCGAACACCGCTCACTGATGTCGGCAATTTCGGCGCACGATGCCGCGTTAAGCCAGCAACGCATGAGTGAGCACTTCAGCAAAGGCCTGGAGGCCGCCACCGGAGCCATCCTTCAGAAGGCGTAATAGGGGCCGGTTCCGAGCGGGGACGAGCTGCCATCCATGCCGATGGCCACGCGGCGTCCAAAGAAGAATGGCAGGCCGAAATCGAAGGTGGATGTCTCGCCGACGGGTCCCGCCAGGCCCGCGAATGCGGCGCGGGAAGTGTCGGAAAACAGGGGCGTTGCGTCGCTGATGGCAAGCGCGATAACCACCTTGGCTGCGTTGGTACCGATCGAGGTTGCGGATAGGCCCAGCGTCGAAACCGGGCAATAGAAATCCTTGCTCTGGGCGCACACGGGTATTGTGGCGGAGTCAAAGAACACTCCGTTGGAACCCGTGTCAAAGAAACTTCTGACAAAACTATTGGGCCGATTGGTTCCGGCGAGCAAGGTCGTGACATAGCCCCAGGCGTCGCCAAAGAGCACGGCAGAGCCCGGCGTCATTTGATTGTTGGGCCGCGTGCCAACCCCCAAGAACAGTGAACCGCTCAGGCTCGACACCCCCGAAGCACTCACCGGGGGCAACTCAATGACGATGCCGTTGTTGTCCGTCGCAAAACCCGACACCGGGTTCTTCACTTGCTGTGAAAGACTCGCGGTCGCGCCCATGGTCGCCGTACAACCCGCGTCGGTGCACGTGAAGTAAACGCCGTTGTGCACATTGACGCTGCAGAGCGAACCGCAGTCTTGCCTGAACATTCCAAGCCCGAGGATGCCATTGGCGCCAAGCGATTTCGAGTCCGTCAGGGCGGTACCACCGCCGGCACAGGAGTTGGGGGCAATGGCAAATTCACGATCGGCAATGATTTGAAACGGCACGGCCGGCGCCGTCGCGCTGCCGAGCACAATGTCTGCCACTCCCACCGGCCCCCACGCGTAGGTCGCATCGACAAACTGCGCACAATTGAGCAGGGGCAGTCCAGCGCTGCCGACGACCCGACGCAAACTCAGCGAGGAACCCAGCGCGGAGGACAACAGGCGCAAGCCAGTCGAGCCGGTGTCGACCAGGACGTGATCAATGACGCGGCACAGGCCAGTGTCGGGCTGGCAGACCTTGACCGTGGTGTACAAGCGGTTGACGTTGTAACCGGAACCGGGTGGACCGGCGTCGACGACCACAGCCAGGACATTGCTCGCTGCAGGCGTACTTGCCACGCCGTCTTGTTGCGGCCCGGAGCCACCGCCACAAGCGGTGAGCAGCGCCAATGCAAGCGCCAGCGCAAAGCCCCGACAAGGAAGACTAGGGCAGGACATCGTTGATCGCCAGCCCCGACGGCACCAGGGCGGGTGCATAGGCGTAGCCGAAAAAGTTTCGCATGCGTCCGTCCGATGCGATGACCAGTCCGTCACGCCTGACGTTCACTGGCGAGCCACGCCTGCCTCTCATGCGCCGCAGTTCGGTCTCGCTCTTGAACGCCGCAAAGTAAGCGCCCAACAGCGCATTCAAATCCGGCAATACCGGTCCGCGCCACGACACAGCGAACACCACTCCGTCGGGCCCGGTGTACTCCCGCACATCGGTGCCGTTGTCAAGCTGGTTCTGATAAACGACATAGGCACCGGATCGCGGGCCTGGCGCAACTGCCAGAACGCGCGCGCCTGGCGTTCCTGACGAGGATGCAGCAGTCGGAAAAGTTGACGGTGCCTGCCCAAGTGTGGCGACGGCCGCGGGCGCGCTGAGCACGAGCACCACTGCGGTCACCACGGCCACTGGCGCAACCTTCAAACCGAACTTTGGTAAATGCAAATCAACTCCAACCAGAACGGTTCGCCAACGCCGGGGACCCATGGGAGGCGCAATGCCACCCTGTTCCAGGCGATGCGGCAATGCATAATTGGCCCTGCCAATATTTTACGTCGCGGTAGCTCAACTGGATAGAGCACTGGCCTTCTAAGCCAGGGGTTATGGGTTCGATTCCCGTCCGCGGCACAGCCAATAGATGGTCGGGGCGAAAGGATTCGAACCTTCGACCCTCTGGTCCCAAACCAGATGCGCTACCAGGCTGCGCTACGCCCCGACTCGCAGGTATTGTAGCGGGCACGTCGTGATCGCACGCCTGGCTTTGCCAAGCCATCGGCTACAGTGTGGCATGCGCTCACAAGCCCCATCGCTCATGTGGCTGGAACCGGGCCAGGACTTCCCGCCATTGCAGCAGGCCTGGGGACCGGAGTCTGCCGCCCCGGGCCTGCTCGCGGCCGGCGCTAGGCTTGACGTCGATACCCTGTGTCGCGCGTACCGCGGCGGGATCTTTCCATGGTACAGCGCGGGTCAACCCATCTTGTGGTGGTCCCCCGATCCGAGAATGGTGCTCAATGTTGCGGATTTCCGTCTTCACCCTTCCCTGCGAAAGAGTCTGCGCAAGTATTGCCATGCGCCAGGCTGCGAAATTCGCGTGGACAGCGCATTTGACCGTGTGATCTCGCTGTGCGCGAGCGGTGCCCGAAACGAGCGCGGCGACGGCTGGATCGTGCCGGAGATGATGAGGGCCTACAGCGAGCTGCACCGCGCGGGCTTGGCCCACAGCGTGGAGACCTGGGTTGACGGTGAACTCGTCGGCGGCCTGTATTGCGTTGGTTTGGGCAAGTTTATTTTTGGCGAGTCGATGTTCAGCCGGATCAGCGACGCATCCAAGATTGCGCTGGCAGCACTGGTGGGCTTTTGTCGTGCGCACGGCATCGGGCAGATCGATTGCCAGCAACGTACGCGCCACCTCGCCTCGCTGGGCGCGCGGGAAATGGCGCGCGAGTCATTCATCGAGCGGATAGCGGCCCAGGTCGACGCACCTGCCCCGCCCTGGCGATTTGACCCTCTATACTGGAACGAAGTCCTGCCCGCACAATCACCCCACGTTGATGCATCTTGTTGATCTGCCACTGAGGGCGCTACAGTCTTACACGACGGCGTGCTACCCCTGCAGTTACCTGCCCGCTCGTGAGGCACGCTCGGAGGTCGCCGTACCGCGGCACTTCGTCAACACTGCCACCTACTCCAAGCTGATCGCCCAGGGGTTCCGGCGCAGTGGCTTGTTTACCTATCGTCCGCACTGCGACAGTTGTACCGCCTGCACGCCGCTGCGGGTCGTCGTCGACGAGTTTCGGCCGGACCGAAGCCAGCGCCGGGCGTGGTCGCGCCATTGCGCGTTGACCGCAACCGTTCTCGAACCTTGTTATGTCGCAGAGCACTACGAGCTCTATTTACGCTACCAGCGCTCGCGACATGCGGGCGGCGGGATGGACCAAGACGACGTCGCTCAGTACACCCAATTTCTGTTGCGCAGCGGCGTCGACTCCCGACTGGTGGAATTTCGAGACCTGAAGTCCGACGGCACCCCCGGGCAAATAAAGATGATTTCACTGTTTGACCTGCTCGATGACTGCCTCTCCGCTGTGTACACGTTCTACGAGCCCGAGCCAGGCAGCAGCTACGGCACTTACAGTGTCCTTTGGCAAATCGGCCACGCGCGCGCGCGCGGGCTGACCCACGTCTACCTCGGCTACTGGATCGGGGACAGTCGGAAAATGAGTTACAAGGCAAGGTTTTCGCCCGCAGAACTGTTCATTGGCGGAAAGTGGCTTCGCACGACGTCCCCCTGACAGCTTTGTCGCCGCACGCGGCATTTCACAAGATAAAATGGCGACGCCACCCCAGGAGGACTCATGAGGAAAGCAGAACCCGACAGCGTCACGACCCCCACCGTTCAGGTCATTGAACGCATGTTCAGACTGCTCAATGTTCTGGCCTCTCGCGAAGAAGCAATTTCGCTCAAGGAAATCAGCAAGAAGTCTGGTCTGCACCTGTCCACCACGCACCGGCTGTTGAACGACTTGGCTACCGGTCGCTTTGTCGATCATCCGCAACCAGGCAGTTATCGGTTGGGCATGCGGTTGCTTGAACTCGGGAACCTCGTCAAGAGCCGACTCAACGTCCGCGACGCAGCGTTGGCACCGATGCGGGAACTGCACAAGGTGACCCAGCAGCCAGTCAACCTCAGCATGCGCCAGGGAGATGAAATTGTGTACATTGAGCGCACTTTCAGTGAGCGCTCGGGGATGCAGGTTGTTCGTGCCATTGGCGGGCGCGCCCCGTTGCACCTGACCTCCGTTGGCAAACTGTTTCTTGCCGCCGACGATCCGCAACGGGTGCGCGCATACGCCGCCCGCACCGGTTTGAGCGGTCACACCAAGAACAGCCTGACCCAGTTGAATGCGCTTGAAAAGGAGTTGTCCAAAGTGCGTCAATATGGCAACGCACACGACAATGAAGAGCTTGAACTTGGTGTGCGCTGCATGGCCGCGGGGATTTACGACGACCAAGGTGCGCTGGTGGCGGGCCTGTCGATTTCGGCCCCGGCCGGAAGACTCGATGAAGCCTGGCTGCCAAAACTCCAGTCAACCGCGCTGGAAATTTCCACGACGCTGGGCTACCGAGCCCCAGCCGCACGCTAGCAACAGCTGTTAGCCCCCAACGCCTGGAACCAATTTTTCACCAGCGATTGCGCCGGCAATCGGGGTCAGCCCGGACACCGCCACAGGCGAAGATTCGACCCAGCGCCGAACCCTCTCGGCATCTGCCAGTCGCGTGAGTTTGCCCGCCGAATCAAGAAATACCATGATGAGCTTGCGCCCGGCGACCTTGGCCTGCATCACCAGACATCGCCCTGCCTCGGCAATATAGCCGGTCTTTTGCAGCCCAATATCCCAGGTTGGATTCTTCACCAGCCGGTTTGTGTTGTTGAAGTGCAAGGTGCGCCGTCCCACGGCGACGAAGTGACCAGGCGAGGTCGACAACTCACGCAAAATCGGATCGCCGTATGCAACGCTGACGAGCTTGACGAGATCGCGCGCGCTGGACTGGTTTTGACTCGACAGTCCCGTGGGATCAACGTAGCTGGTGTCGCTCATTCCGATCACCTTGGCCCTTGCATTCATTTGAGCGACGAACGCCTGCAGCCCGCCCGGATAACTGCGACCAAGAGCATGCGCTGCCCGGTTTTCGCTCGACATCAGCGCCAAATGCATCAACTCCGCGCGGCTCAGTGACGTGCCCACCGTCAGGCGCGAGGAGCTTCCCTTCTCCATATCGACATCGGCACTGGAAATCGCGATCAACTCGTCCATCGGCAATTGGGCCTCGCTAATGACCAACCCGGTCATTAGCTTGGTCAGCGACGCAATGGGCAGGACGGCCGAATCGTTCTTGCTAAACAGGACCTCACTGGTATCCTGGTCGACGACCAAAGCCACACTTGACTTGAGTTCCGGTAATTCGCGTGAGTTGTGCAGGCCCACTAGCTGGCCGTAAGAAGGACGCGCACTGACCGCGGCAGCCGGTTTCTTCTTGACCGGCGCGCCCGAGCGCGTTGCCTTGCGCTTGGTTGCGAGGCTGCTCTTCGATGACTTCGCGGATTGGCGCTTGTGCGTGGCAGCATTCGCCGGTGGCAATGAAATGGCCAGACTGAGGACCGTCAGGCAAAAAGACAAGAAGAGTCGTCGCAAAATTTTTCCAATCGCATTGTGCCGCCAAAGGCGGGCCAGCACCCATCCATGGATGCCCTTCGGTACGGTCACAGTCTACACAAAAAACATCGTGGGATCAACTAGTTGCATCAACTTCTTAAACTGGAACATAAATCCTTGTGCTAGCCTTGCGCCGCCACCCGGTCGGCCTTGCTGTGCAGTTTGTTGAGCGCGCTGAGGTAGGCCTTGGCCGAAGCAACGATGATGTCGGGATCCGCGCCCACTCCGTTGACCACGCGGCCACTGTTTTGCAGGCGCACGGTCACTTCGCCTTGACTCTCGGTTGAACCGCTGATCGCATTGACCGAGTAGAGGATCATTTCGGCGCCACTGCGGACGTGAACCTCGATCGATTTCAGCGAGGCGTCCACCGGACCATCGCCGTCAGAAGAACTCGTCACTTCCTGGCCATCAACAGTAAAGACAATCTTGGCCAAGGCGCGTTCCCCGGTCTCGCTATGTTGGGACAGGGACACAAACGCATACTGATCCTGATCGTGTGTGACACTGCCGTCGCTCACCAGCGCCAGGATATCTTCGTCAAAAATTTCGCTTTTCAGGTCGGCAAGTTCCTTGAACTTGGAAAACGCTGCGTTGATGTCGGCCTCGCTCTCGAGTTGGACGCCCAACTCCTGCAAACGCTGCTTGAACGCGTTTCGGCCACTGAGCTTGCCAAGAACAATCTTGTTGGCTGACCAGCCCACATCCTCGGCGCGCATGATTTCGTACGTGTCACGAGCTTTGAGGACGCCGTCCTGATGAATCCCGGAAGCGTGTGCAAACGCGTTGGCACCCACCACGGCCTTGTTGGACTGAACCACGAAACCGGTGGTTTGGCTCACCATGCGGCTGGCAGCAAGAATGTGGCGTGTGTCGATTCCCAACTCAAGACCAAAATAGTCCCGACGTGTCTTCACCGCCATCACGACTTCCTCGAGACTGCAATTGCCGGCGCGCTCACCCAGGCCGTTGATCGTGCACTCGACTTGACGGGCTCCACCAATCTTCACCCCAGCGAGCGAATTGGCCACAGCCATGCCCAGGTCGTTGTGGCAGTGAACCGACCAAACCGCTTTGTCCGAATTGGGGATTCGCTCGCGCAGGCTCCGGATGAAGTTCCCATAGAGTTCGGGCACCGCGTAACCGACGGTGTCGGGAACATTGATGGTCGTGGCTCCCTCCTTGATGACGGCCTGCAGCACACGGCACAGAAAATCGGGATCGCTGCGGTAACCGTCTTCCGGGCTGAACTCGACATCGGCCACCAGATTGCGCGCGAAGCGCACCGACAGCCTGGCTTGCTCAAAAACCTCATCGGGAGTCATGCGCAGCTTCTTCTCCATGTGCAGCGCCGATGTTGCAATGAACGTGTGAATTCGCGAACTGTTGGCGCCACGAAGAGCCTCGGCCGCACGCGATATGTCCTTGTCGTTGGCACGCGAGAGCGAACAAATGGTTGAATCCTTGATCGCGTTGGCAATGCCTTTGACGGCCTCGAAATCACCGTTCGAACTTGCCGCAAAGCCTGCTTCGATGACGTCAACTTTGAGTCGCTCAAGTTGCCTGGCAATACGCAGCTTTTCGTCCTTGTTCATGGACGCTCCGGGCGACTGCTCACCATCACGCAAGGTGGTGTCAAAAATAATCAGCTTGTCGGCCATCTGGTTTCTCCTGTATTCGTGAAATTCAGCTACGCAACCTGGCAAAAAAAAACCCGTCGCTGTTGCATACGGGCTTTGGATCGAGGTAGCCGCGCGCTACCGTATCCGCCCGTCCGGCGATAGCAGCAGCGCTAGCGTTATCAACTTCATGTTGGCAATGTACCACAACTGCAGTGCCGAGAAAGCGGTACTCACTTGTGCAGTCCTCGTTCATCGGGTTCGTCGGTTGACGTGCTGATGACACTGGTCTGCAAACCCTTGGCCTTGCGCCAAAGGTAGATCGCATAGCCGCTGAAACCATAAACCACAAAAAGGCTGAACATGACAATCGGCGGATCAATATTGACAACAGCAATGCCCAGGGCAATAAGCACGATCGCAGCAAACGGGACGCTGCGCTTCATCGGCACGTCCTTGAAACTGTAGAACGGAACATTGGTGACCATCGTCAAACCCGCATACAAAGTCAGCGCAAACATTGGCCATGCGACGACGGGTCCCTTGATGTCGAGATCGACCATCAACCAGATGAATCCGGCCACCAGCGCCGCCGCTGCCGGCGACGGCAACCCCTGAAAATAGCGTTTGTCAACGACCGCCGTATTGACGTTGAATCGGGCCAGGCGCAGCGCGGTGCAGGCGCAATAGACAAACGCAGCGATCCACCCCCAGCGCCCCAGACTCTGTAGCGCCCACACATAGGAAACGATGGCCGGAGCCGCGCCAAAGGACACCATGTCCGAGAGCGAGTCCATCTGCTCGCCAAAGGCACTTTGCGTGTTCGTCAAGCGTGCCACGCGCCCATCCAGGCTGTCCAGAACCATCGCGCAGAATATGCCGACCGCCGCGAGATCAAAATGCGCGTTGACCGCCATCACGACCGCATAAAAGCCGCCAAAAAGCGCTGCCAACGTAAACAGGTTGGGCAAAATATAAATGCCCTTCCTGCGCTTTTTCGCTACCGCATCGGCATGGCCGAAGTCTGAATCATTTCCGTCATGCATCGCATTGATCTCCAACACTGCATGGTAACAAAGGCCACCTCAGTGGCCTTTGTCGCGGGCACCCTGTAGCTCAGTTGCGGCTCTGGTCTACCAGCTTGTTCCTCTTGATCCAGGGCATCATCGCGCGCAGCCTTTCTCCAACCTGCTCGACCGGATGCTCGGCCATCAACCGGCGCCGACTCAGCAGCGTCGGCGCGCCGGCCTTGTTTTCCAAAATGAAGCTCTTGGCATATTCCCCGCTCTGAATGTCTTCCAAACACTGGCGCATGGCGTCCTTGGTGGCGCTCGTAACGATCTTCGGACCGGTCACATACTCACCATATTCAGCGTTGTTGGAAATGGAGTAATTCATGTTGGCGATGCCGCCTTCATAAATCATGTCGACGATCAGCTTGAGCTCATGCAGGCATTCGAAGTAAGCCATTTCCGGTGCGTACCCCGCCTCGACCAGGGTCTCGAACCCGGCTTTGATCAACTCAACCGTCCCACCACACAACACTGCCTGCTCGCCAAACAGATCGGTCTCTGTTTCCTCCCGGAAACTGGTTTCGATGATGCCAGCCTTGCCTCCGCCATTGGCCATCGCATAGCTGAGAGCCAGATCACGGGTGCGACCCGATTTATCCTGATGAATGGCGATCAGTTGCGGCACGCCACCGCCCTGCACATAAGTGCCGCGAACGGTGTGCCCGGGCGCCTTCGGGGCCACCATCCAGACATCGAGATCGGCACGGGGACTCACCAGCCCATAATGGATGTTGAATCCATGGGCAAACACGAGCGACGCGCCGACCCTGATGTTGGGCTCAATATCGTTGGTGTAGACGGCACCGATTTGCTCATCGGGAAGCAGGATCATCACCACATCGGCGGCCTTCACCGCGTCGGCAACTTCCTTGACCTGGAGTCCCGCCTTTTCAACCTTGGACCACGACGCGCCGCCCTTGCGCAAACCGACCACGACCTTGACGCCGCTATCGTTGAGGTTCTGCGCATGCGCATGACCCTGGCTACCGTAACCGATGATCGCAACTGTCTTGCCTTTGATGAGACTCAGATCGCAGTCTTTGTCGTAATAAACCTTCATTGCCTTCTCCGTTGTAAAACTAAACTCGCAGAATGCGCTCACCGCGGCCAATCCCGCTCGATCCCGTGCGCACCGTCTCCAGAATGGCCCCACGCTCGATGGCCTCAAGGAAAGCATTGTTCTTTTCCTGGTCGCCGGTCAATTCAATCGTGTAACTTTTTTCGGTCACGTCGATCACCCGGCCCCGAAAAATCTGCGCCATCCGCATCATTTCCTCGCGTTCCTTGCCCACCGCTCGCACCTTGACCATCATCAGCTCGCGTTCTGTGTAGCTGCCCTCCGTCAGGTCGACCACCTTCACCACTTCGATCAGTCGGTTCAGGTGTTTGGTAATCTGCTCGATGACCTCGTCGGAGCCTGTCGTTTGAATCGTCATCCGCGACAGACTCGGATCCTCAGTGGGAGCGACCGTGAGTGACTCAATGTTGTAGCCCCGCGCCGAAAACAGGCCGACCACCCGCGACAAGGCACCGGGCTCGTTCTCCAGCAGTACTGCAATGATGTGTTTCATGTTAAAGATCCTCCGAACCCAGCAACATCTCGGTAATGCCGTGGCCGGCCTTGACCATCGGGAACACGTTTTCGGTTGGATCGGTGCGAATGTCCATAAAGACCGTGCGATCCTTGAGCTTTCGCGCCTCGCGCAGGGCTGGTTCGACGTCCTGCGCCCGTTCGACCAACATTCCGACATGCCCATAAGCTTCCGCGAGCTTGACAAAATTGGGCAGGGCGTCCATGTAGCTATGGCTGTAGCGACCCTCGTACTCGACTTCCTGCCACTGTCGAACCATTCCAAGATACCGGTTGTTCAAGGACAGAATCTTGATCGGTGTGTTGTATTGCAGGCAAGTCGAGAGCTCCTGGATGCACATCTGTACCGAGCCGTCTCCGGTTACGCAGAACACTTCCGCGTCGGGCTTGGCCAGCTTGATGCCCATGGCATACGGAATGCCAACCCCCATGGTCCCGAGCCCACCCGAATTGATCCACCGCCGTGGCTCGTCAAAACGATAGTACTGCGCGACCCACATCTGATGCTGGCCGACGTCTGAAGTGATGTAGCTATCGGTGCCACGTGTCATCTTCCAGAGCGCCTCGATGACAGACTGAGGTTTGATCACGTCGTTCTTGCCCGGATCGTACTTGAGGCAGTCGCCTTTGCGCCAGCCATCAATTGTTTCCCACCACGCGCCCAGCGCCGCGGCGTCGGGGCGCGTGGTCCCTTCCTTGATCATCGCGAGCATCTCCGACAGCACGTCCTTGACATCGCCAACGATCGGGATGTCAACCCTGACCCGCTTGGATATGCTTGACGGATCAATATCGATGTGAATGATTTTGCGCTCATTTTGCGCGAAGTGTTTGGGATTGCCGATCACGCGGTCGTCAAAACGCGCACCCACAGCGAGCAGCACGTCACAATTTTGCATCGCGTTATTTGCTTCCACCGTACCATGCATACCCAGCATGCCAAGAAACTTGCGATCGCTCGCCGGATACGCGCCCAGGCCCATCAAGGTATTGGTGCACGGATAACCCAGCAGGTTGACGAGTGCGCGCAGTTCGCTCGCAGCGTTGCTCAGGATCACACCGCCGCCGGTGTAAATATACGGACGCTTTGCCGCAAGCAAAAGTTGCAAGGCCTTGCGAATCTGACCGGCGTGGCCTTTCCGAACCGGGTTATACGAGCGCATCGTGACGCTGTCGGGGTAACCGGAAAAGGGCACTTTCTTGAACGACACGTCTTTCGGAATATCCACCAAAACCGGGCCTGGACGTCCACTGCGAGCGATGTGAAACGCCTTCTTCATGACCTCGGCCAGCTTCCTGGCGTCCTTGACGAGGAAATTGTGCTTGACCACCGGACGGCTGATGCCAACAGCGTCACACTCCTGGAAGGCATCGAGTCCGATCGCGTGCGTGGGCACCTGCCCGGTCACGATCACCATCGGAATGCTGTCCATATAAGCGGTCGCGATGCCGGTCAACGCGTTGGTCACGCCCGGCCCCGATGTCACCAACGCCACACCGACATCGCCCGTTGCCCGCGCATAGCCGTCGGCCGCGTGTACCGCCGCCTGTTCATGGCGCACCAACACATGCTGGATCGTGTCCTGCTTGTAAAAGGCGTCGTAAATGTGAAGCACAGCGCCACCCGGGTAACCCCAGATGAACCTGACCCCTTCGGCCTGCAAGGCCTTGACAAGAATCTCCGCGCCCCGAAGTTCCTGATCCTGCGGCGCCCCGGATTTCAATATTTCCATACCAAACCTTTGTGAATTTCTCTGACGAAAAACCTTGGGTGCTCTTTCGCGCACACTTGTGGTGCCACGTCAGAACTTGAGATCAAAGCCATGGGCGCACCGATTCTTGCACCGGACCATGATCCGTTTTCTTGGGTTGTGGCGGCCATTATCGCACTGCAACAATAGCTTTTGACACTACGCGCGATTTTGCGTCCATTGCCAATGACATAATTGGCTGGGATCAACCGACAATTCTGCTTGGGACGCCAGGCAAGACCGACCACCCTCAAGCCGCTTCAAGGTACAAAAGTCTTGGCCACCGAACAGGAACTCTCCGATTTCTTGAAGGGCGTCGAAAAGCGCGCTTTCAAACGATCGCATTACCACGTGCGCAACGAGGAATCGGCGCTCGACATCGTGCAGGACAGCATGATGAAACTGGCCGAGCACTACGGCGACAAGCCGGCGGCCGAATTGCCCATGCTATTCCAGCGGATACTGAGCAACTGCACACTGGACTGGTTCAGACGGCAGAAAACGCGCAACGCGCTTTTTTCCAACATGAGCGATTTCCAGTCAGACGGCGAAGACGGCGATTTTGACCTGCTCGAAGCTTTGGGTAGTCAGGACTTCCCGGAGCAAACCGAGAGTGCCGAGAGCTCCACGCAACGGGCACAGACCTTGCGGGCGATCGAAGCCGAAATCGAACAATTGCCGCCCCGTCAACGGGAAGCCTTCCTGATGCGTTACTGGGAGGAATTGGACGTGGCAGAAACTGCTGCGGCGATGGGTTGCTCCGAAGGCAGCGTCAAAACACACTGTTCACGGGCCGTCCACTCCCTCGGCAAAGCACTGAGGACCAAGGGAATAACACTATGACCATTTCGTATCATTATCAACAGCAAGTCGCGCAAGAACGTTTTGCGCTGCGGCTGACAGCCCGCCTCTCGGACGCGGCCGACGAAGTTCCGTACCATGTTTCGGAACGACTGCGGGCCGCCAGGGAACGCTCGCTTGGCAAGCGCAGGACAGCGCCGGTGCGCGCGGGCGCCACAATGGTGCTCTCCAGCGGCGGTGAGTTGACCCTTGGCTCGGGTTACCACAGTTGGTGGGACCGCTTGGCTTCGGTCGTCCCGCTGCTGGCGTTGGTGGTAGGCCTGATTTCGATTAATATCATCCAAGACGACAACCGCGCCAGCGAACTGGCCGAAATTGACGCCGCGCTGCTGACCGACGACCTGCCGCCAGCGGCCTACGCCGACCCTGGATTTGCACAATTTCTCAAGACAAGTTCGATTCAGGTTCAGTAGTCTGAACATGGCACGGTTCATGCAGTTTGTTTTTGTGCGAAAAAGCTCAGGTCGCGGCCATCAGTGCCGTTCCAGCTTCGCACTGCCTACTTTGTGCGCGATTGCTCTTCTTTTTTCAGCTCTGGCCGTCGCCGCACCGTCGGGGTCGACTTCGCCCACGCCATTGGCTGCGTCGAGCGCACTGAAGAAGGGCCAGGCGGCCCTCAGAACAGCGACCAAGCCCACCTGGCAGGATCTCACGCCCACCGAACAGTCCTCCCTGCGGCCGCTAGCGGCCAACTGGGACTCGTTGCGAGAAGTGCAAAAGCGCAAATGGATCGCCCTCGCGCTGAATTACCCCCGGATGAGCCCCACCGAACAGGCCAAACTGCACAGTCGTATGTCGGAATGGGCCTCACTGAGTCAACAGCAGCGCGAGCGTGCACGGCTGAACTTTTCTGAATCCAAGCAACTCACGCCGAGCCAAAAGAAGGCAAACTGGCAGGCCTATCAGGCACTGAGCCCGGAGGAGAAGCAAAAGCTCGCGGCCAAGGGACCCGGCAAGCCAACCGGCGCGGCCACTGTGGCCAAACCGGGGCCGCACCAAAATCTGGCTGCGGTCCCAAGGTCGGCGTCAACCCTCAAGGCGGCCGCCACCAAGATGACGGCCAGCAGCCAGACCATCAACCGCAACACCTTGCTGCCCGCGTCACCGCATGGCGCCGGGGCAGAAACGTCGGCCAAAGACTGATCGCCACAATCGGCAGCAATGATTCTTGAATTGCAGGCACCCGGCTTGGCCAGACGCATGGCTTGCTGGATCTACGAGGGGCTGCTGATTGGCGCCGTTGTATTCCTCGCTGGCTACCTGTTTGGCACGCTGAGCCAGACGCGCGAAGCCACGAACAATCGGCACGCGCTGCAGGCCTTCCTGTTCATTGTCGTTGGCATCTATTTCGTCTGGCTCTGGTCGCGCGGGCAAACGCTTGCCATGAAAACCTGGCGCATCCGCATCGTTGATCGTCGGGGTCAAGCCATCACGCAAGGGCGCGCACTGTTGCGCTACGCGCTTTGCTGGCTGTGGTTCCTGCCCGCACTGGCAGCGGTTGCCGCGCTCGAACTGCCGCGGCCACAATGGGCGGTCGTCATGTTCGCCTGGGTGGCGATCTGGTCGTTGGCCAGCCACCTGCATCCGCAGCGACAGTTTTGGCACGACGCCATGGCCGGTACCAGACTCATTTCAACAGCCGCCAAGCCAGAGCGGCTACCGCCCGGCAACGACCCGGGTTAAACCGCCGATTCGTCCTGCTCGCCGGTGCGGATACGCACGACACGCTCGACACTGGTGACGAAGATCTTGCCGTCGCCGATCTTGCCGGTCCGCGCCGCTTTCACAATCGCATCCACACAGCGATCGACGTCATCGGTCTTCACCACGACCTCGATTTTGACCTTGGGCAGGAAGTCCACCACGTATTCAGCTCCACGGTACAGCTCGGTGTGACCCTTCTGGCGACCAAAGCCTTTGACTTCGATAACGGTCAACCCGGTCACGCCGCACTCGGCCAGCGCTTCGCGCACTTCTTCGAGCTTGAATGGTTTGATGATGGCGGTGATTTGCTTCATTTTGCTTTCCTTAGGCCCGAAACTTGTTGGTTATAGGATAACGCCAATCCTTGCCAAAGCTTCGGTGGGTCAGGCGAATCCCTACCGGCGACTGGCGGCGCTTGTATTCATTGAGCTGGATCAGGCGGGTAACACGCTCGACATCAGCGCGACTGAACCCCGCGGCCACGATGTCATCCATGCTCTGGTCGTTCTCCATATAGCGCTCGACAATGGCGTCGAGCACGTCGTACGGGGGCAAGCTGTCCTGATCAGTCTGGTCCGGACGCAGTTCAGCACTTGGCGGTCGGCTGATGATCCGCTGGGGAATCGGCGCGAGCGCGCTTGCGTAGGGGTCATTCGCATTGCGCCAGCGCGCCAGCCTGAACACGGTGGTCTTCATCAGATCCTTGATGACGGCAAAGCCACCGGCCATATCGCCATACAGCGTGCAGTAGCCTGTGGCCATCTCCGACTTGTTGCCCGTGGTCAGAACAATGCTGCCGAACTTGTTGCTCAAGGCCATCAGCAGCGTGCCCCGAATGCGCGCCTGGATGTTTTCCTCGGTCGTGTCTTCAGCGCGTCCAGCGAACTCGCTCGCCAGCGAAGCCTTGAACGCCTCGAACTCAGGCACGATCGAAATTTCGTCGTAGCGCACACCCAGACGCGTCGCCATCTCACGGGCATCGATCCAACTGATGTCTGCGGTATAGGGCGAGGGCATCATCACGGTGCGCACACGCGCGCTGCCCAGCGCGTCCACCGCCACCGCCAGCACCAGTGCCGAGTCAATGCCTCCGGAGAGACCAAGAATCACCCCCGGGAATCGGTTCTTGCCAACGTAGTCGCGCACACCGAGCACGAGGGCGGCCCACAGATCAGCCTCAACGGACTGTTCGGGCGCCACCTCGGCTATCAACTCGATAGCGCCCTGTGCCCGTCGGACGGTCACTGCAAACAGTTTCTCGTCAAATCCCGGGGCACGCCCAACGACCGCGCCAGCCGCATCAAGTGCAAACGAGCGGCCCTCAAACACAACCTCATCCTGACCCCCGACCAGATGCGCGTAGACCAGCGGCCGACCGCAGGTTAGAACCCGCTGGCGCATCATTTGCTCGCGCTCACCGCCCTTTCCTATGTGAAACGGCGAGGCGTTGATCACGGCCAAAAACTCCGCGCCCGCGGCCACCGTCTGCGCCGGCGGGCCGTCGAACCAGGCGTCCTCGCAAATCAGCAGGCCGACCTTCACCTTGGCCCCAACGGCGCCCGCTTCGAACACGCAGACCTGCTGACCCGGCGTGAAATAGCGCCGCTCATCAAAGACCTGGTAATTGGGCAATTCACGCTTGGCGTAGGTGGCCAGCACGCGCCCTTCGCACAGCACACTCGCGGCGTTGTAGCGGTTCGGCACGGCCACCGAGCGCGTGCGGCTGTCGCCGCCGCTAGGGTGCCCCACCACCACCGTCATGTCCTTTAACCCGGCGAGATCGCGGGCCACTGTTTTCACGGCATCATCGCAACCGTCGATGAAGGCTGGGCGCAGAAACAAATCTTCGGCGGCGTAACCGCAAATGGACAGTTCAGGCGTGAGCAACAGGCGCGCGCCATCAGCGTAGGCGCTGCGCGCCGCGTCGATAATCTTGCGTGCGTTGCCTTCGAGGTCACCCACCACGAAATTGAGCTGGGCAACGCAGAGTTTGAGTGTCATGAGTCGTTGTGAGAAAGAAATGAAACCGGCCGCAAAGCTCGAGGCAAACGATTATGTCATTCGCGTGCTGCAGGCACCCGATGCGATCAACGCGGTGGCGTGGGATGGGCTGCTGTCTTGTCAGGGGCAGGCCACACCCTTCATGCGCCACGCCTACCTGCAGGCGCTACACGCCAGCGGCTGCGCCACACCGGCCACCGGCTGGACGCCGTGCTTCATCACGCTCGAGGATGGCGGCGTGCTGGTGGCGGGCTGCGCCCTGTACCTGAAGGCACACTCGCGCGGCGAATACGTGTTTGATCAGGGCTGGGCCCAGGCCTATGCCCGCCACGGCCTGGCCTACTACCCGAAGGCGTTGGCGGCGCCTCCTTTCACCCCGGTACCCGGCGCGCGTTTGCTCGCGCGCAGCGCCGCCGATCGCAGCGCCCTGCTGCACGCCGTGCTGCAATGGTGCCAGGCGCAAAAGCTGTCGTCACTGCACCTGCTGTTTGCCGGTGCAGAAGACTTGCAGGCGTGCGCCGAGGCCGGGCTGCTGCTGCGCCACACCGTGCAATTCCATTGGACCAATATGGCCCCCACGCTTGCCACTTCGTGTGCTGCGCTGCCCCCCGAGGGGGCCGTGCCTTGCTTGGGGCGGCCCGGCGCTGCGGCAGCCCCCGCGATGGTCGACGGATACCGCAACTTCGAAGATTTCCTAACAGCACTAACGCAGGACAAGCGCAAAAAAATTCGCCAGGAACGGCGCAAGGTTGCGCAAGCCGGGGTGAGGTTTCGATGGTCACTCGGAACTGACATTACCGAATCGGACTGGGATTTCTTCTACCGCTGCTACCAGCGCACCTACCTGGAACACGGCAACGCGCCGTACCTGACCCGCGACTTCTTCGCTCGGCTAGCGCACACAATGCCCGAGCACTGGCTGCTGTTTGTAGCGGAGCGCGAAGGCCACCGGATTGCTACAAGTTTAATAGCTGTCGACGCCCGTGCGACGGGCGCTACAGCCTATGGACGCTACTGGGGGGCGATCGAACGGGTTGATTGCTTGCACTTCGAGGCATGCTACTACCAGCCGCTGCAGTGGTGCATCGAGCACGGCTACAGCCGCTTTGAAGGCGGCGCCCAGGGCGAACACAAGATGGCACGCGCACTGCTGCCGGTGCCCGCCAGCAGCGCACACTGGATAGCCGAGCCGACTTTTGCCGAAGCGATAGACAGCTACCTGGTGCGCGAAACGCAGGCGGTTGGTGATTACCTGGCCGATCTGGGCCGACACAGTCCGTTGCGTGGCAGCGCCTGAATACGCACAGACAACTGGGCAGATAGTGCAAAGGTGGGCGACGCAGTTCGCGGACTCCGGACCACGCTCGCGGGCGGGTGGATCGGGTGTTCGGGCGTGGGCCAGAGAACGGATACCCGGTCCGCCTGCCCTCGCCACGTTTCAAAGTCAAATTGCTACAAAAACCGTAGCTTCCCATGCTTGCCGCATAAGCTCTACGGGCCAAAAACACTACAAGTTCAGGGATGCAAACGCTGATAACTGGCCATGCCGTCGAGAATTCCCTGCCTGGCCGATCCCGGCCAGCACAGTCGGTTGCGCGGGGGCACCGGCGCCTGTACACGCTGAGAACTACCGGGTTTCAAGTCCTTCGAAGCAGGTACTGAGCACCAGCGCAATGATTTCATCGTCGCTGTACAGATCTCCCATTTTCAGGAATTCCAACACCGGGTCGCAAGCGCGGGCATACAAGGTGTACAGCACCGCGATGGGCGGAAGTCTTGGATTGAGCGCGCCTTGCGCCTGCGCCGCTTCAATCCAGCCGCCCAGGCGTTCGCTGACTTCCATCAAAGCGTTGATATAGTCCTTGCTTGCCATGAGCGCGGTGCGCAGACTGGAGTTCAGGCTGGGCAGTGATGGCATTTCCCCGGCGAGCTTCAATCCCATGGTCCATTTCACGACCTCGCGCAACTTGTCCATGGGAGATGAGTCGGCGGGCAAGGCCTCCAGGTAGGCCTGCGCCCGGCGCATCACCGACGCCATGGCAGCAGCAGCCAAGTCTTCTTTGCTGGGGAAGTGCTTGTACAGGCTGGCTTTGGCAATACCCACATCGGCTGCTACTTCGTCCACCGTCATGGCTTCAAAGCCTTTTTCAGCCAGCAGACGGTTTACGGCCCGGATGATCGCGTCTTCGCGCGCCAACAGCATTTGCGCTTTGAAAGAAACCTTGGTACGAGTAGTGCTAGCCATCGGCCAAATTGTATCCGATTTAGTTGACAAATAGAATTGAATGGGCAAAACAAGACCATCAAGTACTAATAAATACTTAACGGTATAGAATCGGTTCCGTCAATTCAAAGGAGTGCCTGTGTCGATTAAAGTTGCCATTGTGGGTTCTGGCATTTCCGGCCTGGCGGCAGCCCATGCCCTGCGGGCCAAGGCGGACCTCACATTGCTGGAGGCAGGCGACTACTTTGGCGGGCATACCCACACCGTTGATGTGACGCTGCCCACACTGCGCGGAGAGGTCACGCACGGGGTAGACACCGGCTTTCTGGTACTCAACGAGCGCACCTACCCGCAACTGATCGCGCTCCTGGCCGAGTTGAACGTGGCAACTGTCAAGTCCGACATGTCGTTTTCGGTGCAAGCCCGAGACCCTGCCAATGGGCGCGCCATTGAGTGGAGCGGCTCCAGCCTGAACAGCGTGTTTGCCCAGCGCGCAAATCTGACCCACCCACGCTTTTGGGGCATGCTGCGCGACTTGCTGCGCTTCAACGCCTTGACCACCCGCATAGCCCAAAGCGGAACCGACGCGCAGTTGCGACAACCGCTGGGGGAGTTTTTGCGTGAGCAGGGCTTTGGCACTGCTTTTTGTGACTGGTACTTCTTGCCCATGATGGCCTGTATCTGGAGTTGCCCCACCGCGCAGATGCTGCAGTTCCCGGTTTCCACCATGGTGCGTTTTTGCCACAACCACGGCCTGCTGCAAATCAGCAACCGCCCCCAGTGGTGGACCGTTCAGAGCGGCGCCAGGCACTATGTGGAAAAAATCATTGCAGGCATTGCCGACAAGCGCCTGAACACGCCGGTGCAACGCATCGAGTATCTGGAAAATGCGCCCAACGGCAAGGGCAGTGTGTGCATTCATACTGACGCAGGCACTGAGTTGTTCGACAAGGTGATCATCGCCACGCACTCGGACCAAGCCCTGCACATGCTGGCAGCGCCTACGGCGCAAGAGCGGGAAACATTGGGCGCCATCCGCTACCAGTCCAACATAGCCGTGCTACACACCGACGCGTCGGTCTTGCCAAGCAGAAAAGCAGCCTGGGCAGCGTGGAACTACGAGCGCGCGGCAGCACCCGGGCAAGAGGGTGCGCGGGTGTGCCTGCACTACCTGCTCAACCGCTTGCAGCCCCTGCCGTGGGAGCAACCGGTGGTGGTGTCATTGAACCCGGTACGCCCGATTGCACCGAAGAAAGTCATCGGTGAATACGCCTACGCGCACCCGGTGTTTGACCTCGAAGCAGTGGCGGCGCAATCGCGCATGCCTGCCCTGCAAGGCAACCACAGCCGCTACTTTGCCGGCGCCTGGATGGGTCATGGGTTTCACGAAGACGGCCTTAAAGCCGGATTGGCAGCCGCAGCAAAGTTGTTGGCAGACGCATGAGGCAGCCGATACCACTCATCGGCTTCGGCCAGGTGCGCCACACCCGGCTGCGCCCGCAGCACCACGCGTTTGCCTACCCTACGTACTTTCTAATGCTGCCGCTGCGTAGCCTGCAAAAACAAGCGCCACCGTCCGGGCAGTGGCAGATCAACCGCCGGGGACTTTTGAGCTTCTTCGAGACCGATCATGGCGATGGCCGCACGCCCGAGCAAGGTGGCGCCATTGCTTGGCTGGACGAACTGCTGCGGCGCGAAGGCATTCATGATGCGACGGGGGAAGTCTGGCTGCACGCCTACCCGCGTGTCTTGGGCTACACCTTCAAGCCGGTGAGCTTCTGGTATTGCCACCGTGGGCCAGACGACCAAGGCGGCGCCTTGCGCGCGATCGTGGTGGAGGTGAACAACACCTTTGGCGAGCGCCACTGCTATCTGCTTGAGGCTCCCTGCGATGGCGCAGAGCAGCGTGCGGACAAGGTATTTCATGTGTCCCCTTTCAACCCGGTGCGGGGCCACTACCGTTTTCGCTTTATGCGCGGCGTGCCGGGTACGCAGGAGCGTACCGTGGCGCACATCGACTATTACGACGGCGGGGCCAGTGACACCACCACTGAGGCAGCTTTGCTCAAGACCAGCGTGAGTGGCACGCTGCAGCCCCTCACACCCGCCGCGCTGCGCCGCGCACTGTGGCGCTACCCGGCTATGACGCTGGGCGTGGTGCTGCACATCCACACGCAAGCCTTGCGTCTGTGGCTGAAGAAAGTGCCATTTTTCCGCAAGCCGGCCCCGCCGCAAGCCTTTGTTTCACGCTAGTTCCCTCGGCAAAGCCAAATCTCAGGAGCCCCCATGAACACCGCAACCCGCACTGCACAAGGTATCACCTTCCCCGAAGACGCGCCGACCGCGGCCCGCCGCGCATTGCGTCTGCTGCAAAACCTGTGCCGCGGTGCGCTCACTTTGCATTTGCCCGATGGCTCGCAACGCCGCTTTGGCGAGCACCCGCAGCAGCACACGCTGCATACGCCCAATCACCCAAGTGCCAGCATCACGCTGCACAACTGGAACGTGTTTGGCGCGGCCCTCAAGTCCGGCGACATTGGCTTTGCAGAGAGTTTTATTGCCGGAGACTGGAGCACACCCAACCTCACCGAGTTGCTCAAAGTGTTCTCCGCCAACCGCAAGGAGGTCGACGCCATGATCTTCGGCACATGGTATGGGCGGCTGCTATACCGCGTCAACCACCTGCTGCGCCACAACAGTCGAGCCAACAGCCGCAAAAACATCCATGCCCACTACGACCTGGGCAACGCGTTTTACCGCCTTTGGCTTGATGAGACCATGAACTACTCCAGCGCATGGTTTGAGGGCGATCTGGGCCGTCCCCTGTCCGAGGCACAAAACGCGAAAGTTCGCCGCGCTCTGGAAATGGCCGATGTCAAGCGCGGCGACCGCGTGCTGGAAATCGGCTGCGGCTGGGGCGCGCTGGCCGAGCAGGCCACAGTGAGCCGCGGCGCAACCGTGGTGGGCGTCACGTTAAGTACCGAGCAACTGGCTTATGCCAACGCCCGCATGCAGCGTCTGGGCATGAGCGGCGGCGCTGGCGGGCAGGCAGATCTGCGCTTGCAGGACTACCGCGACATCAAAGATGCGCCGTTTGACGCTATCTGTTCCGTCGAGATGGTAGAAGCCGTGGGCCAAGCCTATTGGCCCGAGTACTTTGCGACCGTCAGCCGCCTGCTCAAGCCCGGCGGTCGCGCCTGCGTGCAGAGCATCGTGATTGACGATGCGCTTTTTGACCGCTACCTGGCATCCACTGACTTCATTCAGCAGTACATCTTTCCGGGCGGCTGCCTGCCCTGCCCGCGTGAGTTTCGCCGCCAGGCCAAGGCAGCCGGGCTGGAGGTGGTGGACGAATTTGCCTTTGGCGCCGATTACGCCGAGACCCTGCGCCGCTGGCGCGATGCATTCCTGCAGCGCAAGGCCGAGGTGGCTGCATTGGGTTTTGACCAGCGTTTCATGCGCATCTGGGAGTTCTACCTGTCCTACTGCGAAGCCGCATTTGACGCGGGTGACATCAGCCTGGTGCAGTACACCTTGCGAAAGCCAACACCACTTTCGCTATGAAAAACGCAGCTGCTTGCGCAATATTGACGGGGGCTTCAGGCCTATTTGGCTTAAAAATTCAGGCCCAGACACTGCCACACGAGCTTCGCCCCGCCGTGCCCGCCGCCGCCTTGGCCGGGCAGGCCAGGATGACGTTTTGGGGCCTTGAGGTTTACCAGGCCACGTTGTGGGTTGCGCCGGGTTTTGCTGATGGCTCCTATGAACAGTATTCCTTTGCGTTGGAGCTTTTTTACTTGCGCGACATCAGGGGGCGCGACATTGCTGGACGCTCCATCGCAGAGATGCGCCGCCAGGCACCCATGACCCCGGCACAGGAAGCGGCTTGGGAATACCAGATGCGGGCGCTGTTTCCCGACGTCAAAACGGGAGACCGCATCACCGGCGTGAACCAACCCGGCACGGGCGCGGTGTTTTGGAGCAATGGCCGCTTGCTGGGCGAAGTGCGCGACCCCGCCTTTGCCAGGCAGTTCTTTGGCATTTGGCTCACTATGCAAACGTCTGAGCCGGAACTGCGCCGTGCGTTGCTGGCCCAGCTCAAAGCGGCGGCCCCGATTGGCGCGGCCCCATGAATTCCAGCGCGGCATCGGTCGTAGTGCCCAAACCCTTGGCCTGGAGCGTGAGCGACGGCTTGCGCTATGGCCTGCTGGGTTTGCCGCTCGCCTTTTGCGCGCTGCCGCTGTATGTGCTGATGCCAAATCTATATGCCCGCCAGTGGGGCGTTTCGCTGGCGGCCCTGGGGGCGGTGCTGCTGGGCGCACGTCTGCTCGATGCGGTGATTGACCCGCTGCTGGGCCACTTGTGTGACCGCTTGTACGCCATTTCACTGCATGCGGTGCTGGCGCTGGGCGCGGTGGCGGCAAGCGTATTGGCAGTCGGCTTTTCATTCCTGTTTGTGCCGCTGGTGCACGAGCCCACGGCGTTGCTGTGGTGGGCCGGGTTTTGGCTGGTGCTGACCTATGCTGCCTACAGCGCCCTGTCGGTAGCCCACCAGTCCTGGGGCGCCATGCTGGGCGGCGACGCACTCTATCGCAGCCGTGTGGTCGCGTGGCGAGAGGGGCTGGGGCTGGTGGGCGTCTTGGTGGCGGCGATCACGCCCGCGCTATTGGGCTTGCCTGCCATGTTGGCGCTGCTGCTCGTGGGCCTGGTGGCGGGCTGGTGGGCCTGGAGCCACGCGCCGCGGCCACGAATCCAGGGTCAACAGCACGCCCGCGCGCCGACCCCGAGCGATATACCGGGCCCGCTATGGGCCCCGTTACGCAATGCTGCCTTTCGTCGCCTGATAGGCGTGTACCTGCTCAATGGCATTGCCAGCGCCATCCCTGCGACCTTGGTGCTGTTTTTCGTACAAGACCGCTTGCAGGGTAGTGAGGGCGTGCAATCGGCAGCGCTGGGGATATATTTTGTATGTGGCGCACTGTCCATGCCCGTGTGGTTGCGCCTGGTCAGACATTGGGGGCTGGCGCGCAGTTGGCGCTTTGGCATGCTGCTGTCCATTGTCGCTTTCTTTGGTGCCAGCCTGCTGGGTGCCGGGCACGCACTGTGGTTCCTGCTGGTGTGCGCCTTCTCCGGCGCGGCACTTGGAAGCGATCTGGCGCTGCCCGGCGCACTCCTGGCAGGACTGATTGCCGAGTCCGGGGATCGGGGACGATCTGACGGAACCTACTTTGGCTGGTGGAACTTTGCGACCAAGCTCAATTTGGCGCTGGCCGCCGGCCTGGCACTGCCACTGCTGGGTTGGCTGGGCTATGTCCCAGGCGCAACGGACGCGCAGGCGGCCACGCTGCTCACCGCTGCCTACTGCCTCCTGCCCTGCACGCTCAAATTTGCGGCAGCGCTCGCGTTGCATTTCTTTTTCATTATCGAACCCACGGCTCAGCCGAATACACCATGAAACCACGCAACTTATTTGATCGATCTCTCCTTCTTGCAGCCGCGTTCTCGACTGCGTTGCTGGGTGCGTGCAGCAGCGCCCCGCAGATTCAGGACTACGCCGGCGAAACCCCGGTGCTGGAGCTGCGTGAGTACTTCAACGGCACGCTCGACGCCTATGGCATCTTCACCGATCGCGCGGGCAAGGTGGTGAAGCGCTTCACGGTGGTGATGAACTGCACCTGGAATGGCGACGCCGGCGTGCTGGACGAAGCTTTCACCTATTCCGATGGAACGACCCAGCGGCGCATCTGGCGCCTGACGCGCCATGCCGATGGCCGCTACACCGGCCAGGCCGACGATGTGGTGGGCAGCGCCCAAGGCGAGCAAAGCGGCAACGCATTCCATTGGTCCTACACACTGGCGCTACCGGTCGATGGTCGGGTGATTGAGGTGCAGTTTGACGACTGGATGTACCTGATGAACGACAAAGTCATGCTCAACAAGGCGGCCATGCGCAAGTGGGGCGTGGGTCTGGGCGAAGTGACGCTTTCATTTATCAAGCGGTGAGTCCCTCATGGCACTGAACCGGCGCATGGTTGACTGGCATGGCCGCACGGTCTGGCTGCTGGGCGCGTCCACGGGCATCGGTCGCGCCACCGCATCGGCCCTGCATACGCAAGGTGCGAATGTGGTGGTGTCGGCCCGCAGCGCAGACACGCTCAACGCATTCGCCGATACGCACCCGGGCGCCGTGGCCCTTGCGCTGGACGTAACCGACCGGCTGGCGGTCCAAGCGGCGGCTCGCGCGCTGGCGCGGCGGGGCGCGCTTGATTGCGTGGTGTACTGCGCCGGCCATTACCACGCGATGGAGGCCACACGGATCGACATGCCCGACCTTTTGCGCCACATCGAAATCAACTACCTGGGCGCGCTGTACCTGCTCGACGCGGTTTTGCCGCACCTGTTGGCGCAGCCCCTGAGCGAGCGCACCGGTCAGCGCGCTCACATCAGCCTGATGGGCAGCGTGGCGGGCTACCGGGGCCTGCCCAACAGCCTGGCCTATGGCCCGACCAAGGCGGCGCTGATCAACCTGGCCGAAGTGCTGTACCTGGACCTGCATGGCCAAGGCGTAGGCGTGTCGCTGATCAACCCCGGCTTTGTCGACACGCCATTGACCCGCCAAAACGAGTTCAAAATGCCCGCCTTGATCACGGCGGAGCAGGCCGCGCGCGAGATACTGCGGGGCTGGGCACGCGGCGAGTTTGAAATCGACTTTCCCAAGCGCTTTACCCGCTGGATGAAAGCTCTGCAGCTTTTGCCCTACCCCGCATTTTTTGCGGCCACGCGTCACCTAAGGCAGGCTTAGAAGCTCCATGCATACCGCCATTGACCACATTGTTGAAACCTTCCAGACGCTCACCCCTGCGGGAGTCGATGCGCTGCAGACCATTTACGCCCCCAATGCGCGTTTTAGGGACCCGTTCAACGATGTGCAGGGCCTCGCCGCGATTCAGCGCATTTTTCGCCACATGTACGTGAACCTGGAGAACCCGCGCTTTCTCATCACAGGACGCATCGTGCAGGGTACGCAGTGCTTCCTGAGCTGGGAGTTTCGATTCGCCTTCAGGCGCTTCAAGCAGGGACAGGTCCACTGTATCGGGGGTGGCTCGCACCTGGTCCTCAATGAAGACGGACATATTGCTCTGCACCGCGACTACTGGGATGCGGCTGAGCTCTACGAGAAGCTGCCCGCAGTAGGCAGCTTGCTGCGGTGGATGAAGCGGCGAAGCGATTTGTGACCTTAGGATTCATTGCGACAACCGATTCCCCAACTCCGGTTCTTGCGCAGAGGACCGCAAGGGCCTGGGCCAGAGAACGAATGTCCGCTGCGCCAGCCCCACCAGCACCCGACGCCCTCTAGTTTCCTGCACAACGAAGGAGCCGTTCCTGCGGTCTGTGTGAGGCATTGACGTCGCTTATCTGGCAACCGTCATTTTTCAGGAGCTCGCGCTGGGCACTCTGGGCTTGCGCTTGAATGCGGCAAATAGCAGCGCCACCAGCACAAAAAACAGGGGCAGCGTGAACTCCAGTTCGAACGCAAAACTGACCCCCAGGTCAGTCAGCCAATTGGGCTCCAGCCGGGCCAGGCTGACATATTTGTCATTGCCGCCGACGTCGGCAAAAACACAGGTGGCCGACCCGGCGTTGCTGCTGTGACCACCGTTGGGATAGTTCAGACTCTGGTAAGTCCAGTGATGTTCTGCACCGTAGGCCTGCACAAGGGCGCCGCGTGCCGATACTCGACCGCCAGCGCCAGGCCCCCTGCCAAGACAACCGCCAGGGCGCAAACCAGCAGAAAGAGTTTGAACCCCGACCACCAAGCGCCCACCTGGCCCACAACCTGTGTCGCCCGTCGCCCGGCATCAGCGCTCGCCAGGGCCATGGCAAGCTGCTGCATTTGTTCGGGCGATTGGCCTTCGGTTTTCGCTTGTGCCAGGCGCGCTTTCAGGTCAGCGACAAACAGTTCGTGACCCTGCCGCAACGAACTGTTTTTGTCGGTCGGAGATGGCATTTTGAAGCTCCTTGGCAATGGCGCCGCAACAAACTCGGTCCATCATAAGCCGATCACGCCGTGCGCGTTGTCATCGGTATTCGACGCCGATGAACAACCGGGGTTGTTAATGCCAAACTTTGCCAAAGAGCCTGGATACCCGATCCACCTGCCCTGGTCACCTTACCTCCGTTTGCTACAAAAAACGTAGCTGCTCACGCTTGCCACATAAGCTATGCAGGACAAAACACCCACAAACGTCCGGACGCGAATCGCGGCAGTCTGGTCCTTTAAGCCAGTTTGCCAAGGTTGCTGTTCGTCGCTGGCACCTTGATCGAGATTGCAGAGTCGAAGTCTTCAGCGCCCCCGACGCAGCACCACATAGGTCGCGCTGAGTTTCGCGACGATCTCGCCGTCCAGGTTCCGCACACAACTCTTGGCCGACACCTCGGCGCGGCCTTGCGCGGTCAATTCACCACTGATTCGATGCAACAGTTCGCTGCTCAAGGAATAATCGACAACGAGTTCCCCGCGTCCGGGCATCAGGAATTCAAGATTGGCCGTCCTGGTAAACATCCGGTGTCGCAGCGGCGAAAACTGCCACATCACCGCCGTGCCGTGGACCGTTTCGGCAAGCGCAAACAGCGCTGCCCCATGAACCGTGCCCGCCACATTCCTGTTGCTTCGCCTGTTCTTCAACCGCACGACGACTCGGCTGGAATCGGATGCGACCTCGGCGATCCTGATACCCATGACCCTATTGGCTGGCACTGCAATGTAATTCGCATACCAGCGCTTGAGCAAACTGAGAAGGCACGGCGCATGTGTGCCAAGCCACGATACGGTTGCGGACAGCATACTGTCCATGTAAGGCTCAGGCATGCGCATCATGACGCCGACGCCTGGGCCTAGCGGACCGCAAGCGCAACGACATAAAGCGCGCCGGCCAGCAATGCGCCGCGAAATGGAATGCTGAACCAACAGAGCTTGCCCAACACGACGTAGCCAGCGAGAAACAGCAGCCCCAGCAGTTGAAGAAAAACCGATTGAAACAGGAATGCGCTGTGAAACACGGCCAAGTAACCATACATGGATCCGAAAAGAATGGCACCGAAGGAGTGACTTGCGTTGAAGCCTATCCACGCTTTCCACATCGAGGTCTGGCGAGTGATCACCGGCGAGACCACTCTAAGCCTAGCTTCAAGCTCTGGGTCCCTGGGGTGCAGTTTTCGACCACGCAAGGTGTACAGGAGATGAATCAGGCCAAGTACGAGAATTATCGCGGCGCTGGCAGCGATTAGGAATGATGCAATTACGGTCATGTTTTCGCTCCGTAAGTCTCCATGTGCTTCTCGAGGTCGAGCCCGATATAGCTTATGCCACTGCCTTTGGAACCGACGGGGATCAAAACCATGCTGAGCATGCCCTGAACCCGAGGCTATCCTGGCTGCCGCAGCGACGCGACGATCTTGTCGGCGACCTGCCGGCCAACATCCTTGCGTTCAGCCTCGGGAACGTCGTCCATGAGGAAAACGTCCGAATACATCCGATGCAGCGGCAGCGCATCGATGTGCACCATCTTCTCTGGCCCGACAAGACCCGTCAGCACTCGCCCGTGGCATTTCAGGAAACAACCGTCGATCATCACCACCTTGTCGGCGCCCATGACCCAGCGGGCCATGGCCGAATGGGGAACGAAGAAGGTTTCCGCATGGCAGGCGCGCGCGTGGGATGGCAATTCCTGCGCCACCAGGTTGGCGGCAAGCCTGGCGATTTCGCCACGAATGCAGGGTCCCTCGCAAGACAGCACCGGCGTTTTTCGATCGGCGATGTTGCGCTCGGCCCATGACTCGCCGGCAGGGCAATGGCCAGCTACTCCTTCGACTGAAAGTTGATAGTCCGATGTTTTCAACTGTTCCATGTTCATGCGCATTCCCGGGTTGAATGCTACGGATAATCGATCAATCGCGTTGTCGTCACAAACGATATTTGTGCATCAGACGCATTCAGCCGGCGCATGCGAACTTGCGACGGATCCGTGATAACCCTGCTAGCGCTCTTCATCCCGAATCAGCGCTTCGGCCGCCAAGACGCCGGACATCCCTGCGCTGGCGACGCCGAATCCCGGCCAAGTGGTTTGTCCCGCCTGATACAAGGCCCGGATCGGGCTGCGGTATTTGAACAAGGTCGAGGGGCTGGCAAGCGGAGAAAGTCCGTACAGGGCACCGGCGTAGAGGTGCGTACTGTTCTGAAACTCTTTCGGGCTCAGTATGCGCCGTACCGCGATGTCCATCTCGTGCATGCCCTTCAGGCGCTCGATGGCCTGCGCGGCGATTTCCTCCTTACGTTCCTCACTCCAGTCTTCAGCGGTCAAGTCCTGGCGGATCGGCGGAAACACCTCGACGATACTTCCCCCGGGCGGGGCCAGTTCAGGCACGGCAGTCGTGGGGACCATGTAGATCGGCCAACGCAAACGGTGTTGATCCGGGTGAAACAACCCGCCCTGGTCGTCTAGGAATGGAAGCACATTGTTGGAATAGCTGCTGGTGTTGATCTTGTTGGACAGGCCGAGTTGAAGAACGAAGCCTTTGTGCGAAAGGGTCGTGCGCCGCACTTTTCGAGCCATATTCGCCGGAACGTCGCCTGCGGATAGCAGTGATGCAAAGGTGTGCATCGCGCTGGTGGTCGAGATCACGGCATCGACTTCGACGACGCCCTGGTTTTCCACATCGACGCCGCAGGCGCGCCCACCGTTCACGAGAATCCTGTTGATGTTCGAGTTCAAGTGAATTTCGCCGCCCTTGTCCCGAACGGCGCGGCCCAGCGTTTGCGCAATACGCCCCATTCCACCTTCGGGAATGAAGTATCCCTGCCGAAGCATGGCGGCCAGACCGAGCAGCGACGCGGCCGACACCTTGTCGGGCGCAATTCCGGCGTATAGCAAGGTTCCCGACAGTGCGGAACGGATCGCGTCATGGCTGAAGCTGGCGTTCAAAGCCGATGCCGCCGTCCCGCTGAACCGGTGCAGGTGTCGCCAGCCTTTGGCAAGAAATCGCGATAGCGAAAGCGGATGAACCAGGATATCGTCTGCAAACAAATCCAGAAGTGGATCCCATTTCCTCAGGAAGTCCTGCAGTTCGCTTCGTGCCGTGGCCGTTGCGCCCTGGTTACCTTCTAGCGCGATGCCTGTCTCGTCACCGATGGTCACGACCGAGCCGTCGGGCAGCGCGGTCCGCTGCAGGGCCATGATTCTTCGCATTGGCAGCAGAGTGTTGCGCTCAAGCTCGAGCCTGTGGAACAGTTGATCGAGCATTCCTGGAAACGCCAGGAACAGCGCGCCATCGTTAAACGTATAGCCTTCTATGCGTGTTGTGGCGCAGCAGCCACCCAACCTGCCATTGGCTTCATACAGTTTGACACTTGCCCCTTTCAGACACAGCAGGCGCGCCGCCGCAAGTCCTGCAAGACCGCCGCCAATAACTGCAACTGTTTTGTTTTTCACCATCAAGTTACAACTCCTTTTTTCACTCAAATTGCTTTGTCAAAAATTTCGACGATTTGTGATTCAGTTAGCCACTCGTTTCGGATGATGAGATCTGCCTTAACAGCGGCAGTCTCGCTGAGTACATACACCTTTTTTACGGACTCGATGTCCATGGGTACCTGATACGTTTGATCCCGGTTCGCAATCCGCTGAAGGCACAGGTCAAGCGGCGCGGTGATACGTGCCACCAAGGTTTCCTGGACTGGCCTGAGTGATAACAGGTAGCTCAATATCTCCGACGACGCACCCGTAGTCTCCACACAGACATGTTCGTACCGCCGTAGTGAACCGGCGAGATGGGGGTGAACTCTGGCAATTCCCGCTGCGACAACGGGTTGCTCACCCGACGATGCGCAGTCGGCGTGGTAAAGCTGCCAATGCGGCTCAACGCGAAAGAAGTGAATCCCTCGGTGTGTTTGGAGAATTCGACCAATATGGCTTTTGCCACTGCCTTTCGGCCCAACGAGAAGTATCAGCATCTTAAGGAGGTCCTGACCTCACGCATTCGTGGACATCATTTTTGCCGGACTGTTCGGCTGACGAACCGTTCCCATATAAACGGCAATTCGGGAGTGCGTCGGTACCCTTGATAGGTAATGATGAGCGCGATGATCAGAAGCACGCTTTCAAGTATTATGAATACGGTTGAACCGGTGCTTGCTGCAGCTTGGCGGTATTGACTAGCTGCAAACATGCGAACCAGACCAAGAAGCAAGAAGAACCAGCCTGTCATCGTGACAAGGGTGGCCCAGTTACGAACCCAAACATTGTGTACTCGGACAACTGCCAGGCCGGCAACAAACATAAGTACGCCGGACAGGTAGACCACAGGTGGGATTTGGCTGTCGTACAGATGCGGCTGCACAAGCGGAAACTCCGACAGAAGCGTGGCCACGAGGGTCGGACCGACAAGACCTGCGATTTGCCTAGAGTTCGTCACGATAGTCTCCGAAGTTGGTTGTGCAGCCTAACGAAGCCAACCCGACTGCACGGCCTTTTGCGCAAGGCGGATTGAGCACAAGGTATGCCTTCATCGCCTGGCTGTGGCCAAAGCGGCCCCAAAGAAGAAGAAGCTTGCACCTCCCACGCGCCGAATTGCCTTGGCACCACGCTCCGAGGTGAGCCAATGGGTGGCCCTACTTGCCCCTAACGCATAGACGGTATGAACAACAAGCACCAAGGCGCTGTAGGTCAGTACCAGGGCAGTGAACTGAACAACGTAATTCGAGCCAGGGTCTATGAACTGGGGGAGAACGGATAGGAAGAAGAATATTGCCTTGGGATTTGTAAGTTGCAGAGATAGGCCTTCAAGGAAGCGCGTACTGAAGGTGGCGTTATGCGCGGGCTGATCAACAAACTGCAATGGCGGCGAACGCCAGAACTTTATGCCAAGAAATATCAGGTACGCGGCACCAACGAATTTCAATACAGCAAAAGCGAGCGCCGAGGTGGCGAGGACAACGCCCAAACTTGTTGATGAGATAGCGGCAACTACAAAAGCACCAAAAGCAATACCGAGAATGCCTCCGAATGCTCCTCGAAGGCCATGGCGCAGTGAGTTGGTAAGGGTCATGACCACACCAGGTCCGGGAATGAGAACCGTGACAAATGCCATCAGCAAGAACAGTGGGTAGAGTCTCATGCATCGCCACCCGCGAAAGCTTTGTGGGTCAGGTACGCGCCGAGCGCAAGTAGAACCAACTGAATTGCCAGCAAGGCAAAAGGGCTCGGGACGCTGCGTTGTGCCATCTCCGGGGCGAACATGCGAAACACACCACCCAAGACTGCGAACCAGCCGATGAGGGTGACTAGCACGGGCCAAGCGAGCACCCAGCGATTGTGCGTGCAGACGATCGAAAGGCCGGCAACAAGCCACAGGGTACAAGCGAGGTAGACCTGAGTCGCTGCAACGCCGATCCAGATCTGCGGGTTCGCCACCTCCGATGCGCACAGCGCAACAAGTGTTGGGCCAAGTATTTTGGCAATATGCCTGGAATTCGCCACGTCAATTTCCTCTGATAAGTGGTAGGGCAACGCCATGGCGCAAGTAGTAATTGATGCGCGCCTCCCAGTCTTGCATGAACTTACAGTAAAAGTCCTCCGTGAACGAGGCGACGAATTCGTCACCTTGCGGCCCGAGGCTCGTATGCGAATAGGTGATATCTGCTTCGCATCTATCTGCAACTTCACGAAGCTGGATAACAAGCCTGCAGGCGGTGACCTGCGGCGTGATCTTCAGCATCTCGACGAAGCCCGCGTGCGAATCGTGACGCGTGATGTACCAGATGGCATTAGAAGGTTGGGCTGAGGTAATGAAGACGCAATCTGGCTCCGCAAGGCCCGACGAGGTAATGACCAAGGGCGGGTCCCAGCCTTCGATCCAGTCGGCTTCCCGAACCGGGCAGAGCAATGGGAACACTGCGGCTGCCTTGCCAACGAGATGCTGGGTGTAGGTTCGTGTGGCGCGGTTCGGTTTGATGATTTTCATGTGTAATGGACTATATTTAGGTGGCTAATTACATTTGTGCTCCATCGCCAGCCTGCCACAGCCCCGACAGTGCAAACCGGTGATCCGATTCAAGAGATAAACCGAACCGGGTTCCACGGTGGTCGGTGGCCGCACTTAAGGCGACCTCCGTGCCATAGAACAGCGGCCCCTTGATCCAAAGCTGTAATGTTTGCGCCTCTGATGGCGGCCCTGCAAGACGCGCCAGGCACATCCCGGCGACGCGCTGGGGGTGCGGGAAGGCGGCACGAAACCCGAGGCGCCGCGCATACCAGTTTGCCCAGTGGATGCCGTTGTAGTCCCCGGTGAGCGCGCCGAAATTCCAACCACCACCGGTCGCAATCGTGAAGCGATCAACGACCGGGGCCTGCGCCAGTCTCGGGCGCCGCTGCCGAGTTGGCGCTAGCGGGGCTCCCAAAGCGGCCACGGAAGAAATAAGTGACCTCGCTTTCCCAGCAGCAGTTCGCTTCGTGCATGAGGCGACTGATCAGATCGATTTCGATGCCCTTATCCACGATGCGGCTCGTGCCAACACGTGTTTCCAGATTGAAGCTCTCACCCGCGGATATAGGGCGGTGCTGCACTAGGCGATTGCGGATCTGCAGCGCGATCCAGACCGGCAGTGGAAAGGCGCGGTGGGTCAGCAGCGCCATCTGAAGCCGAAAACCGATGACGTGCGGGTAGAGGATGGACGCGTAGCGATGCTCGGGCAGACCAGTGGCTCGACAAAATGCTTTGAGGTGCTCGGCGTCGATGCGCAGCCCCTCCCATCTTTGCGTGATCCGCGGTACGGCGCTGCTTTGGGCGAGTCCCGGTGCAGGCAGGAAGGCGCGCGGCATAAATGCCAGCGCAGAAGGTGCTTTCCGGTGTCGCTGCACAAACTCGCGCGTCGTCATGCTCGTTGCTCAGTTATTGGTTCTTTGTCGAAGAACTTTGCCAGCCGCTGCCGCACTTCGCCAAAATCTCCGACACTGGAGTAGCCGTTAATCGTCTCCAGCCGCAGCGCATCGTCGAGCGGGCGCCCGATCAGCTCCAGCACGGTCTCCTTGGCCGAGCGGATAGCTTGCTGGCTGTTGCCGAGGATCATTTGCGCACAGGCTTGGGCGCTCGCCAGCAGTTCGTCTGCTGGCACCACGCGCGTCACCAATCCCAGGCGCAGCGCTTCCTCGGCACCGACCGCGCGCCCGGTCAGGCTTAGATCGAGCGCGACTGCGGTACCAGCGATAGCGATCAAGCGGACCAGACCGCCATCGCCCTGATGCAGGCCATGGCGCACCTCGAACACGCCGAACTTGGCATTGTCAGCGGCGATGCGGATATCGCAAGCCAGCGCGAGTTCGAAGCCGGCACCGATCGCATGACCGTGGATCGCGGCGATGATCGGCTTGGTGATGCGGTGCTGACCGCGGGTGATGCCGCCACCGATTCCGCGAGCCGCATTGCGCCGAGCGTCGAGCATGTTGGCATGTTCCCATTTCGGGATCCAGGTTTTCAGATCTGCGCCGGCGCAAAACGCCTTGCCTTCCCCGCTGAGGATGGCGACATCGACCGCGGGATCTTCCGAAAAATCCCGCCATGCTTCCCATAAGTTCGTCGTTCAACTCGGCGTCGAGTGCGTTCATCGCTTGCGGACGATTGAGACTGAGGTAGGCGATGCGGTCTATTTTTTTGTAGTGAAGTTTCATTGCATTACTCCCATGCCACGACCATGCGACGGGGAAGGAACTGACGCGCCTTCTCGAAAAACGACCGGCGGGCCACACACGCAAGCGTGCGTGGCGCCATCCCAAGTTCCAACGTCACCGATCCTCGCAATGCACCGAGCAGCGCGGTCTTGCCGGAGGCGATGACAAAGACATCGCCCGGGCACAGCACGGTTTCGCCAGCGTCCATCTCGACGGTAATCCATGCCATGCCACGCACCGAGCTCAATCGCATGTCCTGCGCTGCGCGCAACCTGAGGTGGTTGCCCTTGTCCAGGTTCAACTCGGTTTGACAGACATGGATCACCGACTGGTTTGAGGGATCCAGCGGATGCCGAATCATGATGTTGCACTCCTCCAATGACGCGAATATGTGATCATCATCGGGCTGGCAGCCGATCGGCGCAAACGATCTTTTGGAACAGCACGCATTCCGATATCGCATGCAGGCACCGGGCAATTTCGAGGGCGTTCGGGATAAGCGGATGGTTCGATGGCGCGCCGAAGCCGTTGCGAGGCGCTGCGTATGGCTGGCATAATCGTCGCCGCGCATGCGAGCGCAAACAAGGGTTTCAGGTTTCACACATCCCCGGTTCTCGTGCAAAAAGACCCCTCGCGATTGCCCCCACTTGACTTGCTTGCCACATTCGAGTCGGCGGCAAAGCATCTCTCCTTCACCAGGGCAGGTGAGGAGCGTTTCGTCACGCAGTCTGCAATCAGCCGGCAGATCAGGGCACTCGAAGAAGAGCTTGGCGTCACGCTTTTTACGCGACGACATCGCGCGCTTGCCTTGACCGAGGACGGTCGGCGGCTGTATGAAACCTGCAGCCGAGTGCTGGCTCAACTGCGTTCTGCGGTGGCCCAGATTCGTGAGCCGACGGCACGCAATGTGCTGGCCTTGACGACGACCCCGGGGCTTGCCTCGCTGTGGCTGATCCCCCGTTTACCCCTGTTCACGCTTGAGCATCCGGGCATCGATGTGCGTATCGATGCGTCCGTAACATGGCACGATCTGCAGGCCGATGGTTTCGACTTGGCCATTCGCTACCGCCGCGTTGGGTCCCGCAGTGGAACGCCGCTGGGCCGAGAGTCGATGCACCCGGTGTGCAGCCCGCAACTCCTTCGCGACAAGGCTCGTCCGCTGAAAACGCCGTCCGACCTTCGGCTGCACACTTTGCTTCAGGTGGTCATCCCTTCGAGTTCAAGCATGCCTCTCGAATGGGATCCCTGGCTGCAGGCAGTGGGGCTTGCCGAGCTACGGCCGGCGGCAACGCTGAGCTTCAGCAATTACGATGAGGCGATTGTCGCTGCGCTCACCGGCCAAGGCGTGGCTCTGGGGCGACGACCCCTGATTGACAGCCTCCTGAAAAGTCGCAAACTGGTTGCCCCGTTCAAGGGAACAATCGCCTCGCCGAGAGCGTATTTTTTGGAAATCGCGCCGGGTGCACATACCAAGCCGGCGGTGCAGGTATTTGAGCGCTGGCTGTTGGAGCAGGTGCGCGGCAAATCGGCCAAAGTCGGTTCAGAAATTTGAGCGGCAGGACGCTCAAGCATCCGTCGCTGTCGCATGCGGTGTCGGAATGCAAGACATGACGAATGATCGTTTGCAGTATTGGTCGGCTTGATCAATCATCGGCGGTGACTGCAAGGAGGTCGTAATGAGGTTCACGCTTTGTGCCATAGGGACGTGGGGAGACGTCGCGCCGTTCATGACTCTGGGTCGCGTGCTGCTGCAGCGCGGTGAGCAAGTGACCTTCGCCGCGCCCCCCGAGTTCGCCACCGCAGTCGCCGATGCGGGCCTGGACTTCCATCCGATCGCGCCCATCTGCACGCCGCTCGTCGAGGAAGTGTCCACGATGACAGGGTCGCCTATGCGTGCGCTTCCGCTGCTGGTACGCGCCACAAAAGTCATCACGCAGGAGGCGCTGACGGAACTGCCGGCCATCGCCGAGGGCTCGCACATGCTCGTGGCCACCGGGATTGCCTACGCCGCGCCACACGTCGCCGACGCTCTCGGGGTTCCCTATCGCGCAGTGTGTGTCTGTCCGAGGTGGTACCCGTCAAGGCACCATCCTCCGACAGCCGATACGGCTGTTCGCCGACCCAAGCCCGTCAACTCAGCCGCATGGTGGTTCAACGATTGGAGCACAGACCGAATGCTCGATGGTGTGGTGAACCCGTGGCGACGGGCTCAGGGACTGTCCGCCGCGGCCCGCCTTTATGGTCGCATGATTGGGCTGCCCGGCCAGCGAGTACTCGCGGCCGACGAGGCCCTGGCGCCGCTGCCCGCTGACGTTGCGGGGACCCGGCGCGTGAGCGCGATGGCGTCGTTCCAGCCGGACTCGCTGCCCCGGCACGTGGAGGACTTCCTCGCGTCCGGCGATCCGCCTGTCTACGTGGGCTTTGGAAGCATGTCCCCGAAAAACGCCGGCCAACTGCTCGACGTTGTACTTGAGTCCGCGTCCGCGCTGAGCGTTCGCATAATCATCCCGCAGAAGTGGGTTCAGGCCGCCGACCGGAGCACGCCCGATGGCTGTCTTACTGTCGGTCACGTCTCGTTTGGTCAGCTCTTCCCGCGCCTGGCGGCTGTTGTGCATCACGGCGGCGCCGGCACGACCGCGACCGCGGCGCGCTCGGGCGTGCCGCAACTCGTCATTCCTCACGTGATGGACCAGCACTACTGGGGGCATCGCGTGCACGAACTCGGCATCGGCCCGGAACCGCTAAGATATGCGCGACTGTGCGCCCGCACGCTCGCCTCGGCGCTGCGCGAGACCCTCGGCTCGGCGGCCATGGCAGAACGGGCCCGCTCGCTCGCCGTGCAACTGGCCGCCAGCGACGGGGCGACCGAGCTGGCCGGGATGCTTGGCGACGACCTCCCATGAGCGCGCATTCTTCCCTTCATAGTGCAGGCAGATCGGCCCCCGCTATCGAGCGAAATGGAACAGGCCCCAGACCAGGACGACCAATTGAATCGCATTGATCACCATGCCAACAATATGAATGCGGCGGAAATCGCTTGTGGCAGTTGAGTCTCCGCGCTCGATACGAATTCGCAGACCGTCCATGTACGGCAGCACAGATTTCCGCAGAAAAAGTGCGAGGGCGGCGATCGCAATCATCCCCGCCGAAAATTCAAGATGACCAACAAGCGCGTAACTTATCGTGGCGATGGCGGCGGCGCCGGCGACCGCAATATAGTAGTTATTGAAGAACCCGCGGATAAAACGCGAATCCATGGGTGTGTCATGTTTGAGCACCAGCAACGGTAGCGAGCCCATGAAGAAATAGCCCATGCACATCAGCAATGGAATCGTGGCGAATAGCGCGGCGTTCATCGGACGTCCATATTACAGGGCGGTCGAACCCATTTCAATCCCGCGCACCCGGCCCTTCGTAGGGTAGGCGGATCGGGTGTCCGGGCGTCGGCCCCATTCGCGGTGACCACAGCCTGGCAAGGACCATCACAGCGTTAAGGCAAAGCCGGTGGCAGACCAGACGGGCTTGCCCGCGAGCGTGGGCCAGAGAACGGATACCCAGTTCGCCTGCCCTTGCTATCCTACGTCAAAATGCTACAAAAACCATAGCTCTCCACGCTTGCCACATCCGAGTTGCAGGCCAAAAACACTGCAAAATCAGGGGTGCTGTCGCCGGTAGTTTGCCATGCCGTCAACAATTTCCTGCCTGGCCGACTCCGGTCCTTCCCAGCCAAGTATCTTGACCCACTTGCCAACTTCAAGGTCTTTGTAGTGCTCAAAGAAGTGGGCAATCGTCTTCAACCGAACCGGGCTCAGGTCTTCGGGCTTTTGCCAGCGCGTGTAAAGCGACAAAATCTTGTCGACCGGCACCGCCAGCACCTTGCCGTCCTGTCCGGCTTCGTCCTCCATCTTCAGGATGCCAACGGCGCGGCAAGTCACCACGACGCCGGGGATCAGCGGCACCGGGGTGATCACGAGCACATCAACGGGGTCACCATCGCCCGAAATGGTTTTCGGCACATACCCATAGTTGGTCGGGTAATGCATGGCTGTGCTCATGAAGCGGTCGACGAAGATCGCCCCGGTCTCCTTGTCTACCTCGTATTTGACCGGGTCGGCGTTCATCGGAATTTCGATGATCACGTTGAAGGCGTGTGGGGCGAGCTTGCCCGGGGTAACGTTGTCGAGCGACATGATGGGGTGGGCGCCTTGAGCCAGGTCAGTGGGCGCGCATGAAAAGGAAAGATTTTAGTGACCGGGCCGTTGCCGGGCCCGGAAAAAGGTCATTTTCAAGGTACAGTTCCGCCGTTGGCCAATCGTCTGCATCAAAACGCCAGTTTGTTGATGTTTCGCGACGAGGAAGCAACGCAGCGGTGGTGCCGATTGCGCTGCACCACACCCTAGCGAACCAACGACAGGAGATTTTCATATGACAGGCAACCCAGCGCTGATTCTGGCGCTTACTTGTGGCTTGATCGCCGTGGCTTACGGCTTTTGGGCCCGCAGCTGGATTCTTTCACAGGATCCGGGCAACGCGCGCATGCAGGAGATTTCGGCTGCCATCCAAACCGGCGCCGCGGCCTATCTTGCGCGTCAATACAAGACCATTGCCGTGGTCGGCGTGGTGCTGGCGATTCTGATCGGCGTCTTTCTCGATTCGCTCAGCGCCGTCGGCTTCGTGCTTGGCGCGGTGCTCTCGGGCGCTTGCGGCTTTATCGGCATGAATGTGTCGGTACGCGCCAACGTGCGCACCGCGCAGGCGGCGACCCGTGGCATTGGCCCGGCGCTTGACGTTGCCTTTCGCGGCGGTGCGATCACCGGCATGCTGGTGGTTGGGTTGGGGCTGCTCGGCGTCACCGGGTTCTACTGGTTTCTGGTCGGCAACGGCAACGCGACGCCGGACGTCAACGTCGCCAAGCTGCTCAACCCGCTGATCGGTTTTGCCTTTGGCTCTTCGCTGATCTCGATCTTTGCCCGTCTGGGTGGCGGGATTTTCACCAAGGGCGCCGACGTTGGCGCCGACCTGGTGGGCAAGGTAGAAGCCGGTATCCCCGAGGACGACCCGCGCAACCCGGCCGTGATTGCCGACAACGTGGGTGACAACGTGGGCGACTGCGCCGGTATGGCCGCGGACCTGTTCGAAACCTACGCCGTGACGCTAATCGCCACCATGGTTCTGGGGTCCCTGCTGGTAAGCGGTGCTGGCGCCAGCGCAGTGGTTTACCCGCTGGCACTCGGTGCCGTGTCGATTGTGGCTTCGATCATTGGCTGCTTTTTCGTCAAGGCAACGCCGGGCATGAAGAACGTGATGCCCGCCCTGTACAAGGGGCTGGCGGTGGCCGGTGGGCTGTCGCTGATTGCCTTCTTCTTTGTCACGATGTGGCTGATGCCCGACAACGCGATCAAGGCAACGGGCAGCCAGTGGTCCCTGTTTGGCGCTTGCGCCGTTGGCCTGATCCTGACCGCCGCACTGGTCTGGGTCACCGAGTTCTACACCGGCACGCAATACTCGCCGGTGCAGCATATTGCGCAAGCCTCTACCACCGGCCATGGCACCAACATCATCGCCGGTCTGGGCGTTTCCATGCGCTCCACCGCCTGGCCGGTGATCTTTGTGTGCATGGCGATTTACACGGCTCACGCACTGGCCGGCCTGTACGGCATTGCCATTGCTGCGACTTCCATGTTGAGCATGGCCGGCATCGTGGTTGCACTGGACGCCTATGGCCCGATCACTGACAACGCTGGTGGCATTGCCGAGATGGCTGAATTGCCCAGCAGCGTGCGCGACATCACCGACCCGCTCGACGCAGTGGGCAACACGACCAAGGCTGTGACCAAAGGCTACGCGATCGGCTCGGCCGGGCTGGCCGCACTGGTGCTGTTTGCCGACTACACGCACAAGCTTGAGAGCTACGGCAAGGCCATCTCTTTTGATCTGAGCGACCCGATGGTAATCATCGGCCTGTTTATTGGTGGCCTGATTCCCTACCTGTTCGGTGCCATGGCGATGGAGGCGGTGGGCCGCGCCGCGGGGGCGGTGGTGGTCGAAGTGCGTCGCCAGTTCCGCGAGATCAAGGGGATCATGGAGGGCACGGCCAAACCCGAATACGACACGGCCGTCGACATGCTGACCACCGCGGCGATCAAGGAAATGATGATCCCCTCGCTGCTGCCCGTGGTGGTGCCGATTCTGGTCGGTCTCGTGCTCGGCCCCAAAGCGCTGGGTGGTCTGCTGATGGGAACGATCGTGACCGGCCTGTTTGTGGCCATTTCGATGTGCACGGGCGGCGGTGCATGGGACAACGCCAAAAAGTTCATTGAAGACGGCAACCACGGAGGCAAGGGCTCCGAGGCGCACAAGGCTGCGGTGACCGGCGACACCGTGGGCGATCCGTACAAGGACACGGCAGGTCCGGCCATCAACCCCCTGATCAAGATCATCAACATCGTGGCGCTGCTGATCGTGCCGCTGATGATGAAGATCCACGGCGGCTGATTCCGTTGCGCCCATCCCGAAGCCCGCTTTGGCGGGCTTTTTTTTGGTAGAAAATGTCGGTCATGCAACTTAACTACATCGCCAACAAGTCCGTCCCCTCGGCGTCGGGCCAGACCATCGCTGTCATCGACCCCTCGGACGGCCAGACCTACGATCAGATCCAGCGCAGCGAGGCTGCCGACATCGATCAGGCTGTGCGCGCCGCACGCCGGGCGCTCGATTCAACCTGGCGCAAACTCAGCGCCGCTGAACGCGGACGCCTGCTCATGCGCCTGTCGCTCAAGGTCACCGAACATGCCCAGGAACTCGCCGACATCGAGCAGCGCGATTGTGGCAAACCGACCAAACAGGCACGTGCCGACGCGGCTGCGCTGGCGCGCTACTTCGAGTTCTACGCCGGAGCCTGCGACAAACTGCATGGCGAAACCATTCCCTACCTCGACGGCTACACGGTGCTGACCTGGCGCGAGCCGCATGGCGTCACCGGTCATGTCATTCCGTGGAACTACCCGATGCAGATTTTCGGGCGCAGCGTCGGCGGCGCAATCGCCGCCGGCAACGTCTGCGTCGTCAAACCGGCAGAGGACGCCTGCCTGTCGCTGATCCGGGTCGCACAACTTGCCGCCGAGGTAGGCTTCCCCGCGGGCGTGATCAACATCGTGACCGGCTATGGCCACGAAGTGGGCGATGCGCTGGCGCGCCACAGTGGCATCGACCACATCAGTTTTACCGGCAGCCCGCGCGTTGGCACACTGATTCAGCAGGTCGCCGCCGAGCGCCACTGCCCGGTCACGCTGGAACTCGGAGGCAAAAGTCCACAAATCGTTTTTGCCGACGCCGACCTCGACGCGGCGTTGCCAGCCATCATCAACGCTATCGTGCAAAACGCGGGCCAGACCTGCTCGGCGGGCTCGCGCCTGCTGGTGCAGCAGGCCATCTACGAACCTCTGCTGGCGCGGTTGGGCGCCGCCTTTGCTGACCTGCGCGTTGGCCCCGCGCAGCTCGATCTCGATGTCGGACCCCTGATTCGCCAAACCCAGCAACAGCGTGTTTGGGATTTTCTCAGCGATGCCCACGCCGCGGGCATCCCGATCGTGGCCGAGGGCAAAGTCGTTGAACAGGCACCACAGTCTGGCTTCTACCAGGCTCCGGTGCTGTTGCGCGACGTGCCGGTGCGGCACCGCGCGGCGCAGGAAGAGGTGTTTGGACCGGTGCTCTGTGCCATGTCCTTTCGTGATGAAGACCATGCCGTCGAACTGGCCAACGCCACGCAGTTCGGTTTGGTCGCGGGCCTCTGGAGCGCCGACGGCGCCCGCCAGTTGCGGCTGGCGCGACGCCTGCGCAGCGGGCAGGTGTTCATCAACAATTACGGCGCCGGTGGCGGCGTCGAGCTACCCTTTGGCGGCGTCAAGTCCAGCGGCCACGGGCGCGAAAAGGGATTCGAGGCCCTGTATGGCTTCACGACGCTCAAAACGGTGGCGATCAAACACGGCTAGGCGTAGCAACAGGTGCCATGCGCGCGGGCCGGTTTTGACGTACATTTAACTGGCAACGGGAGACAGCCATGTTCGACTTTTTCAAGACCAAGACCGCAAAGCCGGGTGAACCGGGGGCGAGCATGTTGCCAGGTTCGGGCACGGGCAACAGCACGCAACAGCGCAGCAACATCCGTCGCGAATTGGTCCGGGTCGTTTTGAAGGACACGCTGCGGCTGCACGGCGTACCGCTGGACTGGTTCGCGTGCGAGGTCTCGGTGGTCGCGCGCAGCACCGGCGCGGAAGACTTGCGCATCGAATTGGTCATCATGAAGTGGCAGGAGAAATTGCTGCGCTACATCCCGGCACTTGCGCAGCAGTTGCTGCTCGGTATGGATCGCTTTGATCCGACCGTGGATCACTCGGGCTACACGGTTTCGTGGCGGTTCGCGCCGGATTGTGGTTGTCCGTTCGTGCAGATGCCCGAACCCAAGTATTGGCAAAAAAACACGCTCACGCCACCGCCGCCGCCGCCGTTGGCGTTGCTGGATCGGCGCCAGGGGCCGCGCGGACCCAAACAGGAACCCGTTCTCGGCGCCTGGCCGCGCAACTCGGACGCGCAGGTGAGCAATTTTGCCCCGACCGACATCAGCCCACTGCGATGACGACGCGGCGCAGCCACCATGACCAGCGGGCAACCGTCCACACCTGGCCAATCATCCATTCAAATCCTGCCAACTTGGATTGCACAGACCATGCGTGTTAAAGAAAAATCAATCATCGTGACCGGCGCGGGCGGCGGCATCGGCGAGGGCATTGCCAGGCGCCTCGCAGCAGAGGGCGCCAGAGTCATTGTCAACGACGTGAATCCCGTGGCCGGCGAAAAGGTCGTCGCCCAGATCATTGCTGGCGGGGGGCAGGCTTCTTTTTTCGCCGCCGACGTCACCCGTTCTGATGCGGTGCGCGATCTGGTCGCCGCTGCCGTGCAGCGCCACGGCAGGCTCGACGTGATGATCAACAATGCCGGCTGGACGCACCGCAATCGCCCTGCCCTGGAGGTCAGCGAAGATGAATTTGACAAGTGCTATGCGGTCAACGTCAAGAGCATCTACCTCGCAACGATTCACGCCACGCCGGTGTTTCGAGCCCAGGGCGGTGGCAGTTTCATCAATATCGCCTCCACTGCCGGCGTGCGGCCACGCCCGGGCCTGACCTGGTACAACGGATCCAAGGGCGCGGTGATCACGACGTCCAAATCACTGGCCGCCGAATTGGGGCCGGACAACATTCGAGTCAACTGCATCAACCCGGTTTTCAACCCCGACACGGGTCTTGCCGCCGAGTTCGCCGGTGGCCCATTGACCGAAGAGCGCAAGGCGCGATTTCGCGCCACCATCCCGCTGGGTCGCTTCTCGACCGCCCTGGACGTCGCCAACGCTGCCCTGTATCTGGCCAGCGACGAGGCCGCTTTCATCAGCGGCGTGTGCATTGAGGTCGACGGTGCGCGCTGCGTCTGAGACACTGACGCGGCGCCAACGCAGGGATGACTGAACGACCGGCACCACGGGTGATACCGCTGTTGGCGCAGCGCCCCGGCGCGCTGGCAGCCCCGGCGGTGGCGCTGGCGCCCGCGACCCGAATGACCGCCAGCGGCGTGCTGAGCGACGCCAGGAACCGCCCGCTACGCGACCTGCGCATCAGCGTCACCGACCGCTGCAACTTTCGCTGCAGCTATTGCATGCCCAAAGAAGTGTTTGACAATGGACACCGCTATCTGGCCCATTCGGACCTGTTGTCGTTCGAAGAAATCACCCGACTCGCAGGCGTATTTGTCGCGCACGGCGTACAGAAGATCCGGCTGACCGGCGGTGAGCCTCTGTTGCGCAAGGACATTGAACGCCTGATCGAACAGTTGGCGGCGCTGCGAACCACGCAGGGGCGTGCGCCGGACCTGACGCTGACGACGAACGGTTCACTGCTCGCGCGCAAGGCGCGCGCGCTCAAGGCCGCAGGGTTGCAGCGGGTCACCGTCAGTCTCGATGGCCTGGATGACGCGGTGTTTCGGCGCATGAACGACGTCAACTTCCCGGTCCGTGATGTGCTCGCAGGCATCGACGCCGCGCACGACGCCGGGCTGGGTCCGATCAAGATCAACATGGTCGTCAAGCGCGGCGTCAACGAGCATGAAATTCTGCCGATGGTGCGTCGCTTCAGGGGCAGCACGATGGTGCTGCGGTTTATCGAGTACATGGACGTTGGCGCCACCAATGGCTGGCGCATGGATGAAGTTGTGCCGTCGCAGCAGGTGGTGCAAACGGTCATGACCGAGTATCCGCTGGTCGAACTCGCCGCGCACACGCCCGGCGAAACGGCCCAGCGTTGGGGCTTTGCCGATGCCAGCGGCGCTCACGATGTCGGCGCCGGGGAAATCGGCGTCATCAGCAGCGTCACGCAGGCTTTCTGTGGCACCTGCAACCGGGCCCGGCTCTCGACCGAGGGCCAGTTCTATTTGTGCCTGTTTGCCGCGCAAGGCTGGGATCTGCGCTCGCTTCTGCGCTGCGGAGCATCCGACGCCGATTTGACCTCGGCGGTGGGACATATCTGGTCCGCTCGGACCGACCGCTACTCCGAGCTTCGCAGCAACACTGCGGCGCACACGCACGCCGGGACACGGCGCGTTGAGATGAGCTATATAGGAGGCTGAACTGATCGATCGGGCCGACATTACAGCGCTGATTCTTTGCGGCGGGCGTGGCTCGCGCATGGGTGGTATGGACAAGGGCCTGCAAAGCTTCAACGGCATGGCGATGGCGCTGCACACGCTGACGCGGCTGCAGTTGGGCGGTGGCGTGGGCGCCATCATGATCAACGCCAACCGCAATCTGGCTGCGTATGAGTCCTTCGGCGCGCCGGTCTGGCCCGACGCCCTGCCCGATTACGCGGGGCCGCTGGCGGGCTTCCTGAGCGGGCTGGAACGCTGTGAGAGCCCCTATCTTGTGACCGTTCCGTGCGACACGCCGTTGCTGCCGCTCGATCTTGTGCAACGTCTTGCACTGGCCCTGGAGGAACAGAGTGCCGACATCGCGATGGCTACAGCGCCCGAAGTGCAAAGCGACGGCCAAATCGAGGTTCGCAGGCAACCGGTGTTTTGCCTGCTGCGGGTGACCCTGCTTGAAAGCCTGGTCCGATTTACCCGCGACGGCGGCCGCAAGATCGACGCCTGGACGGCGTTGCACAAGACCGTGCTGGTGCCGTTCAACCACGCGCAGGACGATCCCCTGGCTTTTTGCAACGCCAACAGCTTGGCCGAGTTGCGCCAGCTCGAGGTCGCCCGGACATGAAATCGATCGACGCCATCGCCACGGAACTCGCTGGCTACGACCCGCAGGCATTGCGCGCGCGCGATGTCGGTGCTTTCCTGTCACGGCTGGTCGAGCCGGTCGGACAGACTGAGAATGTAGGTATTTTGGAGGCACTGGGCCGCGTGCTGGCGCAGGACGTGGTCTCGCCCATCAGCGTGCCCGCGCACGACAACTCGGCGATGGACGGGTTTGCGCTCGACGGCTCACAACTTCGACCGGATGCGCCGCTGCAACTAACAGTGGTCGGCACGGCGCTGGCGGGCAAGGCCTGGGCTGGCCCGGTCGGTACCGGCGAGTGCCTGAAGATCATGACGGGCGCCATCTTGCCAGCCGGGCTCGACACGGTGGTGCCGCAGGAACTCGTCGGCGTCGACGGGGCCACCATCACCATCGCGGCGGGACGATTGAGTCGCGGCGAGAACCGCCGCTGTCTGGGCGAAGATTTGCTCCAGGGCCACGTCGCGCTACAAAAAGGTGAGCTGCTCACGCCCGCCGCGCTTGGGCTGGTAGCCAGTTTGGGTATCGAGAACGTGCTGGTTTGGCGCCGGCTCAGGGTCGCGTATTTTTCTACCGGAGACGAGTTGCTGAGCCTGGGACAGGCACCGCGCGAAGGGGCTGTATACGACAGCAACCGTTACACCGTGCTTGGCATGCTCAGACGTCTGGGCTGCGAAACCTTGGACCTGGGCGTCGTACGTGATGAACCGGCTCTGCTTGAGGCGGCCTTTGTGCAAGCCGCTGCGCAAGCTGATGCCATCATTACCAGCGGCGGCGTTAGCGTGGGCGAAGCCGACTTCACGAAGGCGATGATGAAGAAACTCGGCGATGTGGCCTTCTGGAAGATTGCCATGCGCCCCGGTCGCCCGATGGCAGTGGGACGAATTCTTAAAGCGAAATTCGACTCCAGCACGCATGAAGCAAGCGTAACCAGCTATGAAAATGATAGTGCTGCAAACCGACCCGAAACCGCCGTCCTGTTTGGTCTGCCGGGTAACCCGGTGGCCGTGATGGTGACCTTTCTGGCCTTCGTCCGTCCGGCCCTGTTGCAGATGATGGGCGCCAGGGCGCCTGCGCAACCGCTGCTGCAGGCGCGCAGCACCGAGGCCATCCGCAAGAAGCCGGGACGCACCGAATACCAGCGCGGTATCGTCAGCACGGCGCGCGACGGCTCCTTGCAGGTCCGGATCACCGGCAATCAGGGCTCGGGGGTGCTGCGCTCAATGGTCCAGGCCAACGGTCTGATCGTGCTGCACCATGAGCAGGGCAACGTGGCCGCGGGCGAGCCGGTCGACGTCTTGATGTTTGGCGGCGCTATCTAAAGTGTAAAGACATGACTAAGGGCTTATCCTAGGGGTATCCTGGGAAAATGTCCCCCGCCGTCGCCTATACTCGCCTCACTTTATTTTCGGGTGTCCAGGCTTGAACCGCAAACTCCTCACCCACCATCTGCTAAAGGAAACCTCGTGCAAATCAACGTTACCCGAATGATTGCGTCTGGCGCCTGCGCGCTCGGACTACTGTTGGCGCTGGTGCCGAATCTGGCCCAGGCACAACCGGCAACCCCGGCCGTCAGCCAGGATGCGGCCAGCGTGCCTGCGGCAGTGCCCGGCACCGACGCCAAACCCGCCGATCCCGTTGCCAAAAAGGCGGTCGAGACGACCGACAACCCGTATGGCCTCGAATCCTTGTGGAAGACATCCGACAACATTGCCAGGACCGTGTTGGTGCTGCTGCTGGTGATGAGCGTGAGCAGTTGGTATGTTCTGATCGTCAAGTTGCTCGAGCAGGGCAAGATCGGGCGTCAGGCGCGCGCGGTGGGCAAGGAATTCTGGTCTGCTGGAACGGTGGAGCAAGGTTGTGCCAAGCTCGACGCGAACAGTCCATTTCGTTTTATTGCCGAGGCTGGCCTGGACGCGACCAAGAAGCACGACGGTCTGATGGGGCACGTTCCGTTGAACGACTGGGTCACGATGAACATCGGGCGCGCCGTCGAGCGTGTCCAAAGCAGCTTGCAGGGAGGCCTGTCGGTGCTGGCTACGGTTGGTTCGATCGCTCCGTTTGTCGGCTTGTTTGGTACCGTATGGGGCATTTACCATGCGTTGACGGCCATTGGCATCTCGGGCCAGGCCTCGATCGACAAGGTGGCCGGCCCGGTCGGCGAAGCGCTGATCATGACCGCGATCGGTCTGGCGGTGGCCGTACCGGCCGTGCTGGCCTACAACTGGCTGGTGGGGCGGAACAAGAACGCCATGGCCGATGTGCGCGCATTTGGCGGCGATTTGCACGCTGTGATTCTTGGCACAGTCAAGAAGGCCTGAAGCCCGATACCGCGCCTGAGGGCACAACACCATGTCGATGAACGTTGGCTCCCCCGACAGCGGCGAGGACGCCGTCATGTCCGCCATCAACACCACGCCGCTGGTCGACGTGATGCTGGTGCTATTGATCATCTTTCTGATCACGATTCCCGTGGTCACGACCTCGATCAAGGTCAACCTGCCCAGGGAGCGCGTGGAGATCCGCGAAACCAAGCCCGAGAATGTCATCATCTCGGTTGATGCGACGGGCAACGTCTACTGGTACGACCAGCGGATCAACAACGTTGAGGCCCTGATTGACAAGCTGAAAAAGGTATCCAACGTCAAGCCCCAGCCCGAGGTGCAGATCCGCGGCGATATGACCGCCAAGTACGAAGGTGTGGGCAAAATCCTGTATGCCTGCCAGCGTGCGGGCATTGTGAAGGTCGCCTTTATCACCGAGCCACCGCCACTGGGCGGCTGACCAGGCCAGGGACTATGCAAGGACAGTCTTCATGAGCATGAATGTTGGAACATCCGGCGACTCCGAGGAGCCCGAGGTGATGATGGACATCAATACCACGCCGTTGATCGACGTGATGCTGGTGCTGCTGGTGATGCTGATCATCACGATCCCGATCCAGTTGCACTCGGTCAATCTGGAAATGCCGGTAGGCGCGCCGCCCACCAGCCTGATCAAGCCGGAGAAGATTCAGATCGATATCGACGCCAGCAGCGTGGTTTACTGGCAGGGTCTGCCGGTGAGCGCACAGGAACTTGAGACGAACATGAAAGCCGTGGCCCTGGCCACGAATCAGCCCGAAGTGCACTTGCGTCCAAACAAGGAAGCGAGCTACGCGGTTTTCGCCAACGTGCTGTCGTCGACCAAGCGCATCGGCCTGAACCGCATTGCCGTCATTGGCAGCGAGCAGTTTGTCCAATGAATACAAACGCAACTGCCAGCATTGGCATGAATTACCGCTACCAGTCGAAGGATCCTTCGCGACGGATCAAGGGACTGGTGGTTGTCATTGCGATCCACGCGTTTTTGGGCTATGCCATTGTCTCGGGCATGGCCCGAAAGGGCCTGAACTTCATCAAAAAGCCGCTCGAGGCAGTGGTGATCCAGGAAGTGATCATTCCGCCGCCGCCACCGCCGCCGCCACCACCCAAAAAGATCGAGCCGCCCAAGGAAATACCCAAGGTTGAGGCTCCGCCGCCGCCCTACGTGCCACCGCCAGACATCGCGCCAACGACAACGTCCAACGCACCGGCGATCGTCTCGACCGCAGTCGTCCCGACCGCGCCTGCGGTGATCGCACCACCGCCGCCGCCGGCACCTCCAGCGCCTCCGGCCCCCAAACCGGCGGCCAACCGCAACGACATCGCGGTGGCATGCCCGAAGCAGGTGCGCCCCGAGATGCCGCGCAAGGCCCAGCAAGAGGGCATTGAGGGCGTGGTGAAGGCACAGATCCGCATCAAGGGTGGGGTCGTTCAGGAGGTCACCATCCTGTCGGGTCCGCGCTTGTTTCATAACGCCGTGCGGGAGGCGATGATGCAGTACAAATGCGTCTCCGATGGCTTTGGCGAAGTGCTCGCCACCCAGGAATTCAACTTCAAGTTGGAGTAAGCGCGGCGCCCGGTACCGCGCTTTCCTGGTCCCGAGGTCTGCGCACCGGTACCACGTGCGTGGTGCCGACCGCTCGTCGGCGATGTTTTTTGGCAACAAAAAGCCGGATTTACATCCGCTTGGGTTAGCCCTAATTCAACTTTGCAATTTTTTACCTTACAGTCCTTGCACGGAAACAGAAGCGGGGTCCGGAACACCTCCAGCCCTCTTGCCAATCGTGGTGCAACCTTTGCGTTGCTCTGATTTCTAACTGATTGAAGGAACAACCATGGAAAATAACAAACACAGCAAAGCGCTTGTGTTCCGCAAGACCGTTGTGGCGCAGGCCCTGGCCGTCGCTTTTGGCGCGGTAACGTTAGGGGGTGCAATCAGCACCACCGCGTTTGCCCAATCCAATACAACCGGAACGCTTTACGGTACTGTGCAAGGCAGCGCTGGCGCAACCGTGGTTCTGACGAACAAAGAAACCGGCGCGCATCGTTCGCTGACCGTCGACAGCGCCGGACGCTTCAACGCCCAGTCCCTGGTCACCGGCACCTACAAGGCGGAGCTAGTCGTCAACGGCCAGGTCAGCAAGACCACCGACGGGGTCGAAGTAAGGGTCGGCCAGGGCACGGAAGTGTCGTTCGGTACGACGTTGGCGGCGGTTCAGATTCTGGCGCTGCGCCAGAAGATCGACGTCGCTTCGATTGGTTCAACCACCGTGTTTACCGCCAGCGATCTGGCCAAAGTGCCGGTGGCAAACAACGTCGGCGCCGTGATTCAGCTCGCGCCCAATACGACACGCGGCGACTCGCGCTATGGTGGTTCCAACGCCCCGAGTTTTGGTGGCGCTGGCGCGTCGGAAAACGCCTACTACATCAACGGCTTTCCCGTCACAACCTTGCTGACGCAGGTCGGTTTCTCGCAACTGCCCTTCAACTCGATATCGCAGGCCCAGGTGCTGACCGGTGGTTACGGCGCCGAGTTCGGCCGTTCAACCGGCGGCGTGGTCAATATCGTCACCAAGAGCGGCGGCAACAATTGGGTCATTGGTGGTGCCATTTCGGTGGAGCCCAACAGCTTGCGCTCGAAAGAGAAGAACCAGTACTATGAGCCGGTCGGCACATCTATGGACGGCAAGATGTACTACTACAACGAAGCGAACACGCAGAGCCGTGATTCGCAGTCGTTCTATGTAGGTGGCCCGATCATCAAGGACAAGCTGTTCATGTTCCTCTCGGGCGAACAGACTCGCACCACGCGCGCGGCCACGCGTCAGGCTAACACAACGACGGCAGGCAGCAAGTTGGCTGGCGGCTGGCAAGAGCAGACCACGGATACGCCACGCTATCTGCTCAAGTTGGACTGGAATTTGAGCGATATGCATCATCTTGAGTACACCAGGATTTACGACAAGGTACTCAACGATCGCACCTATTACGGGTTCAACTACGCAACGCTCGAACGCGACAGCGTCAATGGCGGTGGCGCAAGCTACGTTAACTGGGGGCCGACGCCGACTGCGGCGCAGCAGGGATCAACCGCCGACATTCTTAAGTACACCGGCTATTTGACCGATGATTTGACGCTGACGGCGTTGATCGGCAAGACCTATAGCCCGCACGACTTCTCGCCACTGGGCTACAACCCTGCGCTGGCCCGTACGCTGTCGGATTCGAGCAATCAGATTCCGGGCTTCTCCTACCCGAATCCGCAAACGACGACCGGGAATATTCTGGCCCCAGGCGCTTTTGACCAGAACAAGGGCATGCGTCTTGACGTGGAATACAAGCTCAATGCCAAACACAATATTCGCGCTGGACTGGACCGTAACACGATCACGTCCAAAGCGGGCAACTCGTACGCTGGCGGCATGATCTGGGCCTATGGCAAGACCGACCCGGCCCTTCCAATCAACGTTGCCACGGCGGCGCCCGGCACGGTAGCGGGTAATCCATACGCTCAACAGGGTTATATTGTCGACAAGATCATCTTCTCGGCCGTATCGACACCCACCGTCGAGCAGTCGGCCTGGTACATCGAGGACAAGTACAAGGTTACCGACAACATTCTGTTGTCGCTGGGGCTGCGCAACGAAGGCTTCAACAACAAGAATGGCGACGGACTGTCGTACGTCGATCTGCCGCGACAACTCGCTCCGCGGGTTGGCATGTCGTGGGACGTCAATGGCGACGCCTCGACCAAGGTGTTCGCCAGCGCCGGGCGCTACCACGTACCATTGCCTACCAATGTTGCAGTGCGTGGCGCCGGATCCTCGCTGTACACCACACAGAGCTTCGTGTACACAGGTGTTGATGCCAATGGGGCGCCGACTGGCCTGACCGCGTTGGGGCCGGCGTATTCCAGCAACAACGAATACGGGCAAGCCAAGGATCCGCGCTCGGTGGCAGCACAGGATATGCAGGGCAATTATCAGGATGAATACGCCCTCGGCTTTGAGCGTGCCCTTTCCAAGGGTCTCAACATTGGCGGCAAGTTCACCTATCGCACGCTGCGCACCGCGATTGACGATCATTGCGACGATCGGCCATTCCTGGCCTGGGCCGCAAGAAATAGCGTGGATACAACCAACTTTGGCGGCTACAACTGTGCGTTGTTCAACCCGGGCGTTGGCAATACGTTCAACATCGACATGACCGGCAACGGGACTTTGAACAATATCGTGTTGTCTGCGGCTGATCTTGGCTTCCCTGAAGTCAAGCGCAAGTACCTGGCAATCGACCTGTTTGCCGAGCACCCATTTGACGGCAAGTGGTGGGGCAAGGCGACTTACACATGGTCACGCAACTGGGGCAATACTGAAGGTCAGTTGCTCTCGGACATCGGACAAGCCGACGTGGCAACGACCCAGGCGTTTGACTTCCCAGAGTTCTCCGTTGGGGCCGATGGCCTGCTGCCCAATGACCGCACGCATCAGGTCAAGTTGTTTGGCTACTATCAGGCAGATCCGGAGTGGGGTATCGGCGGCAACATGCTGCTGGCCTCCGGTCGCCCGAGAAACTGTATCGGCAACGCTCCCAGCACAACCGGTGACTTCTTCGACACGCCCTCGATGGTTACGAACTACTCAGGCTATGGTTCCGCGTACTTCTTCTGTAACGGCGCGTACGCACCGCGTGGATCGTATGGCAACCTGCCACCGGACGTGCGCGTGGACATGAACGTGAGCTACAAGCCCGCAGCACTGAAGGGGTTCGGCTTCAAACTTGACGTGTTCAACCTGTTCAATCGCCAATCGATCGAGACCATCGAAGAGCGCATGTACAACCGCAATCAGACGTCGGTCCGCACGACCTACAGCTCGGTGCAAAGCTATACGGCGCCGCGCTCGGTCAAGCTGACGGCAACGTACGACTACAAGTTCTAAGCAAGCTGGTAGCATCACCATGGTCCCGCAGGCGAAAGTCTGCGGGACTTTTTTTGCTCTGCGCTTCTGGCGGTCAAATGAGCCAAACGGCACCGCCAGAGTCAAGTACATCAAGCTGATGCCCATGAGCAGGACAATGGTCGGGGTGTCACCCCGCGATGAGCTTAAGCGACGGCTTGGAGTCGCCTGAGTTCGGCATGATTGACGGTGCACGTCTGGCGAAACCCGGCGCTGATGCACTCATCGACGCTGGCCGATAGCCAGAGTCTGCGAAGCTGAGGCGTTGGCAACTCGCCCCCGGCCAGCGGAGCGTACATTATGGGAAGCCTGTCATAGACAGGCGCCACGTGCATGGGCCGCCCCGCAGTGCGCGGCGTGCGCAATAACGTCGGCGCGACCCGGCACCGATGGCAATGACCTGATCGCCGACCGCTGCCGGAATGCGGCTGATCGTTGGCTGGCTTGTCTGCGTCCACTGCGCCAATTGCGACCTGGGTCATTGCCGCCAGCAACTCTCCCTATTTATTGCCCCCATGGCGCATGCACCAAGAGGCTGAAATCTTCACTGCCCGGTAGGCCCAGCGGATTAAAAGCAGCGCCAATATTGCCTCCAGAATGGTCAGCACAAAAGCCGAGAAGACGTTGTGGCGTACTGCGCGATGCTGGAATTTTGCCAGTGCGCGGTCCCGGGTGATTTCGATGCTGTCGTAGAACGTTGGTACCACCAGCAGCGTCAACAGGGTTGAGGTTATCGTGCCCCCGATAATGGCAATGGCCAACGGGCGGTAGAACTCCCCGCCCTCGCCCAGACCGATCGCCACCGGCAACATGCCCGCAATCAACGCAAAGGTGGTCATCAAAATGGGGCGCAGACGCAAGCGCCCCGCATGCATCAGCGCGGCTTCGCGCTCAACGCCCTGCGCCTCTTCCTTGCGGGCGCAGTCGAGCAGCAGAATGGCGTTCTTGGCGACCAAACCCATCAGCATGATGATGCCTATGAAGCTCATCAGGTTGAGCGTGTTGCGCGTGAGCAGCAAACTGATGACCACACCGATCAGACTCAGTGGCAGAGAGAGCATGACGGCCAACGGTGCCGTGAACGAGCCAAACTGCATCACCAGAATCAAATACATCAGGCCGATGCCCATGACCAGCGCAATCGTCATTTCGGTAAATAACTCCTTTTGGTCGCGCGCCGCGCCGCCAAGCTCCAGGCCATAACCCACGGGAAATTCGATCTGTTTGGCAAGTTTCATGGCATCCGCCGTGACCTCGCCCGCGGAACGCCCCTGAGCGTTGGCGGAGACGGCAATCATCCGCTTGCCATCCTGGTGCTGAATTTGCGCCGGGCCTTTGCCCATCGTCACGGTTGCAATCTGGCCCAGGGGCACGACCATGTCGCTGCCGCTAACCGCAATCGGCAAGCGTTCAATGTTTGTCGCGCTGACGCGGTCGTCCGGATGCAGCCGAACCGCGACGTCGCGCGCCTCACCGGTCGGATCAACCCAGTCGCCGACTTCAACGCCGGCAAACGCCACGCGCAGCGTTTGTGCCGCGTCCGCCACTGAAATGCCAAGCGAATTGGCCAAACCGCGGTTCAACTCGATCTTGATTTCATCCTTTGGCTCCTGCTCGGACAACCCCACGTCCACGGCACCGGCCACCCGGCGCAATTTCTCCATGAAGGCGGTAGCGATGACCACCAGACGCCGGGCGTCCGGGCCGGAAAACTGGACTTGCACCGGCTTTCGCACTCCGTTGTTCAAATCGTCCAGCACGACGTACTCAGCACCAACCAGCCGCGCCATCTGCAGGCGCAGGTCGGCGGCGATCGTCTTGCTGTCACGCTTGCGCTGCGTGCTCTTGCCGATATCGACGTAGACCCTGCCGCCACCGGCCTGGATATTGCTGTTGGTGGCCAGTGTTTCTCCCATGCCGCGAGCGAGCTGCGCCGCTTGCTCAACTTTGATGCGCGTATATTCAAGGCTCGAACTCGACGGCGTCCGCACTTCAATGGCAAGTGTTCCTTCGTCGGAAGTCGGCAAAAAACTTGAGCCACCAAATCTTGCATGCAGGCCAATGGCCGCCATCATGCTGAGCGCCGCAATAAATGCCATCGAGCGCCGGTGGTGCAACGCCCACGCAATGACATCGCCGTAACGATTAGCCTGGTCATCAAACCAGCGGTTAAAGCGCTCCAGCAGTCGCCCCAGGCCAACCCGCGGACGGTGTTGCAAAACCGCTGGATCTCCCCAGTACGCCGAGAGCATCGGATCGAGCGTAAACGATATGAAGAGGCTGACCAGAACCGAGCTGGTCACGGTCAGAGCAAAGGGCCGAAACCACTCCCCCGCACCACCGCCCATGAACGCGACCGGAATGAATACCGCCATGATCGAAAACGTCGTTGCCGCGACTGCCATACCGATTTCACGGGTGCCCTCGACTGCGGCGTTCAGTCGATCGGCGCCGCGGGCCATGTGACGCACAATATTCTCACGCACCACGATGGCATCATCAATCAGCACGCCAATGGCTAGCGACAGACCCAGCAAGGTCATGAAATTAAGTGTGAAATCGCAAAGCCAGACCGCGATGAACGCAGCGATCACCGACGTTGGAAGGCTCAGCGCCGTGATCAGGGTCGAGCGCCAGGAGTTCAGGAACACGTAGACGACGAAGATGGTCAGTAGCGCGCCGAACATCAAGGATTCGATCACATTGTTGAGGTTGCTCTGCGCCTCCTCACCTCCGTCACGCGTGATCTCGAGCTTGGTGCCCTTGGGCAAGGTCTTGTTCAACCCTGCCATCAGGTCACGTACCCGGTTGGCCACACTGACCGTGCTCGCATCGCGCGCGCGCGTGACTGTAATCCCGACATTGGGGTGGCCATTGAACACGCTGAAGCCAGACAGCTCTGCGAACCCGTCTTCGATGCTGGCGATCTGGCCCAGGCGTACCATCTCGGAGCCGCGGCGGCGAATCACGATCTGCTCAAATTCCCGAGGCGATTCAATGCGCCCGACCAGACGGATACTTTGTTCCTCGATCGCGCCTTTGACACGCCCAACCGGAGACGTGGTGTTCTGGTTACGCAGGGCAGCCACCACCTCCGCCACGGAAACGCCGTACTCGCGCAGTTTCTCCGAGTGCAGCAAGACGCTCAACTCACGACGCAAAGCACCAGCCACATTGACCACCGCCACGCCTTCGATCGCGCGGAACTGGTTCGACAATTCGTCCTCCGCCAATCGTGATATTTCGGCGTGGCTCAGGGTCGTCGACGAAAGCGACATCTGCATGATGGGCTGGGCCGATGGATCGACCCGGCGCAGCACCGGCTCGCGCATTTCAACCGGAAGCTTGTAGCGCACCGACGCAATGGCATTGCGCACCTCGTCAGACGCCTCAATCATGTTCTTCTTGAAGTTGAACAAGATGACAATGCTCGCGTTGCTTTCGCTGGCCGTGGACCGGATCTGATAGACACCGGTGATGCCCTGGAACGACTTTTCCACACGGTCAATGATCTCCCTCTCGACCGTCTCAGGGGAGGCGCCGGGGTACGGAATGTTGACCACAAGCACCGGCATTTCGACATCGGGAATTTGATTGACCCGCAGTTTCTTGAGTGCGAGCAGACCCAGACACATAAGCGCAAGGATCACCACAACCATGGCAACCGGGCGACGAATGCTGAAATCGGAGAGAAACATGATTACCGAGCCATGCTGGCCGCCGTACCCACCGGCGTCGCAGCCTGGTCACCGGTCTGCACCTTTTGACTCTCCTTCAGCGCAGCGGTCGGATTACGAATCAGTTGATCACCCCGCTCCAGTCCGCGGCGAACCTCAAAGTCACCGCTCCGAGGGTCGCGCGGCCCCAACTCCAGGCCCAGCTTTCGCAACGCTCCGCCCTTGACCGTCCAGGCGAAGACCTTGTCTCCCTCGCGCACGAGCGCCCCGGCCGGTACCATCAAGGCCGACTTGCGTGCAACCTCAATGAAGCCCTCGGCATAGAGACCGGCCAGCGGCGGGGGCTTGTCACCAGCAAATTCCACCACCACCTCGACCTGACGGGTGCTCGCATTGGCCAGGGGACTGATGCGCCCGATCGTGCCGACCCATTCGTCCTGGCCGTAGCCATTGATCCTGAAGTGAACCGACTGACCTGCTTTGACTTGCGCCAACGCATCGGCCCCTACCAGCCCTTCGAATCGCATGCTGGCCGGATCGATAACCTTGAGCAACTCTTTGCCAACCTGCACCGTGTCACCCGCGGAAACCCTGCGCTCGCTGACAAGTCCATCAAACGGCGCGCGCGCGATTGTGCGCTCAAGCTGCTGGCGCGCCTGCACGGCCCGCGTAGTGGCCGCAGACAGATCGCTGCGCGCGTTGTCGCGCCGACTCTCGGCCTCTTCGAGTTGCTGGGTTGACGTCATGCCCGATTCGCGCAGGGTCTTGAGTCTTTGATACTGCCGCTCCAATTGGCCCAGGGCCTGGGTCGACGAACGCACCGCGTCCTGCGCCGAATTCAGGCTATCGCGAATCGCCGTATCGTCTAGCCGGACCAGCACATCGCCACGGCGAACCTGATCCCCGTTGTCTCGCAATACCTGCAACACCGTTGACGACACCTCCGCGCGCAGGTCAGCACGACGACGCGGCTGAATCGTACCGGTGATGGTGGAACCCGAGGTCAAGGCTCCTTCTTGCACGGTGACAAGGTCTTGTGCCGCGACGAGCAGCATCTGGTTTGCCGCAGCGACGGGCGCCGGTTCCTGCTTCACGCAGGCCCCCAGCAGTGTCGCC
>CAWJOT010000045.1:0-22473 GCA_963844495.1 uncultured Pseudomonadota bacterium
GGTAATCGTACTTTCGGTGCAGATTGACACGCTTTGCGAAACAATCTCTATACAAATCAACAATTTAGAAGACAGTCATTTTTTCAAGAGTCATGGTTTTGGTGCAAATTGACACGGTTACGGTTTTTGACGCCGTTCAACTTGCCCGTATTACCCGCCTGATCTTGGCCCTTTTACATCGCTGTCGGATTGCCTCGTTCCTCAGGACTTCACCTTCTTGGCGGCCACCTTGCGCGTCGGCTTGGTCAACGCCTTGTCAAGATGGGCACGCAATTGGTCGCCGGCGGCACGGGCCTCGGTCAAGGCCGCTTCCGCACCGCTCAGCTTTTGGCGAACTTGCATCAACTCGCTCTCCAGCTTCTGGACGCGCGCGCTGTGCCGTTCGGCCTCTTCAGCGGCCGACCGCCTGTGCTGCTCCAACTCTTTTTGCAGCTTGGCCAACGCTGTACGCTCCCGATCGACATCCAACAAAACCCGGCGAAGGTCTCCCTGGTGCCGTTCTTCGGCTGACTTGACGGCCTCCCGTTGCTGGGCAAGCTGCTTCTCAAAGCCCAGTCGCGCCTCCTCCAGCGAATGCTGAAGTTCACGCCGCTGCTGCTCTGCCTGCGCAATCTGGGAGTCCAGCGCCGCTCGCGCACCTTGCTCGCGCGCCAGATCATGTTCGAGTTGGTGCACGTGGGTCTGGCTTGAAGTCAGCTCATCTCTCACTCCGGACAACGCCTGCTCGGCGGCGGCAGCTCTCTCTTGTGCCGCCTCCATGGCGGCGGTCACTTGGATTACCGACGCCTGGGCCTCGCCGCGTGCAGCAGCAAGGTTTGCGTCGGCGAGTGCTTGAGCACGCTGCCACAGCGCACCGATCACCTCGCCGGCGGCGTCGCGCAATTCCTCGGGTAGATCGGGGTGCTCGATGCGCACGCGGCTCTTTTCGCGAAGCGTGGACCAGAAGTTGGAGAGCGCTTCGCCAGGCGCGCTCATGCTGCCTTTTCGCACCAACTGGTACAGCTTGTTGGCCGTGGGGGTGATGCCGTGACGGAAGAACAGCAGTACACACACTTCGCGGTACAGATCCTGGGTGTCGCTGTAGCGCTCGCGAAGGGCCTCGATCTCCCCTTGGAGGCGACGATCTTCGGTGGTCATAGTGTCTTCAGCCATACATTCCTCCCTTTCTTTGGCTAATATTACAACGTAATACGTTATAAAGCACGAGTTATTTATTTTGCTTTTGACATTATTGGTATAGTGTCAAAATATCCGCAAACCCACCGTTTCCAGATGAATCAGGTCCTACGACCCTCTGAAACACCGCCATCCTCGTCGATTTGCCTGGTTGCGCCGGTGCCCATCGAGCGGCTGGTCGTGGTCGATGCCCTGTGCGGGCGCGATGGCTCTAACCGCTCGCGCGCTGGTCACCGCCAGATCGCCGCCGACACCGATCATGACGCCTTGCTCGCCTGGCTGGCGCGCTACAGTGACAGCGCCAACACCTTTGCCAACTGTCGCAAGGAGGCCGAGCGCCTGTTCTTGTGGTGCCTGGTCGAGCTGGGCAAGCCGCTGTCCTCAGTGACGCACGAGGATCTGCTGCTGTACCAGCACTTCCTGGGCGACCCCCAGCCCACCGATCGCTGGGTGATGGCTGCGGGCCGCAAACTGCCACGAAGCCACCCGGGCTGGCGGCCTTTCGCGGGGCCGCTGTCACCAGCGAGCCAACGCCAGGCCATGGTGACGCTCAACTCAATGCTGTCCTGGCTGGTGCAAGCGGGCTACCTCGCTGGCAATCCCCTGGCGCTGAGTCGACAGCGCCGATCCAACGCACAGCCGCGTGTCGTGCGCTTACTGGAAGACGACCTGTGGGCGCAGGTGAAGGCGACCATCAATGCGATGCCGGTGACGACCTCACGCGAACTGGCGACTCAGGCCCGGGTGCGCTGGCTGTTCAGTCTGCTCTACCTTTGCGGCTTGCGCATCTCGGAGGTGGTGGGCAACACCATGGGCTGCTTCTTCTGCCGCAGCGACAAGGGCGGCGAGCCGCGCTGGTGGCTCGAAGTCACGGGTAAAGGCACCAAGATACGGCTGGTACCGGCGACCAACGAATTGATGGTCGAATTGGCCCGTTACCGTCGTGCGCTCAGCTTGGCAGCGCTGCCGCGAGAGCACGAGGCCGCACCGCTGTTGTTCCCAGTGTGGTGGCGCGCACCGCCGGACAATGCACAGCTGATCGACTGGCCCCAAGCAATGACTCGCGCCGCCGTGCACACAATCGTCAAAAGCGTGTTCGATGCCACTGCCCACGCACTGCTTGCAAAAGGCCAGGCGTTCGAAGCGCGAGCCGAACGGGTGGGAGCGGCCTCTGCGCATTGGCTGCGCCACACCAGAGGATCGCATCTGGCCGACGACATCGACCTGCGCCATGTGCGCGACACGCTCGGTCATGCGTCGATCAGCACCACCAGCATCTATCTTCATGTCGAAGAAGACCAGCGCCATCGCGCAGTCAGCGCGAGTCAGCGCCTCGGGTGGGACGAATAGACGGCGTGATCGCTCAAGCAGGAATTGTTCCGGACGCGCGAAACGGGTTCTTGATGGAAAACGTGGCACCGCCGGCCACGCTCGGCATCTTGACATTCAAGCCATCTTGCATGTCCTCGGTGTACAGGATCTCGCAGCCGCTGAGCCCAGCCGCCGCAACAATGTTGGCGTCATACAGTGAAAGTTTGTACTTCGCCATGAGCATCAATGCCACCTGATGCGTGCGTACGCTGAGGTCGAAGACCTGGCAAACGTCAATCAAGGTCTCTGTGAGTTCCACAACATCGACCAGCGGCATTGACCGCTTCTTGATCAGCACGTTGGCAAACTCATTGAGCACCTGGACACTGATGACCGAGTCGTCAGCAAGCAATTTTTCCACCGTATCAGCGCGCCCGCCAGCATCGACCCAGTAGAGCAGGACATTGGTGTCGATGAAGCACTTCATCTGGCATTAGCCTCGTCGCGATCAAACTTGAATTCCAGCGGAAAAGGCGAGCGGTAGCGACGCATGGCTTGCAAGCGATCAAGTTTGCTGGGGGCAACTTTGACTGTGAAAGTCATGGGCATCGTGACTTGAGCTGCCACCGGCACCAACTCAACCTCGTCACCCTCGGCAATGCCCAACTCCTGCACCAGCGTGCCGGGCAGGCGCACTGCCAGACTGTTTCCCCATTTTCCGATCTGCATCATTGGCTCCGAGTTGGATATCATAAGAAAATTGTATATCCAAACGAGATTTCTGAACAGGGATAAATCAGCTGCTGGTGTCGGCGTCGGTCTTACCCTGCAACCTTCCAGCGCGCTCTTTTCGCCTTGGGGTCAACCAAGACAAAGTCAGCTGTATTCTTCTTGCGTAAGACATAGTAAATCGCCAAGCGAACACTGGCCTCCTCAGTGGCAGACAGGGACTTCTTCGCCAGCACTGCACGCACAATCTCGGATGGCGTCAACGGAGTGGCGCTCTCGCGTAGGACCTGCTGCATCAGCGTGCGGCATTCGCCCTCTGAAAACAAGGCTCCACTCCGCCTGGGTCCTTTTGGCGTCTTACCGGCGGTGCCCGCGACGGCGGCCATAGCCAAACGATCCGGTTGTGTGCGCCTCACTCTGCCCACACGCGGCCTGCTTCGTGTCCCAGCCAAGGAAATCTCTTCAGCCGAGAAAAGCTCCTGGATCGTGATACCTTGGCTGCGCAGGGTTTCCCGTATATTCGCGATCATCAATGCACGACTTTCTCTGAGCATGCGCTTGGCATTGGAGAGCTGTACCAGCTCGGCAAACTCCTCCTCGCTCATGACACCATCGACCGCCTTGACGGCAAGCTCGCGCAACCTTGTTTCGTTATCAATCATGGGACGCCCCTTCTTTGCCTATGTAGTGGCGCTTGGCCTCAAATGCGGCTTTATATCGTGGCTGCGGATGTGCCGGACAAGTCGGTCGAGTTCCACCTTGCCGGCATCCGTAGCAAAGTATTGCTTGCCGGTCTCGGTAAAGTGACGTGCCAGGTTGGCTTCGAGCTGACCGTCGTCAAGCATCTTCAAGCCCTTTGGCAGATAGTGAGGCAGTCTTTGCCCCATGCAATATCGACTGGGCAATCCGTTGCTGCTGCCCAGGCTCACTTCCACAAGCACCACCCCTGATTTTTGCCGTACCCATGTGCCAGCACTGCCCTGGGCCCGCGCCGGCTTCGCACGTGCAACCCTGCGTCCAAGGGAACTGCCATTGGCTACCGCAGCCGCTATTTCATCAGCAGTGTAAAGCTCTTGTATCGGGATGCCATGACTCCCCAAAGTTTCACGCAAACCGGCGATCATTGCCGCACGATCTTCGCGAACTTTCTGCTTGGCCTTGGAGAGTTGTGACAATTCAACAAACTCTTCATCGCTCATGGTGCCTTCAATGGCCTTGAGGCTCAGTTCACGTAACCGAGTGTCGTTGTTAAACATGCTTGTACCTTATCTTTCTACATCACATAAAACGAAAACACAGTGTACAGTTTAGCATTTCACATTATTCATAGCAAACTGCAAAGCATGAAGCACACGACCATCGAAACATCTTTTGCAGCACCTAAAGATCGCACGCCTTCGACAAAACCACAAGAAATGCCATTCTATTCCAGGTGCGCCACTAATCCTAAGAGGTGTTAGCCATGTCGATTTTCGACTTTGGCTGCAAATGACATTGGCGCCGAAGGAGAATGCCTCATGTTTTCAATAGCTTGCGAACCAGTCGATTCCAAGCGGCAGGGAGTTGTCGAAAATGCACTTTCGACAATCGCCTGTCGTTAAAGTAACTCATTGATATATAAGCCAATTGATGTAAACCGCCATTATTGGTAGAAACAAAAGTCCTTTAAAATCAACGGTTTACATAACGTAGATTGTATACTTCCGTACTTTCGGTGCAGATTGACACGCTTTGCGAAACAATCTCTATACAAATCAACAATTTAGAAGACAGTCATTTTTTCAAGAGTCATGGTTTTGGTGCAAATTGACACGGTTACGGTTTTTGACGCCGTTCAACTTGCCCGTATTACCCGCCTGATCTTGGCCCTTTTACATCGCTGTCGGATTGCCTCGTTCCTCAGGACTTCACCTTCTTGGCGGCCACCTTGCGCGTCGGCTTGGTCAACGCCTTGTCAAGATGGGCACGCAATTGGTCGCCGGCGGCACGGGCCTCGGTCAAGGCCGCTTCCGCACCGCTCAGCTTTTGGCGAACTTGCATCAACTCGCTCTCCAGCTTCTGGACGCGCGCGCTGTGCCGTTCGGCCTCTTCAGCGGCCGACCGCCTGTGCTGCTCCAACTCTTTTTGCAGCTTGGCCAACGCTGTACGCTCCCGATCGACATCCAACAAAACCCGGCGAAGGTCTCCCTGGTGCCGTTCTTCGGCTGACTTGACGGCCTCCCGTTGCTGGGCAAGCTGCTTCTCAAAGCCCAGTCGCGCCTCCTCCAGCGAATGCTGAAGTTCACGCCGCTGCTGCTCTGCCTGCGCAATCTGGGAGTCCAGCGCCGCTCGCGCACCTTGCTCGCGCGCCAGATCATGTTCGAGTTGGTGCACGTGGGTCTGGCTTGAAGTCAGCTCATCTCTCACTCCGGACAACGCCTGCTCGGCGGCGGCAGCTCTCTCTTGTGCCGCCTCCATGGCGGCGGTCACTTGGATTACCGACGCCTGGGCCTCGCCGCGTGCAGCAGCAAGGTTTGCGTCGGCGAGTGCTTGAGCACGCTGCCACAGCGCACCGATCACCTCGCCGGCGGCGTCGCGCAATTCCTCGGGTAGATCGGGGTGCTCGATGCGCACGCGGCTCTTTTCGCGAAGCGTGGACCAGAAGTTGGAGAGCGCTTCGCCAGGCGCGCTCATGCTGCCTTTTCGCACCAACTGGTACAGCTTGTTGGCCGTGGGGGTGATGCCGTGACGGAAGAACAGCAGTACACACACTTCGCGGTACAGATCCTGGGTGTCGCTGTAGCGCTCGCGAAGGGCCTCGATCTCCCCTTGGAGGCGACGATCTTCGGTGGTCATAGTGTCTTCAGCCATACATTCCTCCCTTTCTTTGGCTAATATTACAACGTAATACGTTATAAAGCACGAGTTATTTATTTTGCTTTTGACATTATTGGTATAGTGTCAAAATATCCGCAAACCCACCGTTTCCAGATGAATCAGGTCCTACGACCCTCTGAAACACCGCCATCCTCGTCGATTTGCCTGGTTGCGCCGGTGCCCATCGAGCGGCTGGTCGTGGTCGATGCCCTGTGCGGGCGCGATGGCTCTAACCGCTCGCGCGCTGGTCACCGCCAGATCGCCGCCGACACCGATCATGACGCCTTGCTCGCCTGGCTGGCGCGCTACAGTGACAGCGCCAACACCTTTGCCAACTGTCGCAAGGAGGCCGAGCGCCTGTTCTTGTGGTGCCTGGTCGAGCTGGGCAAGCCGCTGTCCTCAGTGACGCACGAGGATCTGCTGCTGTACCAGCACTTCCTGGGCGACCCCCAGCCCACCGATCGCTGGGTGATGGCTGCGGGCCGCAAACTGCCACGAAGCCACCCGGGCTGGCGGCCTTTCGCGGGGCCGCTGTCACCAGCGAGCCAACGCCAGGCCATGGTGACGCTCAACTCAATGCTGTCCTGGCTGGTGCAAGCGGGCTACCTCGCTGGCAATCCCCTGGCGCTGAGTCGACAGCGCCGATCCAACGCACAGCCGCGTGTCGTGCGCTTACTGGAAGACGACCTGTGGGCGCAGGTGAAGGCGACCATCAATGCGATGCCGGTGACGACCTCACGCGAACTGGCGACTCAGGCCCGGGTGCGCTGGCTGTTCAGTCTGCTCTACCTTTGCGGCTTGCGCATCTCGGAGGTGGTGGGCAACACCATGGGCTGCTTCTTCTGCCGCAGCGACAAGGGCGGCGAGCCGCGCTGGTGGCTCGAAGTCACGGGTAAAGGCACCAAGATACGGCTGGTACCGGCGACCAACGAATTGATGGTCGAATTGGCCCGTTACCGTCGTGCGCTCAGCTTGGCAGCGCTGCCGCGAGAGCACGAGGCCGCACCGCTGTTGTTCCCAGTGTGGTGGCGCGCACCGCCGGACAATGCACAGCTGATCGACTGGCCCCAAGCAATGACTCGCGCCGCCGTGCACACAATCGTCAAAAGCGTGTTCGATGCCACTGCCCACGCACTGCTTGCAAAAGGCCAGGCGTTCGAAGCGCGAGCCGAACGGGTGGGAGCGGCCTCTGCGCATTGGCTGCGCCACACCAGAGGATCGCATCTGGCCGACGACATCGACCTGCGCCATGTGCGCGACACGCTCGGTCATGCGTCGATCAGCACCACCAGCATCTATCTTCATGTCGAAGAAGACCAGCGCCATCGCGCAGTCAGCGCGAGTCAGCGCCTCGGGTGGGACGAATAGACGGCGTGATCGCTCAAGCAGGAATTGTTCCGGACGCGCGAAACGGGTTCTTGATGGAAAACGTGGCACCGCCGGCCACGCTCGGCATCTTGACATTCAAGCCATCTTGCATGTCCTCGGTGTACAGGATCTCGCAGCCGCTGAGCCCAGCCGCCGCAACAATGTTGGCGTCATACAGTGAAAGTTTGTACTTCGCCATGAGCATCAATGCCACCTGATGCGTGCGTACGCTGAGGTCGAAGACCTGGCAAACGTCAATCAAGGTCTCTGTGAGTTCCACAACATCGACCAGCGGCATTGACCGCTTCTTGATCAGCACGTTGGCAAACTCATTGAGCACCTGGACACTGATGACCGAGTCGTCAGCAAGCAATTTTTCCACCGTATCAGCGCGCCCGCCAGCATCGACCCAGTAGAGCAGGACATTGGTGTCGATGAAGCACTTCATCTGGCATTAGCCTCGTCGCGATCAAACTTGAATTCCAGCGGAAAAGGCGAGCGGTAGCGACGCATGGCTTGCAAGCGATCAAGTTTGCTGGGGGCAACTTTGACTGTGAAAGTCATGGGCATCGTGACTTGAGCTGCCACCGGCACCAACTCAACCTCGTCACCCTCGGCAATGCCCAACTCCTGCACCAGCGTGCCGGGCAGGCGCACTGCCAGACTGTTTCCCCATTTTCCGATCTGCATCATTGGCTCCGAGTTGGATATCATAAGAAAATTGTATATCCAAACGAGATTTCTGAACAGGGATAAATCAGCTGCTGGTGTCGGCGTCGGTCTTACCCTGCAACCTTCCAGCGCGCTCTTTTCGCCTTGGGGTCAACCAAGACAAAGTCAGCTGTATTCTTCTTGCGTAAGACATAGTAAATCGCCAAGCGAACACTGGCCTCCTCAGTGGCAGACAGGGACTTCTTCGCCAGCACTGCACGCACAATCTCGGATGGCGTCAACGGAGTGGCGCTCTCGCGTAGGACCTGCTGCATCAGCGTGCGGCATTCGCCCTCTGAAAACAAGGCTCCACTCCGCCTGGGTCCTTTTGGCGTCTTACCGGCGGTGCCCGCGACGGCGGCCATAGCCAAACGATCCGGTTGTGTGCGCCTCACTCTGCCCACACGCGGCCTGCTTCGTGTCCCAGCCAAGGAAATCTCTTCAGCCGAGAAAAGCTCCTGGATCGTGATACCTTGGCTGCGCAGGGTTTCCCGTATATTCGCGATCATCAATGCACGACTTTCTCTGAGCATGCGCTTGGCATTGGAGAGCTGTACCAGCTCGGCAAACTCCTCCTCGCTCATGACACCATCGACCGCCTTGACGGCAAGCTCGCGCAACCTTGTTTCGTTATCAATCATGGGACGCCCCTTCTTTGCCTATGTAGTGGCGCTTGGCCTCAAATGCGGCTTTATATCGTGGCTGCGGATGTGCCGGACAAGTCGGTCGAGTTCCACCTTGCCGGCATCCGTAGCAAAGTATTGCTTGCCGGTCTCGGTAAAGTGACGTGCCAGGTTGGCTTCGAGCTGACCGTCGTCAAGCATCTTCAAGCCCTTTGGCAGATAGTGAGGCAGTCTTTGCCCCATGCAATATCGACTGGGCAATCCGTTGCTGCTGCCCAGGCTCACTTCCACAAGCACCACCCCTGATTTTTGCCGTACCCATGTGCCAGCACTGCCCTGGGCCCGCGCCGGCTTCGCACGTGCAACCCTGCGTCCAAGGGAACTGCCATTGGCTACCGCAGCCGCTATTTCATCAGCAGTGTAAAGCTCTTGTATCGGGATGCCATGACTCCCCAAAGTTTCACGCAAACCGGCGATCATTGCCGCACGATCTTCGCGAACTTTCTGCTTGGCCTTGGAGAGTTGTGACAATTCAACAAACTCTTCATCGCTCATGGTGCCTTCAATGGCCTTGAGGCTCAGTTCACGTAACCGAGTGTCGTTGTTAAACATGCTTGTACCTTATCTTTCTACATCACATAAAACGAAAACACAGTGTACAGTTTAGCATTTCACATTATTCATAGCAAACTGCAAAGCATGAAGCACACGACCATCGAAACATCTTTTGCAGCACCTAAAGATCGCACGCCTTCGACAAAACCACAAGAAATGCCATTCTATTCCAGGTGCGCCACTAATCCTAAGAGGTGTTAGCCATGTCGATTTTCGACTTTGGCTGCAAATGACATTGGCGCCGAAGGAGAATGCCTCATGTTTTCAATAGCTTGCGAACCAGTCGATTCCAAGCGGCAGGGAGTTGTCGAAAATGCACTTTCGACAATCGCCTGTCGTTAAAGTAACTCATTGATATATAAGCCAATTGATGTAAACCGCCATTATTGGTAGAAACAAAAGTCCTTTAAAATCAACGGTTTACATAACGTAGATTGTATACTTCATTGTGTACTTTTTATGACTTCAAATCGTCAGCTGACTTGCGTCAGCGCTGGATCAGAAAGCGTGCTTGATACCGATAGCGACGTTGGACGAAGTCGGGTTGACCGAGCCGTCGCTGATGCCAGTAGCGTAAGTGCCGCCATCGCCATTGGTGACGTGAGCGTAGGAAACATAAGCCACTGTGCGTTTGGACAAGGCATAGTCAACGCCCAGGCCGAGCAGTTCGCCTGTGTGGTCAGAACCACCAGCATCGTTCTTCGCATTGATGTACGAAGCCTTGAAGTTGGCAGCGCCCATCGGAACGATCACACCGATCAGGTTGGTGGTGTTCTTGACTTCGGTTGCAGAAGCCACTTTTTCTTGCGTGAAGGTGTACACGGCCTTGGCAACGCCAAAGTTATACGAAGCGGACAATGCGCTCAGTGTGTAGTCGCCAGCAAGATACTTGGTGGTGGAAGTGGCGCCGCTCACAAAGATCGGGCCATTGCCGTAGTTGGCAAACAGAGAGTAGCCACCGCCGTCATCGCTGTTGGCAGCGGTGCTGGAGTTCTCACCCATGAAAGCTTGTGCGCCGACCTGGAAACCGCTCATGCTTGGCGAGATGTAGGTGATCATGTTGGCGGCATTGACAGCGGCTTGTTTGGACAAGATCAGTGCCATTTGAGTCGAATCAGCAGGGCCATTGGTGCCGAACGGATCAACTGCGCCTTGGCCATACCAGAATGCCCAGTTGTATTCGCGGCCCAGATGGATTTCGCCGAAGTTGCCAGCCAGGCCAACCAAAGCATAACGATTGAACAGGAAGCCGGCAGGGGAGCCGGTTGAGCCGCTTGCCTGGTTGTTGGTGTTGCCAGTCTTGCCAACGCCTGAATCGTTATTGATGCCGCCTTCAAGCTTGAAGACCGCCTTCAGACCGCCGCCCAGGTCTTCTTCGCCCTTGAAGCCGAGCTTGCTGGAGCCGAGTTGGGAAGAAGTCAGCTTAGAGACGCTCACGTCGCCAGAGCTCATGTAACTATAGGAAGCGTCAACGGCGCCATAGAGGGTGACGCTGGACTGTGCAGAGGCAGCGCCGACAACGGCCAGGGCAGCCAAGGCTACGAGGGTTTTTTTCATATTAAATTACTCCAAGGTTAAACAGAGGGCGCCGGATTGAATGGTCACAGGCCCCGGGCAAACCTCCTTTTTCAGGAAGGTTTACATAACGTAGATTGTATACTTCATTGTGTACAAAAAAAAACCCTGTTGCGAATCCCGAGGTGGCGGTCCATGGACCGCCTACCTGGTACCCGGCAACAGAGTCGATCAGAGCCTGCGAGGCAGAGAGGAAATTATAAGCCGCCGGTCATCCTTTGCCTGGTATTCTGCTGCCGAGCGTTACTTGTTGTGGCAAGTGATGCAAAGCGCGCTACCGGTCATGGTGACCTTGACCAGCTTGACGCCGGCGTCAGCGGTGAAGGTATTGTGCACGTCATGGCATGAAGCGCACTCCACCTTGGTGCCCTGCAGCAAGCCGCCCACCGACGTGAGTTTGGTCCTGCCGGCCGAGCCAATGGTCACTGCATTGGCCAGTGGATTGAGCGCGCCGTCAGCGGCGATGGTGGCCGCGTCGTAGACGATGCCGATCGGGTGGTCATTGCTCAGATCGGTGCCGAGGTTGGACTTGCTGCCTGCTGCGAAGTTCACGGTACCCGTGGTGACGCCGCCAAAGTTGTTCAGGGCCAGCACGCCGTCATGGCAGGACAGGCACAGCTTGGAAGTGGCGCCCGGAGTCGCGGTTGCGAAGCCGAGGGCGTCCATGCTGAACGAGGTATAAGCCGTGTAGGTCTGAGCGGCGTTGATTTGGTGGTTCCACAGCGGCGCATTGGCAATCACGGCATTGTTGTGCGGTGCATGGCAGGCGATGCAAATCTGGCCGCCGGTGCCAGTCATGGTGCCGAAGTCGTGCTTGGAGCCGACTATCGTTCCAGCGCTGGCCGCAACAGCCACCACTGCCAAACTGACCGCCAATAGACTCTTTACTACTCTCATTGCTTTCTCCTAAAAAGTTTACATAACGTAGATTGTATACTTCATTGTGTACAATGCCAAATATGCCGTATAGGTGTCCACATAGACTTCTTTAACGATGATGAATCATCATTGTATACACGTCTTATGCTTTTTGCTTACACTGAGCATCCATTCACTAAATCTCCTTCTCATGTTTACTGCAGCAATTTCGTGTAGTGTTGCTACTTGAGTTCGGAACCAATCAACTTATACAGATTTTCATCGTAGTCGAGTTCATCGATGGGAAGGTGCGAAAACCATATCTCGACTCGCGCACCGATGTCACTTCTTGCACTGACTGATATAAAGGGTTTGGTCGGTGCGATTGCCTTCCTTCTTCTCTTGGCGGCAGTTATTCCAATTTTGTCTACACCCATCAAGATTCGCTGCAATTGCTTGATGTCACGGTCCTTATTGATCTTCTTGGCCCAGTCACGCAACTTCCCGGCAAGAACATCGGTTTGATTAGGTAAGGCAACTCTGACCGCTGAAGTGATTTGAGCAGTGGTGCTAAGTTTGGACCATATCCGCGTCAGATCGTTGACGTCAATGCGTGTTTGCTTCATCTCCCTGCAAGTGCACAACGCGGCAAAAAGCAACCTCAGTGGGTCCGAATTCACGCCTTTCTCGGTGGTCAACGTCCTATCGTCCGGGCTTAGCTTGATGAAGACCTCTCCATCGTTCAAGCCAAGTCGAAGAATCGGAGGCATCGCTTCAAAAGGCATGAGGTCACCAATGGGCACGCTTTCCAGTCGGTGAAACGGTTTGTTCAATGGCTCGGGCAATGACCGGATCCATTCCTTGAAGGCCGGGTGCACAAAGAAATAGTCTTTGCCGACACTGCTTGAATCTTCATGCCCGTGCACCTCATCAAATGCAAATCGTTGATGGTAATGGTGACGATGACGTTGCGGTGAGTTCTCAGCTGTTCCCAGGAGCCCATGTTTAACAAAGAACTTGATGATCTCGGGCCCCTCCTCACCAAATTCGCCCGCCAGGTCTGCCATGGTTTTGGCGTCGATGACTTCCTTGTCCAAGGAAACGGCGAAACGGCCGTGAAGCAACTCGCTCCAACCCAGGAAAGAGTGCTTGATTGCGTAGCCAAAATCGGCCCCCGCCTGTGCATTGACCGCTCGCCTGACGGTATTGAAGCTGCGTGGCCCGACGATGGTGTAGATTGCTCCGGCGATGCCGATCACTTCGCGCGGCACGCGCCTGGTGTGGCGCAGTATGGAATCAAAGACATCCTCGGTGAATCGGCCCACACCCCCAGGTGCACATCTGTTGGCATGCGTCACGACGCTGAAGCCACACAGCGCATGGATCGGTTTGAGCTCACCGTTGAGAGGCAGTGACAGGCGAGAAGGCTCAGCTTGGCGAATCCGGTCATTGAGCATTGCTTCGAGTTCGTCGCGGCTGTACAAGAGCGGCAACACCAGGTCCATGGCCTGGGCTACATTCGGATGGTCCTGCCCGGATCCGAAGGCCTCGCTGCGAACAGTAGCGTAAATGTTGAGCACCGTGCTCCAGCGTGTGTTTTTGGAAAACTTCCAAATGGCCAACAGCAGGCCTTGCTGGACATTTCTCCAAAGGTTGGGTGAATCGAGCTCGACCAGTTCATCTGGGGCATCCAGATACATCGCAATCTTAGTTTTGCTGATCTTTGCAAGGCTTGCCGTGATGGCGATAGCCCAGTCGCTCTCGCCGTAATACAGGCCTCGCTTCAATGCATCCGTGCCCGCCACGTAATCATCGACCAGCTTGCGCTCCAGAATGCGGCCCATGAACCAGGTCAGCATGACGTTCGGCTGCGCACTCTCTGGGGCGCTGGGTTGGTTTTGGCGTTGAACCTCGTCGAGTTGCTCCAGGCTGCCGAACCAGTCTGCATAGCCACGCAGTGTGTCTGAGCGGGCGCCTGTGATCCACACCATCAACCCAAGGATGGAGAGCTGCCAGACATTCATCCACGCCGCCGCCGCTTCCTTGCCCTGCAACCAGCGTGGAACGACCACGTGCAAGCTGCTCAAAGCGTCAATCAGCGGCCTGGGGTGACCCCCTTGCGGATAAAAAATGGTTCGATTAGCGACCGCGCTGTCGCGGTGGTTCGAGCTGCGGGATTTGAGCAAATGGCTTTTGCCGAGCCCCTTGCGGGCCTTGAGGACACACACTCCTCGCTCATCCCAGTTCTTGGAAAGTTCGTCAAGACCGCAGAACCCTCTGATCAAGACGCCGCCCTGCGGTGGCAACTGCGCGAGTTCCTGTTCTGATGTCGATGCGGCGTCAACCTGGAACGGATTTGAGATGCTCATATTCATCGACTCCGGGGCTTACCGACGCACCGTGAGACGCCAGCACCATGGCGACTCCAAAACAGCTTGGCCGGGCACCAATTCGAGCGCAATCTGCCGTTGTGCTGCTCCACGGTTCGGCAGTGAAATTGGCTTGCCGATGACTCGGTGATGGTGTCGAAACCCTAGTTGGAGAGTCCTTGATGCAAGCCCATGGCGCGCCGGTGCTTTTCTCGCGACCGAACACCAAGCGCTTGCGCGCCAGTTCAGGCGCTGCGCGTCTACAGCCTCTTGCCTCCCGCATTCATTCATGCGCTTCATTTGATCAAACAAGCGCAGTTACTGTCAAGGAGCCCAAGTCATGGCTTGTTGTTTTTTGACTGGTGTGCAAGTCAGCCTTGAACAAGCGTACGTCCTCAACCGGCGGGAGGCGCGCGAACTGCTCGACGTGCTCAAGTACCGAGTGGCCAGTTTGCGCCGGGTGATTGAGCAATTCTCACCACTGGACGATCAGGACGACCTCTCTACTGTCCCGCTCGCGCTTCGCGCCAATTTCGCGCCCAAGAAACATCGCTTGGTCTGCAAAACCGTGGCAGACGCACTCGCTCCGGGATTTCCTGAAATCAAGCTCTTCATGGAATGGCCGGTCTATCGCTCGCAGGCTCGCAAGACCGCTTTGCAGGGTCTGCGCATCCCGCCTGTCAGCGCCAAGAAACCTCAGCCAAAGGAGCAGTCCGCCAAGCCGGCGCTGTCCGATCATGAACAAAAATAGCACCAACTGCGAAAAACCGCGCCCCCTGCTGATCCTGGGGCACGTTCCGTACGCTGCGGATTTGGCCCTGCGCCGAGTCCTGCACGCCAAGGAACGAGGTCAGCCACTGGTGGTGGTCGATTACCAGGGCAATCTGGCCTCGCATTTGACCGAGAAAAACAAGGGCAACCTTCACAAAGCTCCACTGCTGTGGTGCGACCTGGCCAACCGGCGCCGGCCCAGCGCCTTGTTTCGCTTCCAGCGCTCGCCAGGGATGAAGCCTGCGCTGCGCAGCTTCCTTGAGAATTGCGCGCGTCATATGACTGTGCAAATTTCGACGCCGACCATCGACGCCGTGGTGGAGCTGGCCTACCGGTTGGCAGATCAGGGCAACGTTGGCTTGGCGGCATTGGTGCGCAGTCTGAAGCGCCCAGAGACATCGCATCCGCTAAAACGCAACCCCGGTCTGGCCGCGGAACTCGACCACCTCATTGGGATGCTGGATTGGGCCTTGCGCTTTCCATCGGTGTGGGGCCTTTCCGAGGGCAACAACTTTGTTGATCTCGACCGCCATTTGAGCCTTGGAGGAACCATCTGGATTGAGATTCCGGGCTCGCATTTCGAGCGACTGGAGCACCAGGTGGTGTCTTGGATGGTCGATGCGGCGTTGATGAACGCACTACTTTCCCGCAGCGATGACAAACCCAAGCGCGAAGCGACCCGACATTCGCCTATCCTGATGTACGGCTTCCCGAGTGCCTGCCCGCTGCCGGTGGCTCGCAGCGAACTGGACGCGAAACATGTCGGGCTGTTCGCTTTTTCTGGCACACATCCGTTGCCCGCGCCGGCAAAACACTGGCTCGACGCCAACGCCGATTGCTGGGTTGCCGGGGACATTGGTCAATTGCCGGCTTCCACCAAGACGGGGTGGCTCGACGATGCCGAGCGCGATCGGCTTCGGGATTTGCGCCCGGGGCAGGTCTGGGTCCGATCCGGTGCCAATCACAAAGCGGTCACCGCTCTGGTGCGCCCGCCGGAGGTCAAGGACTCATTGGCTCATGACTATCGCCGCCTCGCACTCAAGCGGCTGCGGCTGACGCCCATCAAGCAGTTCTCGTCCGCACTCGCCGGGACCGAGCTGCCGGCGCCGAAGAACGCTGATCTGTACCGCAAACTGTGCAGCAAAGACACCCTCTACGCGGGTTGGTTCCGCGTCAAATCCCACAACCGTCATTCCCACGGCGCTGATCGCATCACGATCGAGCAGTTTGGCGCCAGGCTCGACGTCGAACTCGATCAACTGGCGCTGGAACTGATTGAGGGCCGTTACCGCTGCCGGGCCCTGCGTACCTCCCGCGTGCCCAAGCCGGACGGGGATTTGCGCGTGCTCAAGATTGCCTGCGTGCGTGATCGCGTCGTTCAGGCGGCCTGCCTGCATCTGATCGAGCCGCTGTTCGATGCCCGATTCAGCCGGGCCAGCTTTGCCTACCGACCTGGCCGCGGCGCTCACCACGCCGTCGCCGTGGCGCGCTCTGCGATCCGATCAGGCAAGCACTGGGTCGTCACCGCCGATATCAAAAAGTGTTTCGATACGATTGATCACGAGATCCTCCTGCGATTGGTCGGCGACGTGATCGGTGACCGCGACCTGGTGCAACTGATCCGACAGTGGCTGGTGGCCGACGTGATCGACTTCATGGACGTCATTCCGTCCGAGTTGGGCGTGCCACAAGGCGAGGCGATTTCTCCACTGCTGGCGAATATTTATCTCGATCCCCTGGACAAGGAATTCGAGCAAGCTGGAACGAGCTTTGTCCGTTACGCCGATGACTACGTGGTCCTGTGCAGTACGGAGGCAGAAGCCCAAGCTGCGCTGCGCCAAATGGGCGAGTTCCTGCAAGGTGTGCTGCGCATGGCTCTCAAACCGGAGAAATCGCAGTACCGCCGGGTGACCAACAGGGTCGAAGACGGAATCGGTTTTCTCGGTTTTCAGATTGGTCTGTCGGATGTACGGATCCCGCCGGGCAAGGTTGACCTGGCGATTCAAAGCATCGACGAGTTGGTGCGAATCATCGCCTCCCCAAGCTCAACGTCTACGGAAAAGTACCAGGCCGTTTCGGGTATGAATTCGCGGATCAGAGGCTTTCGCAACTATTTTCTGATTGATGACGCGCCGACGATTCAAACCCAGTTCCTGGAAATGGACGGCGCAGTCGATGCCCTTGCCGTGCAGAGGTTTTCAGCGGACCCGGGGACTGATCTGGCATGGCAGACGCGCGAGCACTTCGGGCCCGATATGCATGCGGCCTCACGCCAGTCCCAAACCGCTGCGGAAGTGTCCATATTGACCGGCGCCTACCCACTGGATCGTCCGCTATTTCCGACACCGATATTCGCTGGCGGCCGGGTTGATCGCACACCGGGCGTGTCAAATGACGCTGCCCCGGCAACTGCGACGTTGCCAGGCGCGGACGGCGCGAGCACAGAACAAACGGCTGATCTGGATGTGCTGGTGATTGACGGCAGACTGCACGTGATGACCAGTGGCTGTTTTGTCACGGTCAACGCAGACGACGTGGTGGTGCGCCGGCGCAAGACGGAGCTCTTGCGCATCCCGATTGCGGAACTGACCATGGTGTATCTGGAAGGCAAGGGAATCGGCCTCTCGGCCGACCTGACGATGCGTCTGTGCGACAAGGACGTTCCCGTGGTCTTCACGCCCCTGGTGGGGATCCCTTCAGCGATTGCCCAGCCAGTTCAGAGCACCCGCTCGAATGTCAGGCAACAGCAGGTTTTGCGCAGGAATGACCCGGACATTCTGAAAGTCGGATTGGCAATGCTTGCCGCCAAGGTCGCCAATCAGGCCTCCGTATTGAAGTACTTTGCGCGCTACCGCAAACGCACCAACGACGCGATCTATACCAAGCTCACCGGCTGTGCCGACGAGATCCGCGGCATCGCCGACACGCTCGATGGCATGGATCCATCGGTCGTGGGCGCGCGCGCCTCGGCTATGGGGTATGAGGGTCACGCTGCCGCGAAATATTGGGCCTCGTTTGCGAGGCTCATCCCTGAGGAACTGTCGTTTCCAGGACGCCACACGCGAAATGCGACTGACGCCGTCAACAGTGCGGTGAATTACATCTACGGCATGTTGTACGGGGAAGTCTGGCGAGCGGCCATACGTGCCGGACTCGATCCGTACTTCGGAATCATGCATGGCACCGAGCGTGATCAGGGCAGCCTCATCTTCGACCTGATCGAGGAATACCGCGCGCCCTTTGGGGACCGCCTGATGCTTGGCATGCTCGGTCGCGGCTTCGATTTGGTGCTCGATAAGGAGGGACGCCTGCGCGCGGCCGCACGCCACAAGCTGGTACACGCCTTTCACAAGCAATGGCAGCGCGCCGTGCGTTGGCGCGGAAAGCTGCGAGCGCCCTCAGACATCCTCGATCTGCAAATGACGAGTCTGAAGAACGCCTACCTCGGGAACGGGGAATACCGCCCGTTCAGGTTTCAGTGGTAGCCGGCCCGTGAGGTGGAACATGAAATCCAGGAAACAAAATGTCTGGGTCTTGCGGGCGACAAATTCATTCCTTGTCATGTTCGCCATAGCGGCGTCGATTGGTAGCGCCGGCGCTACATGTTGGCGCGATGCGAATGTCACAGAGCTTGCGCAAACCGTGGCGCAAAGTGGCTTCCCCAACGCTGCTTCGCGCATGCCCGACGTGCTGGTTTGCGAAGGAAGCGATTTTGGCCCCAACATTGGTGGTGACTACACCGGCGGGATCCACCGGATTCGAATTCCACAGTGGCAATTGAACGGTGGCGGACTGCGCTCCGTCCTGGCGCACGAGTTGGCGCACGCCGAGACCTGGCTGACTGGTGGCAGCGATGCCAACTACGGGCATTCGGCTGATTTCATGCGTGCGCTACTGCGCGCTGGTTGGGGCGGCGAGGCGCAGCGGGTTGGCCAGTATGTCGCCGGTGCGCAGTACGCGCTGGATGAAGCCAGGGCATCACTCAATGATGAACTTGCAGCGCGTGAACCACCGCAAGGGGGCTATCAGCCGCCAATTTACAGGCCACCAAGCGTCATGGTGCAGGTCTGCCACGACGAGCAAATGACGGTTGTGAACCAGGTCAGGCCTGGCCGGTACCAATATTGCACCGTGACCCGTAGGATTTGCCAGTGGGTACCAGCTCAATAGGACGCAGACCGATCGGGACGGTCCCCTCATGAACTTCTATTTGAAATTTGCCCAAGCCGCAACTCGCCGCTGAGCTGCTCGGTATCGACCAGTCGAAGGTGTCACGCATTACGCGAGGCCAATTCCGTGGTGTAAGCGAAGCCAAGCTGCTTGAGTCGGTGACGAAGTTTGGCCATGACGTCAAGATCGTCGTCGGCCCCGTGCGTCGGCGGACCGGCAAGATCGAGTTGCAATTCGCCTGATCTGTCAAGCGCACCCCGCGCCGCTGTCGAAATGTCTCAACAGTTCAGGCAACTTTTCGTGCTGGTGTCGAGGACTGACTCAACAGCATTTCCGCGTACCGCGACACGCCGAACTTGAACGTCCCCCGAAAATTCACGTGCGCAAAATGGGCCGGACCCATGCGCGCCAGCCAGGAGTCCTCAATCTTCTGCCCGGAATTGCGCCATTGCTCTACTGTGTTCTGCATCCGGTGGGTATTCCAGGCCAGTACCAGATTGGTCAGCAAGGTGTGCGATCCGGAAATTGCAATCATCTCGTCTTTGCGGCGTCCCCGCTCTGGCGGCACCCTGCCGTAGTAGATCGCCCGTTGCAATTGGTGTACCGATTCGCCCCGATTGAGAATGGTGTGGATCTCCCGGCGGAATTCAGGGTTGCTGAAGTAATCGCACAGGAACAGTGTTCGCAGCAATCGGCCCAGCTGGTCCGCAGCGCGGTGCACGGGATCGCCCTGCGCAGCGCTGCCGAAGCGATGCAAAGCCACGTTGGCACTGACATGGCCGCTGCGGATGGATGCCGCCAGCCGCAACAGCTCGTCCCATTCCTTGTGAATCGCTTTGAGCGAGACATCACGCACAAGCACCTGGTCCAGTCCCTCAGGCGCCTCCAGGTCGCGTGGCAAGAACAGCTTTCGCTCTGTCAGATTGCGTAGCCGCGGACACAGATCAAACCCCTGCATCTTGGCTATCGTCATTCCTGGGTTGGTATAGCCATGCGTGTCAACCGCCAGCAACGACAGGCGCACCCGTTCATTGCTGTCGTTGTAGCGCACGACGCCCTCTATTGCCGGGCCAGCCTGGCGCTCATTCAGGACGATCGGCTGATCGTAAATGATGCCGTGCTGGTCCAGCACATGGGTGTAGATCCCGGCAGCATGCGTGCGTCGCCTTGGATCCACCCGCGCATTCCACAGGTGCTTGGATGTATCCAGGCTCATCATGTCGCTCGATGCCGTCTTGCCGCTGCCCCACAAATCGGCGATGGCGTGTTTGCCCTGAAATTCAACCACGCGATCGTTGGCGCGGCGCAGTCGACCCGGCGCTTCAAGGGCGCGCATAGCAACTGAGATTTGGTCCGTGCTGAGCTGAGGCGTCATGGCGGTGACGCTCTTGGCGTCAATTTCTGTGCCGTGCGCAATCAGTGCCGCATACAGCGCCACCAATTCCTTTTCATCGCGGGCCCGGCGGGCCAGAAGAATCTCGCTGAAGTTGGTCTGCGCATCCATCTCCAGCAGTAAGTCAGGGAACTGCACGCCGCCAATTTGTTTGAACATCAGGTCGCGTGTTCGCCTCGGTTCCATTTCCTCCAGTAGGGCTTCAAGCTTGGGCAGGTGCAACATGCCCTGGGCGTCAATCGTCAGTTTCCCCGCCTGTTTGGCTTCTGCCACGGCAGCAAGGCCGGCCTGAATATGTTTGAGCAGTGGGTCGATGAAGATTTGCGCGTCCAGCGGCAGTCCCAGGATAGACAGATGCCGGCCCCGTTGGTCTTCCCAGTCGGATGGTGAGATCAGCAATTGGTCGCGCGACCGGTAAGAGAAACTGTGATCGATCCAGACCGAGCCACGCCGCAAGCTTTTACGCAGACCGACCATGGCGCAGGCCTCCAAGGCTTTCAGGGCTCGACCTCGATCCGGATCATTGACCAACTCTTGCCATGGCTTGTCGACCGGGAAGGATTGGTCCCCGGGAAGTTCATTGAGCTTGCCAGCATAAATTTCCCGCAGCGACTTCAGCAATTTGAGGCTGTTGTCGTTCGCACGTCCCTGAAAATCGAGATCCTGCAGGCTGCTCAGTAACGCTCGCACGCGGCTGGGCTCCGCGGCCAGCGTTTGCCGCACGCTGGCGGCATGACTGGTACTTGGGGTCTCCCCAATGTCAGCGACCAATAGGCCGATGGCGGCCAGCCGTTCTTCAGCGGGCCTGCTGGTGTCGGCCACCAGCGTTTTGATACCGACCAGGCGGTCGCGGTATTCAACCGACGACCGAGCTTGCTTGACCTGGGTCTTGTCGTAGGCCTGGCGGACCATGTCAGAGACCCGTCGGCCAGCCTGATAGATCACCGTGTCCGTGAGCTCAAGCAGGGTGATGCGCAAAAAGAAAACCAATTCAATGGTTTGGCCGGATTCAGCCAGTTGGTTTGTCTTGACCGGACGACGAGCCTGCACGGATTGGGCGTAGCCGCGCTGCTTTTCCAGCGGAATGGCGTCGAAATTCCATGTATCGACGCCCAACTCCTTGAGAAATTTGATTTTGTCGAGCGTCTCCGCCAAAGCGGTCGGACTGTGGCGTTTCGGCGGCGTCTTGAGCCACTCCAAAACTGTGGTTGAAGTCTTGTTGTAGAAACCGAAGACCACGAACTCGTAGCGTGAAATCGACTGTGCTGGGACCGTGGCCAACACGATCTTGAGGATGTCTGCCTCGACCGTAGCAAAACATTTGCGTGCAAGGTCGCGAACCTGGCGATCGCCAGGGATCAGCAGTTTTTGCTCATACAGCCAGCGATTGGCCGCTACGACCAATTCGTCTATCGAGTTAACCTCGTTTGCCTGGGCTTGAAGGTAGACCACCAGTCGATCACTGGCGGCCTGGTCAACGTCTTTGAGTTCAAGGTATTCCCGTAGCCAGAGCTGATGCTCGTACAGGGTTTGCCGGCGGGCGTACAGGGTGCGCAACGAAGCGATTGTGGGTGCGCGCACGCCCAGTGCATCGCCAACATGTTGCAGCAATGCTTTCGGCAGGGTTGTAAACCGGTCCAGGGGACGGCCCGATGCCCTCAGAAAAAGCAGCAGGACCGCAGCACCGGCCCGCCGGCCCGTTCGAAATCGCTCGTTCAGCGCAACAACGTCGATTGGCGAAAGTTGGAAGCACCGCTGAACCTCGAAATCGGACAGGCGGCTTGGCAGGCTGTTGGCGCCGACATACCGAAATTCGTAGCTGGACATGCTAAACCACCCATTTGAGATGATTCTCGGACTTTACATGACCGCTGGCAGTCCGGGATCCCGCATGGAGCCTAGGTTTACGGCGTAACCGTGTCAATTTGCACCGAAAGTACGATTACCC
>CAWJOT010000046.1:0-10052 GCA_963844495.1 uncultured Pseudomonadota bacterium
GACCAGCGGCCCGCTGCCTTGCCATTGATCGGCCGCGAGTCCATGCCGGTACACGGCCTGGCAGGCAGCATCAAAGGCATCAAGCCCTGCCGCCAGCAGGGCGCCGATCATGCCCGCGAGCACGTCGCCGGTGCCCGCGCTGGCCAGGCGCGCGTTGCCGGTCGAATTGATCACCGGCACGTGCGCCACAGCCGCCGTCACGGTGCCCGAGCCCTTGAGGACGACGCTGCAGCCAAAGCGTTGCACGAGCTCGCGCGCGCTCTCCAGGCGCGCTGCCTGAACCTGTGCCACCGAGCTGTCGAGCAAGCGCGCGGCCTCCAGCGGATGCGGCGTCATCACGGTGGCCAGGCCGCGCTGGCAGCGTGCGATCAACAGTGTTTGCAGAGCGCTGTCCTGGGCGATGACGTTGATAGCGTCGGCGTCAAGCACCAGCCGCGCCGCCGTGGAGATGGCGCGCGGCAGCACGCTGCGCACCGCCTCGCCGCCACCGCAGCCGCAGACCAGCGTGAGCGCGCGGAAATCGAGCGAGTCGGTCGCGCGCAACATCAGTTCCGGGTGCGTCGTATCAACCTGGCGTGTACCCGCGTCGAGCAAACCGACAAAGACGCGTCCGGCCCCACTGTGCAGCGCCGCCGAGGCGGCGAGCAGGGCGGCACCGGTCATGCCCGGGGCGCCGCCGACGATGGCAACATCGCCATAACTGCCTTTGTGCGAGGCATGCAGCCGGCTCGAAGGCGCAGTCGGCCCGGCCAGCCATGCATCCGGTGCCGGTAGATTTGGTGCAGCTTCGGGTGTCCCCTGGTCGGTGCCGAGTCGGTCCAGCCAGACGGTCCCGGCGGCGTCGCGTCCATGCGCCGTGAACAGGCCCGGCTTGAGTGTGAGCAGGCTCAGCGTGTGCTGTGCGCGCACGCGCCGCAGCGCGGCCACGCCGGTGTCCGCATCAAGCCCGGTGGGCAGGTCCACTGCAAGTACGGGGGCGGCGCCGGGCGCATTCATGGCGCTGATCCATTGCGCCATCATGCCCTCGGGTTCACGCAGGTTCGCGCCGATGCCGAGCAGGGCGTCGATGCAAAGGTCGAAATCCTCGGGCGGGGTCAGCGCGAAGCCAACCCCCGCCTCGACCGCACGCCGGTACGAAGCGCGCGCGTCTGCGGGGGCCTGGGCGGGCCGTCCCAGCCAGGTCACCACCGGCTGTTTGCCCCAGGCTTGCAGGTGCATGGCGGCTTCGAGCCCATCGCCGCCATTGTTGCCCGCGCCACAGGCGATCCAGTAGCGCTGGCCGTGCGGCGCGAGCGCCAATGCCAGGCGTGCCACGGCCAGCCCGGCACGCTGCATAAGGGTATGTGCGGGCAGGCTGGCGGCACAGGCCTGCTCGATAAGCCGTGTCGCCGCCACGCTGTACAGCGGATGGCGCGCACGGGCATCGATTTTTTGCATGGGGCAGGTCCGCGGTGGCTGCGCTGCTCTAGAACTGGTAAGTTTCGCCCTCCCGGGCCAGACGGTAGTCGGGGTCACCGGGCTGGCGCGGATTGTCCCGCAGCACCTGGGCAAAGACGGCATCGAGCGCGTCGTCGCTGCGCGTGGGTTCGTGGTGTGTGCAAAACAGCACCCTGGCCCCGGCCTGCTTGGCGTAACGAATACCTGCGTTGAACGTGCCGTGGCCCCAACCGATTTTTGCCTTGTATTCAGGCTCGGTATAAGAGCAGTCGGCAATCAGCACATCGACGCCGGACATCGCGCGGCGGATGTTCTCGGTGCGCTCGTCGACAAAGGTCTGGTACTGGGCATAACCCTCATGGCCCGGCGGGTAGATGTTTTGCGGGGGCTCATGGTCGCCGGTAAAAAACACCGACTTGCCGTCGGCCTCAATGCGGTAGCCCAGGTCGATCACGGGGTGGTTCATCAGACACGGCGTCACCGTGGCCGAGCCGATTCGCAGGCTCTGGTCGGGCACCAGCGTGACGTATTCAAAGCGCGCCTTCATCTCGGATTCGCGCACCGGAAAGTAGGCGTGCTGCAACTGAACGGCCACCACCTGCTCGACGCCCTTGCCCGACATCGGATCGAACGCGCCATGCAGGCGCATGAGGTTGCCCGCGACAAAATTCGGTGCGAAGAACGGCAAACCCTGGATATGGTCCCAGTGCGAGTGCGAAATCAGCACATTGGCGGTGATCGGCTGCGCGCCCAGCAGGGTTTGGGACAGCGGGAAAATGCCGGTGCCGGCATCGAGGATGATCAACTCATCGTTGTCGGTCCGGATTTCGATGCATGTGGTGTTGCCACCGTAGCGAACCGTTTTCGGGCCCGGTGAGGCGACGGAGCCGCGAACGCCCCAGAAAGTGATCTTCATACGCGGGCCTTTCCGGCGCTGCGCCGCGCCGCGTCGATTCGATCGGGCGCAATGATCGTTGCTGGGTGAAGTTCGGGGCGCATGCCGTGCATTGTCTGTTAACCGTGTCCGGTGTCAATTCGTGCCATCGCCTACTTTATACCCGCAGTCTCAGTCGCGCAGCCGCTCGGCGCCAAATCCCGCGACGTCGAGGTCGGGCTCTCTGCCGCCGATCAGGTCGGCAACAAGGCGTGCCGAGCCGCAGCTCAGCGCCCAGCCGCTGGAGCCGTGACCCAGGTTTAGCCAGAGGCCAGCGACGCCACTGGCGCCGATCACAGGGGGACCGTCGGGCATCATGGGCCGCGCACCTTTCCATTCCTGCACGCCGCCAGAGAGGCTGGCCGCGCCCGGAAACCAGTCGTGCAACACTTTGTAAAGAGTTTGCACGGCGCCCGCGCGCTTGGCGTTGGCGTCGCCGCCAATCTCGGCGCTGCCCGCTACACGCACCCGATTGCCCAGCCGCGAGATGGCAATCTTGTAGCGCTCATCCATGACCGCGCTGCGTGGAGCGTTCAGCGGCTCGCGAATCGTCGCGGTTACCGAGTAGCCATGCACGGCCGCCATCGGGACCCGCAGTCCCAGCGGGGCGAGCAACCGGACCGAATCAAGACCGGCGCAGATCACGACCGCGTCGAACGCTCGCGCCGCCGGTTCCCCGGCCAGTGTCAGGCCCGGCGCCCCGGTCGTGCTCAGACTCACCACGCTGGCGTTGAACAGGAACTCGACACCCATGCGCTGCGCGTCGTTCTTGAGCATCAGGGCGAACTGGCGGCAGTTCCCGACCTCGTCGTCGGGCAGGTAGACGGCGCCGAAGAACGATGTATCGGGGTTCAGCGCAGGCTCGATTTCGCGCGCCTGGGCCGGGCTGATTTCCTTGAAGTTCACCCCGGCTTGACGCAGTACCTGCAGTCCGGGCTGGACCAATTTGCTGTCGCGTCCGGATCTCAGCAACACCATGTAGCCGTCGCTTCGTTCATAGTCGAGTTGCAGCGCGGCGGTGACCTGGTGCAGCCGCTCGCGGCTATAGAAGGCCAGCCGTTGCAGGTGTGCGCGGTGTGCCAGATAGGTGTCGAGCTTGCAGGCGCGAAACCAGCGCCACATCCACTTCAGCTCGTGCGCCGACAACGGCCAGCCCACGCGCACCGGTGCGTGGCGGCTGAGCAGATGGCCAAGGACTTTGGTCGGCATGCCTGGAGCAGCCCAGGGCGTCACGTAGCCAGGGGCGACCAGACCGGCGTTGGCAAAACTTGCTTCCTCTGCAGCGGCTCCCCTTCGTTCGATTACCGTGACCTGGTGGCCCTGGCCTGCCAACTCCCAGGCGGTTGTGACCCCGACGATGCCTGCACCGACAACTGCAATCTTCATGAATCCCTTTTTTTCTTGTCCACCGGGCCGCAGCAAAGAACGAGCGGGACCGCCGTACTGCCGCCAATTATCGAGCAAACATTCAGCTAAAGCCCTTGCATCGGGCGCAGGAAGCTATCGATTTCGTAGCAATCGCTCAATCTGAAGCGCGATATTGAGGACCGGATCGTCGCACATTGTGCCAGCCCAGATCATCAAGCCCACCGGCAGCTCGGCGCCTGCGTGACAGGGAATTGAGATAGCGCAGCCATCGAGCATATTGATCACGCTGGTGTTTCGCAGCAGCAACGCGTTGACGCCGAAGAAGGCCTCGTCGCGTTCCGCCCCGGGCGCGAGCTCGGCCAGCGGCGATGCAACAATCGGCACGGTTGGCGACAGGAACGCGTCAAAACCGCGCATGGCACGGTGCATGGTCTCGATCCAGGCGCGACGCGCGGCTTGCAGCTCCAGATATTCCCAGGCGGTCATGCCCGCGCCGCGCATGATCCGGGCCAGCACGCGCGGGTCGCAGGCAGCGGCGTGCGTCTCGAGCATCCGGCGGTGCTGGGTGTAGCTCTCGGCCGCCGAGAAGCCGCCGCTGGCCTGAATTTGCTGGAGTTCGCCGAGCTCGGGCAGCGCGAGGGTCTGGATCTGCGCGCCTGCGGCTTGCAGCAAGTCGATCGTGCGCTGCCAGGCACCGGCCACCGTCGCATCCAGCGCGTCGAGCATCACCGTATTGACGATCCCCAGACGATAGGCCCTCAGCGGCGCGTGGCTGCGGGTCACGCGTCGCTGCGCCAGCAACTCGTGAACAATGATCGCATCGGGCACCGAGCGCGTCAGGGCGCAGACGGTGTCCAGCGTGGTCGACAGCGGCAGCGCTCCGGCCGTGGGTACCAGTTCTGTCGTGCTTTTGAAGCCGACAATGCCCGTCAGCGCCGCCGGAATCCGGATCGAGCCGCCGGTATCGGAGCCCAGACCGACGAAGGCCGCGCCGGTGGCAACCGAGACCGCGGCACCGGATGACGACCCCCCGGGGATGCGCGCCACCTTGTCGTCGCACGGATTGACCGGCGTGCCAAAGTGCGGGTTGATGCCGACGCCGGAGAAAGCGAATTCCGACATGTTGGTGCGCCCCAAGAGCGCGGCCCCGGCGCGGCGCAGCCGCGCGACCGCCACACTGTCGCACGTCGCCGCTGGCGCGTTGCCCAGGGCGAGCGAACCGGCTGCGGTCGTCTGCCCGGCGACGTCGAACAGATCCTTGACCGAGACCGCCAGCCCGGCCAGTGGCTTTTGCCCGATGCCCGCCTCATGCGCCGTGGCATGCGCGACGTCGAACGTGGGTCGCAGAAACACGTTCTCGCAGCGAGTCGATTGGGCGAGGTCGATGGCGCGTTCAATCTCGGTGACCGGGTCGCTGTGCGCGTCGCTTATTCGTTGGCGTGTCGTCTGAAGATCTGCAAACATGAAGATACCCGGTGGCAATGTATAATTTACCGGTTTAGCTGGGCGGTATGCAACCGTCGTGGCAGACAAATCAGCGAACCAGTTTCATCGAGGTGTTGCAAGCGCCACCGGCCCATTTCGACGGGCCTGCAGCGGTTGCAATAGTGAACTGGATTTTAGACCTAACCTTTGGAGTTAATCATGTCAGTCAGCATGCGCGAAATGCTCGAAGCAGGCGTCCATTTTGGACACCAGACCCGCTTCTGGAATCCCAAGATGGCCCAGTATATTTTCGGTCATCGCAACAAGATTCATATCATCAACCTGGAAAAATCGCTTCCGATGTTCGAGGAGGCAGCGAAGTTCGTTCGCCAGATTGCGGCCAAGCGGGGCAATGTCCTGATGGTTGGCACCAAGCGCCAGGCGCGCGAAACCGTGGCACAGGAGGCCAAGCGCGCCGGGGTCCCGTACGTCGATCAGCGTTGGCTCGGGGGCATGTTGACGAACTTCAAGACCGTCAAGACCTCGATCAAGCGCCTCAAGGACATGAAGGTCCAGCAAGAGGCCGGACTCGACGCTATGAGCAAGAAGGAACAACTGGTGTTTGCGCGCGAGCTTGCCAAGCTGGAACGCGATATTGGCGGCATCCAGGATATGACGGTATTGCCCGACGCCATCTTCGTGATCGACGTTGGCTTTCACAAGATTGCCGTGGCCGAGGCGAAGAAGCTCGGCATTCCCCTGATCGCGGTCGTGGATACGAATCACTCGCCCGAGGGCATTGACTACGTCATCCCAGGCAACGATGACTCGTCCAAGGCCGTGGTTTTGTACGCCAGGGGCATCGCGGACGCGATTATCGAAGGACGCGCCAATGTCGTTGACGATGTCGTCAAGGCGATGGTGGCCGAAAGCGAGGACGAATTTGTCGAGGTCAACGAGGCCTCTGCCTGAGCCTGCGTGGCCCGGGAAATGGGGGGCTGCAATGCTCCCTTTTTTTGCCCAATGAACGATCAATGAACTGAGTACGGAGAATCAAAATGGCTGCTATTACCGCAAGCATGGTTGCTGAACTGCGCGGCAAGACCGATGCGCCCATGATGGAGTGCAAGCGCGCTTTGACCGAAGCGCAAGGCGATATGGACAAGGCAGAGGAGTTGCTGCGCGTGAAACTCGGCAGCAAGGCAGGCAAGGCCGCCGGACGGATCACGGCCGAGGGCGTGGTCACGTGCTGCATGGAAGGCAGCGTGGGCGCTCTGCTGGAGGTCAACTGCGAGACCGATTTTGTGACCAAGAACGACAGCTTTCTGGCGCTGGCCAATGCTGCAGTTGGTCTGATCGCCAGGAATAACCCGCCGGACGTGGCCGCGCTGGGTGCCTTGCCGTACGCCCAGGATGGCTTCGGCCCGACGCTGGAAGACGTCCGCAAGGGTCTGATCGGCAAGATCGGCGAGAACATGAGTTTTCGCCGCTTCAAGCGCTTTGCCGCCGGTCATCGACTGGCTTCGTATTTGCATGGCACGCGCATCGGCGTGGTCGTGGAATTCGAGGGCAACGAAGTTGCCGCGAAGGACGTGGCGATGCATGTGGCGGCGATGAAACCGGTGGCTTTGTCCAGCGCTGACGTGCCCGCCGATCTGGTGGCCCGGGAGCGCTCGGTGGCGGCCGCCAAGGCAGCCGAGGACGCTGCCGTTGCCACAGCTGCGGGCAAACCGGTACAGTCGGCAGAAATTGTGACACGGCGGATCGAAGGCAGTGTGCAGAAATTCCTCAAGGAGGTTTCGCTGTGCGACCAGTCTTTCGTGAAGAACGACAAGCAGACGGTCGAGCAGATGCTCAAGGCCGCCGACACGCGTGTCACGGCGTTCACGCTGTATGTTGTGGGCGAAGGTCTTGAGAAGCGTGTCGATGATTTCGCCGCTGAGGTCGCCGCGCAGGTAGCCGCGGCCAAACAGGCAGAGTGATATTGCGGGTTCGGCACCCGATGGCTTGTAGGTCAATGTCTGCATCCTGCGGATTCGCAACTGTTGCTGCATAGAGGAGTTCATCATGTCCATGGCCAAGCCCGCCTACCACCGCATTCTTCTGAAGCTCTCGGGTGAGGCCCTGATGGGAGCTGACCCGTATGGCATCAACCGCGACACCATCGTGCGCATCGTCGGTGAAGTCGCCGAGATCACGCGCCTGGGTGTGCAGGTCGCGGTGGTGATTGGCGGGGGCAATATTTTTCGCGGTGTGGCGTTGGGCTCGGTCGGGATGGATCGGGCGACGGCCGACTACATGGGAATGCTGGCAACGGTCATGAATGCACTCGCCTTGGGCGATACCATGAACAAGGCCGGGCTGGTGGCACGGGTCATGTCGGCGATCGGGATCGAGCAGGTGGTTGAGCCCTACGTCAGACCCAAGGCACTGCAATACCTCGAAGAAGGCAAGGTCGTCATCTTTGCCGCGGGCACCGGCAACCCGTTCTTCACGACCGACACGGCTGCGGCGCTGCGCGGCGCCGAAATCGGCGCGCAAGTCGTTCTCAAGGCGACCAAGGTTGACGGCGTCTACAGCGCCGACCCGCGCAAGGACCAGCATGCGACGCGCTACACCAAGATATCGTTTGATGACGCCATGGCCCAGGGGCTGGGCATCATGGACGCCACCGCTTTTGCACTGTGCCGCGACCAGAAACTGCCGATCCGGGTCTTTTCCATCTTCAAGCATGGTGCGCTCAAGCGCGTGGTCATGGGCGAGGATGAGGGGACGCTGGTCTATGCCTGATCGTGTCAGAATCGCAGGGCGCAAGCCGTGCCATTTTTAATCGTTGAGCAAGGAGAACATCATGCCGATTTCCGAAATCAAGCGCACCGGTGATGTCAAGATGGACCTGGCCATCAGTGCGTTCAAGAACAACCTGACCAAAATCCGCACCGGCCGCGCCAATCCGGCGCTGCTTGACTCGGTTCACGTCGACTATTACGGCGCCATGTTGCCGATCAGCCAGGTTGCCAATGTGTCGTTGCTCGACGCGCGCACGATCAGCGTGCAGCCGTGGGAAAAGGGCATGGGTGCGAAGATTGAGAAGGCCATTCGTGACAGTGATTTGGGGCTGAACCCGGCCTCCATGGGCGATTTGATCCGGGTGCCGATGCCTGCGATGTCCGAAGAGCGGCGCAAGGAACTGACCAAGGTCGTGCGCGGCGAAGGTGAAAGCGCGAAAATTGCTGTGCGCAATCTGCGCCGTGACGCTAACGACGCGATCAGAAAAGCGGTCAAGGACAAGTTGGCCACCGAGGATGATCAGAAACGCATCGAGGCGGAAATCCAGAAAGTCACGGACCGGCACGTCGCGGAAATTGATCACCTGGTAGCGGCCAAAGAACAAGACATCATGGCGGTGTAGCCGTTGCGTCTGCAATCATGAGCAAGGCACCGCACCACATTGCCATCGTGATGGATGGAAACGGGCGCTGGGCTTCCAAGCGGTTTTTACCCCGTGTTGCCGGTCATAAGCAGGGCGTCGATGCGTTGCGCCGCTGCGTGCGTGCGTGTGGCAAGCGCGGCGTGCGTGTGTTGACCGTCTTTGCATTTTCCTCCGAGAACTGGAATCGTCCGGCCGAGGAAGTGGCGGGCCTGATGGACCTCTTTGTCATGGCGCTGGGGCGGGAACTGCCACAACTCCAGGCCGACGGCGTGCGCCTGTATTTTGTCGGTGCGCGAACGCATCTGTCGGACAGAGTCGCTGCGAGCATCGAGCGGGCCGAGTCGGCAACCGCGGGCAACTCGGCCATGATTCTCAACGTCTGCTTCAATTATGGCGGCCGCTGGGACATTGTTCAGGCTGCGGCACGGTTGGCTGCGCAAGGCACGACGATCGACGAAAAGAGCTTGAGCGCGTCATTGGCGCTGGCGCATGTCGAGGATCCCGATCTGGTCATTCGCACCGGCGCAGAGCAGCGCGTGAGCAACTTTCTGCTTTGGCAGGCGGCCTACGCAGAGTTCTTTTTCAGTGACAAGCTTTGGCCGGAATTTGATGAACTTGAGCTTGACCGCGCCATTGGGGAGTTTGCCCGGCGCGAACGCCGGTTTGGCAAGACTTCCGAACAGCTCGCCGCGTCTTCAGCGCCGGTCGCGGCCGCTCAGGGTTGAGTCTGTGCTCAAACAGCGTGTCATTACGGCGGTGCTTCTGTTGGCCGTGATATTGCCGATATTGTTCATGGGCTCGAGCGCGGCGTTTTTTGCGCTCGTGCTGCTTTTGATCGGCGCGGCCGCATGGGAATGGGCTCGGCTGCTAGGTGTTGGTCCGCTGGGCTCGATCGCGAACGGATTGACGTGTGTCCTGCTATGCGCGCTGTCGTGGTGGCTGGGCCTGCTCGGGCCGTCGCGCCCGCTGTTTGCTCTTTGGCTTGTCACCGGCGCAGCCTGGGTGCTGCTAGGGGGCTGGGCCCTGCGCGGTGGGGCGCGAGCATGGTCAGGCTTGGCGCGCCCGGCGCGCGGGGTGCTGGGTCTGCTGGCGCTGTGGCTGGCGTGGCTGGCGATGGCTAAGGCCAGGGTACTGGGGATCAATTTCTTGCTATCAGTGCTGGCGCTGGTTTGGGTCGCCGACATCGCGGCCTATTTTTCGGGCAGGACCTGGGGCGGCCGTTTCAGCAAGGGCAGGCTCGCGCCATCGATCAGCCCGGGCAAGAGTTGGGAAGGCGTCTGGGGCGCCATGATCGGGGCGACGGCGCTGGCGTTTGGCTGGCGCTGGGCCGACGCTGCGCTGGAGGTAGCGGAACCAAGTTTTTTCACGCATGTTGGCGCGCAGGGCCCAGTACTGTTGATCCTCGCCGTCGTGTTCATGGTGGCGATGAGCGTGGTGGGTGATTTGTTCGAGTCG
>CAWJOT010000047.1:0-104565 GCA_963844495.1 uncultured Pseudomonadota bacterium
GCGCCCGATATCTTCGGGTCGTTGGGGAAAAGCCTCCGGCCAAGCTGCCCTTTTTTGCGGAGCAGTTCAAGGTGGGTACGATGCCGACTTCAGTGGAAGTATTGATGCGTGACGGCCTCCAGGGTAGCCCGACGCTCAACGCCGCAGTCGAAAATGTGCGCGCTTATCGGCAAGCCATTGAGACACGCAAGTCGTTTTACAAGCCGCGGGTGGATTTTCGTGCGTACCAGAATTGGGACAGCAACTCCGGCGGCGTCACCGGGACGACGCGCGTGCAGGGGATCGAATTGGTGCTGGCCTACAACTTGTACCGCGGTGGTGCCGACAGCGCGCGCGAGCGCCAGGCGGTTTCTCAGAGCGAGCAGGCACGCGATCTCCAGGAAAAGGCCTGTCGCGACGTGCGCCAGACCCTTTCAATCGCCTTCAGTGACGTGCGGACCCTCGATGAACAACTGCGCTACCTTGATCAGCATCGCCTGTCGGCCGAAAAGGCGCGGGAAGCTTACCGTCAACAATTTGAAATTGCCCAGCGTACGCTGCTCGACTTGCTCGATAGTCAGAACGAGTATTTCGAGGCGTCGCGTTCTTATATCAACGCCCGACACACGCAGATCGCAGCGCAAGCGCGCACGCTCGCGGGCATGGGGCGATTGGTCGCTTCCATGGGGATCACTCGATCCGACGTGCCCAGTGCCAAGGATGCGGGGCAGGACCGCACCAGCATCGACCCTGCCGAGTTGTGTCCGTTGCAGGAAGATGTGGTCGACACGATGGACGCCATCAAGGCGCGGACCGTGATTCCAGCGCGGGCACGGGTCGCGGCGCCTGCTCCTGCGCCAGCGATAGTGCCGCCCACCAAGGTCAGTTTGTCGGCCGACACGCTATTTGATTTTGACAAGTCCAATCTCAAACCCGAGGGGCTCGCAAAACTTGACGGCTTGGTCGAACGCGTCAAGGGTATCGCGCTGGACGTTGTAATTATTGTTGGGCACACCGACTCCGTCGGCAGCGAAGAGTACAACAACCGCCTGTCGCTGGCGCGAGCAAATTCGGTCAAGGACTACCTGGTGGCCAAGGGCATCGACGTCAAACGCATACGCACCGAGGGTCGAGGCGAGTCTCAGCCGATTGCTGACAACGCGACAAAGGATGGGCGCGCCAAGAATCGGCGCGTCGAAATCGAGGTCCTTGAACTCAGGCTCACCTCGGAAATGAAAGTGAAGAAATAGTCCTTCCGAAAAGGCGTCTGTTGGTACGGCAGCGCCTTTGAGCTCGAAGCGCTCCAGGGGTCGTCAGTTCAGAATCGGCGCGTCCGGCAGTTCGTTTGGGTTCGCTTCGCCAGCTTGCAATGGGAAGTGCTCCACCAGCAACACCGTCACACCGTCGATTGCCTCCAACAGGCCACCCTCAAACTGACCATCACGAAACGCACCGCGCATGCGTGACAGCATGGCCTGCCAGGCTTTTGTTTCAACCACGTTGTTGAGCCCGCGATCAGCGACCAGTTCAATGGAGCGTTCCGCCAGCAGCAAATAGATGAGAACGCCATTGTTGTGGGCCGTGTCCCAGACGCGAAGCTTGCCAAACATGGCCAGCGCACGCTGGCGCGTTATGTACCGCGTTGACGCCTTGCGCCAAAGGTAGCTCAAGGGCAGTCCGGCTTCGACGAAAATTCGAATTTCACCCGAATGCAGCCGCTCGCTCGCGGCCACGTGCTCGGCCAGGCGTTGCATGGCCGCGGGCGGTATCGCACGCTGACTCGCCGAGGCGTCCAGCCAGCGATGCTTGAATACCCTGCCTATGCGTTTGAGCATCACCAGTCTCCCGAGGCGCCGCCGCCACCAAAATCGCCGCCCCCGCCCGAACTGAATCCCCCACCTGAACTGTCACCACCGCCAAAACTGATGCCGCCCAAATTTGACCCCCATCCGCCCGAACCACCCGAAGTCCTGGAAAAGTTTGAAAACAGCGTGATCACCAGAGCCACCACGCCCGCCAGACCGGCAATCAAAAAGCTCGCGGTGAAAAATAGTGCCAGGGCGCCGACCCCGGTACCGGTAACCAGCGCTCCGAGTTTGGTACCCAGAATGCTGCGAATCAGCCCGCCCAACACCGGCACGGCGAAGAAAACAAACAGCCCGAGGTCAACCAGATCAAAGCCGGTATTGCCTGGTGCGACGGCCGGTTTCGGCGCGGGCAGGGCTTCGCCGCGGATCAGCAGCATGATTTGCCCAGCTGCTGCGTCCAGGCCGCCGGCAAAATCTCCCTGTTTGAAGCGTGGTGTGATCGCCTCGTCGATGATGCGTTTGGCCATCAGGTCGGGGATTGCGCCTTCAAGCGTCTTGGCCACTTCGATGCGAACCTTGCGCTCGTTCTTGGCCACGACAATCAGCACGCCGTCACCGACGCCGCGGCGCCCGATCTTCCAGGCGTTGGCGACGCGATTGGCGTAACTGACAATGTCCTCGGGAGCGGTCGAGCTGACCAGCAGCATCACAATTTGTGCACCCTGACTTTGCTCAAAGGCGGTGAGACTGGCTTCGAGTTGCTGCAACTGCTGCGTGCTCAAACTGCTGGTGCTGTCAATCACGTGCCCGCTGAGCTCGGGCACGCTCTGCTGCGCCAGAGCGCTGGTGAGCCCCAGCACCAGCACGCAGCAGACGGCAAGCGTCCGCTCGGCCACGACCGATAGACGACGCCAGAGCCAATGCCGCATCGGGACGGATTTCCTGAACAGGCGGGCGCTATTTCTTGGTGAAGTCGACCACAACAGGCGTCGAGATCGCCGCTTCGTTCTGCACCGAGAAGCTGGGTTTGGGCTCGTAGCCAAAAACCATCGCCGTCAAATTGCTCGGGAAACTGCGAGCGAGCACGTTGTATGCCTGAACCGCCTGGATGTAGCGGTTGCGTGCTACCGTGACGCGATTTTCCGTGCCTTCGAGCTGGACCCTCAGATCCTTGAAACCCTCATTGGTCTTCAGATTGGGGTACTGTTCCGAGACCGCCATCAAACGGCTCAAAGCGGAGCCGAGCTCGCCTTGTGCGGCCTGGAATTTCTTGAACACATCCGGGTTATTCAGCGTCTCCGGCGTGATCTGGATCGATGTTGCCTTGGCGCGCGCCTCAATGACCTTGGTCAATGTGTCCTGCTCGAATGCCGCTTCGCCCTTGACCGTGGCCACGATGTTGGGCACCAAATCGGCTCGACGCTGGTACTGATTGAGCACTTCGCTCCAGGCCGACTTGGTCTGTTCGTCGTAGCGCTGGAAATCGTTGTAACCGCAACCCGTCAGGGTGAGCGCGAACATCAGAACCAGTATCGGGCGTGTCATAGAGGCCTCCAGTCAGGCGATTGCGCCAGTGCAGTAGCATAACAAGGTGGATGAAATGGTAACGCAATCGCTGGTCAAGTGGCCGAACGTGCCCGACTGTTTTGGTTGGCTCGGGCTGGATGCGCGCGGCAACTGGTTTTTGCGCGATGAGAGCGTCCAGGCGCTTGGCGGCTTTTCAAGTGGCATTGCACTGAGCAAGGGCTCGCTGATCCGTCACGAGCGACTGCTGGAATTCATCGGGCGAAACTACGAGGCTGACGTCTTGGGGCGGTGGTTCTTCCAGAACGGCCCGCAGCGCGTGTACGTCGAACTCGAAGTGACCCCACGGATCTGGCGCATCGGCGCGGACTTTTCGATCCGCGATCACGTCGGCAAAGTTGCGCACATGTCGCAAAGCCTGATGGATGAAGACGGCCGCCTGTACCTGCAGGCCGACCTCGGATTCGGGCTGGTTCACACGGCGGACATGGTTCATGCGTGCGACGCCGTCGAACAGGGATGGGGGACGCCGCAGGATGTATTTGTGGCGGACCTGCCGAGGCGTTTTGGCTACGTGTGCAGCCCCGAATTGCTACAGAAAATATAGCTGCCCGCGCAGTATGGACGGCTTTTCAGCCCGATATTACTTTGCAGACGAGGCGGCACTGGCGGCCGGTTCAGGTGCTTTCGGTTCCTCGAACTTGCCTCCCGCCGCATTGACCATGTAAACCACGGCACGACCAATTTCAAGGGGCGTGAACTCGCCGCCACCTTGCGGACTCATGGCGTTCTTGCCCTTTACGGCAGCGTTGACGAGCGCATCGTATCCGTTCTTGATACGCGGAGCCCAAGCCGCCGCGTCGCCAAACTTCGGTGCACCAACCAGTCCGGCCGTATGGCAATTCGTGCATTGCGCCTTGAACACCTCCTCGCCGCTGCGCAGGGGCCGGTTGGCATCGCGAATCTCGACGGTGCCGACCTTCTGGATGCGGGCTGCCACCGCCCTTTCAAGATTGTCTGAACCTGCTGCGGGCTTGTCTGCCGATGTCACGTAGTACACGACGGCAATGATGACCATGATTGGCAGCAGAAACGAAAAGGCGACGCTTAGCAACAATTGCCTTGGCGTTTTGACCGGGCCGGTATGGGCTTGGTCGTCAACATCGGCGCTGGGGTTCTCGCTCATGGTGTTCCGAGGGGTTCGAGGCGTGGGGGCAGAGGCGATTATAGCGGGCGCCCCCGTGAAAACACCTACAATGCGGTCTCGGGCAAGCGGCTGTAGCTCAGTGGATAGAGTATTGGCCTCCGAAGCCAAGGGTCGTGGGTTCGATCCCCGCCAGCCGCGCCAATTGATCACCGGCGCCGTTGCCCGCGTGATGGTTGACACAGGTCAAAGGGGTGGCTGAAAAGCCCGGTAGCATTTGCTCCCCGGAGGCCGCATGTTCGATCAACCCATCAGAAATATCATGGAGCAGAAGAAATTTCTTACTGCTTCACCGCAAACCAGCGTGAGGGACGCGGCGCGCCTAATGGCGAAGAAGAATGTTGGCGTCATTCTGGTTGTCGAGGATGATCAGTTGACGGGTATTTTTTCAGAACGCGACGCCGTTTTTCGCGTGATTGCGCAGGGCCTTGAACCCAAGACCACGCCATTGCTCGACGTGATGACGCATTCACCCAAGACGCTTGAGCCCAGCAAGACCTACGGACATGCACTGTTGCTGATGCAGGAGAACGGGTTTCGGCATGTGCCGGTCGTGGAAAATGGCCACCCCATTGGCATCATCTCCTCGCGCAACGCGATGGATCCAGACCTGGAAGAGTTTGTCTCTGAAGCGCGTCGGCGCGAACATCATCGCGTTTGACCCGCGCATGCCAACAACATGGCGTCACCGTAGCTGAAGAACCGGTATTCGGTGGCGATCGCATGGCGATACAGGTCCATCACATGGTCGTAGCCGGCAAAGGCGCTCACCAGCATCATCAGGCTTGACTTCGGCAGGTGAAAATTGGTCACCAGCAGGTCGACCAATCGAAACTCGAACCCAGGTTTGATAAAGATGTCTGTCTCTGCCGAATAGGTCCTTGAGGGCACGGCAGGGTTCGAATCGTCGGGGTTGCAAGAAGCCCGCATGAACCGGCCTTCGGCAACGTCGCGCGCCCAGGTTTCCAGCGTTCGTACGGTTGTCGTGCCCACTGCAATCACGCGCCCGCCGCGCGCCTTGGTCTGGGCAACGGCCTGTTGCGTTGGCCCGTCCACCTCGCACCACTCGCTGTGCATTTGGTGTTCGGCCAGGTTTTCGGTCTTCACCGGGACAAAGGTGCCGGCGCCGACGTGCAGCGTGATGTGCGCGCGTTGCACGCCCATCGCATCGATGGCAGCAAGCAGGGCTTCGTCAAAGTGCAGGGCGGCGGTGGGGGCAGCCACGGCACCCGGGCGGCGGGCAAAAACGCTCTGGTAGCGCTCGGCGTCCTCAGCCGAGTCAGCATGCAAGATGTACGGGGGCAGCGGCACGTGGCCGTGGCGCTCCATCAGCGTGTGGGCATCGTCGCCCAGATCGTTGGAAAGGATCAGACGAAACATTGAGCCTTTGGCGTCGGGCCAGCGTCCGAGCAGGGTCGCGCGCGGATGGTCATCGCAGCCCGGTGCCCCGACCAGGGGCAGCGTTGTGCCAACTGCGGGCTTTTTGCTCACCCGCATGTGCGCCACAACCTGGTTTGCGTCGAGGACCCGCTCGATGAGCAGTTCGAGCCTGCCGCCGCTCGGCTTTTCACCGAACAGGCGCGCCTTGATGACCTTCGTGTCGTTGAACACCATCAAATCACCCCGGCGCAGCAGCGTCGGGAACTCGTTGAAGATGCGATCTACCGGCGTGCTCGAGGTGCCATCGAGCAGGCGCGAGTGGCTGCGTTGTGCCGCCGGATGTTGGGCCACGAGCCCCTCGGGCAGCGCGAAGTCAAAGTCGCTGAGCCCAAACGTTCGTGCGACCTCTGACCGAAGGCGAGACAAACGACCTACTGGTTGACCACGCGCACCATCTCCAGGCATTTGCAGGAGTAGCCCCATTCGTTGTCGTACCAGGACACCACTTTGATAAAGGTGCTGTCCAGGGCAATACCGGCATCGGCGTCAAACACGGACGTGCAACTCTCGCCGCGGAAGTCGGTCGATACCACTTTGTCGGTGGTGTAGCCCAGCACGCCCTTCATCGCGCCGACGGACGCAGCCTTCATCGCTGCACAGATCTCCTCATACGTGGCGGGCTTGGTTAGCTCCACGGTCAGGTCGACCACCGACACGTCGGAAGTCGGCACACGGAACGACATGCCGGTGAGCTTCTTGTTGAGTTCGGGTATCACCACGCCGACCGCCTTGGCCGCGCCGGTGCTCGAAGGAATGATGTTCTCCAGAATGCCGCGACCACCGCGCCAGTCCTTGTTCGAGGGGCTGTCCACTGTCTTCTGGGTCGCGGTGGCGGCGTGCACCGTCGTCATCAGGCCGCGCTTGATGCCCCAGTTGTCGTTGAGCACCTTGGCCACCGGGGCCAGGCAGTTGGTCGTGCACGAGGCGTTGGAGATGATGTCCTGACCAGCATAGGTACTGTGGTTTACGCCGAAGACAAACATCGGCGTGTCGTCCTTGGACGGGGCTGACATGATGACTTTCCTGGCGCCCGCTGCAAGGTGTTTCTGCGCGGCCTCCTTGGTCAGGAACAATCCTGTAGCGTCGATGACAACCTCGGCGCCGACTTCGCTCCACTTCAGTTCAGCGGGGTCCTTGATGGCGCTCAGGCGAATCTTCTTGCCGTTGACAACCAGGCTGCTGCCTTCTACCGCCACGTCGCCCTTGAAGCGTCCGTGCACGGAGTCAAACTGCAGCATGTAAGCCAGGTAGGCCGGATCGAGCAGGTCGTTGATGCCAACCACTTCGATGTCCTTGAAGTTCTGCACAGCGGCACGAAACACCATGCGCCCGATGCGCCCGAAGCCGTTGATACCTATCTTGACTGTCATCATTTTCTCCACGTGTTAAAAACTTAAAACCTTTTGCACCGTCTCGGCGACATTTTGTGCGGTAAAACCAAAGTGCTTGAACAGCACCGGGGCCGGGGCCGATTCGCCAAACGTGTCGATGCCAACCACCGCAGCGCAGCCATATTTCCACCAGCCATCGGTCACACCCATTTCGACCGCAATGCGCGGGATGCCCGCTGGTAGAACGGTACTTTTGTAAGCCGAAGTTTGTTGATCAAATGTTGTGTTGCTCGGCATGGATACTACACGAGCAGCTATCTTTTTCGTAGCAAGAAGCTCCTGCGCCTGTAGCGCAAGTTGCACTTCGGAGCCGGTCGCAATGATGATCGCCTGGGTCTTCTTGTTCAGACCCACCTCGGACGGCTCGGCCAGCACGTAGGCGCCCCGGCTGATGTCGCCCAGACCGGGCTTGGGAGCGTAGTTGAGGTTCTGGCGTGACAGCAACAATGCGGTGGGCCCGCTCTTGTTGCGCAGGGCCACCGCCCAGGCGACGGTGGTCTCGGCCGTGTCCGCCGGGCGCCAGACGTCAAGGTTTGGAATCAGGCGCAGACTCGCAGCGTGTTCGACCGATTGGTGCGTCGGGCCGTCTTCGCCCAGACCGATCGAATCATGCGTAAACACATGCACGACACGCAGCTTCATCAGCGCGGCCATGCGGATTGCGTTGCGGCTGTAATCGCTGAAGGTCAGGAACGTGCCGCCGTAGGGGATGTAGCCGCCGTGCAGCGCCACGCCATTCATGATGGCGGCCATGCCGAATTCGCGCACCCCGTAGTTGATGTGACGCCCGCCATTGCCCAACCCGCTGAAAGAGTCAAAGCGCAAATTGGGCGTGCTCTTGGTATTGGTCAGGTTCGAGCCCGTGAGGTCAGCCGAACCCCCCAGCAGTTCCGGCAGCGCCGCGGTGAACGCTTCAAGCGCCAGCTGCGAGGCTTTGCGCGAGGCGACCGTCTGAGCGGCAGTGTGGGCTGCGATGGTGGCGTCGACCGCAACCTGATCGAAGTTGCCGGGCAATTGGCCCTTCATCCGGCGCACCAGCTCTTTGGCCAGTTCCGGGTGTGCACCCCGGTACGCGGCAAATCTGTCGTTCCAGCTTTGTTCAGCGGCGTGGCCCGCGGCGCGGGCGTCCCAGGCCGCGTAAACGGCATCGGGAACCACAAACGGCTCGGATGGCCAGCCCAAGGCTTGACGCGTGAGGGCAATTTCTTCAGCACCCAGCGGCTCGCCGTGCGCCTTGGCGGTGTTGGCGCGATTCGGACTGCCCTTGCCGATCGCTGTTTTGCAAATGATCAGGGTCGGTCTCTCGCCCGAGGATTTGGCTTCGGCGATGGCCTTGATCACCAATTCGGCGTCGTTGCCGTCAATTGGTCCGAGCACATTCCAGCCGTAGGCGACAAAACGCAGGGCGGTGTTGTCGATGAACCAGGGAGCGACTTGGCCGTCGATCGAGATCCCGTTGTCGTCATACAGGGCAATGAGCTTGCCGAGCTTCCAGGCGCCGGCCAGCGCGCAGGCCTCGTGGCTGATGCCTTCCATCAGACAACCGTCACCGAGAAAGCTGAAGGTATGGTGGTTGACGATTTCATGACCTTCGCGGTTGAACTCGGCCGCCAGCAACTTCTCCGCCAGTGCCATGCCCACGGCGTTGCTGATGCCCTGACCCAGTGGCCCGGTGGTCGTTTCCACGCCAGGCGTCACGCCCACTTCCGGGTGACCCGGTGTCCTGGAGCCCATTTGGCGGAATTTCTTCAGCTCGCCGATGGGAAGTTTGTAGCCCGTGAGGTGCAACACCGAGTACAGCAGCATTGAGCCGTGTCCGTTGCTAAGTACGAAGCGGTCGCGGTCGAACCAACCCGGGTTGGCCGGGTTGTGCTTGAGGTGAGTGCTCCACAAGGCAACGGCCATGTCGGCCATGCCCATCGGTGCGCCCGGATGCCCCGAGTTGGCCGCCTGTACCGCGTCCATCGACAGGGCGCGAATGGCGTTGGCCATGTCGGTGCGGCTGGCGGCCGGGGCGCTGCGTGTTTGTTGTTCTTGCTGCGAATCAGCCATGTGTACCAACTCCGGGATAATTCTGGGATATTAGGGGAAACCCCGAATTTTAACGGCGCCCATCCCCAACCCTGTTCTTGACACCCAAACTCTTGCGGAGCCTTTTCATGAGCCTTCTGTTTTCTCCCTTGCAAATACCCTCACCGAGCGGCGGTCTGACCCTTCCCAATCGCATTGTGGTCGCGCCCATGTGCCAGTACGCCGCGCGCGATGGCGAAGCTACCGACTGGCATTTGATGCACTGGGGCAATCTGTTCAACAGTGGCGCGGCCATGTTCACGATCGAGGCCACCGCAGTGCTGCCGGAGGGGCGCATCACACCGGCTTGCCTGGGTCTTTGGGACGAGCGTACCGAAGCGGCGCTGGCGCGCACCTTGCAGCGGGCCCGCGAGCTCGCACCAGCGGCACCGGTATGCATCCAGCTCGCGCACGCCGGACGCAAAGCGTCCAGCGCCCTGCCCTGGCACGGCGCGCAGTTGCTCTCGCCCGAGCAGGGTGGCTGGGAAACCTTTGCACCGTCGGCACTACCGCATCTGCCGATCGAGCCGCCGCCCACCGAGTTGAGCCTAGGACAAGATGGCCCAAACCTGCGACGCCTTTGCCCAGGCGGCCAAACGCGCAGCAACGATGGGTATCGAGGCGGTGGAAATCCATAGCGCCCACGGCTATTTGCTGCATGAGTTTCTGTCGCCAATAGCGAATCAGCGCAGCGACAAATACGGCGGCAGTTTTGACAATCGCGTACGCTTTCCACTGGAAGTGTTTGCCGCGGTCCGCGAGGCGTTTGGTGGTGTGCTGGGCCTGCGTGTCTCGGCGTCGGACTGGGTCGAGGGCGGCTGGGACGTGTCCCAAAGCGCAGAGTTTGCCAGGCGGCTCAAGGCGCTGGGCTGTGACTTCATTCATGTCTCCTCGGGTGGCGTCTCGCCAGCACAAAAGATCGCGCTTGGCGCAGGCTACCAGGTTGCGATGGCGCGCGAAATTCGCGCGGCCAGCGGCATGATCACCACGGCGGTTGGCCTGATCACCGAAGCAACGCAGGCCGAGGCGATCCTGCAAGCCGGTGACGCTGACCTGATCGCGCTGGCGCGCGGATTCCTGTACAACCCGCGCTGGGGTTGGCACGCCGCTGCGGCGCTCGGTGCCGAGGTCAAGGCGCACCCCGCGTACTGGCGCTGCCTGCCGCGCGAGGCCAAGGACGTGTTTGGCAAAGTCTCGGTCGGGATCCGCTAGAGGTTCTCTGCCATGTCCGCGCAAAAGGTTGCCGCCATGCTTCTGGCCGCGGGCCGTGGCGAGCGCATGCGACCGTTGACCGACAGCACGCCCAAGCCGCTCCTGCTGGTGCGTGGTAAACCGCTGATGCAATGGACACTCGAAGCACTGGTGCGCGGCGGTGTCGCGCGAATCGTGGTCAACACAGCCTGGCTGGAGACCAGGATAGCGTCGCATTTTGGCAACCATTTTGCCTTGAAGCGCCCGTCGAATGGGCGTGAGCAGCTATCAAATAGAGAGCAAATTCCGATCCTTTACTCTTGTGAAGGGCGCGATTTCGGCGCTGCGCTGGAGACCGCAGGCGGCATTGTGCGCGCGTTGCCGCTGCTTTGTCCGCCCGATGCAAAGAGACCGGAGGCCGACATTTTCTGGCTTGGCGCGGGCGATATTTTCGCCCCTAATTTTGAATTTGCGCAGTCGGCGGTGGATCGGTTCATCGCCAGCGACAAACTAGCGCACGTCTGGTTGGTGCCAAACCCGGCGCACAACCCAAGCGGTGATTTTGCTTTGGTGCAAGGCGCGGGCGAAGCCGACGGCGTCGCTCTGGCGATCGATCCTGCAGCGCACGACGCAAGTCGGCGCTACACCTATTCGACGATCGGCTTGTACCGGCGGCAACTGTTTGAGCCGCCCTGGTGTGATATTGCTTACGGCAACCCGCATGGCATCAAGGCCGCGCTGGCGCCATTGCTGCGCCGGGCAATGGCCCGGCAACGCGTGTCAGCGCAGCTTTACCAGGGGGCCTGGACCGACGTCGGGACGCCGCAGCGACTCGCGGCGCTCAATTCGGCAGCATCGATCACGCCACCGGGTTGATCGCTCCACATCATTTCGCGTTGGAGATCACCACTTCGATGCGTCGATTGCGCTGCCGCCCCGCGGCGGTGTCGTTGTTGGCTACCGGGTTGGCTTCACCAAAGCCCCTTGCCGTGATGCGCGAGGCATCGATACCGCGACTGGTCAGTGCCGCGCGCACGGCATCGGCACGGCGTTGCGACAGACCGAGGTTGAATGTGTCACCACCAACCGAGTCGGTGTATCCCTCGGCGGTGACCGTGCGCTCCGGGTTGTCGCGCAGGAAGGTTGCGAGTTGGTCAAGGGTACGCATGGCGCCGGGCTTGAGTTCGGCCCGCCCGCTGTCAAACAGCACGTCGCCCAGGGTCAAAACCATGCCGCGCTCGGTTTGCTTGGCCTGCAGTTCCGACAGTTGTCTTTGAAGTTCGCCGGCCTTGGCCCTGGCGGCTTCTGCCGCGGCGAGCTGTTCGGCCGCAACTTTGCGTGCCGTTTCGGCCTGCGCCTTGGCCTGATCGGCCTGGCTTCGGGCTTGTTCAGCGTCCATCTTGGCCCGCTGTGCCTGGAGCATTTCGGCCTGCGCCTTGGCGCGGCTGGCCACGGCTTCCTGTGTTCTGGCGTCGATCAAAATGCGGTCGCGTTGCAGGCGGCTCTCGCTGACCGCCTGCTCGGCTGCGGCAATCTTGCCTGCCTGCATGGCGACGGCGGTTCGCTGGCGTGCCAGATAGGCGTAATGTTCGACCGCGGCGATATCCTCGCCTGCTTTGAGGGCTGAGTCGGCCTGCTGCAACGCGGCCTGGGCGCGGCCAAGTTCCAGCGGTGCGCTGCGTACGACCAACGCATCAGCGGCGGCTTGCTGATACAGGTTGCGTGCCTCCTCCAGCGCCGGATTGCGCGTTGGTGCTGAAGCGCAGGCGGCGAGCACGGCCGCGGCAAGAGGAAGCAGGGCGAGGCGGTAGGGTCCTTGCATGAAATTGTTCACGTCTGGGTCTTTCGTATTGTTTGTTTCGTGGGTGGCAATGTCTTTTGGCGGCAAGTCATCGTGCCGCAGTGGCGCGCAGCTTAGTTGCCCTCTTTGCGCAGCTTGGTTTCGCGTTCCAGCGCGGCGTTGGCGCGTTGCAGTTCCTGCGCTGCCTCTTGCGCCTTGCCCAGGCGCGCGGTGCGCTCGGCGAGTTCAGCGTCGGCCGCCGCTGATTCGGCAAGACGGCGTGCCTGGATATAGTTCTCCTCTCGCGCCGCGGCCTCAGCACGACCGAGCTTGTCGCGGGCGGCGAGCAGATCGACCGGAGCCAATTGTGTCGCCCCAGCACTTTCCGCCTGGCTTATGGACGCGCGGGCATTGGCCAACTCGGCCACTGGCGGCATGCCCTTGTTGCTGGCACAGGCCCCCAGCAAGAGGCTCGACAGCAGTGCTGCAAGGGCAAGACTGCGGCGCGGGGTAAATCGTATTTCGGTCATTTCGGGTTGATTCCTGATGGTTATTTATGGCAAAGACAGAGCGAACGGGCTACGCTCTTCAGTGGCGTTGATTGCGCTGAGTGCGAACTTCCTCGACCAGCGCCGCAAAGGCCTGGTGGTTGTCAGAGGCATTGCGCATCGGCTTGTCGAGCAGGCTCGTCACATCGCCCAATCCGGCTTCGTCAGCTTTCATATACAACTGGCCCATTTTCTCGGCCAGCGAGCGGTAGGCGTGGTCGATGTCGACGGCGCGTTTGAGCAGGTCATCCAACACTTCGATGTCAATGCTGGCGAGGTTTTGGTTGGCGGTATTTTCTGCGCCCATATGAGTTCTCCTTGTGTGGGTTGGGTTTGCTGCGCCGCTTAAGGCAGCTTGACGAGCGGCACGTCGATGAGGGATTCGAGTTTGGTAAGGCGGTCGTTGAGCAGCCGGAATTCGCTCAACATCATTTGCTGCATGGTGTCCATGCGAGAGGCCTCGGCCCGGTTCGCCACCTCTTGCACCCGCTGCAGTTCCTTGTTGAGCTGACGCGACTCCAGCAGGTTGCTGATACGGCTGTACAGGCTGGCGACAAAGAAGAGCGCCACGAACACTGCGGTCAGGCCAAGAAGGATCAGTCCGAGCGGGGCGTGTACGTCCAACAACAGCAGATTGATGGCTGTCGGCGCGGTCAGCGCGCTCCAGTTCAAGCCCGAGAAAACGACGATCACGAACACGGCGATCCACGCCAGCCAGTGACTTATTCGCTCCATGATGGCTCCTTCAGATTTTGACACAGGGCCATTTTAAAGTTTCAATATTGATAATACAATGACAAAAAAGAAACTCTACATCTTCAATTATGAAAATCAGTGCGAGAGACGTGCTTGCTGCGAGAACGGCGTCAGCGCCGTCAGCAGCGCGTTCGCGCCTGGGCTGGACTGACTTTCAGATCGTCCTGGCCGTGGCGCAAGATGCCAGCGTGGCCAGGGCCGCCACCACGTTGGCCATGTCCCATGTCACACTGTTGCGCAAACTCGATGCCATCGAGACCAGGCTGCACGCCAAACTGTTCGAGCGGGTGCGCGGTCGCTACACGCCGACAACTGCGGGCGAAGCCCTGATTGGTGCGGCCAAGTCCATGGAGCCGCTGGCGACCGACGCCGAAATGCGCGTGCTGGGGCAGGATATGCGTCCCAGCGGAGACGTGCGCGTCACCGCTGCGAGCATTGTGATTGACCAATTGTTGCCACCGGTATTGGGTCAGTTTGCCGCCGCTTTCCCCGACGTTGTCATCGAGTTGACGTCCTCGCGCGAGCACGTCAGCCTGATTCGCCGCGAGGCCGACGTGGCGCTGAGGGTCAGCGATCAAGTTCCTGACTGGCTCGTCGCGCGCAAGCTCGGGGCGGTTGATTTTTGCATTTACGGCCTGCGCCGCCAAGGACTCACGCAGGCTCTGCGCGAGCCGGTAGAACTTTTCGGGCAACGGCGTTGGATCAGCTTTGAGCGCGATGCCCGCGAGCTCAAGTTTGACCGCTGGCTTGACGCGCACGTGCCCGATGCCAGCGTCGTTGGGCGGGTTGACGGCTTCGGCCACGCGTTGAGCATGGTACGTGCCGGACTGGGGGTGGCGTTGCTGCCCACGTTTGTCGAACTCAGTTGCCCGGAGTTGCTGGCACTGACCGCGCCGATTGCCGCGTTGCGAACACCGATGTGGTTGCTCACACATCAGGAATTGCGCCAAGCCATGCGCATCAAAGTGCTCATCCGTGCATTTGCCCCGGCCTTGTCGCATGCACTGCAGTAGCCGTGCTGTTCAGGACTTAAACTCGCGGCGTCGTACCTGTTGCTGCGCAGGGCTTAGGGGCGCAGGCTGAGCCACGCAAGCGCATAAGAGTTGTTCACTGGAGAGATTCATGACCGTCGTCAATGACAATTGTTTGCCGTATGTCCAGCGCCGCGCGCGACTGGCCCAGCTGATCGGTCCGGGCGGGCTTGCCATCGTACCCACGGCATCGGAGCAGCGGCGCAACCGGGATTCCGATTTCCTGTACCGCCACGATAGCTACTTCTATTACCTCACCGGCTTTGCCGAACCGGGTGCCTGGCTGGTCATTACCGGCGAGGGCGAGACAACCTTGTTTTGTCGACCGAAGGACACGGAGCGTGAAATCTGGGATGGTTTCAGGCTTGGTCCTTCTGCAGCGCCCGTTCAGCTTGCGTTGGATGCTGCATTTTCAGTAGCAGAACTCGACACGCGACTGCCTGCACTGCTCGATGGCCGCGAGTCGGTGTGGTATCCATTTGCCACGCACCCGGGGCTGGAGACGCAAATCGGTGGCTGGCTCTCAAGCCTGCGCTCGCGCGTGCGTTACGGTGCTCTGGTGCCCGAGCGGCAAAGCGACCTTTGCCGCCCGCTTGACGAAATGCGCCTGTTCAAGGACAGCGGTGAACTCGCGACCATGCGTCGAGCTGCGAGCATCAGCGCCGGTGCGCATGTGCGCGCCATGCAAACCAGTGCGCGCATGGTTCGTGCTGGGCAGGAACTGCGCGAATATCACCTTGATGCCGAATTGCTGCACGAGTTTCGCCGCCACGGTTCGCAGGCGCCGGCCTATGGCTCGATTGTGGCTGCGGGTGCCAACGCCTGCGTGCTGCATTACCGCGCCGACAACGGCCTGGTGCGCCCTGGCGAGTTGGTCTTGATCGACGCTGGCTGCGAACTCGATGGCTACGCCAGTGACATCACGCGAACCTTCCCGGCCAACGGCACATTCAGTGGCCCGCAGCGTGCGTTGTACGAATTGGTGCTCGCCAGCCAGGAGGCAGCCATCGCCGTCACGCGAGTCGGGAGCGCGCTTTACCGAGCCGCACGACGCCACCGTCAAGGTGCTGGCGCAAGGCATGCTCGACTTGGGGTTGCTTGACAAAGACAAGGTCGGCACGCTCGAAGACGTGATCGAAAAGCGGGCTTATTTCCCGTTCTACATGCACCGCACCGGGCATTGGATCGGTATGGATGTGCACGACTGTGGCGCCTACATCGAACCCTCGGAGATTGGCACGGTGAGCGAGCGCAAGGACCCGTTAAGCGGCGAGATCATCAAAGACCGTCCGGCGCGCATACTGCATCCAGGCATGGTGCTGACGATCGAGCCCGGACTGTACGTGCGCCCGGCCGAGGGTGTACCTGAACAGTTTCACAACATCGGCATCCGTATCGAAGACGACGCGGTCGTAACGCCAACGGGTTGCGAGCTGATCAGTCGCGGCGTGCCGGTGGCGGTGGCTGAGATTGAGGCGCTGATGCGAGGCTAGAGACTAGGAGCTAAGCTAAAGTAGGTCATGACATTGGCTCGCGTTTGAGCTGCGGGTGCACGCCGCCGATGGTTGGGAACGGCACTCGCGCGAGCTGCGGATGTTTGTGTCGCGCGGCGCCGAGCCAGTCGCGCTGCGCCGACAGGCATAGTTCTTCGGAGTGCATTCGGCATAGCCTTTGCAGAGCCAAATACGCTTCATCAGGCCGCTCGTTGAGGGCAAGAGCAGTCGCGTAGCGGTACATTCCAGATGCGTGCCCAAACCGCCCCGATACCCGGCGCATCGACTCCAACTCTGCGGCGGACATGTCGGGCTTTGGCTCGGTTCTGGCGAAGGCCATCAATTCTCTGAGTTGCGTCAGCAGCACGGGTGCGGGCAGTTCAATGTGTTCCGGATTGCCGATGCGGGCTTCCTGGAATTGTAGATAGCGCCAATCCGTCTCCCACACCGGATATTCAAGGGTGAGCTTGACCAACACCGCGATGGCGAGTGCGCAACTGCTCGCGATCGTCACTCGCCGTAGCGGGCGTGCCGCGAGAAGATCAATGGTGTCGACGGCGCACGGGTGCAGCGTCGACAAGACGCCCATCAGAAATCCAACAGGCAACAAAAAGTAGGAATAGCTAAGTGGATACTCGATCATGGCATGGCTAAGGACAAACCCAATGGCCATGATGGTGGCGAAAGAGACGCCGTCCCGGCATTGGCGCAACTGCCATACAGACCAGAGAACCAAACCAGCAATCGCGATTGATCCAATCGGGATCCCGTTCCAAAGCAGCAAGTCAAGGAACAAATTGTGCGAGCTGTAAAAGTACTCGTGCACGGGTGGGTAATCCAAGGCGGTTTCAGTTTGCGCCACACCGATTTGCGCCCAGCCGTACCCGAGCCAAGGCGCGCGCCCAACGGCGTCGAGCATCGACGACCAATAAATTGTCCGGGCACCTGGCGTTCCCAGGCGATCAACGGTGTTCGATAGTTCTCGGGGGAGCAACAAGCTGTCGCTGACGTGTGGCCACCATAGAGTAGCGGCCACAAAAAAAAGGCTGACCGCCACCACGGCACGTCCCTGTGTACGCAGGCGGCATCGCCGTCGCATCAGCCAATACCCGGGCAACGACCAAAGCAAAACAAGAAACACAGAGCGCGATCCGCTAAGCACTAAACCGACAGCCAGAAACAGCGCACCCAGAAGCGAGACGCCACCTGCTAGTTGGCCCGATTCAAAGATCGCAATGTGAGCCGCTACTGCCAAAAGCAACAGTGTTGCGAGGTGGTTGGGTTGGGCCAAATTTCCGACTGCTCGCGCACCAGGTGGGATTTCGGCCCCATAGATACCCAAACTCCCAAGACTCAACGATTGTTGCAATGCGATTCCGACGGACACGTAGCCCGCAACCAGAAAGGCACACCAAAACATGTTTAATCCGTGCCCCTGGGGGTTGGTCGAAAACTCTTCCTTGGCCCAGCGATATCCGGTCAATACGACCAGCGCAAACCCGGACAAATAGAGCGCAGTGACCCAACCGTCTCCCGCGAAGTACGTTTGACCAAAGATGACCTGACCGACCGCAACCACGGCGAGCGCGTAGCCGCCGAGCGAAACAGCCGGAATGGGAATACTTCCTCGCGAAGCCCAGACAACTAGCGGCATGAACGCGATGGCGGCAACAAGCTCGCCATGGAAGCTCAGCCATGGCGGGTAGTGGTTGGGTACAAGATAGGCTAGTGCCAATAGGGCAGCGCACCACCAATAGAGCTTGCTTTTCAACTTGACCGGATCCGGCTATAGGTCAACAGCTCGAAAAAAACGCGCCCGAAGGCGCGTCTTTTATCGAGGTACTTCAGGCCTGAATTGTTTGCCACAACTCAAAGCGAGAAACCAGAGAAACCATTAACCGCGGCACGAGCCAGGGAGGTACTTCGTGGCCATGGTTCCGGGGGCGCAAACCCACTTGAAAATCGGAATATTGACGTCCGTATTGGCCAAGACTGTCGTGGCGTCTTTATAGGGAGTCATGGTAACCGTCTTGCTCGCCGCCGCGTTAAGGGATGCGTCGGCTGTGGTTGTTACCGTGATCACGCCGGCATTGGTCGTGACGACGCTGAGTACGTACTTGGTCGGTGCGCTGGCTACAGCGCCAGTGGTGTTTTGTTCACATCCCCACCCATTGGCTGCTGGGTTGGTGGTGCTGGAGTTGCTCTGCACCGTCTCGGTAATGCTGGTGCGGCATGCAGATGCTGCCAAAATTGCTTCTGAAACCTTGGCACGGACGGTGTAGTCCTGATAGGCGGGCAAGGCCACGGCAGCCAGGATACCGATGATTGCCACAACAATCATCAACTCGATCAGGGTAAAACCCTTTTGCATAGAACGTTTCATGAATAGCTCCTTAAGTTAACAACAAAATCCAACGATGGACATTTGCCATTAGCATCTTCCATGCCAAGCAACCTTGTGCTTATCAATCACCTCAATAAAAAACGCGCCCGAAGGCGCGTCTTTTATCGAGGTACTTCAGGCCTGAATTGTTTGCCACAACTCAAAGCGAGAAACCAGAGAAACCATTAACCGCGGCACGAGCCAGGGAGGTACTTCGTGGCCATGGTTCCGGGGGCGCAAACCCATTTGAAAATCGGAATATTGACGTCCGTATTGGCCAAGACTGTCGTGGCATTTTTATACGGTGTCATGGTAATCGTCTTGCTCGCCGCCGCGTTAAGGGAGGCGTCGGCCGTGGTTGTTACCGTGATCACGCCGGCATTGGTTGTGACGACGCTGAGTACGTACTTGGTCGGTGCGCTGGCTACAGCGCCAGTGATATTTTGTTCACATCCCCATGCATTGGCAGCGGGGTTGGTGGTGCTGGAGTTCGCTTGTACCGTGGCGGTAATACTGGTGCGGCATGCAGACGCGCCCAAAATTGCTTCTGAAACCTTGGCACGGACGGTGTAGTCCTGATAGGCAGGCAAGGCTACGGCAGCCAGGATACCGATGATCGCCACGACGATCATCAACTCGATCAGGGTAAAACCCTTTTGCATAGAACGCTTCATCAACTGCTCCTTTGATTAAATAAGATAGCCGGAACCGAGGAATTAGCAGGTTTCATGCCACATTCGCCATGACGATCAATGGCCCTCTGGTAGGTAGGGAATTACAAAATACACCGCAGGTTACAAAATCTTGTCACTTGGTAACAGAATAGTGACAAATTTGTAAGCCAGAAATGGTCACTTGATACAAACCGACCGGACCATTTTGAGGTCGGTCAGGCCCGCCATGACTTTCTCCATGCCGTCCATTTTCAGCGTGCGCATACCGCCTTCAACCGAGGCGGCGAAGATCTCGGCCACGCGGGCTCGCTCCTGAATGAGCTTTTTGATGTCGTCGGTTGCGATCAGGAGTTCATGCAGGCCAAGACGACCCTTGTAGCCGGTCTGGTTGCATTTTGGGCAACCAACGTGGCGGTATAGCCGCAGTTGGCCGTCCTGATCGTAGGTTTTGTGCCATTGCTCGACGAGCTTGCTCATTTCTGCGCCGTAGTCAGCCTTCCACGCTGCCGAGTGTCGCAATTCCTCCGCATATTCCGCAGCAAACAAGCGCAGCTCTTCCGCGTCGGGCACATAGGACTCCTTGCAGTCGCACAACTTGCGGGCCAGCCGTTGGGCCAATATCCCCAGCAGCGCGTCGGCGAAATTGAACGGGTCCATGCCCATGTCGAGCAGGCGTGTGATCGACTCCGGCGCGGAATTGGTATGCAGGGTCGAAAACACGAGGTGGCCGGTGAGTGAGGCCTCGATGCCCATCGCCACCGTTTCCTTGTCGCGCGACTCGCCGACCATGATGATGTCGGGGTCGGCGCGCAGAAAGGCCCGCATGATCAATGCGAAGTCAATGCCGGCCTTGCGGTTGATCTGAACCTGGCGCAGCCCTTTTTGCGTGATTTCCACCGGGTCTTCTGCGGTCCAGATCTTGGTGTCGGGCGTATTGAGGTGTTTGAGGATCGAGTGCAGCGTTGTCGTCTTGCCCGAACCGGTTGGTCCGCACACGTAGAACAGGCCGTATGGACGTTCAATGGTCCGGATGACGCGCTCTTTGTTGTGAGCAGAAAGCCCCAGGTTGTCGAGCGGGATCGGCTCGCCGGCGGCGAGAATGCGCATGACGACGTCTTCCACGCCTCCTGCCGACGGAATCGTGGCGACGCGCAGCTCGATGTCGAGCGGGCCGTACTTCTTGAACTTGATTTTGCCGTCTTGCGGTCGCCGACGCTCGGAAATGTCGAGGTCGCACATGATCTTCAGGCGCGTCACCATAGCCTGGCGGAAATGCGCCGGCACTTCAATGTAAGGTGTCAGCATGCCATCAATGCGAAACCGGATGCCGGTCTTGAGTTTGCCCGGCATTGGTTCAATGTGGATGTCAGACGCTTTTTGCAGGCAGGCGTCGATGATCACCTTGTTGACGAACTTGACCAACTCATTGTCCGCGGCGGCCGATTCAAGCGAGTCGTCGTTGCTGCCGTCGTCGATCGCGCCGCCATCCATGTCGGCAAGCAACTCGTCAATGGTGCCGCCCTCTGCCCCGGCGCCGAATATTTGCGCCAGCGTCTCGGAAAACTCGGTCTGCGTCGTTACACGGTACGAAAAGCGGTTGATGCGCGGAAAAACCTGGGGCACCACGCGCGCGTTGCGGGTGGCCTCCGGGTCCAGGCACATGACGACCAAACCCTCAGGAGACTCCTCAAGCGGGATCCAGCCCTGCTCCTCAATGAACTCGCGTTTGAGCTGCCCATGCAACATTTCCGATCGTATTCGACCGCCACTGAACGCTTCATACGAAACGCCAAAGAACTTGGCCAGCGACGGGCCGATCTGCGCCGGGCGCACCTTGTACTCTGCCATGAGTACCTGTTCGACCTGCTTGCCTTCGTTGCGAGCGGTTTGAAAGCACCGCGCCAGTTCGTCAGAGGTCATGACGCCTTCGGCGACCAAGCCATCGTACTTGGTGGCTTTGCTGCGCAGGCTCTCGGCGGCTTTTCTGACCCGCTGGCGAATCGCGATGGCCAGCGTCTTGCAAAGTTGTGCCACACCCTCCACTTCAAGGTCGCTGAAGGATTGATCGCTCTTGCTATTGATCATCTGCAGCACGCCGTGCAGCGTGTTGCCCTCCAAGATGGGTGCGACCAGCATCTGGCGCGTACGGTAGCCCGAGCGCTTGTCGACTTCCTTGAGAAACGTCAACGCTGGATGTATCCTTTTCAGTGCCGCGTCGTCGTAGACGTCGGGCAGGTTGACCAACTGCTTGCTCACCGCTACGTAACCCGCGATGCTTTGCGGCGTCATGGGTAACTTGAGCTCCCGGCTGCTCTGCAACCCGGTTTTGACCTTGGAGACAATGGCGCTCTGATCTTCGTTCACGGCGTAGAGCGTGAGGCGTTCGGCGTTGAACAAATTGCAGATGTCGTCGCTGGCTTCGAGCATGATTTGCTCGAGGTCCTCGGTTTCGTGAATCCTGGCCGTCACCTTTTGCAGTTGACGGTAAAACAGCGCCGCAAACGTGGCGTCGCGCTTTTCAGACGGTAGTTTTTGCGATTCGAAAAATGCCTTGTCGGAATCCTTGTCCAACGACGACGGCTTGATCACTGCACTCATAGCGCAAACTCCCGGGTTGCTCGCTATCAGCGGCGGCCGTGCGCAATATCACTCAGGCCTGGATGAACTGCATTTGGGTGCCTGCCAGCTCGATCAGATCACCGTTTTTCAGCGACATCGGCTCGGCCCCGATCGGCGCCCCATTCAGGGCAGGATTGCCCGCACCTTCGACGTGGTGTACGACAAAGCCGCGCTGGCGCCGTGTAATGGCAGCCACAGCGACGCCCGGCTTGCCGATGGTGGTCACCACTTTGGTAAGCGCCACCTCGCGGCCCGCTGCAGCTCCCGACAATACCTTGATCGAGGCCTGAATCGAGTCGGCTCCGCCCGACAGACCCCCAAACGAAGAGGGGCTCGGGGCTGCTACTGGTGCAAATACGGGCGCCGCGCCGGCCGTCCCAGGCTTGAAAACCATGGTCTTCTCAAAGCCGTCCCCGGCTGCCGCATCGCCGACAAATTTAATCTTGTACTTGCCAACCTCTATCGAATCCCCGTTCTGAAGCAACTGCTTCTTGATCGACTTGCCGTTGACGTAGGTGCCATTGGTGCTGTTGAGATCTTGCAGGTGGACTTCGCTGCCCGTCATTTGGACCATCGCGTGTTCACCACTGACAGCCAGATTGTCGATCACGATATCGTTGTAGGGGCGCCGCCCAAGGGTTGTCCTGTCCTTTGTGAGCTGGACTTCCTTGATGACCACCCCGTCGATCGACACAATCATTTTTGGCATGACCGACTCCTGTTCCTGAATCTAGTTGTAAATGATCTCATAAACTGGCTATTTTCCCAACCATCTTGATATTAACCCGCGCTTGCCCCGAATGCCCTCGGCGAGCGTCAGCAATACCGAAATGTTATCGCGCCCGCCGTTTTCGTTGGCTTTGGTGATCAATTGGTCGGCCAGGGCCGACAGCGGCAACGCGTTTAGCAAGATGTCTTCAATGTCAGCATCTTTGATCATGTCAGACAGTCCATCAGAACACATCAGGTAAAGATCCCCGGGTTCGACATGATGTTCGTTGAGCTCAAGCAGCACCTCGTTTTCAACGCCCACGGCCCGGGTGACCAGATTCTTGATCGGGGAGGTGGCAGCCTGCTCGGGCGTAAGGAATCCCGCGTCGATATGCTCCTGCAGAAGCGAATGGTCCTTCGTGATCTGTGCCAACTTGGAACCGCGCAAACGGTAGCAGCGCGAGTCTCCGATATGACCCAACAGCAATTTGGGCCCCTGAAATACAGCCACGACCAAGGTCGTCCCCATTCCCGCGTATTGCGAATTGGCGTGTGAGGCGTTGAAGATGGCACGGTTCGCATTGTCAACGCAAATTTCCAGGGCGCGGCGGGTTTCCCCGATATTTGTCGGGGCGAGCGGCTCCGTCAACCAGCGCGCCATTTCTGCCTTGATGAATGCGGTGGCCATGCCGCTTGCAATCTCGCCGGCGCTGTAGCCTCCCATACCATCGGCCAGAACACCCAGGCGTGCAGCCTCATCGAAGGTGACCGAATCCTCGTTGTTGTCGCGGGAACGGCCCGGGTCGGTCTGCGCGAAGAAGGAGTAATTCATGGTGGTTCGGACGGTATCCCCAGAGCGATGCAGTGGGTGCCCGATAATAACGCCCCGGCGCCGGACTGGATCGGAAAATCAGGAACCGTCACCTTGACACGCTCTTTGAACTTACGCAGCCGACTTCTGGCGCTCTTTTGGACTGTCTTGCAGTGCCCGCCCGAGGCCCACAACCGCAGCTGCGCCAGCGGCCGCGGCAGCGTAATGCAGCCAAGGGTAGGGCAGAACAAAGTCCTTGAGCGCTACATCGCCAATGATCGTTTCGCCGCCCACCCATCCAATGAGCGCAGCCCCGAGCGTGACGATGATGGGAAAGCGCTCCATCAGCCTGATCATCAAAGTGCTGCCAAAAATGACCAGCGGGATGCTGATGAGCAGGCCCAAAATCAACAGCACAATATCGCCGCGTGCTGCCGCAGCAACGGCGATCACATTGTCCAGACTCATCACCAGATCGGCAATCAGGATGGTGCGCACGGCAGACATCAGGCTACCGTGCTCCTTGGTGTGTGCGTTGGCATCTTCCTCGTCGCTGAGCAATTGCACGCCGATCCACAGCAGCAGCAGGCCGCCAACGATTTGCAGGTATGGCATTGCCAACAGTTTGGCCGCCACCACTGTCAATGCGACCCTCAACACGACGGCCGCGCCCGAGCCCCAAAAAACCGCCTTGTTTTGCTGTTCCGTCGGTAGTGAACGGGCGGCCAAAGCAATGACAACTGCGTTGTCACCCGACAGGATGATATTGATCCAGACGATCTTGAGCAGGCCAATCCAGAAGTCAGTGCTTTGCAGAAATTCCAATATCAGTCCCCAGCTTTGCTAACCGGCACGCGTCTGAACACAGGACTGCGCAGTGCTGCCGACGAGTGTGCGGCAGTGTAACTCCCCGGTGCGCCCGCCGCTTCGGGGTTGCATGTTCTACAGCAGAGCTTTCAACAGCTTGCCCATTTCTGAAGGATTGCGTGTAACCTTGAAGCCGCATTCTTCCATGACGGCGAGCTTGGCCTCGGCGGTATCCGCGCCGCCTGAAATCAGGGCGCCCGCGTGACCCATGCGCTTGCCTGCGGGTGCAGTAACCCCGGCAATGAACCCGACAATGGGTTTCTTCATGTTCGCTTTGCACCAGCGCGCCGCGTCGGCTTCGTCCGGGCCGCCAATTTCACCGATCATGATGACCGCGTCGGTGTCCGGATCCTCGTTAAAGGCCCGCATGATGTCGAGATGTTTGAGGCCGTTGATCGGATCACCGCCAATGCCCACCGCGCTTGATTGGCCCAGACCAATTTCCGTGAGCTGGGCGACCGCTTCGTATGTCAGGGTCCCCGAGCGGCTGACCACGCCAATGCGGCCCTTGCGGTGGATGTGGCCGGGCATGATGCCGATCTTGATTTCATCGGGCGTAATCAGGCCAGGGCAATTGGGTCCAAGCAGGAGAGTCTTCTTCCCGCCGGCGAGTTCTTTCGCGCGCATTTTGTTGCACACCTCGAGCATGTCACGCACGGGGATGCCCTCGGTGATGCAGATGGCAAGGTCCAGATTGGCCTCCACCGCTTCCCAAATCGCAGCGGCCGCGCCCGCCGGAGGTACGTAGATGACTGATACGGTCGCGCCGGTTTGCTCCGCGGCATCCTTGACGGAGGCGTAGATCGGAATGTTGAAAATCGATTCGCCAGCTTTCTTCGGATTGACGCCAGCGACAAAGCAGTTCTTGCCGTTGGCGTATTCCTGGCACTTTTCCGTGTGGAACTGACCGGTCTTGCCGGTGATGCCCTGGGTAATGACCTTTGTGTCTTTATTGATTAGGATGGACATGTTGTTTTTCCTCAAGCATTTTTCACGGCGGCGACAACCAGTTGGGCGGCATCGGCCATGGTGTCGGCGCTGATGATCGGCAAACCCGACTCGGCCAGCAGTTTCTTGCCCAACTCCTCGTTGGTGCCCTTCATGCGCACGACCAGCGGCACAGTAAGGTTGGTCGCCCTGCAGGCGGTGATGATGCCGGTCGCAATGGTGTCGCATTGCATGATGCCGCCGAAGATGTTCACCAAGATGGCCTTCACCTTCTTGTTCTTGAGCATGATCTTGAACGCCTCGGTCACCTTCTCGGGCGTGGCGCCGCCACCGACGTCCAGGAAGTTCGCCGGCTCGGCGCCAAACAGCTTGATCGTGTCCATCGTCGCCATCGCCAGTCCGGCGCCATTGACCAGGCAGCCAATGTTGCCGTCCAGGCTGATGTATGCCAAGTCGTACTTTCCGGCCTCGACTTCGGCCGGATCCTCTTCGTCGAGATCGCGGTAAGCAACAATTTCGGGGTGCCGAAACAGCGCGTTGGAGTCAAAGTTGAACTTGGCGTCGAGCGCCTTGATGTTGCCGTTGCCTTCCAGAATCAGCGGATTGACTTCAACCAACGTGGCGTCGGTGTCCATGTAAACCTTGTAGAGCTTCTGCATGACGTCCACGCATTGCGCGGTCGATCCGGCGGGTACGCCGATCCCATCGGCCAGTTTCTTGGCCTCCTCGCCGGTCAGACCCGTCGCAGGATCGACAAACACCTTGATGATCTTCTCGGGTGTGTCATGCGCCACCTCTTCAATGTTCATTCCCCCCTCGGATGAGGCCATCAGCGCGACCCGCTGGCTGGCGCGGTCGGTCACCGCCGAGACGTAGTATTCCTTCTTGATATCGGCGCCGTCTTCGATCAGAAGGCGGCGGACTTTTTGGCCCAGGGGGCCAGTTTGATGTGTGATCAACTGCATGCCCAGGATCTGGCCTGCGAGCGTCTTCACTTCGTCAATGGAACGCGCCAGCTTGACACCGCCACCTTTGCCGCGACCGCCGGCGTGGATCTGGGCCTTGACAACCCACACCGGGCCGCCGAGTTTCTGCGCGGCTTCCACCGCTTCTTGAACGGTGAACGCAGCGATGCCGCGCGGCACCGGGACACCGAATTGGCGCAAGATGTCCTTGCCCTGGTATTCGTGAATCTTCATGAAGTTGCTCTCAGGAGTGGATAGGGAGTGCCCAGCCAGAAAACTTGGACGAATTCTGAACGGTGCTGCACAATGCAACCTTGAACTGTATCATGCTGCAGCGCACCAATTTAACCGTGGCCGACGACCCATTCATCCAATTTTGATCGAAAGCAAAGCTCGTGCACAAGATATTCATCGATGGCGAAGCCGGTACCACTGGCCTGCAAATACGCGAGCGACTGCAATCGATGGCCGACATCGAGTTGCTCAGCATTGCGCCGGAGTTGCGAAAGGATGCTTCTGCCAAGTACGAGTTGATGGCGCGCGCTGACCTGGTGGTTCTGTGCCTTCATGATGCTGCTGCTATTGAATCTGTTGCCATGATCGATCAAATGGCCGAATCCAACGGGAACGCTGGCCCCAGGATTGTTGATGCGTCCACGGCGCATCGTTGTGCACCAGGGTGGGCGTACGGGTTTGCCGAGCTTGTCGCCGGGCATGCCGCGGTGGTTGCCGGATCGAGAAGGGTTGCCAATCCTGGATGCTACGCGACCGGTGCCATTGCGTTGATCCGCCCGTTGGTAGACGCCGGGCTGCTGCCGGGTGACTTTCCGCTCGTGCTACCCGCGGTCAGTGGCTATTCGGGTGGGGGCCGCAGCATGATCGAGGCTTACGAAAAGGGCCAGGCACCAGCTTTTGAGCTGTACGCTCTGGGTTTGAAGCATAAGCACCTGCCTGAAATCATGAGGTACTCGGGACTGACGCGGCGCCCGGTCTTTGTTCCGTCGGTGGGCAATTTCAGACAAGGCATGCTGGTCCAGTTGCCGCTGCATCTGGATTTGCTGCCCGGACATCCCAGCGCGAAAGATCTGCACGATGCGCTGGTGCAACACTATAGCGGCAGCGAGTGGGTCAGTGTGCCCAGGGCGACGGTCGAGAACAAGCTTGACGCCGAGGCTTTGGTCGGTACCAACAGCATGGAGCTGCGCGTGTTCGCCAACGACGGCGATCGTGATGACTTCCGCCATGCGGTGCTGGTGGCGCGGCTCGACAATTTGGGTAAGGGAGCCAGCGGCGCGGCGGTCCAGAATATCAGCTTGATGCTGGGACTTTGACGATGCGACGGATGGCCTCCGCGCTGAATCCGCGTGCTGACAAGAACCGCATTTGCCTGGCTGCAATTCTGAGGTCCGTCGGCTGAGTTCCGAATTTCTGATTCCACAGTGCGAGCGCGCGCTCATGTTCTGTCCGTTGTACGGCCACCAACGCCGCCGCAACGGCGTCCTCGGGCAGTCCCTTGCCCAGCAATTCCTGCTTGAGGCGGGCTGTGCCCCGCTTGGCAGCGTGGCGGTATAGCACTGACTCAATCACCCTTTGTTCGTTGATCAATCCCTTGGCTTGCAGCTCGTCGAGCGTGCGGGCCAGTTCGCCGGGCTCTTGCTCATGGCGCGCAAGCTTGCGCTCAAGCTCGCTGCGCGAGTGCTCGCGCGATCCCAGCAAGCGCAGGGCCCGACCTTTGAGGGAAAGCGTGGCCAACGGCATCGGATTGTCAGTGCGGCAGAGGGCGGGTCCGGGCGGCACCCATTGGCCGATGCCTTCGCGCCGAATCGTTTACATTGATAGCTCAGGCTTGGACTTTTTTGTTGGCAGTTTCGCGGCAGCTTCGGGCGCGGTTGCACCCGGGATCAACGGAATCCCAAGCGAGGCCCGTACTTTGTTTTCGATCTCACGCGACAACTCCGGGTTTTCGCGCAGAAACTCCCTGGCGTTGTCACGGCCCTGGCCGATCTTCTCGCCGTTATAGGCGTACCAGGCGCCGGACTTGTCAAGGATGTTGGCGTTCACGCCCATATCGATGATTTCGCCGTGACGACTGATTCCTTCACCGAACAGGATATCGAATTCGGCGATCTTGAACGGCGAAGCCACCTTGTTTTTGACAACCTTGACTCTGGTCTCGTTGCCAATGGAATCGTCCCCCTTCTTGATGGTGCCGATGCGGCGGATGTCCAGGCGCACGGAGGCGTAAAACTTCAGGGCGTTGCCGCCGGTGGTGGTCTCGGGTGAGCCAAACATGACGCCGATCTTCATGCGGATCTGATTGATGAAGATCACCATGCAGTTGGTCTTCTTGATGTGGGCTGTGAGTTTGCGCAGCGCCTGGCTCATCAGGCGTGCCTGCAAACCCGGCAAAGAGTCACCCATCTCGCCTTCAAGCTCGGCCTTCGGTGTCAGGGCCGCTACCGAATCGATCACGATCAGATCAACGGCACCCGAGCGCACCAGGCTGTCAACGATTTCCAGCGCCTGTTCGCCCGTGTCGGGCTGACTGATCAGCAAGTCCTGCAGATTTACCCCCAGCTTCTGGGCATACTGGATGTCCAGCGCGTGCTCGGCGTCAACGAAAGCGCACTGGCCGCCGGTCTTTTGCATCTCGGCAATCACTTGCAGCGTCAGCGTCGTCTTGCCAGAAGATTCGGGACCGTAAATTTCAACGACCCTGCCACGCGGCAAACCACCCACACCCAAGGCAATGTCCAGGCCGAGCGAGCCGGTGGAGACGACCTGGATATCTTCGATGACTTCGCCCTCACCCAGGCGCATGATGGTACCTTTGCCAAACTGCTTTTCGATTTGAGCCAGCGCGACTTGCAGCGCCTTGGCCCTTTCGCTGGCAGCCGGATTCGGGTTCTTGACAGATGCATCCATAAATTTCTCCTGAAGTGAAGTCGGTCTCGGTTAGGGTCAAAGCGCAGTCTGTTTTTAATAACAGGCTGGATGCTTGAACAGTAGTCTAACTCTGGTTGTTGAATTATGCAACGACATTTTTTAGTCAATTTGGCTTACTATATGTCGCATGCTGAATCAACCTGTCGACGAAGATTGGCGCGAAGCGCATTTGGGGCTGTGGCTGGGTAAGGCGTCCCAACGCTTCGATGCCAGGGTGCTGTCGCTGATGGCGCGCGACGTTGAGGTTCCGCTGGCACTCTCGAACCTGGCCGCTCGCGGCGGTCTGAGTGCCTCGCACGTTCATCTGACGCGGCATTTGGCAGTGCAAGGATCGCGCCTGACTGACCTGGCGCGACTCGCCAACATGAGCAAACAGGCGATGGGAAAATTGGTCGATCAGTGTCAGGCCTGGGGCATGGTGGTACGCGAACCCGAAGGATTCGACGCGCGCGCACGCCGCATCGTCTTCACGCCGGTGGGGCTTGCCTGGCTGCAGGCTTTCCGTCGCGCAGTGGCGCAAGCACAGGCCGAGTTTCGCATTGCCCTGGGGGCCGAGGTCGCCGCGGTGATCGAACTCGGACTTGAGGCGTACGTGGCTTGAGGAGCGCCCGCTTTCACCCACACGAACTGCTCAACCGTTCGCAGCCCTAGAATTGCCCCAACAAAGGGCAGACCGGCGATGTCGGGATCGGGTCCGAAACTGGAGCACGCATGCGGATTTTGATTGCTGAAGATGACCAGGTCTTGGCCGACGGCCTGCTCCGTACCCTGCGCAGCTCCGGGGCCGCGGTAGATCACGTGGCCAGCGGCGCAGAGGCTGACGCCGCGCTGATGACCAATACGGAATTTGATTTGCTGATCCTCGACCTTGGCATGCCACGCATGCATGGGCTCGAAGTCCTCAAGCGGCTGCGCGCACGCGGCTCAGCGTTGCCGGTGCTGATCCTGACGGCGGCCGACAGTGTCGATGAGCGAGTCAAGGGGCTGGACTATGGCGCCGACGATTACATGGCCAAACCTTTCAGCCTGCAAGAACTTGAGGCGCGGGTGCGTGCGTTGGGCCGACGCGGCATGGGCACGGCCAGTAGCATGATCAAGCACGGCCCCCTGACTTACGATCAGTCGGGCCGCGTCGCCACAATCGATGGTGTGATGATCGAGTTGTCGGCGCGCGAGCTCGGCTTGCTTGAAGTGTTGCTGCAGCGGGCCGGTCGCCTGGTCAGCAAAGACCAATTGGTGGAGAGGCTGTGCGAGTGGGGAGAAGAGGTCAGCAACAACGCCATTGAGGTCTACATCCACCGCCTGCGCAAGAAGATTGAGAAGGGTCCGATTCGAATTGCCACGGTGCGCGGTCTGGGCTACTGCCTTGAAAAAATTCAGGGGTGAAAGTGGCCCACCGCGAACAGCGCTCACTGTTCGGGGAAATCCTGGACTGGATGCTCACGCCGATGTTGCTGCTGTGGCCGATCAGCCTGGTTCTGACTTGGCTGGTGGCGCAAAGCATCGCGGGCAAGCCATTTGACAGGGCATTGGAATACAACGTTGTGGCGCTGGCCCAATTGGTCAGCGTCAGTCACAACCGGGTTCAATTCAACCTGCCGCTGCCGGCGCGAGAATTGTTGCGCGCCGACGATGCCGACACCGTTTACTACCAGGTTCTGGGAGCCCGTGGCGAGTATCTCAGCGGTGAGCGGGCCTTGCCCCTGCCGCCCGAAAATGAAGGGGCCTTTTTCGGCGAAGTGCGGATTCGGGATGCGGAGGTCTATGGGGCCGACGTGAAGATTGCCTACACCTGGGTCAAACTTTCGATTCCGGAGGCCAGACCGGCCCTGGTGCAAGTTGCCGAAACGCTGGAGAAGCGTGCGATGCTGGCGACCGAGATTGTCAAAGGCGTGATGCTGCCCCAATTCGTCATTCTTCCGCTTGCTGTGCTTCTAGTGTGGCTGGCATTGGTGCAGGCAATCAAACCGCTTAACCAACTGGAGGAGCGGATACGAGCGCGTCAGAGCGATGATCTGAGCCCGATCGATGGTCAAGCCGTATTGCTTGAAGTGGCCCCTTTGGTTTCGTCCGTAAACGATCTGCTGACTCGCCTGAAAGAATCCATTGCCACGCAAAAACGATTCTTGGCAGACGCCGCGCACCAACTCAAGACGCCTCTGGCGGGCCTGCTGATGCAGGCAGACCTGGCCCAGCGCGAGGGAGCCGACACCGAAGAACTCAAACAGTCTTTGCGTCAGATCGGGCGATCGAGCCTGCGCGCGACGCATACCGTCAACCAGTTGCTGGCGCTGGCGCGCGCCGAAGGCAGCGGCAGCGCGACATCATCGGTCACATGTGACCTGGCCGAACTGACGATGGAGGTCGTCCGCGACTGCGTTCCGCGCGCTCTGGACAAGCATATTGACCTGGGCTTCGAAGGAACGCAGCCCGGCGCGCCAGGCGGTCAGCTGGCGGGTAATCCGACGCTGCTCAAGGAACTGATTCGCAATCTGGTCGATAACGCCATCCACTACACGCCTTCAACTTTTGAAACGCCCGGCGTCATCACCGCGCGCGTCTTGACCGACCCTTTCGGCAAAACCCTGGTCCTTCAAATCGAGGACTCCGGGCCCGGTGTGCCCGTGGCCGAACGCGATCTGATATTCCAGCCGTTTTACCGGGCCCTGGGCACCGACGCTGATGGTTCCGGGCTGGGCCTGCGGATCGTGACGGAAATCGCCCAGCAGCACAACGCCACCGTGTCGGTGCAGGACACCAAGGCGGGGCGCACGCCGCCGGGGGCGTGCTTTAGCGTGCGTTTCATCGTCGAGGTCGCCGCCGCCAGCGCCTGAGGACTATTTGCAGGGGTGCAAGGGGTTGTTGCCCAGCGCTTGCCTGAGAGGTTCCATTCGTGCCCGCAAGGCGTCATCAACCGAGGGCAAGCGAAGCATCGTGCCGTTCGTGGCCGCAAACTCCTGAACCACTCGCGCCGTGCGCACACCGCGTCCGAGCAAGCGTGTCAAAGCCGTCGTGGCCGCCGCCTGCGAGTCATAGTGCCCCAACGACAGCCCGGGCTGCAAGGCCGGATTTGTGACCGGTTCAAAACGCAGGTTCAGATCAGTCAATTGGACGCGCTTGCGGGCCAACTGCTCTGTGTTGGCGTATTTGCCCAGGTAAATGATCCAGCGTTCGGGGGTGGTAACGGGTTCAAGCGACCATGAATCCGGTGGCAAGGCTGATGTCAGCTGCGCGCGCAACACCAAACTTTGTTCGTCGTCAAACAGACCTGCCTGCAAGCATTCGGTCGGCCTTGACGCAACTTTGGCGGGGGCTTCGATCAGAGCCAACTCCTGGGGCCCAAGCAGTCGCAATGCCGGCACGTTCATTTGCTGCACGAGGCGATTGGGTTCGGTCTGGGGCTCGCGATCAAGCCACGGCAGATGGTCCTGCGACCACGCAAAATAGATTGCGTTGCACAGCATCAGAATCAGTACCAGCAGGCGCAGCATGCTTCAGACCGTGTTCAGTGAAGGCGCAGACTGCGGGCGAACGCTGACCTCGGTGCTGACGATTTCCCGGGTCGTGTTGGCCATTTTTACCCGCAGTGCGCCAAGGCCGTTGACACCGTCAGCCTGGCCGGTTGTGCCGTCGGACAGAACGATGAACTCGCCGGCCAACGCATCGAGCGCGTTGAATCGGATCTGAAAAGGCGCAAATCCGTGAGCCTCAAACGCCTTGATCGCGCGCACCAGTGGCCCGGCGATTTGCATCAAAGCCAACGCAGCACTCAGGTCGGGGCGCACTTCGCCCAGCCAGGCCGCAGGCGTGCTCAGGCCATCGGTGCCGGGTTGTCGGACGTTGACACCGACGCCGATGACCGCGTAGCGCGTATCTCCGAAGCTCGTCGTTTCAACCAGAATGCCCGCGAGCTTGCGTCGGCACCACCACACGTCGTTGGGCCACTTGAGCCGCAGTTGAGGGTGCAGGCTTTGCGCGATGCTGATGCCCACGACCAGGGACAGACCCGACCAGTCCAGCGGCGCCAGCGGCAGACCAAGCGAGAACGTCAGACCCGCGTCTGACCCAGAGCCGCTGAACCACTCGCGTCCAAGTCGACCGCGACCCGCGTTCTGGTGTTCGGCCACCAGCAAGACGGGTTCGAGTCTTCCAGCGCGGGCGCGACGCATCAATTCGCTGTTGGTGGAGTCAATCTCGGCCAGAACCTCGACCGTGACGCCATCGAGATCACGCACGAGGGCCGCGCGCAGGGCGTCTATCGGCCAGTTGGTTGCGTCGCTGCTACGCATGCTCAGCGTCGCCGACGTTTGGGCGCCAGCAGCGTGCCGCGACAGCTTGCTGCGCCACACAGGCAACGATACTGGGTCTTGAGTTTCGTGCTGTAACGGCTGTCGATGGTCAGCGCGTAATCGTAGCTGAGCTCTTCGCCAGCCTCGATGTCGCGAAGCGCCTTGATGAAGACGCGACCGTCGTGCTCGTCGGCCTCGCAGTTGGGCTCACAGGCGTGATTGATCCAGCGTGCCGAGTTACCGTCGACCCCCGCATCAATGACGCAGGCTTCGTCCAGGTGGAAATAGAACGTATGGTGCGGATCACTGGGGTCGCGTGGATGGCGGCGCAGAGCCTCGGCCCAGTCGATGATTTCCCCCAGATATTCAATGACGGTTTCACCCGCTGCAATTTTTTGCCGCGCGAACACGCCCTTGCCGTGCACGCCGGAGCGACGGACTTGAATGCGCCGGGGGCTGAACGCGACAGGTTTTTTGGACACGCTTGAAAAATTTGTTATCGTGAACTCGTATGGGCGCGCGTGTGCGCTCGTATGCATGTGCGTGCGCCTGCGCGCTCGCGAGAAAGCGGATTGTAGTCAAATGAAAATTCTGGTCATCGCCGAAAAGCCATCTGTAGCCCAAGACATCGTGCGCGCGCTCACAACGCTGGCAGGCAAGTTCGAAAAACACGACGAGCATTTTGAGAACGACAAGTACGTCGTTACCAGCGCCGTGGGGCACCTGCTGGAGATCCACGCGCCCGAGGAATTTGATGTCAAGCGCGGCAAGTGGAGCTTTGCCCATCTGCCGGTGATCCCGCCGCATTTTGATCTGAAACCCATGGACAAGACCAAGACGCGGCTCAACGCCGTGGTCAAGCAGGCCAGGCGCAAGGATGTTGGATTGATCATCAACGCCTGCGACGCCGGGCGCGAGGGCGAACTGATCTTTCGCCTGATCCAGCAGTACAGCAAGGTCAAGCTGCCGGTGCAGCGCCTGTGGCTGCAATCGATGACGCCGCAGGCCATTCGCGACGGCTTCGCCTCGCTGCGCAGCGACGCGCAAATGCTGCCACTGGCCGATGCAGCGCGTTGCCGCTCCGAGGCCGACTGGCTGGTAGGCATCAACGGCACCCGTGCCATGACGGCTTTCAATTCCCGCGACGGCGGCTTCTTCCTGACCACCGTGGGCCGGGTGCAGACGCCCACGCTCTCGATCGTGGTCGAGCGCGAGGAGCAGATCCGCAAGTTTGTGAGCCGCAACTACTGGGAGATTCACGCCACTTTTGCGACCCAGGCTGGTGACTACAACGCCAAGTGGTTCGACCCGAAGTGGAGCAAGACGGCTGCCAACGCTGCTGCGGGCAATGGTGACGAGGCTGATGCCGAACTGCGCTCCGACCGGCTGTGGAGCGAGCACGAGGCCCGGGCCATCGCCGAGGCCGTGCGCGGTCACGCAGCCGAGGTGACCGAGGAGAGCAAGCCCACCACGCAGGCTTCACCGCTGCTGTTCGATCTGACCAGCCTGCAGCGCGAGGCCAACGGCAAGTTCGGCTATTCGGCCAAGACCACGCTCTCGATCGCGCAAAGCCTGTACGAGCGGCACAAGGCCTTGACCTATCCGCGAACCGACTCGCGGGCCCTGCCCGAGGATTACCTGCCGGTGGTCAAACAGACCTTCGAGATGCTCGCCGCCAGCCCGATGAAGCATCTGGCGCCGCACGCCAGCACGGCGCTCCAGGGTAACTACATCAGCAAGAGCAAACGCATTTTTGACAACACCAAGGTGAGCGATCACTTTGCCATCATCCCCACGCTGCAAGCGCCGCACGGCCTGTCCGAGGCGGAGCAGAAGGTTTATGACCTGGTGGTGCGCCGCTTCATGGCGGTGTTTTTCCCCAGCGCGGAATACCAGGTGACGACCCGCATTTCGACGGTCGCCGCCGGGCAGGCCAGCCATGCCTTCAAGACCGAGGGCAAGGTGCTGGTCAAGCCCGGCTGGCTCGCCATTTACGGCAAGGAGGCGGCCGACGAGGTGGCCGACGCCAAGGACGGTGACAAGGGCCAGAACCTGGTGCCGGTGCGCCCCGGCGAACGCCCTCTGGCGCAGGCGGTGGAAGCCAGAGGCCTGAAGACCCGGCCCCCAGCTCGCTACTCGGAAGCCACGCTGCTCGGCGCCATGGAAGGCGCGGGCAAGACCATCGAGGACGACGATCTGCGCGCTGCCATGCATGAAAAAGGCCTGGGCACGCCAGCCACGCGCTCCTCCATCATCGAGGGCCTGATTGCCGAGAAGTACATGCTGCGCGAGGGGCGAGAGCTGATCCCGTGTGCCAAGGCGTTCCAGCTGATGACGCTCTTGCGCGGGCTCGGTGTGGAGGAACTCTCCCGCGCGGAACTCACTGGTGAATGGGAATACAAGCTCGCCGAAATGGAGCACGGTCGCCTGAGCCGCGACTCCTTCATGGCCCAAATCGCCGCCATGACCGAGCGCATGGTGAAAAAAGCCAAGGAATACGACCGCGACACGATCCCCGGCGACTACGCCACGCTGCAGGCGCATTGCCCCAACTGCGGCGGAATCGTCAAAGAAAACTACCGCCGCTACACCTGCACCGGCAAGACCGGCTCAGAGGAAGGCTGCGGCTTCTCGTTTGGCAAGACCCCGGCCGGGCGCACTTTTGAAGTTGCCGAGGTGGAGCAATTCCTGCGCGACAGAAAAATCGGCCCGCTCGAAGGTTTCCGCTCCAAGGCGGGCTGGCCTTTCACCGCCGAGATGGTCATCAAGTTTGACGAGGAAACCAGGAACTACAAGCTTGAATTCGATTTTGGCGACGACCGCAAGGGCGAAGAATCGGGCGAGCTGATCGACTTCGCGGGCAAGGAGTCGCTGGGCAACTGTCCCAGGTGCGGCGCCGCGGTGTACGAGCACGGCAAGAATTATGTCTGCGAAAGAACCGTGCCCACCCTGGGCCAGCCCACACCGAGTTGCGATTTCAAGAGCGGCCAGGTCATCCTGCAGCAGCCCATTGAGCGCGCCCAGATGAGCAAGTTGTTGGCCACGGGCAAGACCGACATGCTCGAAAAGTTCGTCTCGATGCGCACGCGCCGGGGCTTCAAGGCCATGCTGGCCTGGGATGCCGAAGCGGGCAAGGTGAACTTTGAATTTGCGCCGTCCAAGTTTCCACCACGCAAGACCGCTGCCAAAGCCGTCGTCGCGACAAAAACAGCAGCTGCAACGACGGCATTGAGCGCAGGCAAGGCCGTCAAAGCGCCGGCAAAAAAGGCGGCCGCCAAGAAGGCAGTCGCTGCAAAGACAGCCAAACCCAAGGCTCCGCGCAAGACGACAGCCGCCAGTGGCAAGCAGCCCAGCGCCGAACTGGCAGCGGTAATCGGCTCCGATCCTGTGGCGCGCCCCCAGGTGGTCAAGAAGCTGTGGGACTACATCAAGGCCCACGGTTTGCAGGACGCAGCCAACAAGCGCAACATCAACGCCGACGCCAAGCTGCTGGCGGTGTTTGGCAAGCCGCAAGTCACGATGTTCGAGCTGGCGGGAATTGTCGGCAAGCACCTGAGTTAAGCCAAATGTCTTGCATAAAAGTGGCTGTATAGCCCGTAAATAGGGCGTTACAAGCTACTAAAAACATAGCATCACCGCGCTTTGCAAGCTGCTGCTGGTAGTGAACCGCAGCCGGGTTCGCGCTCAGTCTTGTTCCTGCATCACGCCGTCGATGTAATACCAGCGCCCTTGCACCCGCACGAAACGGCTGGTTTCGTGCATGTGCTGGGCGCGCCCGCCATCGCGCAGTCGCGCCACAAACTCCACCACCCCGGCGTCACCCGATTCTTCGGCGTGGCGCACTTCCAGACCCAGCCACTTGACCCGGGGCAGTTCCAAATCACCCGGTACGGTGGAGCCGTGCCAGGTGGCCAGCAGGTACTCGATCAGCCCGAGCACATAGGCGCTATAGCGCGAGCGCATCAGCGCCTCGGGCGTGCCCGCGTGCACGCCCGCGCTCAAGCCCGCGTGCCAGCGCCCGCAACACTCACCATAGGATGCGCCACTTTCGCACGGGCACGGTGAATCCGTGTGGTGCATGCGATGTTTCACCCTTGCCCTGTGAGCCATATCGCTATCACTTTAATAGCTGTCTGCGCCCGTGCCATAAGCCGTCTGCGCTGTATAGCACTAAAGCGATCCAGATCAGACCAAAGCCGACCGCGCGTGCTGACTCAAACGGTTCGGCGTACAGCCACACACCCAGCAGCATTTGCATGCTCGGCGAGATGTATTGCAAGATGCCCAGCGTGGCTAGGGGAATACGCCGCGCACCGGCGGCAAACAGCAGCAACGGGATGGCAGTCAGCGGCCCGGCCAGCAACAGCCAGCCCAGGGTACTCGGCCGGCCCTGCGCCAGGGCGCCCTGTCCATGCCAGGTCCACCATGCCAGCAACCCCACTGCCATCGGCGCGAGCAGCAGCGTCTCCAGCGTCAGGCCTTCGAGTGCACCGAGCTTGGCAACCTTGCGCAGCAAGCCGTAGATGCCAAAGGTGATAGCCAGCAGCAACGCGATCCAGGGCAGTCGCCCAGCCTGCACGGTGAGCCACAGCACACCCGTCCCGGCGATGGCGACGGCCAGCCATTGCCAGGGGCGCGGTCGCTCGTTCAAAAAGGCAAAACCCATCGCCACATTGACCAGAGGCAGGATGAAATAACCCAGACTGGCGTCGAGTACATGGGCGTTTTGTACGGCCCAGACGTAGACCGACCAATTGACCGACAACAGCAAGGCAGACACGCCAAATGCCGCCAGCACCCGCGGCTGGCGCATCGCCTCGCGCAACCAGGCCCAGCGCCTGAGTGCGGCCAGGATGCAAAGCAAAAACACCAGCGACCACAGCATGCGGTGCAGCACGACCTCAAACGCATTGACGCTCGACAGCTGCTTGAAAAAGATCGGGAGCAACCCCCAAGCCGTGTACGCAAGCACGGCGTAAATCACACCTGCATTCATGGTGGCGCAGCGCTGGATCGATCGATATCGGGTCGTGGGGGCACAGACGCGAGTCTAGCGGCAACCTCACCGGATTTTGCGTCTTGCGCGTTCGCTGGTATCGTGGCGGGGCTTTGGCATAATTATTTTTCACTCAGGAGATCCCTATGAAACACACGCTTCTTGCCTCCGCACTGGTCGGCGCTGCCAGCTTGGCGCATGGCGGCGGATTTGCGCTGCACAGTCCTGACATCAAGGCGAATGCGCCGATCCCCCAGAGTTTCGAATTTGACGGATTCGGCTGCAATGGCAAAAACATGTCTCCGGCTCTCAAATGGAGCGGGGCGCCCAAGGGCACCAAGGCCTTTGCCGTCACCGTTTACGACCCGGATGCACCCACTGGGTCCGGTTGGTGGCACTGGGTGGTGATCAACATTCCGGCCGATGTCAACGAATTGGCATCGAATGCAGGCGCACTTGGCAACGCCAATCTACCCAAGGGAGCCAGTCAGGTGCGCATCGACTATGGCATGGCGGCCTGGGGCGGCGTGTGTCCGCCGCCCGGGGACGCGCCGCATCGCTACGTCTTCACGGTGTACGCGCTCAAGGAAAAGATCGAGGTGCCCGCTGACGCGACGGCTGCGCTCGCGGGCTTCATGATCCACGCCAACAGTCTTGGCAAGGCGAGCTTTACCGCCAAATACGGCCGGCCCAAAGGCGGCTAATTTTTCTTGGGGCGGCCCGTCGAAAAATCGTCCTCTTTGTGACGGGTCGCTGGCGCTGCGAAATTATTGCGTCAGGCGAAAAGCCTTGCCGATGGCGTCAAGCGCCTGCGCGCTGTCCCACTGCACGGCACCGTAATATTTATCCAGCACGCGACCCTTGGCATCGACGAGTACGGTCAGGGGCAGCCGGTCCGCGCCGAGCATGTTCTCCAGCAACAGGTGGGCATCGATATAGTGGCTGAACGTGGTTCCTGTCTTGTGCACGAATGCTTTGGCCGCTTCCGGGTAGTCGTCGGTGGATATGCCAATCACCCTGAACTGTTTGCCGGCCTTGCTTTGCGACAGGCGCTCGAGCGAGCCCATTTCCAGTCGGCACGGACCGCACCAGCTGGCCCAGACGTTGATGATCAGCGGTTGGCCGCGAAATTCGGACAGCTTTCGGCTCGGACCCAGCAGCCCTTGCATCGTCGCGTCGCGCAGCGTTTGGCCGATTTGGACCTCCCCCGGCGTGGCCTGTGCCGCGCTCGCGCCAAGCAGGCAGGTCAGGAACAGTACGCAGAGAAATTTCATCGGGCGAAGTTTAGCAGTGGACCCGCTACGGTTTGACCGCTCGCTCGTATAGTGGCAGCACCTTGGGCAGGTTCTTTTGGATATCGACGATGCGCGACTTGCCCGACGGATGCGTTGATAACCACTGCGGTGGCGCGCCCTTGTTGGCGGCGCTCATCTTTTGCCACAGGGCAAGCCCCGCGCGCGGGTCATAACCGGCGCGGGCCGCGAGTTCCATGCCAACCAGATCGGCCTCGGACTCGTCCTCGCGGCTGAATTCAAGCGTGAGCAGATTGGCGCCGCCGCGCGCCAGTCCGTCGGTCAGGCGTGGGTCAATGCCGAAGAGGCTGGCCGCCACGGCACCGCCGATGCGTGCCGCCCCCTGGGTCACGGCACCCTTGGCCATGCGCTCGCGCGCGTGTTCGCGCAGGGCATGGGCAATTTCGTGCCCCATCACCATGGCGACTTCATCGTCGGTCAACTCGAGCTGGCGCAAAAGACCGCTGAAGAACACGATCTTCCCACCCGGCATGCAAAACGCATTGATCTGGCGACTGCCAATCAGATTGACTTCCCATTGCCAGGCCCCGGCGCGTGGATTCCACGACGCGGCGAAGGGAATGATGCGTTGCGCAATAGTGCGCAGCCGCGCAAGCTGTGGATCACCGTCGGCGGCGAGTGCGCCTTGGCTTGAGGCACGCTGCAACAACTGGGCGTATTGCAGGCCAGCCGATCGTTCCAGTCGATCGGCCGGGACCAGCCGGCTGAAGGCTGAATTGGCGCCCACCTCAACACCCTCGCGCGCTGGCGCCGCTGCGATCGAGGACGTTGCGCACGTCAGCGCCAGCAGTGTGGCAGCCCAGGCCCGTGAGCAGTGCCACCGGCCGGGCTGGCGGGTGACTTGGACAGTTGGCGAGAGTGACATCGTGGTGCGGAAGCAGGGTGGGCAGCGCGTATTATTCACGCATGACAACAAGTGCACCCGGCCCCACGCAAATCAAGCCTTCGTGGCTTGCCGTGTTCAAGGTCTACCTGGAGCCAGCTTCGCTGCGCATGTTGTTTCTCGGGTTTTCCGCCGGACTGCCTTTGCTGCTGGTGCTGGGTACGCTGAGCTTTTGGCTGCGCGAGGCCGGGATTGACCGCACCACCATCGGCTACCTGAGCTGGGTCGGACTGGCTTACGCCTTCAAATGGGTTTGGGCGCCGTTGGTGGATCGGTTGCCCATTCCGTTGCTCACGCGCTGGCTGGGGCGTCGACGCAGTTGGTTGCTGCTGTCCCAGTTAGCGATTGTGGTCGGCTTGATCGCCATGTCGTTCAACGATCCGCGTTTGGCGCTCGAACCCGTGGTCTGGGGCGCTTTGGCAGTTGCTGTTGGCTCGGCCACGCAGGACATCGCGCTCGATGCGTTTCGCATCGAGTCGGCAGGTACCGAGCGTCAGGCAGCGCTGGCGGCGGCCTACCAGACCGGGTACCGCCTGGCCATGATATGGGCCGGCGCCGGGTGCCTGTGGATTGCCGCACGTGCTGAAGTTCCGGAGCTGGCGAGCTATCAGCATAGTGCATGGCAAAGCGCCTACCTGGTGATGGCCGCCACGATGTCGGTGGGCGTGCTGACTGTCTTGCTGTCGCCGGAACCGCTGGGTCGAGTCGTGCCGCAGGCAAAGAACCTGGCGGACTGGCTGCGCGGCGCGTTGTTGGAACCCTTTGCCGATTTTGTTCGTCGGTATCAGTGGCAGGCCGCCTTGATCCTGGCGCTGATCGCGGTGTATCGCATCAGCGACGTCGTGATGGGCATCATGGCCAATCCGTTTTACGTCGACATGGGTTACACCAAGGATGAGGTTGCGGCGGTGACCAAAATCTATGGGGTGATCATGACGCTGGTCGGGGCCTTTGTCGGTGGCGCGCTGTCCTTGCGGCTGGGTGTGGCGCGCGTGTTGATGCTGGGCGCGGTACTGAGCGCGGCGAGCAACCTGTTGTTTGCCTGGCTGGGAACGCGCGGGCACGATGTCACCGCCCTGATTGCCGTGATATCGGCCGATAACCTGTCGAGCGGTATCGCGTCGGCCGCGTTCATTGCCTATCTCTCCAGTCTGACCAATGTCAACTACTCGGCCACGCAGTACGCACTGTTTAGCTCGATGATGCTGCTGGCGCCGAAATTTCTGGCCGGCTACTCGGGCCGCTACGTGGACGCCTTCGGCTATCAGAACTTCTTTGTTGCAACTGCCCTGCTTGGCGTACCGGTGTTGTTGTTGGTCGCGCTTGCTGCGCGGGTCAAAACGGGGGCGCCCGCGCCAGCGCCGTTTACTTAACTTTACGGATTTGACAAGCCCTTGATCCGGTGCTGCCCTAGACTGCTGCCATGAGCCAACATTTGTTGATGATCGAAGACGACTCGCGCCTGGCCGAGATGGTGAGCCAGTATTTGGGGCAGTCCGGGTTTGCCGTCAGCCATGCAGCAGACGCTCGCACCGGCCTGGAAGCGTTGCAGACTGCGACGCCCGACCTGGTAATTCTTGATCTGATGCTGCCCGACATGGACGGACTGGAAGTGTGTCGGCGGATCCGCGCGTTGCCGGGCCCTCTGGCCCAGGTGCCCGTGCTGATGCTGACGGCCAAGGGTGACCCGATGGATCGAATCATCGGGCTCGAAATCGGTGCCGACGACTACCTGCCCAAACCGTTCGAGCCGCGTGAACTGTTGGCGCGCGTGCGCGCGGTCCTGCGCCGAAGGGTCCCGGGCTCGCCCGCAGGCACGCAACTGCGTTTTGGCACCCTCGAAATCGATCGCGACGCGCGTACCGTCAGCGTTGGTGGCAAGCTGAGCGACTTGACGTCGTACCAGTTTGATCTGCTGGTCGCACTGGCCGAGCGCGCCGGGCGCGTGCTCAGCCGCGATCAGATCATGGAAGCGGTGCGCGGGCGCGAGCTCGACGCGTTTGACCGCTCGATCGACGTGCATATGGGCCGCATCCGTGCCGCCATTGAAGTCGACCCAAAGGATCCCAAGCGCATTCTCACGGTGCGCGGCGTGGGCTATGTTTTTGCGCGCCAGCAGGACTAGCGATGTCTTTCAAGAAACTGTATGTCCGCATCTGGCTCGCCGTGGTGCTGGCCGTGGCGGTCCTCACGTTTCTGGTCGGGTGGGCCTGGCGCCTCGCGGTGGAACCGCCGCTGACCGACGTCGTGGTGCGCAACGAGGCCGGACAGATCATCGGCAACGGACATGCGCGCCGTCGCCGCCCACCCGGGACCATTCTGGGTGCGATGATTGACGGCGAGCGCGGGGCCTATGCGCCGTCGTTTGGCCTGCACGACCAATATGGCAACGGCCCTGAATTTGTGGTCTTGATGCTCGACGGCGACATCGTGCATCTGGAGCTGCCGCGGCCGCCGCGGTCGTTCTGGAGTCGTGCGCCGTTCGGCTTTTTCTGGACGCTTGCGCTGGTTGGCATTGCGGTGGCGCTGGCCACGTATCCGATCGTGCGCAAGCTCACGCGCCGTCTGGAGTTGTTGCAGGACGGCGTGGAGAAGTGGGGCAGCGGCGACTTGTCGATCCGGGTTCCCGAAGGCGGGCAGGACGAGGTGGGCTTTCTCGCGACGCGATTCAATCACGCGGCCGAGCGCATCGAAACGCTGGTGAAATCGCATGAGGCGCTGCTTGCGTCGCAGCGCTCACTGCTGGCCAACGCCTCGCACGAACTGCGTTCACCCTTGGCACGCATCCGCATGGGGCTCGAACTCATGGGTGGGCCGATCCCAGGTGGTCCCGGCGCCGTTGCTCCGCAGACTGCCCCTGCCTGGAAAGACGAGATTTCGCGCAACATCGGTGAGCTCGATCAGCTGATTGAAGAAATTCTCTTGGCCAGTCGGCTCGATGCGCGTGAGGCAGACCTTGGCACGATTGAGGCGGTTGATCTCGTTGGGTTGGTGGCCGAAGAGTGCTCGCGCGTGGATGCCGAGTTTGACGTCCAGGAACTCGAGGCGGGCACGCACTTGCAAGTGCCGCAGGGCGTTTCGACATGGACGGCTCAGGGCGTGACCAAGCTGCTGCGCCGCGCGGTGCGTAACCTCCTGGAGAATGCCCGGCGCTACGGTGCTGGCCAGATTACGGTCCAATTGCGCCAGACGCAGGGGCGGGCGCTGATCGAAGTCGCGGACCGCGGTCCTGGCATACCGCCGGAATTGACCGAGCACATTTTTGAGCCGTTTTACCGGCTGCCGGGCGCTTCCGAGCGCGATGGGGGCGTTGGCCTGGGACTGGCCCTGGTCAAATCGATTGCAATTCGTCACGGTGGCGCTGCCTACTGCGAAAACCGGCCCGATGGCGGCGCCCGTTTCGTCATCGAACTGCCATTGTCCGGGCCAGAGTCGGTCCAGGCGGGCTAAAACCGGCGATTTGTTACTTATTGAGCCTCAATATCCCCCAAATGGGGGATAGCGGTGTGGGGCGATGATCGGTAAAGTTGACCCCACTGCTGTCACAGTAATGAGCGTCGAATCAGACAACCACTCGGTGGTCGGTGCGACCAACAGGCATAAGAATTTCCAACGACGTCCCTTCAGGGACTTTTTCAAAGCCACCTCCGGGTGGCTTTTTTTTCAACATCACGGCGCCTTCATGGCTTGCGTCAGGACTCGAAGCACTTGCGCGACTCTGATATCGCCCAGGCAGCGCGTGTGGCCGAAGCGACATTGCCGGTCAAAACACGGTGCGCACGCCAACGCGGGCTGGTAGCCCGGATCATTTTTGAGCCACAGCACGGTGGCCTGGTCGTTCAGCGGGGGCGTGTGCAGCGGGCTGCTGGAGCCAAATAGCGCGACTTGTGGTACCCCCAAAGCGGCTGCGACGTGCATCAGACCAGAGTCGTTGCTTACTATAAATTTTGTAGCAGCTATCGCACTGAATGCATGGCTTAGCGTCGCTTTTCCTGCAAAATTCAGGCACTGGCCCGAGCCGCTCGTGTGAACCGAAGCGGTGATCTCGTCACACAGCTCGAATTCCTTGCTCGAGCCCAGCAGGACCACCGGGGCGTCCAGCAGACCGGCCAGTTCGGCAAAGTGGCTGGCGGGCCAGCGCTTGGCCGGGCCGTATTCTGCCCCTGGGGCAAAGATGTAATAGGCGCCACGGCGCAAACCCATCTCTGCCAGTGCGGCGTGCATGTGGGCCTCGTTCAATTGCAAGCGTGGCCGGTCGGCGGCCACGCCAGGCTCGCCGCTGAGTGCTGCGTAATGCTCGACCATCGAGGTTTGTCGACCCTTGGGTGGATTCTTCAGGCGATCGGTCAGCAGGCCCACCCTGGCCTCGCCCAGATAGCCGATGCGTCTCGGGATCGCGGCTAGCAGCGGGACCAAGGCGCTCTTGAGCGAGTTGGGGCAAACATAGGCGGTATCGAATCGCCCGTGAAGCTGGCGCGCGACGCTGCGGCGTGCGCGCAACTGCAGACTGCCATGAACGAACGGAAATTCGATCACCTCGGCAACTTGTGGCATCGCGTGGTAAACCGGCGCTACCCAGGGCACGGCGCCTACGCAAAGGCGCTCACCGCGCGCTGCCAGACGGCGCAGCAGCGGCTCGGTCATGACCGCGTCGCCGATCCATTGCGGCGCGATGATCAGGGAGCTTGAGGCGCGCGCCAAGGTGGGGTTGACTCAGTCTGGGTCAGGCGCAGACCAACCGGCGTGTGGCCGCGCCATGGACGAGCGCTGGCTCAGTGCCCGGCGAAATGTTCGCCGGCCTTGAGCTTGTAGACGCTGCCGCAATACGGGCACTTGGCCTGGCCGCTGTGCGCCACATCCAGATAGACCTTGGGGTGGCTGTTCCAGATTTTCATGTCGGCCAGCGGGCTGGGGCAGTAGACGCCGCCCTGGTGATTGAGGTCTTTGGCCAGGAGTTCGATAGTTGCTTGGCTCATGAGGAAACTTTCGTTAACCAGTGGTGATACTTGGGGTTGCGGCCGTTGACGATGTCAAAGAAGGCGCTCTGGATTTTTTCGGTCACGGGGCCGCGCGTGCCCGCGCCGAGTTCGATGCGATCGAGCTCGCGAATCGGCGTTACTTCGGCGGCGGTGCCGGTAAAGAACGCCTCGTCGGCGATGTAGACCTCGTCACGCGTGATGCGCTTCTGGATCACTTCCAGGCCGAGGTCTTTGCAAATATGAAACACCGTGTTGCGCGTGATCCCGTTGAGCGCGCCCGCCGACAAGTCGGGCGTGTAGACAACACCGTCCTTGACCACAAACAGATTTTCACCGGCACCCTCGCTGACAAAGCCGTTGGCGTCGAGCAGCATGGCTTCGTCGTAGCCTTCGTCGGTGACTTCCATATTGGCCAGGATCGAGTTGGTGTAGTTGCTCACGGCCTTGGCCTGCGTCATCGTGATGTTGACGTGGTGCCGTGTGTAGCTTGAAATCTTCACGCGGATGCCCCGGCGCAGACCTTCGTCGCCGAGGTAGGCACCCCAGGGCCAGGCCGCCACCATCATATGGATCGTGTTGCCCTTGGGGCTGACACCGAGCTTCTTGTCGCCGATCCAGGTCAGCGGTCGCAGATAGCACGACTCAAGCCGGTTTTCGCGCACCACCGCCTTTTGTGCCTCGTTCACCTGGTCCTTGGTGAAGGGCAAGGGCATGCGCAAGATCTTCGCGCTGTTGAAGAGCCGGTCAGTATGTTCTTCGAGGCGAAAAATTGCTGTGCCCAGCGCCGTGTTGTAGGCGCGCACGCCTTCGAAGGCGCCGCAGCCGTAGTGCAGGGTGTGGGTCAGCACATGGATCTTGGCCTCACGCCAGTCGACCATCTGGCCGTCCATCCAGATCTTGCCGTCGCGATCAGACATCGAGGGAGGTTGGGGGATCATCTTGGGTTCCTTACGAAGGTGCTTGCAGAGCCTGCAAAAGGCTGATTTTACGGGGCCTTGCTGACATCGGGCGCATCAGCTGCACTGTCGCTTTCGATCGGGCGCGTCAGCACCCATCGGGTCAGCTTGCCGTCCTGAAATCTGCAATCGACGTGGGACTGCGCGGCGTCGCTCCATCGGTACTGCTCGGGTTGAATATCCTTGACGCTTCGCAGTTCTCCCAGCGAGCGCGTCATTGCCACCACGTGTAGCAAAGTCATGCCGGGTCTGAGTCTGGCGTGGAGCATGACGGCGCTGCCGACAAAACCGATTGGTCGATCGGCGGCGCGCTTGAGTACCTGCATCGTGCGCGTGAAATGCAGCAGCAACCACATCACAATCAGTCCGGCAGCGGTGGCCAGGCCGGGCCAGCCGTAGCCACGGTACGACGCACCAAGTGCCGCCACTACCGCTAGCGGAACCAGGAATTTGCGAAGTTGCATGCCATCCGCCGCGTCTTGCCCTAGGACAGGGAGCGCACCAGGTCAAGCGCCTGCTCGACGCGTTCGACGGCGTGGATGTGCAAGCCCTCCACCGGCTTTTTCGGTGCGTTCGCCTTGGGCACCACAGCCACGCTAAAACCAAGTTTGGCGGCCTCCTTCAGCCGCTCCTGACCGCGCGGGGCCGGACGCACTTCGCCTGCCAGCCCGACTTCGCCGAACGCGATAAAGCCCTTGGGCAGCGGCTTGCCGCGCAGGCTCGAGGCGATCGCCAGCAACACTGCGAGATCTGCCGCAGGCTCGCTGATACGCACACCACCCACGGCGTTGACAAACACGTCCTGATCCATGCAAGCGATCCCGCCGTGGCGGTGCAGCACCGCAAGCAACATGGCCAGACGGTCGCGGTCCAGCCCCACGCTCAGCCGTCTGCGGACTCGGCCCGCCGCTGTCAACCAGCGCCTGAATCTCGACCAGCATCGGGCGCGTACCCTCCAGGGTCACCATCACACAGCTTCCGGGCACCGGTTCGGCGTGCTGGCTTAGAAAAATGGCGCTCGGGTTGGAAACGCCCTTGAGTCCTTTTTCGGTCATCGCGAAAACGCCAATCTCATTGACTGCACCAAAGCGGTTCTTGATGGCGCGCACAAGTCGAAAGCTCGAATGCGTGTCGCCTTCAAAGTAAAGCACGGTGTCGACCATATGTTCAAGCACCCGCGGCCCGGCCAGGGCGCCTTCCTTGGTGACGTGGCCGACCAGCACGATGCACGTCGAGCGGGCCCGGGCTCCTGCGCCGTCGTGGGCGCTGGCTTTGGCAAAGCGGGTCAGGTGGGCCGCGCACTCGCGCACCTGCGCGACCGAACCCGGTGCCGAAGTCAGCTCTTCGGAATACACGGTCTGAATCGAATCGATGACGGCAATGTCAGGACGCAGCGCGGCGAGCGTGGCCAGGATCTTCTCGAGGGCGGTTTCGGCGAGTACCTTGACCTGCGAGTTGCTCTGCCCGAGCCGACGCGAGCGCAGCGCCACCTGCGCGCCACTTTCCTCGCCGGTTACATACAAGGTATTTTGTCCAGCGCGCTGCAATGAATCGAGCGCTTGCAGGAGCAAGGTGGATTTTCCGATGCCGGGGTCGCCGCCGATCAACACGACCCCGCCTTCGACCATGCCGCCGCCGAGCACGCGGTCAAGTTCTTCGTGGCCGGTTGGGGTGCGCTCAATGTCGGGTGCTTCTATATCGCCGAGGATCGTGACGCCGACCGGCCTGGTGAGCGATGCAAAGCGGTTTCTGGCCGGTGTCGAACTCTCCACGACGGACTCGATCAACGTGTTCCACGCGTTGCAATGCGGACATTTGCCCTGCCACTTTGGGCTGGCGCCGCCACAGTCGGAGCAAACGTAGTTAGTCTTTTCTTTGGCCATGGCATGAATAATACTGTATGAAACAACAGATCGCCGTTCTTTTCCGACTTGTCGGGTCTGCATCGGAGCGATGCATAGGCGCTGGCGCCGTCGGCGCACCGAGGCGATCAAGACTTGTGTGGGCCAGCGCACCGACGCTGGCGTTGGCACCGCGTAACCTGCGTGCACCGACCAACCAAGGAGATGTCGATGAATGCATGTACTAAGAGCGCGTTACTGGTGGCTGCGCTTGCCATAGCCGGCCACGCCAGCGCAGAGGTGACGCTTTATGAGCACGATAACTTTCAAGGTCGATCATTGACCGTTGAACGACCAGCCAGCAATTTATCCCGCTCCAGATTCAACGACCGGGTATCGTCCGTTGTTGTGGTCGGTGAGCGTTGGGAGCTTTGTGAAGATACCGGTTTTGGTGGGCGTTGCATCGTTCTGCGTCGGGGTCAGTACCCGTCGTTGGGTGCTATGGATCTGAACGACCGGATCTCGTCGTTGCGCCCGGTACGCCGTGATGTCCGTGTCGATGATCGTCGCTATGCGCCAGTGCCGTATGACTCTGGAAATCGCCGTAATGAAGGCCTGTTTGAGGCAAATGTCTCGGATGTCCGGGCGGTGCTGGGTCAGGCCGGGCAGCGTTGCTGGATGGAGCGGGAAGAGTATGTGGTCCAGAACCGGGGCGATGCCAACGTCGGCGGCGCCATTGCCGGCGCGCTCATTGGCGGCATTCTCGGGCACCAGGTGGGGGGCGGCGTTGGCAACGACGTTGCCACGGTCGGCGGCGCTGTAGCCGGAGCAGCCGTGGGCGCTAACGTCGGGCGCGACCAGGCCGGGCAACAGCTCGGTACACGTGACGTGCAACGTTGCGCGGATCAGCCCCGCAGTGCGCGGCCCGCCTATTGGGATGTCACGTATTCCTTCAGGGGGGTCGAGCATCGTGCACAGATGACCGCGCCGCCCGGAGCCACCATTACTGTCAACGAGCGCGGTGAGCCACGCACGCGCTAGCGCGCTGCGATTTCCTTAACTTGCAACGGTCCGATTTGGAGAAGTACAGATGATCACAATTACAAAGACCCTGGGACTGGTGGCGCTGCTGCTGGCCCTGTTGGCTTGTCAGAAACCCCCAGGCCCGGCGGAGCAGGCGGGCAAAGACATCGATCAGGCGGTGCAGAAGGCCGGTGAAAAGATTGAACAGGCCGGAGAACGCGTCCAGGACGCGGCCAAGGGCGACAAAAAGTAGTTCCATGCCTGCGAAGGTCGGCAGGAACGCAGGCAAAACACTGCCGCCGACCACCGCTGGTTTCATTAATTTCATTTCAACCAAGAAGAAACTCTTATGTCTATCGATAAGCATTCAGACCCATCCAAGCTGCTCGCCACGAAGATCGCTGATTCGGCCGATCGTGCGATCGAGGCTACCCAAAGCGTCGCTAACGAAGCGTTGGACAATCTGTCGGACGTGGTCGGTGACGTACGGCGTTACGCGGCACCACTGTCGCACCGCGTTACCGAACAGGCCGCAGCCATCGTACAGGGAAGCATGGATGGCGTGCGCGAGGCCTCGAAGCAGGTGCGGGACAGGGCGCAGCACGCCACCGACAGCACCGTTGGCTACATCAAGGACGAGCCGGTTAAGGCCATGCTTATCGCGGCCGCGACGGGTGCGGCGTTGATGGGACTGATCAGTCTGATGAGTCACTCTCGGCAACGCGAATAGGCTCCGCCCGGATCCTGTGTTTGTATGGTGCACCCCCTGCTTCAGTTACTGGCGACGCAACCGCAATTGCTCGCGGATCACGCGCAGGCTTACCTCAAGCTGGTCGCCACCGAGGTTGACCGCGTTGCAAACGCCTGGAGAAGACAGACCTTGCTGCACGCCGCGGCATTGTGCTGCCTGGGCGTGGCGTTGGTGCTCCTTGGCGTTGCTTGCATGCTGTGGGTGGCCCTGCCGGGCGTGCCAGGCCATGCGCTTTGGGTCCTGATTGGCGCACCTGCGTTGCCCGCCGTTGCCGGCGCGTGGTGCCTGCGCGCGGCGCGACCGCCCGGCGAGGCAGTTGCGTTTGACAACGTACGCCAGCAACTGAGGGAAGATCTGTTGCTGTTGCGAGAAGTGAGCGCCCGATGAGCGTGCTCCTGAGCGCGACAGAGCAGCTTTCTGTGTCGCGTGCACGTCTGCGCCAGGCTCTGTGCGAGAACGTGCCCACGACCAGCGCTGCGGCAAATCCCGGCGTCGTCGCTTCGCCAGCAGTGTTTCTCGAACGCCTGAAGGCCATTATTCCGGGCGCAAATATCTTGTTTGATGCCCTTGCTGACTGGTGGAAGTTGCATCCGTTGCGTGCGGTCGGTCTGTTGGCCGCCGACGCCGCGAAGTCCGTGCTGCAGCCGGTCGCGCAACGCCATCCCTTGGGCCTGATGCTGGGCTCGTTCCTGGCAGGAGGCCTGTTTGCCTGGAGCCGACCATGGCGCCTCATTCCTATGCCAGCATTGCTCGCTGGGCTGTTGCCCCAGGCATTGTCGGCTGCTGCCTCTGTTGTTGTTCGAGTGCCGTCGCGCTCCTGGATCGAATTATTGACGTCCCTGACGCAGCAACACGGGGTTCCCAAGGATCCGGCTCCGAGCCGCAGTGGGCCGTCAAATCCGGCCCATGAGCAGCAGCACGACCACGATGAGTAGCACCAGCCCCAGACCACCGCTGGGCGCGTAGCCCCATGCGCGGCTATGTGGCCAGGCCGGAATGACACCGACGAGCATCAAAAGAAGGACGATTAAGAGGATGGTTCCTAGGGACATGGTGTTCTCGATTTGTTAACTGGGTGAGTGCGGTGCAAGCGCATGATCAGGAGCCTTGCCGGCAAAAAAAGACCCGATGTCAGAGCCGGGTCAAACCCCTTGCGGGGCCGCTCGATATGTTTCGGGCGGGCCTTGGAAATATCTGCGCCCAGCCGTTGCGGCTTGACTACTTGGTCTTGGTAACTTCATGCCCGATGACGGCGCCGACCGCCGCACCGGCGCCGGTGCACAAAACGCCACCACACAGGACATTGCCTGCGACTCCACCTATGACGGCACCGGTGGCGGTACCTTTCTCCTGGGCGGTCATCCCGGCACAGCCGGCCAGACCCAAAGTCGACACCATTACGGCAGCGGGCAGACCGGTGCGAAGGCGGTTCAGTAAGTTCATCATGGATCTCTCCAAATCTATATCAAGGTTTCAGGCGTGAAGCGCAATGTTGGCTCGCACGGGCGAAACTCAATTGTTTTCCTTTGCCTCTCGCAGTTCTGTTCGGCTGCGCACACTTGGAGAAATATTTCGACCCGCTTTGCGTGCGAAACAGGTGGATCGAGTATGTGCGCTGACGCACCGACGACCGAGGACTTGATCGTCAGAATGGTGCGTGGCTGTGCAAAACTCATTCGTGGAATCCATCGCTTCATCCTCGCAGCATGAGGAAGCATGTGTACCGGCTTCCTGAATGAGCGTATAAGCAGACAACACATGATTGCCGCGTGCAAGCAAAACGTCCGTTGACCCGATTTACGCTGCCAAAGAACTTGTCCATGCCCTCAAAAAATACCTGCGATGCTGTTGGCGGAGAGCGTCCGTGAGGGCTTCCCACAAACTCGCGCTGTACTTGGTTGGCGCCGTCCTGCTGGTGATGCTCGGGGCGGCTGCGGCGTTTTTGTCTTTCAGGCAGATCGGTGAAGATGCGGTGCTGGAGCCCCATCTGCTGACAATCTTCGGCGTGGCCTGCCTATTGGTGTTGTCTATTGCGCTTTCGCTGGTCTATTTGGTCTATCGGGCGCAACAGCAGCGATTGAAGGATTTGGTCCAACTTGAAACCCGGCATTTGCTCGATATTCAGGAACAGGCCAATGAGCAATTGCGGCAGACCAACGTCTCCCTGCGCGAGAGCGAAGAGAAGCTTGCCGTGACGCTCAACTCGATCGGTGATGCAGTCATAGCCACCGATGCAAGCGCTCGCGTGACGCTGATGAATCCGGTTGCCGAACAACTCACCGGCTGGACGCACGCGCAAGCCAATGGGTGCCCTATTGCAGATGTTTTCAATATCGTCAACAAGGAAACGCGCAGCCTTGCCACCATACCCGTCATGGCAACCTTGTCGCTGGGAACGGTGCAGGGCTTGGCCAACCACACCGTATTGATTGCGCGCGACGGCCGCGAGTTTGACATCGCGGACAGCTGTGCACCGATTCGTGACCACAACGCCCAAGTCGTGGGCGCTGTGCTGGTGTTTCGCAATGTCAGCGACGAATATGCGGTGCAGCAAGCCCTGCGCGATAGTGCCTCGCAGATCCAGGCCATACTTAACACGGTGGTGGACGGGATCATCACCATTCATGCTCAGGGCGGCATTATCGAGACCGTCAATCCGGCGGCTGAACACATGTTTGGCTACCGTGCATCCGAACTTTTTGGGCAAAGCTTCAGTCTGTTGATTCCCGAACTCGATCAAGACGAAGGCGATGGCTCGCTCGACTACTACACGGCAAGCGACGAGGCCCGTGCCAGCGGCAAGGTGCGTGAAGTGCTTGGCCGACGCAAGGAAGGCGCCAACTTTCCGCTGGAAATAGCGGTCAGCGAAATGTGGCTCGGTGGCAAGCGCTATTTCGCCGGAATCTTGCGCGATATCAGTGCGCGCAAGCAGGCCGAGGAGGCCTTGGTCAAAGCCGGGGCATTGCAAAACGCGATCTTCAACAGCGCGAACTTTTCCAGTATCGCCACCGATGCAAAGGGCGTGATCCAGATTTTCAACGTTGGTGCCGAGCGTATGCTGGGCTATGAAGCGGCAGAGGTGATGAACAAGATCACGCCAGCGGACATTTCCGATCCGCAGGAAGTCATCGAACGCGCCAAGTCGCTGAGCGCCGAACTCGACACCCGGATCGAACCGGGGTTCGAGGCCCTGGTGTTCAAGGCATCCCGTGGGATCGAGGATATCTACGAGCTGACCTATATCCGAAAGGATGGCAGCCGCTTCCCGGCCGTGGTCTCGGTCACGGCCCTGCGCGACGATCAAAACGCCATCATTGGCTACCTGTTGATCGGCACCGATAACACAGCGCGCAAGCAGATCGAGACCGACCGGGCGTTGCTGGAGCGCGTCCTACTGGAAAAAAACATCGAACTCCAGCGCAGCCAGTTGGTGGCAGAAAAGGCCAACCTTGCCAAGTCAGAATTCCTCTCCAGCATGAGCCACGAGTTGCGCTCGCCACTCAATGCAATCCTCGGTTTTGCCCAACTCATGGAGTCGGGCACACCGCCCCCGTCGCAGTCGCAGATAGCCAGCATCAACCAGATTCTGCAGGCCGGATGGTATTTGCTTGAGTTGATCAACGAAATCCTGGACCTGGCCCTGATCGAATCGGGCAAACTCTCGCTCTCGATGGAAGCGATATCGCTGGCCGACGTAATGCATGATTGCAGGGCCATGATCGAGCCGCTGGCAACGAAGAGCGGCATCCGCCTGAGTTTTGCTGAATTCGATAGTCACCGCTTTATCAAGGCTGACCGGACCCGCGTCAAGCAGGTGCTCATCAATTTACTGACCAACGCAATCAAGTACAACCGTGTCGGTGGCTTGGTGGAGGTGACAAGCGGCACCGTTTCAGACGAAGTTGTTCACATCAATGTGCGCGATACCGGTGAAGGCCTGTCACCAGAAAAAGTGGCACAACTGTTTCAACCGTTCAATCGCCTCGGCCAGGAAGCCGGCGCTGAGGAAGGGACCGGCATTGGCCTGGTCGTAAGCAAGCGACTGGTCGAATTAATGGGCGGCGAGATCGGTGCCCAAAGCACTGCCGGGTCCGGCAGCGTGTTCTGGATTGAACTGCAACTTGCGGCCGAGCCACAATTTGCGCCTGATACGGACCAGGCTTTGGCTCTTCCTCTAACGCACATCGAACTTGGTGCAGCGCTGCGGACCCTGCTCTATGTTGAAGACAACCGGGCCAACATGCAGTTGATCGAGAAGCTCATAGAGCGGCGAGCCGATATGCGTTTGCTCGGTGCTGAGGATGGTATCCGCGGCATCACACTGGCTCGCATCCATCAACCTGACGTGATACTGATGGACATCAATCTGCCTGGCATCAGCGGCATCCAGGCCCTCAAAATCCTGCGCGAAGATCCGGCCACTGCGCACATTCCGGTGATGGCCCTGAGTGCCAACGCGATGCCACGCGACACGGAGAAAGGTCTTGCCGCAGGATTCTTCCGCTACCTGACCAAGCCGATCAAAGTCACCGAGTTCATGGAGGCGTTGGACCTCGGTCTGATACTCGCTGCGGCGGCAAGGGCGACAGCCAACAAGGAGGCTATTAAGTGATAGTCAGTGCTACAGAGATTCTGAACGCCCGCATTCTGATTGTTGACGATCAGGATGCCAATGTGAAGCTGCTGGATCAGTTGTTGCTGGAGGTCGGCTACTCGAACGTGAGTGCCACGACCGATCCTTGCGAGGTTTGCGAACTGCATCGCAAAAACCACTACGACCTGATTCTGCTTGACCTGCAAATGCCGAAGATGGACGGCTTTCAGGTGATGGCAGCCCTCAAGACCAACAGCGCCGAGGCTTACCTCCCGGTGCTCGTGCTGACCGCACAACCGGGCCACAAGCTGCGCGCCTTGCAGGCGGGCGCCAAGGATTTCATCAGCAAGCCATTCGATCTGGTTGAAGTCAGGACGCGCATTCACAACATGCTCGAAGTGCGACTGCTCTACAAGAAGCTGGAAAACCACAGCAAGCTGCTGGAGCAAACGGTGATCGAGCGCACAGCCGAGCTGCGGGAAAGCGAAGCGCGCTACCGTAGCCTGACAGAACTGGCCTCGGACTGGTACTGGGAACAGGATGAAAACATGAATTTCACCAAAGTTTCCGGCCCAGCGCTGGAGATGCTGGGCATTCGGGTCGGGCCCCTGACCGGTGGGAGTGGCGGCTTGACCGAGAGCGGCTGGAATGAAGCCGAACGCGAGCGCCTGCAAGCCGCCATTGCCGCGCGCCAGCCCTTTCTTGATTTCCTTTTTCACCGCGTCAACGCCGATGGCTCGCAACAACAGTTTCGGGTCAGCGGCGAGCCCATGTTTAACGAGTCCTGCCGTTTTCTTGGTTACCGCGGCGTCGGTGTTGAAGTCACCGCATGGCAGTAGAATCCAGGAACTGGTGACGCAGTCATGTCGTTACATCCTAGCCCTAGCCAGAACCATCTTTTGGCAGCGCTGCCAACGGTCGATTTTGAGCGCTTGGCCGGGTATTTGGAGCTGGTACCGATGGCGGTCGGGCAAATGCTCTATGAACCCGGTGGGCAGTTGCGTCACGCGTATTTCCCAACCACGTCCATCGTTTCGCTGCACTATGTCACCGAGTCCGGTGCGTCGGCCGAAACGGCCGGCGTAGGAAACGAGGGGATGGTCGGCGTTTCGCTCATCATGGGCGGCGACACAACGTCCAGTTCGGCCGTGGTGCAAACCGCTGGCGATGCCTACCGACTCGATCGCCACCTGTTGAAACAGGAGTTCGATCGCGCGGGCCTGTTGCAGCGTTTGCTGTTGCGCTACACGCAGGCACTGATGACGCAGATGGCCCAAACAGCAGCCTGTAACCGACACCATCCGGTAGAACAACAACTGTGCCGGTGGCTGCTGCTCACGTTGGACCGCATGCCCACAGCCGAGTTGGTCATCACGCAGGAATTGATTGCCGGGATGCTTGGCGTGCGCCGCGAAGGCATCACCGAGGCAGCCGGAAAATTGCAGGAGCAGTGGGCTGATCCGCTACCGCCGCGGCCACATCACGGTGCTGAACCGCGCCGGGTTGGAGCGCAACGTCTGTGAATGTTATGCAGTGGTCAAGAAGGAAATGGGTCGTTTGCTATCGGACGTTCTTTATCGTCAGGGTAGCGACCCGCTCAAGCGCCCAGAAACTCGCCCACTGGTTTGAGGTCGTCGATCCGGTCGCAAATGGCTTTGATGACCACCAGAATCGGCACGCCCAGCAACAGGCCCCAGATGCCCCAGAGCCAGCCCCAGGCCAGCACGCCAATGAAGATGGCCACGGGACTCATCTTGTTGGCTCGGCTGGTCAGCCACGGGGTCACCAGGAATGCCTCGATCGCGTGGATGACCAGGGAAACCCCGGCCACCAACAGCGCCATCTCGATGGTGCCAAACTGGAGGAAACCCAGCATGGCTGCGCCCGATGCGATCAGCAAGCTGCCGACGTAGGGAACCAGATCAAGCACACCCGCAGCAATGCCCCACACCGCCGCGTGCTCCAGGCCGATCGCCAGAAAGCATAGCCAGGTGGCGAGTCCGACCAGGACACTGGTGAACAGTTGCACCAGCAAGTAGCGTTGAATCTGGTCGTGGATCTGATTGAGAGCCTGCAGCGTGACCTTCTTGCGGCTCAGGGTGGGGCCCGCGAGCTTGACCAGTTTGCGCCTGAAGCTGTCGCCTGAAGCCAGCAGGAAGAAGGCAATCAGGGCCATCGTCCCGAGTTGTGCCAAGAAAGCGAACAATCCCAGCGTGCCGCTCCAGAGATGATCGCTGACATCGAATTTCGGCTTTTCGATTTGCACCCTTTGCACGCCGCGGCCCAACGGCGCCGCCTCGCGTGTTTCTTCGGTTGCCTTTTCAAGTTGGACTGCCGCCTTCTGGACCGTTGCCAGCGTGCCGTCGCGCGTGCCGGGTGTTGCGCGAACTGAATCGCGTAATTTTTCCGCTGCTCTGGGCAGCAATTCAACGAGCTTGCTGGCGTCCGCGCTGAGGGAGTACGCGGCGGCTCCGGCGCCGCCGAGGATACCCAGAATCAGCAACGCAGCGCTCAATGCGCGCGGGATGTGCCGCTGCGCCAGCCAGTCCACCACGGGCGACAGCGCAGAGCTAAAAAGCAATCCAACGACAACCGGAATGCACACCGCACTGGCCCAGTGCAGGGCATAGACACTGGCCAGGGTGGCAAGCACGGCCAAAGACATGCTGCGGACGTCGACCGGCATGTGCAACAAGACGCGGGGCGGCTCGGTAGCTTCTACAACGTGCGCCACAGAATCGGCGCTGATTTCGGTGCAATGACTGGAATCTGCTTGCATCATTTCTTCTCCAGCGCGTTGTTGGTCAAACCTAGCGCCTGCCACTGTGGTCAACAAGCTCTGGCAAGCCTGACCTTATATGCGTCGGCAATAGCGCCTGCAGTTGCTGCACCTGACGCTCCAATACTTCAATCCGTTTCAGATTGCCGAGCAGGATCGCCACGGTGAACAGGTCAAGATCGAAATCGCTGCGCATTTTTCCCGCCTCACGCAGCGGAACAACCCAGTCAGCGCTGAAAAGACGCTCCGGTACTGCGTCAGACAGGGGTGCCAACGCGCAATAGTCCACCAGTTCATCGAGTTCCGCCACACTCATCGCGCAACAGCTTGAAAGTTCAGCTACGCCGATGGTCTGACCGCTGTCAAGCCAGAGGCATTCAACTGGCATTTGTGCCATGAGATTTCTCCTGGGTTGCACCGGAGCGCGGGTTGAACGTAGAAATGCGAGCCAGTTCCTGGTAAAGCTCGCGCTCACGCTCAGAAAGTGTGGCCGGTACGTCGACGTGGACAATGGCGTAGAGGTCGCTGCGCGCCGCGGCCAGCCCGCGACCGCGCAGGCGCAACTTGCGCCCGCTACGCATGCCTGGCGGCACGGTCAACAGCACCGGCCCGTCCAGTGACGGGACCTGCAGCTCGGCACCCAGAGCCGCCTCCCAGGGGGTGAGTGCAAGGTCAAAGTAGAGGTCGTGATGATCGGGCCGAAACACCGGATGTGGCGCCAGCTTGATATGAAGGTAGATGTCCCCGTCCGCACCGCCGTTGTGGCCCGTGCCGCCTTTGCCCCGCAGTCTGAGCTTCTGACCGTCTCGCACGCCCGGTGGGATCGTCACCTCCAGCGTGTGCTCGCCCGTCTTGTCAGCTAAATTCAGGTGCAACGCGGCGCCCCGTCTGGCATCTTCGAGGCTGACTTGCACCGTGTTTTCATAATCCTGTCCTTTGAACGCCCGCCCGCCTCCCGCGGACCCATGCTGTCCGCGACCCATTGCGGCCAGCAGGTCTGCCAGATCCATGTTGTCAAAGGACTGCTCGCCCTGCGCATGGTCATGACGCCATTCTGGCGGCGGCACGAATTCTTCTCCAATGGGCTGCTTGCCAAGATCGTCGTAAGCCGCCCGTTTCTCGGGATTTTTCAGTGTGGCGTAGGCCTCGGCCGCATTCTTGAAGCGGGCTTCGGCATCAGGCGCCTTGGAAACGTCGGGGTGATAGGTTCGCGCCAGCTTTCGATAGGCCTTTTTGATCTGCTCCAGATCCGCGTCACGCGGCACACCTAGCGCAGCGTAGTAGTCCTTGTACTTCATGGCACGTCACTTCCAGGGCGGGCGAAAGGCACTTGCATAGGGATGCAAGACCGCAATGATCGTTGCTGCATTGCCCGACCCGGCAACAAGGCGGCGGATACCGGGAATGACCGTGCCTTGGACCGTCCTGGCAATCACGATTTCGTAGGGCGGTTTGGCCGCAACTACTTAGTGCTTGGCAACCGCGTCCTGGACGGCTTCCCTGGCATGCTTGACCACCTCTTTGGCGTCGCCAAGCCGCTCTTCGGCTTTGCCCAACACCTGCTTTTTAACGCCCTCGGCTTGTTGTTCCTTGTTTCCTACCAACTTGCCGGCCTCCGCCTGAACTTTTCCGACAATGTTCTTGACAGCGCCTTGGACCTGGTTCTTGTTGATCATGATTTTTCCTTGATTAGATAGTTGTTACGACTGTCGACCAATCGTTGGTTGACGAACGGATACTATGAAATTGACAGGAACCGATCTGTGCGTCCGCGAACATACGAACGACTTTTTCCAGATCAGGCCAACGAACCGGCAACGGCGGTGCACTCCCGACGTGCTCAATGCCGGATTGATCGCCGATTTGCCGCGTTACCTTTGCCGACGGCGCATGGCTGATATGCCCGCAAGCGCCGTCAGCGCCACGAGCAGGATCATCGCCCATTGCGTCAGTGTCGGAATCGATGTTGCGCCAGGCGATCCGGACGGTGCGCACGCGCCGGGAACCGTAATGGTGTTTGCATCTGTCGTGACCGTTCCGCCACCTGCCAGGGCTCTCCCGGCCAGGACTGCCGAATGCCCGATCGTGATGCCGGCGTCGTCGATGATCGTTCCAACAAACGTGGAGGTGGCGCCCAGCGTTGTGGCGCTGGTGGGAGCCCAATACACGTCCCCTGCACAAGCGCCAGCCAACAAGACCGTGGAACTGACGGCTGTGTTGAGCGCTGCCGCTGAAACACCTGCTCCAGGCCTGAAGATGTAGACACCCGAGCCGCTAAGCGTCACTGTCGAGCCAACACTCATGGCTCCGGTGCTGGAGTAGCACCCGGGCGGGATCACTCCAGGAGGCCCCCCGGCGACGACAGCGGAACTCAAATCAACCGCTGCACCTAAGGACACACAGGCTCCCAGCTGGGCGTTCAGGTCCACCAGGGCCGTACCCTGATCTGCGATTTGTGTACTGCAAGGCTGCAGTGTCGCTCCGGTAATTGTGGTGGGCGCCAGCACAGGAGGCGTTGTATAACAGACGGACCCGTTGATATTGGTCGGGTTGCCATTGTTGGTGAAGGTGCTGGACACAATGCCGTAACTGCTGGTGGTTCCCAGCGTTGGCGCTGTCGCGGCCATTGCGGCATTGCCTTGCGCCAACGACAGAAACGCCGCGAGCCCCAAACCGCCCAACAGACCCCGACAAGCTCGGTCGAAACCGTCACGTCTGTTGACTGCCGAGTGACGCCGTAATTGATCCGAATGGGAGGGGATAGCGGTCTGGGAGCACATGAATGGTTACCTTTGGTGAGTGATTGTTCCAGGGGGCAAAATCGGATTGCGGACCTGGCGTGGCGGCAAGCAATATCTGGCGTTGAGCCTAAGCGAACAGGGCTGCCAGTTCTGTGCGCTAGCGCACATTGGAAATCTTGGGTACGCCTACTTCTTCACGCGCATTTCGTTGCTGACACGATTTGCGCCCTCAATGCTGCGCGCAACCCCTAGAACGCTGTCGATCCCTGCCGGTACGCTCGGCGCACCGGCAGGCGGCGCGGGTCAACGGTCAAGGACGGATGATGATCTGGTTCTTTACCGCCTTGACGCCAGTCACGCCATGAGCGATGGATTCTGCGGTGTTCTTCTCGGCGGCGTTCTTCGCAAACCCCGACAGCATGACAGTGCCGTTTAGCGTCTCCACGCTGATGCTCGACGCGTCAACCTGCTTATTTTCGACAAAGCGCGACTTGACCAGTGTCGTGATGCCGGTGTCGTCGATGTAGGCGCCGGTGGTTTCCTGACCGCGACTGACCGCGCAACCTGCCGTGGTCAGCAGAACGATGGCGGTCATGGCCGCGACGATAGTGGTGCGAATGAACATGGTGAATCTCCAGTGAAAGTTGATGTGGAAAGTGAACTATAGAAATGGGCTGCAGGCGCGTCTGTGCGGCGGCGCACACACGTGTCAGGTGGTGGCAAGTAACGGCCGCATCGCCGGGTTAGCCAGGTGACTGACTCGCGCACGCTTTCTCAACGGGTACCGGAAACTTCCACTTCAACGCGGCGGTCCGGTTGCAGACAGGCGATCAGCGCCTTGCTTGCGTTCTTGCCACGACAGTCGCCAGGCTTGGTCACTGGGTCACTGCCGTTTACGCCTTTGGCAACGATCTTGCCAGCGGGGATCCCGGTGTGGCCCGCGAGATAACCCTGCACCGTTTCGGCACGGCGCGTGGAGAGCTTCACGTTGTAGGCATGCGAGCCGATGCGGTCGGTGTGCCCGGTGACGGTGATGACGTCAAAGTTGGTGCCCCTGAGGTCCGCCGCAAACTTGTCGAGTCGCTCCTGTCCGCCGACCCTGAGGCTCGCTTTGTCGAAATCAAAGAGAGAATCGGCCGAGAAAGTAACCTTGACGGGCGCCCTCGCCACTTGCGGCGGTGCTGTTGGTGTCGGTGGGGGCGGCGGTGGTGGCGGGACTGCGACCTCGGGTGCAGGCCTCGGCGCAACCGCGACGATCTGGGGCGGCACCGGGCGCGGGGCCGGTGTGGGTGCTTTCGCACCAAATCGATAGACCAGGCCGAGGGAGACGAGGTCGACATCGCCTTTGTTGCCGACCGCATCGTTGACGCGATAGCGCTCCACCTCGGCGCGCATGGCCAGTGCGTCGGTGAAGGCGTATTCGAGCCCCAAACCCAGCTTGAGATTGGTATCGCGCTGGCGCGGGTTGGGGTTGTTGGGCACGCGGACCACTCCGGTGCTGCTGAAGCTGTCGACGGCCTCAGCGTAATTGGCTCCTATGCGACCAAACGCCGAAAACTTTTCGGTGATGGGCAGCGTGCCAACCAAATCAAGATTGACGCCTCTGAGATTGATGGTGCCGCTGAGCGTACCCGCCGGTAGGGCGGTCGCAGTGAAGCCGAACCGCCCCAGGTCAAAATAGCCGCCTTCGAGAGCCAGATTCTTGTTGAACCGGTAGCCGCCGAAAATCTTATACCCATGATTACGATCATCGTCGACGATGGAAATGTTGCTGGCACCCGATTTCGACAGGCTGTTGGTGATTCTGGCGTCATCAATAGTTGCCGCGGACTGGCCTATGTTCGTGCCAAGGTACCACGCGGAGTCGTCGGCAATCGCCAAGGTGCTGGCGATGACCGCGAGCGCGACCAGACTGAGTTGGGCAGTGGCGCGTGACAAATTTGGTGTTTGCTGTTTTCATTTGTGTCTCCAGAGTGACTGTTTGCTTGACGGTTTCAGGGAGCGGGCACGTTGATCACGGTGTTGACCATGGTGACCGATGCGCCCAGAGACAGTACTCGACCGTTAAACGTGACAATGGCAACATTGCTCGCGGTGGAGAACGCGGCACCGGCCTGACTAATGATGGTGCCCACCATGGTGCCACCGCCACCGGCGTTGATCGTCGCCGCGCTGCCGACTTGCCAGAACACGTTTTTGGCCTGGGCGCCGCCAGCCAGAATGATGCTTTGCGGTGCTGCCGCGCCCGGGCCGCCGACGGTAAGCGTGGTGGCCATTTGAAACACCCAGACCGCATTGGCATTGCCTTGCGCGTCAAGGGTCAGGTCGCCACCCTCGATCATGAACGAACCGCTGGGGGCCGTGTACGTGCCCGGGGCCAGGGTTTTCCCGGCCAGATTGGCACCTGGATTGGCACCGATCGGCAACGCAACCATGGCGTTGTATGCTGCCAGCGCATCGGCGCGAGCCGCCAACGCGATGGCGAAGGTGGTCGCGGTGCCTTCGCTTGGACAGGCAACTGTTGGCGGCGGCGCGGCAGTGTAAATCAAACCGTTGACAGTTCCCTTGTTCAGCGGTGTTTCGGTATAGGTGCACCCGGGCCCTGCGTCGTGGAAGCCAGTCACGGCGGTCGAGACGGCGGTGGTACCGATGTTGCCGTTGACCACGGTTAGCAGTCCGGAATTCGTCATCCCGGCGGAGCCACCAAAGGTTCCGAACGTGGACGCTGATCCCAGCGGTATTGGCGATTGCGGTGGCGGTGACGGTGGCGGCGAAGTTGTGCAATTCGTGACGGCAATGCTGAGCACGAAATCGCTTGTCATTGTGTTGCCCGGGATGGCCAGGTCCTTCACGCCATTGCTGCCGCCTTTGACCGTTGCTGTATAGGTGAGGCCAGGCGTCAAAGCCGTTTGCGGCGTAAAGGTTGCGATGCGACCAGTAGCGACGTCAAGAACGACTGACGCAGCGGTGACCGGAGTTGAGGCAGGTGTCGGGCCCGATACCAGAAAAGTTGTGGTGTTAACGGTTGCGGGATCCATCCTCAAGCCGGAGGGTACACCGAAGGTTACGTTGACCGTCGTGTTGGGACACACGCCCAGCAGCTGCAACAACAGGGTTGCTCGAAAGAACTGTGACATTTGCCTGCGCAACTGGCGCGGCAGTCGTGAACATCCACACGTAGTTGCTGGCAGCAGGCAACGGGGCCTGATTGCCGGCCAGCGCATTGCCGGCCAAATCAGTCGCACCGGTCGTGATCGTGACCGTATAGGTTGCCCCGACCGTCAGCGCAGCAGCGGGCTTGAAGACGGCGGTTTGGGTACCCGCAGCATAACTCACGCTGCCAGCAGGAGACACGCACGGCGCACTACAGGTCACCGTGAAGCTGGTCGCGTTGAGCGTGGCTGGCGCCATTTCCTCTGTGAAGATTGCACTGATTGCAGTGTTCGCCGGCACGCCCAAAGTGGGGCCTGGAGCCGTCGTTGCAGGCAGCGTGAGCGTCACGCTAGGTCGTGTCGTGTCCTGTACAGGCCCGGTGGGCACGAGCCCGGGCAGTCCGTCCAGGCCAAGGATGGGGCTTCTATCGCCGCCGCCACAGGCCGCCAAAAAGACACTCAGAAGCAATGCCGAAAACAACGGCAAGACTTTGTGACTGGATTCGAATTTGTTCACTTGCTTTCTCCTTCATTGGAACCGGGAAACCATAGATTCAATTGATCGATCAGGGTCGATGGTCAAGCTGACGTTGCGCACAACGGTTGACGTGCGTCGGATCAGAAGTTTGAGTATTTCCCTCTGCCGTCAGCGGGTCTGTGCGTTGACGCACATACCGGTTTGCAGGATCGTGAGATCAGATTTCCTTGTACAACAGCGTGCCTGCTGCTTTTCTATGTGCGCTACAGCACAGACTAGGTTGGTGTCGGCAAGCAAACTGGGTTCAGCCTAATTTCGTTTCCAGTCCTTCGGAAGTAATCACGATGAAAAACAAATTGATCCCGTGCGCTTTGCTGGCACTGAGCCATGCTGCTTTTGCTCAACAGCTCCCGAGTGCTGGCAGTCAGATGCAGCAGATCCGGCCGGTCCCGGTACCGCAGATTGCCACACCAACCTTAGAGCTCAGACCCGCCAGTGCGCTGGTCACTACCAAGGGCGACAACGCAACAGTGATGGTCAACAGCTTGCGGGTGAGCGGCGCGCAAGCCTATTCCGAAGCTGAACTGATCGCCCTCACCGGGTTTCGACCCGGGCATGAACTCACCCTCGCTGACCTTCGTGCCATGGCTTTGAAGATTGCGGACCACTATCACCGCAACGGCTACTTTCTGGCCCAGGCCTATCTTCCGGCGCAGGAGATCCGGGATGGCGTCGTCACCATTGCCGTGATGGATGGTCGGTACGGCAAGGTCATGCTGAACAATCAAACGAACGTCTCCAATGATCTGGCCAAGAACCTGCTGGATGGTTTGAACAGCGGGGAGCCGGTTACCGTGGCACCGCTTGAAAGCCGCCTGTTGCTGTTGTCTGATTTGCCGGGCGTGACCGTCAGGTCAACCTTGGTTCCGGGCGCCTCCGCAGGGACCTCCGACCTGATCGTCGACCTCACACCCGGGCAGCGCATCTCCGGCAGCGTCGATGCCGACAATGCGGGCAATCGTTACACCGGCTCGAATCGTATTGGTGCGACCGTCAACTTCAACGAGCCAACCGGCCACGGCGATGTGATCACGCTGCGGGCGCTCACCTCGGGCGCTGGAATGAACTATGTTCGCGGTCAGTACCAGATCCAATTTGGCAAACTCAGGACTGGGGTCGCCTATAGCGCACTAAGGTACACGTTGGGTCAGGAATTCCAGGATCTCCAGGCCAACGGTACAGCGCAGGTTGTGAGCCTTTACGGAAGCTACCCGCTGATTCGCTCGCGCCGTAACAATTTGTATGCCGGCCTTGCCTTTGACGCGAAGAAATTTCAAGACAAGGTTGACTCGACGGCGACGGTTTCGGACAAGCGCGTGCGCACGGTGACGGCCAGCTTGTATGGTGACCAGCGCGACAGTTTTGGAGGCGGTGGCATGAGTGCCTATTCGCTGGGCTGGACCGCTGGTAACGTTGACCTCCAGACCCCGGCAGTGCGCGTGGTGGACGCAGCGACCGCACAAACCAACGGCCAGTTCAACAAACTCGGATTCAGTGCTGCACGGCTACAAAACGTGACGGAAACAATCTCGGTTTCGGCGGCGATCAGCGGACAACTTGCTTCGAAGAACCTGGACGTTTCGGAAAAGATGGAGCTTGGCGGCATGTACGCCGTGCGCGCCTATCCGGAAGGTGAAGCCTATGCTGACCAAGGCTATGTACTGAGTCTGGAAGCCAGGGTGCAACTGCCAAAGTTTTCGCAGCGACTGCCCGGGCAGTTGCAGTTGATTGGCTTCATCGATACGGGAAGCGTGACCATCAACAAGAATCCATGGACCAGCGGGCCCAACAGCCGAACGCTCAGCGGTGCCGGGGTCGGAGTGAACTGGTCCGATGCCAACAATTTCATGGTGCGCGCCTACTACGCTTTCAAAGTTGGCAATGAAGCGGCGACGTCTGCGCCCGATGCGCCTGGGCGGTTCTGGATACAGGCTGTGAAATATTTTTAAGCTGGTGATTCGAAACGAAGGTTTCGATTGCAAGCATTTTGAAAGACTCGGAGTGACCTCATGAACTGCATTTACCGATCTATCTGGAACAACCATACCGGCACCTATGTGGCCGCTTGCGAATTTGCAAAAAGTGCCGGGGGCAAAGCCTCGGTTTGCACTGGCACCGGTGGTACCGGTGTGGGCGTGCCCCTGAAAGCCCTGGCAATTTCACTGATGCTGGCATTTGGGGCCAACGTCTTCGCATTGCCCACAGGTGGCGTCGTGGCCGCTGGCGGTGCGAGCATCAGCAGTGGCGTGTCAAGCGCCACCATCACCCAGTCGACGCAGAATGTGGCCATCAACTGGCAGAGCTTTGGCATCGCCGCGGGCGAGTCGGTACGCTTCGTGCAGCCCAGCAGCAGTTCCGTTGCACTGAACCGTGTGTTGGGGCCCGACCCTTCAAGTATCTTCGGCAGTCTGTCTGCCAACGGCAAGGTGTTCCTGGTCAATCCGAACGGCATCCTGTTTGGTCAGGGCGCATCGGTCAATGTCGGCGGCTTCGTCGCCTCCAGTCTCAACCTCTCGGACAGTGACTTCATGGCCGGGAGCTACAAATTTTCCGGCGTCGGAAGCGGCGTGGTGCGCAATCAGGGGTCCATCAGCGCCGATGGCGGCTATGTTGCGTTGTTGGGGGCTAAGGTGGTCAACGATGGTGTTCTGTCGGCCAAACTTGGCACCGTTGCGCTCGCCGCTGGCAAGTCCATCACGCTTGATGTTGCCGGTGACGGCTTGCTCAATGTCGCTGTGAACCAGGGCGTGGTGGCGGCGCTTGTAAAAAATGGCGGCTTGATTCAGGCCGATGGCGGGCAAGTGTTGCTAACCGCACAGGCGGCGGGGGACCTGCTGCAAAGCGCGGTGAACAACACCGGTGTGATTCAGGCGCAGACGCTCCAAAACCACAAAGGCACAATCAAGCTGATGGCTGGCATGCAAAGTGGCAGCGTCAATGTCAGCGGTACGCTCGACGCCAGCGCGCCCAACGGCGGCAACGGTGGTTTCATCGAAACGTCTGCCGCGAACGTAACTACGGCAAACGGTGCCAAAGTCAGCACCGCCGCACCCCAGGGGCTGACCGGCACGTGGCTGATCGATCCGCTGGACTTCACGATTGGTAGTGGTGCCACCGACAACATCAGCGGCGCAACACTTTCGGCGCTGCTGGTCACCAACAGCGTGGTGATCAGTACCATGACCGGCCCCGACGCGACGGTGCCTGGAACTCCCCCGGTGACCAATCTCAACACTGCAACACGAGGCAATGGTGATATCAACGTCAACCAGGCGATATCCTGGACTGCAACCCCGAGCACCACGACGCTGACGTTGAACGCTGAGCGCGATGTGAACGTGAACGCGGCCATTACGGCGACCAACGGAAACTTTGTCGTTTGCTGTGGACGCGATGCCAACGTGAATGCGCCCATCACGACGGTCAATGGCAGCGTCTTGTTGAACGCTGGGCGCAATCTGTATTTGAGGGCCGCTTTGACGACGACCGATGGAAACATCGCCATGTGCGCGGCAAACGACATCAACGTGAGCGCCAAAATTACGCTCACCAGAGGCAGCAGCATACCCGCCCAGAGCCTGGGTCTGCCGCTTGGCCTGCTCATGAATGCGGGTTATGGTGGTACCGGACCGGGAGTTGCCGGTGGCACCGTGATCTTTGCACCACTGACCCCGCCGGTTACCGTCACCGGGCCGAACGCACCGGTCACGATCAATTACAACCCGGTTTCGTACACGACGCCGACCGATTATTTGCCCAACTTCACCTTAACCGGCGGTGCCACGCTAACGCAGCATATGTTGGTGTTCGCCGCAGGGGGTGACAAGACTTTTGACGGGACCACAGCAACAACCCTGTCCTCGTTGAAGGGTAGCCCGGCTGGCGTCACGCTGGTCGCCGGTCCAGGCAGTACAGCCAATTTCGATACAGCGGCTACAGGAACGGGCAAGACCATCATCTACACTGGTTATAGCCTTGGGGGTGCAAACGCCGCCAACTTTGCCCTTGCGGTTTCGTGCTGTGGGCCAGTTGTAGCGCGAACGACGGGAACCATTACCGCGCCGCCGGTCGTGGTGCCGCCACCGGTCGTCGTGCCACCACCTGTCGTGGTGCCACCACCTGTCGTGGTGCCACCACCTGTCGTGGTGCCGCCGCCGGTCGTGGTGCCACCGCCGCCGGAGGCAGTGCCGGTGGTTGAAGCACCACCTGAAAACCTGCCCGACGTTGTACCGGGCGTGCCACCCGTCACCTGGGTGCCGGTGGTCGCGCCGCTGCGCACGCCGCCCGAGTTGCTCGCGCTTGCGAAGCCGCTACCGCCGCCGGCAATCGTGCCGACCGTCGTACCGGTGGCCGAACTGAAGGTAGTGCCGCCGGTAATCGAGCAAGTCCAGGAGCAACCCAAGGTCTACGTGGCACCGAATCGTCCGCGCAAGCAGGATCGCAACTGACCGCGGCAAACCCCTGGCCCGATTGCGCGTCAAATGGGTCCCGCATGGGGTTGATCGCGCACCGATGGCTCTGTTCGGGCCTGCTGTTGCTCGGGTCCATCGGGAGTTCCACTCTCGCGGCCGACCAGGGTAACCGTCAAAATGAGATCCGCCTTGATGCGATGACCTTGTCCTCGGGCGTGAAACATGGCTTGAAACGGCCGAACTTCAAACGGGAGGCTGCGTCAGCGCAGGTCAGGCTGGTCGTCGATTGGGTCGTCGATTCGGGGGACAACAGCAAGCTGCCATTCGTGATTGTCGACAAGGCAGGCGCGAAAGCTTTTGTCTTTCGTGCCGACGGCCAACTGCGCGGCGCAGCCCCCGTGCTGCTGGGTTTGGCTGTGGGGGACGACTCGGTGCCCGGCATCGGCGAACGCAAGCTCTCGAGCATTCTGCCCGAAGAGCGCACGACGCCAGCAGGCCGCTTTGTGGCGACACTGGATCGCAATCTGCGCGGCAAAGAGAATTCTCTGGGTTGACTACGAGGCAGGGATTTCCCTGCATCCCGTAATCACAACCAACCCCGATGAGCGCCGCGCTCAGCGCCTGGCCACACCGAGCCTGCTTGACAAGCGAATTTCGTATGGCTGCATCAATGTTCCGGCGAAATTCTTTTACGGCGTGGTCGCTCCTGCTTTTAAGGGAACCAACGGCATTGTGTATGTGTTGCCGGAAACACGTTCAGCACAGCAGGTTTTCGCTATGGGTAGGGCTTCGGCACCAAAACCGCTATCAAAATAGTAGCTGCTCACGCAGTAGGCACGGGCGATAGAAGCTGTTTCTATACAAAAACCAGATCAGTCGTTGGCGACGCCACTGGCCACATGGCCCGAAGGCACATGCATGGAGGCGCCATGCACATGGCCGGTCTGGTCGTCAAAGAAGAAATCCGGTTCGAACTCGCGCAGGAACTCGCCCTTGGGCAGGCCGCCGAGGAACATCGCCTCGTCCACATCGATTTTCCAGTCCATCAAGGTTCGAATCGCGCGTTCATGCGCCGGTGCACTGCGCGCCGTCACCAGCGCGGTGCGCAGGCGCATCGAGGCATTGCCTTCCTTTCTGCAGGCGCTGCAGTGCCGCGAGCAAGGGTTTGAACGGCCCGGCCAGCAGCGGCTGCTGCGCGTTGTCGGTCTCATGTTTTTGAAACGCGCTCAAACCCTGCGCCTGATAGACCCGCTCGGCCTCGTCGCTGAACAGCACGGCGTCACCGTCAAAGGCGATACGCACCTCGTGTGGATAGGTTTCGCTGGCGCGGGCCGACTGCGGATAGACCTGGGCGGCAGGCACGCCAGCGGCCAGCGCGGCGCGCACGTCGCTCAGATGCGCGCTCAGAAACAGGTTGGCGTGCAGCGGCTTAAGATAACGCCAGGGCGGCTGGCCACGGGTGAAACTACCGCGCTCAATCGCCAGACCGTAATGCTGCGCCGAGCGAAATACCCGCATGCCAGAGACCGGGTCGTTGCGCGAGAGGATGACCACTTCCACCGGTTGATTGCGCTCCTGGCCTGGTGCCTGGCGCGTCGCTGTCGGTTCGCGCCGTGCCCGGATTGAAAGCGAGGAGCTTTCGGACCAACGAAAACGCCACACCGGGCTTGGCGGGCGTGTCGAGTCGCTGCAATTGCAGCGCCATGTAGGCGCGGTCGTCGCTGTGCTCAAAAACCTCGTTTTCCTGCTCGAAGTCAAACAGCGCCCGCGACGAGATCGCCACCACCAGTTTGCCGTCGAGGGAGGCGCTCATGATTGCAGGAACATCCGGTAGACCGGGTTCGCGGTCTCTTCCACATGTGGGTAGCCCAGCGTGCGCAAAAACTTGTCAAAGGCGGCGTTGTCGGCCTTGGGGACTTGCAGTCCGACCAGAATGCGGCCGTAATCCGCGCCCTGGTTGCGGTAGTGAAACAGGCTGATGTTCCAGCCCGGGCGCATCAGACTCAAAAATTTCAGCAACGCGCCCGGGCGCTCCGGGAAGACAAAGCGCAGCAGGCGTTCGTTGTGGGCCAGACTGGACCGCCCGCCGACCATATGGCGAATATGTTCCTTGGCCAGTTCGTCGTGCGTGAGATCGAGTGCTTCAAAGCCGTGGCGAGTGAAATTCGCAGCGATCTTGCCCGACTCGCCACGGCCATGCGTTGTGAGGCCGACAAAGACATGGGCCTGCGCGGCGTCGCCGACGCGGTAATTGAATTCGGTGACGTTGCGCGGCCCCCCGGGCAGGCTGCCCACGGCCAGGCAGAAGCGTTTGAAGCTGCCGCGCTGTTCCGGAATCGTGACGGCGAACAGGGCTTCACGTTCCTCACCCACCTCGGCGCGCTCGGCGACAAAACGCAGGCGGTCGAAGTTCATGTTGGCGCCGCACAGGATGGCAGCGTAGGTTTCGCCCCGGGTCTTGTGCGTGGCAACGTACTGTTTGATCGCCGCCACCGCCAGGGCGCCGGCGGGCTCGACGATGCTGCGCGTGTCGACAAAGACGTCCTTGATGGCAGCGCAGACGGCATCGGTGTCGACGATGATGAAATCATCGACGAGCTTGCGCCCGATTCGAAAAGTTTCTTCACCCACGAGTTTGACTGCGGTGCCGTCCGAGAACAGGCCCACCTCGCCGAGTGTCACGCGTTTCCTGGCTGCGACTGACTGCACAAAAGCGTTGGAGTCGTTCATCTGCACACCAATGATCTTGATCTCCGGGCGCACCGCCTTGATGTAATTGGCCACGCCCGCGATCAGTCCGCCGCCGCCAATGGCCACGAATACCGCGTCGAGCCGGTTCGAGCCCAGACCCTGCAGCTGGCGCAGCATTTCCATGGCAATCGTGCCCTGGCCCGCAATGACGTCGGGGTCATCAAACGGATGCACGAAGGTGAGTTCCTGTTTTTGGCCCAGCGCCAGGGCAAATGCGTAGGCGTCGGAATAACTGTCACCGTGCAGCATCACTTCGCCGCCGAAATGGCGCACGGCGTCGACTTTGACTTGCGGTGTCGTCGTTGGCATCACGATGACTGCGCGCACGCCGAGTTTGTGCGCACTCAAAGCCACGCCCTGGGCATGATTGCCCGCCGAGGCGCAGATCACGCCTTTTTGCAGTTGCTCGGGGCTGAGCTGTGCCATCTTGTTGTAGGCGCCGCGCAGCTTGAAGCTGTGCACCGGCTGCTGGTCTTCGCGCTTGAGCAGCACCGAGTTGTGCAGACGCCGACTCAAGACCCGTGCCGGTTCGAGCATGGTCTCAACCGCCACGTCGTAGACGCGTGCGGTCAGAATCTTCTTCAGATAGTCGGCGGGTTGGAGGGCTTTGGTTTTCATGCAGGTCCGATGATAAGCGCCGCTGCCAGCGACAATTGCGTTTTCGAAACAACGCAGGAGGCGCGACATGGAATGCACCGTCAGTTGGACCGGCGCGTTGGGCACCCGCTCAGGCATGGGTTTTGTGGCAGAAACAGGCAGCGGGCACACGCTGGTCATGGATGGCGCGCCCGATCCCGACCGACCCGAAACAGGTGGTCAGAATCTGGCGCCGCGCCCGCTGGAGGCGGTGTTGGCGGGCACCGGTGGCTGCACGGCCTACGACGTTGTGCTGATCCTGCGCCGTGGCCGCTTCGATGTTCGTGGCTGCTGTGTCAAACTCGAAGCCGAGCGCGCCGAAGTCGATCCCAGGGTATTTACCCGCATCCACATGCATTTCACCGTTTCGGGCCATGAATTGCCCGAGGCCGCGGTGCAGCGCGCGATCGACCTGAGCCATGAGAAATATTGTTCGGCCAGCATCATGCTGGCCAAGACGGCGGCCATCACCACCAGTTTCGAAGTCGTCCAGGGCTGAGATCGCCCCTGGCGCTAGATCCGGTGCGCCACCACGGTCATCACTTTGGCCGCAGCGCGCATCAGCTTCTTGGCAGCCAGCGGCAGCTCGGTCGCGCCCGCCTTTTGCGCATCCAGCGCATGGTGTGCCTCGTCTTCCTTCATCTGGGCGACGATCGCGCGCGATGCGAGGTCCGCTGCCGGTAGCCGATTCAAGTGGTCGGCAAGGTGAGCCTCGACCTGAGTCTCTGTTTCCAGCACAAAGCCCAGGCTGAGGGCGTCGCCGAGCCTGCCAGCGAGCAGGCCGAGCCCGAACGCGCCCGCGTACCAAAGCGGGTTAAGCAGCGAGGGCCGCTCGCCCAGCGCGCTCAGGCGTTGTCGCGTCCACGCCAGATGATCTGTTTCCTGCGCGCTGGCCTCGATGAAATGTGCGCGCAATGCTTTGTTCTTTGTCGCGAATGCCTGCGCGGTGTATAGCGCCTGCGCGCAAACTTCGCCGACATGGTTGACCCTCATCAAGGCACCAGCTGTGCGCTTTTCAGCGGCGGACAATTCGGCCGCAGGCGAAACCTGCGTGGGGCAGGCCCGGGACGCTCGGGGCGTGGCAAATAGGGTACGCAATGCGGCGTCGGCGGTGTTCAAGATGGCGTCCATGCGCGCATTGTAAAAGGATCCCTGCCGTTGCCTGGCCCGATATTTGCTTGGGTCATTCTCGTGCAGACGCCAAAGCCGGTCTGAGGCAACCTGTTGCAGCATCACAACGAAAGCGTGAACTTTGCCGAAGTTTACGGATTTTTCCTTTGCCAAGTTTGGCCGCCTCTGGTTCAATCTAGCTAACTTCCTGAAATAGGAGGTTGGCCCGGGGTCCGAGACTATCAAACCGGAGCCCTACGTTTAACCTTGGAGTAATTTGAAATGAAAAAAACCCTCGTAGCCCTGGCTGCACTGGCTGCTGCTAGCGCATTCGCACAATCCTCCGTCACCCTTTATGGCACCGTTGATGCAACCCTGCAGTATGGTAGCGGCGACGTTGCCAACAAAACCGCATTGGGCAACTCTGGCCTGAACAGCAGTGAACTCGGTTTCAAGGGTATTGAAGACCTGGGCGGCGGTCTGAAGGCAGGTTTCATTCTGGCAGCTGGCGTTAACAACGACAACGGCACCGGCTCAAGCACGAACACCAACAACCAAGCCAGCGGCAACAGCGCCAGCGGCGGTCTGGTCTTCAATCGCAGGTCGTATCTGCAATTGTTCGGTGGCTTTGGTGAGTTCCGCGTTGGCCGCGACTACACCCCGGCGTTCTGGCTGGAAGCGATTTACGATCCGATGGGCATCAACGGCGTTGGTACTTCGCGCGCCTTCCTGGGCGGCGCAGCCTACACCGGTTCGGTCGCGGTTCGCGCTTCCAATTCGGTTGGCTGGCTCTCGCCCAAGATGAGCGGCTTCAGCGTCTGGCTGCAAGGCTACATGGGTGAGAACCTCTCCACTGCCGCTTCCAACGCTGGCAATGGCGGCTCGCTCCTGTTGTCCTATGGCGCAGGTCCTCTGAGCCTGGGTCTGGGCTATGGCTCGACGACCACTGGCGTTGGTACCGACCAGCAAGTGACCAACTTTGGCGGTTCGTACAACTTCGGCATGGCAACTCTGAATGCCTACGTGCAGAAGAACCAAGCCACCGGCATGCCTGACATCAATGGCTACCTGGTTGGCGGTTCGGTGCCCATGGGCCCTGGCGCGATCCGTGGTTCGTATTCCCGTACGGATAACTCCACTGCTTCGACCAACCAGTTTGCACTGGGCTATGTTTACAACTTCAGCAAGACCACGCAGATGTACGGCACGTTCGCAACCGTGTCCAACGACGGTGGCGCTGCTTCGGCGCTGAACGGCTCTGTGACCAAGGCCAACGGTTCGTCCAACGGCTTTGATTTTGGTATCTCCAAGAAGTTCTGATCGAGTGCTGACGAAAGTCAGTTAGCGATAGGGATCCGGAACCCCGCTGCGGCAACGCGGCGGGGTTTTTTTACGGGTCCGAAAAGTTCTTTCCAGTTGCTGCGGCCCCCGGGCTTCGGCGGCCTTTGCTTCTCCGCCTTACCTTTTTCGCTGTGTGCGGCGTACTGACCACTGATGTTTGCATTTGTTCTTCGGCGCTTGATCCAGGCCATGGTGGTCATGGTGGTGGTCGCGTTCATTGCTTTCCTGTTGTTCCAGTACGTGGGCGACCCGGTCGTGTTCCTGCTGGGACAGGATGCGAAGCCGGACCAGATCGCGCAACTGCGCACCGATTTGGGCCTTGACCAACCCTTTTTTGTGCAGTTCTGGCATTTCCTGATCAACGCCGTTCAGGGCGAATTCGGTCTGAGTCTGCGCCAGGGCGCCAAAGTGTCTCGTCTCATTGGCGAGCGCTTGCCCGCCACGCTCGAACTCGCGCTCGTGGCGGCCACCCTGGCGCTGGCCCTTGGCGTGCCGCTGGGGGTCTATTCGGCTTTGAAGCGGGGTAGTTTCCTGAGCCAGATCTTCATGACCATTTCCCTGCTCGGTGTGTCGTTGCCCACTTTCCTGATCGGCATTCTGCTGATTCTGGTGTTTTCGGTGGGACTGGGTTGGTTTCCCAGTTTCGGTCGCGGCGAGGTGCAGCAGTTCGGCTGGTGGCAAAGCGGGCTGTTCACCCTAGACGGCTGGCATCATTTGGTATTGCCCGCCATCACACTGGCGATCTTCCAACTCACGCTTATCATGCGTCTGGTGCGCGCCGAAATGCTGGAGGTTCTGCGCACCGATTACATTCGCTTTGCGCGCGCGCGCGGCCTGAGCAACCGGGCCATTCATTTTGGTCATGCCCTGCAAAACACTTTGGTGCCGGTGATTACCATTACCGGCTTGCAACTCGGACAACTGATCGCCTTTGCCATCATCACCGAGACCGTTTTTCAGTGGCCGGGTATGGGGCTGCTGTTCATCCAGGCCGTGACCTTTGCCGACATTCCGGTGATGGCGGCCTATCTTTGCCTGATTGCGCTCATTTTTGTGCTGATCAACCTGGTGGTTGATTTGCTGTATTTTGTTGTCGATCCGCGTTTGCGCGTGAGTCGCTCTGGAGGGCATTGATGTCGAGTTCGCGCGTTGGAGCAGGATGGAGCGCCCACGGGCGTGCTTTTGCAGATATTGCGGCGTTTCATCCAGAGTTGACGGCGTTTCGCCGCGACCTGCACGCCCATCCGGAACTGGGATTTGAAGAGGTTTACACCTCGGCCAGGGTTCAGGAAGCGCTGAAGTTGTGTGGCGTCGACGAAGTCCATACCGGCCTTGGGAAGACCGGCGTCGTGGCCTTGATCAAGGGCCGTCAGCAGCGAAGCGAGCGCATGATTGGACTGCGCGCCGACATGGACGCGCTGCCCATGGCCGAGCACAATGATTTTGCCTGGAAGTCAACCACGCATGGGCTGATGCATGGCTGCGGTCATGACGGCCACACCGCCATGCTGGTCGGTGCTGCGCGCTACCTGGCCCAGACGCGCAACTTTGACGGCACCGCCGTGCTGATCTTTCAGCCCGGCGAGGAGGGCTACGCGGGTGCCAAGGCAATGATTGACGATGGCCTGTTTGAGCGCTTCCCGGTGCAAGCGGTTTACGGTATGCACAACTGGCCCGGACTCGACCCGGGGATCGTCGGCATCAATGCCGGGGCCATGATGGCGGCAGCGGATCGCATAACGATCGAGATCACAGGCGTCGGCGGCCATGGTGCGCACGCGTATCAAACCGTGGACCCCGTGCTGGTGGCCGCGCACATCATCACGGCGGCGCAGAGCATTGTTTCGCGCAACATAAGGCCGATCGACAGTGCGGTTGTCAGTCTGTGCGCGATGCGTGCGGGGGAACTCTCCGCCATGAGCGTGATACCCGGCAGCGCGACCTTGACCGGCACCGTGCGTACCTTCAACAGCCAGGTGCAGGCGCTCATTGAGCGGCGCCTGCGCGAGCTTTGCACGGCGGTCGCGTCAGGCTTTGGCGCAACGGCCGCAGTTCATTACGAGCGGATGTATCCCGCGACGATCAACACGGCGAACGAGGCCGGATTCGCAGCCGATGTGGCGCAGAGCGTGGTCGGTGCGGACAATGTCGTGCGCGATCTGGAGCCGAGCATGGGGGCCGAGGACTTCTCCTTCATGCTGCAGGCCAAGCCCGGCGCGTACATGCGTATCGGCCAGGGCACTGAGCACGGCAAGGGAAGCTGCTTCCTGCATAATGGCAGCTACGATTTCAACGACGAGATTTTGCCGCTCGGTGCGGCGCTGCACGCCAGCCTGATTGAACAGGGCATGGCGCTGCAAACGATTTGATCACTTGAGTTTTTCAACCGGAGACAACGATGAAATTTGAAAGAAAAATGACTCTAACGCCCGTCGCTATTGCGTTGGGAGCTATTAGTTTTGTAGCATCAAGCGCTACGTTGCACGTTGCCAATCAGGGTGATGCGTTGTCGATGGACCCGCACTCCCTGAATGAATCGCTGCAACTGTCCGTGACCGGAAATGTGTTTGAGCCGTTGGTCACGCGTGGCCGCGACTTCAAGCTCGCGCCGGCGCTGGCGACTGACTGGAAGCAGACTGCGCCTACTGTGTGGCGTTTCAATTTGCGCAAGGGCGTTAAGTTTCACGATGGCACGCCGTTCACTGCCGAGGACGTAATCTTCAGCTACCAGCGTGCCAAGGATGATGGCTCGGACATGAAGACCTACGTCGGCCAGATCAAGGAGATCAAGAAGATTGATGACCACACGCTTGATTTCATCACCGGCGCGCCGTTTCCAATCCTGCCCGAGCTGTTTACCAACTGGCTGATGATGAGCAAGAAATGGTGCGAGGCGAATCAGGCGACCCGGCCGGTCGATCGTCGCAAAGGCATTGAGAACGCAGCGTCGTTTCGAGCCAACGGCACCGGTCCGTATCGTGTGCGCGAGCGCCAACCCGGCGTGCGCACCACGTTCTCGCGCAACGGCAGTTACTGGGGCAAGATTGACGGCAACGTCGACGAGGTGATCTTCACGCCGATTGGCAATGACGCGACCCGCGTCGCAGCCCTGCTCTCGGGTGAGATCGACATCATGGAGCCGGTGCCCGTGCAGGACGTGGAGCGCATCAAAGGCAATCTCAAGCTCAAGGTCATGCAAGGTCCGGAGTTGCGCGTGATCTTTCTTGGCATGGACCAAAAGCGCGACGAGTTGCAGTTCTCCAACGTGAAGGGTAAAAACCCGTTCAAGGACAAGCGCGTGCGCCAGGCGTTTTACCAGGCTATCGACATTGACGGCATTCAGAAGTCGGTGATGCGCGGCGCCTCAACGCCGGTGGCATTGCTGCTGCCGCCGCAGGTCAACGGGTTCGATCCGACGTTGGCCAAGCGCCTGCCTTTTGACGTCGAGGCGGCGAAGAAGCTGATGACCGAGGCGGGCTACGCCAGCGGCTTCGAAGTCAAGATGAACTGCCCGAATGACCGTTATGTCAACGACGAACGAATTTGTCAGGCCGTCGCTGCCAACCTGTCAAAAATTGGCGTCAAGATCAATCTTGAAGCCGAAACCAAGGGTACCTATTTCCCCAAGATTCTCAGCCGAAATACCAGTTTCTACATGTTGGGCTGGACCGCCAGCACGGTCGACGTGCATAACGTCCTGTACCCGATCATGTCCTCGCCGGGTGAGGGCGGTCGCGGCCAATTCAACTTGGGCGCCTACAGCAACGCCAAGGTCGATGAGTTGACGCAGAAGATCGGTTCCGAAACCGATTTAAAGAAGCGCGGCGAGATGATTCATGAAGCGCTGAAGATCCACCAGGACGAGATCGGACATATCCCGTTGCATCAGCAGGCTCTGAACTGGGGCATGAAAAACACGGTCGATGTGGTGCAGATGCCTAACAACGACATGATCTGGAAGTTCATCAAGGTCAAGCCTTGAGCAGTGGCGTACAAGTCGGATGAAGGCATGGTTGGCCCGGCTGGGTGACAGTGACATTGGATACAGCTTTCGCACTTCGCCGGTGGCGATGGCTGCGGGCTTGCTTGCCTTCATCTGCATTTTTTGCGCGCTGTTTGCCAACGTGGTGGCGCCGCACAACCCGTTCGACCTCAGCACGCTGGAGTTGAGCGACGCGCGGCTGCCGCCGGCCTGGAGCGCATTGGGCAGTTCGAAGTACCTTCTGGGCACCGACGACCAAGGGCGTGACATTCTCTCGGCGCTGATGTTCGGCGCGCGCATCTCCCTGATTGTCGGACTGGCCTCGGTTGCTTTGTCGGTGCTGATCGGGGTCACCCTCGGATTGCTCGCCGGATTTGTCGGGGGCTGGATCGATGCGTTGCTGATGCGCTTGTGCGACGTGATGCTGTCATTTCCTGCCATTCTGGTCGCGCTGCTGATCGCGGGGGTCGGGCGTGCACTGTTTCCGAATGCGCAGGAAAGCCTGGCATTTGCGGTGCTGATCATCTCGATCTCGCTGACCGGTTGGGTGCAGTACGCGCGCACGGTGCGTGGCTCCACCCTGGTCGAACGCAACAAGGAGTACGTGCAGGCCGCGCGCGTCACGGGTGTATCGGGCTTGCGCATCATGCGTCGTCATGTGCTGCCCAATGTGATGGGTCCGGTGCTCGTGCTTGCCACCATCCAGGTCGCGACGGCCATCATCACCGAGGCCACCTTGTCCTTTCTTGGCGTCGGGGCGCCACCGACCTCGCCATCCCTGGGAACCTTGATCCGGGTCGGCAACAACTATCTTTTTTCGGGCGAATGGTGGATCACCGTCTTCCCCGGTCTGATGCTGGTCCTGATCTCCCTGAGCGTCAATCTGCTGGGCGACTGGCTGCGTGATGCACTCAATCCGAAGCTGCGCTAAAGACATGGCCCCCACGCTTGTCACTTCGTGTACTGCGCTGCCCCCCGAGGGGGCCGTGCCTTGCTTGGGGCGGCCCGGCGCGGCGGCAGCCCCCACGCTTGTCACTTCGTGTACTGCGCTGCCCCCCAAGGGGGCCGTGCCTTGCTTGGGGCGGCCCGGCGCGGCGGCAGCCCCCACGCTTGTCACTTCGTGTACTGCGCTGCCCCCCAAGGGGGCCGTGCCTTGCTTGGGGCGGCCCGGCGCGGCGGCGTGTCGGGTGCCAACGGGCGTTTGATGACATGAGTTTGCTGGAAGTCAGAAACCTGGTCGTCGAGTTTCCGCATCGGCACGGGACCCTGCGCGCGCTCGACGACATTTCATTTGACATCGCCGCCGGCGAGATCCTCGGCGTGGTCGGTGAATCGGGTGCGGGAAAATCAATCACCGGCTCAGCCATCATCGGGCTGCTCGATCCGCCAGGGCGCATTGCCAGCGGTCAGATCCTGCTCGAAGGCGAGCGCATCGACAACCTTGAGGCAGAGCAGATGCGCCACATCCGCGGCAAGCGCATCGGTGCGATCTTTCAGGACCCGCTGACCTCGCTCAACCCCCTGCACACGATCGGTGGTCAGTTGATCGAGACCATTCGCACCCATCTGCCGTTGAGTGAGTCACAGGCGCGCGAACGCGCAGTCTCGCTGCTGGCGGATACCGGTATCCCGGCACCGGAGCAACGCGTCGATCACTACCCACACCAGTTCTCCGGCGGCATGCGCCAGCGCGTCGTGATCGCGTTGGCGTTGGCGGCCGAACCGAAGTTGATCGTTGCCGACGAGCCGACCACCGCGCTGGACGTGTCGATCCAGGCGCAAATCATCACCTTGCTCAAAACCATCTGCCGCCAGCATGGTGCGGCGGTGATGTTGATCACCCATGATATGGGCGTGATTGCAGAGAGTTGCGACCGGGTCGCCGTCCTGTACGCCGGGCGTCTGGCCGAAATCGGCCCGGTGCATGAAGTGATCAACCACCCCGCGCATCCTTACACCGCCGGACTGATGGCAGCAATCCCCGACATCACCGAGGATCGTGAGCATTTGAATCAGATCGACGGCGCCATGCCGCGTCTGAACGCGATTCCCCTGGGCTGCGCCTACAACCCGCGCTGCCCGCAGGCGTTTGGGAGGTGTACGCGCGAGCGTCCCGATCTGATGCAGGCCGGGGCTACCCACGCGGCGTGCTGGCTGCATGAGGTGAAGAACACATGACCGCCCTGGTTCAGGCGCACGATCTTGCGATGACCTTCGATGTGTCGGCGCCCTGGCTGAACCGCGTGCTTGAACGCAAGCCGCGCACCTTGCTACACGCGGTCGACGGTGTGAGTTTCGAGATTGAAAAGGGCCGTACGCTGGCTCTGGTGGGCGAATCTGGCTGCGGCAAGAGCACCGTGGCACGCTTGCTCGTGGGCCTGTACCAGCCCACGCGCGGCCATCTGCAGTTCGACGGACTCGATGCCCACGCCATCTTCAAAACCCCTGCCGGACTGAAGCTGCGCAGTCGCATCCAGATGATCTTTCAGGATCCGTACGCATCGCTCAATCCGCGCTGGTTGGTGCAGGATATCGTCGCCGAGCCCCTGATCGAACACGGCCTGGCGGCCGAGCCGATTGAACTCAAGACGCAGGTCGGTGACTTGCTCAGTTCGGTTGGACTGAGTCCGCACGACATGAGCAAATACCCACATCAGTTCTCCGGTGGCCAACGCCAGCGGATCTCGATTGCCCGCGCGCTCGCAACGCGGCCCGAATTTCTGGTTTGTGACGAGCCGACTTCCGCGCTCGATGTGAGTGTGCAGGCGCAAGTCCTGAACATCATGAAGGACCTGCAGCGCAAGCTGGGCTTGACCTACCTGTTCATCTCGCACAATCTGGCTGTCGTGCGTCATATCAGTGACGAGGTCGGCGTCATGTACCTCGGGCGTCTGGTTGAACTCGCCGACAAACGCAGCTTGTTCGCCACCCCGAAACATCCGTACACGCGGATGCTGATCGACGCCATCCCGAAGATGCACGACACCGGACAGGCGCGCACGCCGGTGCAGGGTGAAGTACCCAACCCGCTGAGTCCGCCCGGTGGTTGCGCCTTTCACCCGCGTTGTCCGCATGCGAATGCACGTTGTCAAAGCGAGCGTCCGCTGCTGTTGCCGCTGGGCACGATCAGAATTGCCTGCCATGCGGCGCAGGAAGCGCGGATTTAGGGACGATGTCCGCCGGATAATGGCGGCATGAACCAACACGTGATGACTCGCAATCGTTGCGACCGTACCCGTGCCTGGGGTGAACTTGAGCAATGCTATCTCAGCTCGGGACGGAATTTTGATCTGCGCCGCGCCTTTGCCCAAGACGGCACACGCTTCCATGCCCTGAGCCAACACGCCCCGCATGTCTTTGCCGATTTGTCGAAGAACCTGATCGATGGCCCAACGCAAGGGCTGCTGTTTGACCTGGCGCGCCAATGCGGCGTCGAGGCGCACCGTGACGCACTATTTGCCGGTGCAACCATCAACCGTACCGAAGGGCGGGCTGTCATGCACTGGTTATTGAGAAAACCGGCTGCAGCGCCCGCTGAGCCTGCGCAGACAGCTACACAAACAATAGCAGCAGCCGGAATGAACGCGGCCCTGCAGGAAGTCCACGAAACGCTCGATGCAATGCTCGACTACGCGCAGCGGGTGCGTCAGGACGAGGCCATCACCGACGTCGTCAACATCGGCATTGGCGGCTCCGATCTGGGTCCGCAGATGGCCGTGCTGGCCCTTGACGCTTTTGCGTGCGGAGGCAGACGGTTTCATTTCGTCTCGAACGTCGACGGCCACGAACTCGCAGCCGTGTTGCGCGGCGTCAAGCCGCAAAGCACCCTGTTCCTGATCGCCAGCAAGACCTTCACCACCATCGAGACGATGACCAACGCGCAATCGGCCAAAGCGTGGTTCCTGCGCCAGGGCGGCGCCGACATCGCCCGTCATTTCGTCGCGCTGACCACCAACATCACCGCAGCACGAGCGTTTGGCATCGAAACCACGTTTGGATTCTGGGACTGGGTGGGCGGGCGCTATTCGGTCTGGTCGGCCATCGGTTTGCCCTTGGCCATTGCCATCGGTGCCGAGGGTTTTCGCTCGTTTCTGGCTGGTGCCCATGCGATGGACGAACACTTCCGCACATCTGCACTGGAGTGCAACCTGCCCGTGCGTCTGGCTTTGCTTGACCTCTGGTATCGCAATTTCCACGGTTTCACCAGCCGCTCGATTGCGCCGTACCACAGTGCGCTGCGCCGTCTGCCCGCCTACCTGCAACAACTCGAAATGGAAAGCAACGGCAAGCGCGTGGACGCCGATGGCCAGACGTTGCCGTATGGCACCTCACCGGTCCTATGGGGCGAGCCCGGCACCAATGGACAGCACGCCTATTTTCAGATGCTGCATCAAGGCACGGACGTGGTCCCGGTGGAGTTCATAGCGGTCAAGACACCGGCCCATGATTTGCCCGGCCACCACGACCTGCTGCTGGCCAATGCACTGGCGCAGGCGCAGGCGCTGATGCTCGGCAAGAATGACGCCGGTGGTCACAAGCACTTTCCTGGCAATCGTCCGAGCACTTTTCTCCTGCTCGAGGAGCTCACGCCAGCGAGCCTGGGAGCGCTGATTGCCTTGCATGAACATCGGGTATTCGTCAGCGGTAGTCTTTGGGGCATCGACAGCTTTGACCAATGGGGCGTCGAGCTGGGCAAAGTGCTGGCCAAGGACCTCCAGGCGCGGCTGCACAGCGGAGATACGACCGGGCTCGATGGCTCGACAGCGGGGCTTCTGACCTTGTTGCGTACGCCGTCGCCATCCTGATCCGGCACTGTGCGAGCGGCCTTGTCAGGACAGAGTTTTTCAACCAAAGGAACTGCATGAAACTAGTACGTTATGGCAAAGCGGGCAAGGAGAAACCAGGCCTGATCGACGCACAGGGCCACTTGCGCGACCTCAGCAGCGTCGTGCCCGACATCGCACCGGCTCAGCTTGGTGATGCGGTGCTTGCGCGTTTGCGCCGCCTCAGGCCCGAAGCCCTGGCGCTGGTGCGCGGCAAGCCGCGCATCGGATGCCCGGTGGCGGGTATCGGCAAATTTATTGCCATTGGCCTGAACTACGCCGACCATGCCGCCGAAGCGGGCATGCCCATTCCGGCCGAGCCGATCGTGTTCATGAAAGCCACCAGTTGCATCCAGGGTCCGGATGATCCGATCACGCTGCCCAAGGGTTCGCTCAAGACCGACTGGGAAGTCGAGCTAGGTGTGGTGATCGGCACTGCGGCGCGTTATGTTTCGCAAAAAGACGCCCTCGGCCATGTGGCCGGTTATTGCGTGGTCAACGATGTGAGTGAACGCAGCTATCAGCTCGAGCGCGGCGGCACCTGGGACAAGGGCAAGGGCTGTGACAGCTTTGGTCCGGTCGGCCCCTGGCTGGTGACGCGCGACGAAGTGCAGAAGCCCCAACAGCTCGATTTGTGGCTCGATCTCAATGGCCAGCGGGCGCAGACCGGCACCACCCGGACCATGATCTTCGGTGTGGCCAAGATCATCAGCTACGTTAGTCAATTCATGACCCTGCTGCCGGGCGACGTGATTTGCACCGGCACGCCTCCGGGCGTAGGCATGGGCATGAAGCCGCAGCGCTTCCTCAAAGCGGGCGACACGTTACGGCTCGGCGTGCAGGGTCTGGGCGAGCAACACCAGACCGTGCTGCCATTTCGGCTCTAGGTCAGGGCGAACGCGGCCACAGGTATCGCTGCATGAACTCCCGCAGCGTTGCCTGATACTGGGTGTGGGCGACCAGGTCCAGGTCGCTGTGCGAGCCGCCTTCAATCTCGACCCATTGCTTGGGCGGACTGGCCGCATCAAACAATTTCTTGCCCAGACCCACTGCAATGGTGGTGTCGGCGCTGCCGTGGATCATCAACAGCGGCGCATCGATGGCCGCGATCTTGTCGACCGAGGCAAAGCGTTCGTTGCTCAGGCTCGCGATCAGGCTGGCAAGAAGGCCCGCCTCATGCGCCACATCAGCGAAGCTGGTGAACGCCGACTCGAGTATCAGCGCCGCGTAATCGCTGGGCGCATGCAGGCGCCTGGCGATATCGACAGCAACACCGCTGCCCATGGAGTGGCCATAGATCACGCGCCGCGCAGCGATCGGTTGGCGCCGCTGCAACTCGGACCAGGCCAGTTCGGCATCCTGCAGGATCGTTTGCTCCGAAGGAGTGATCGGCGTACTCATGCCCCAGCCGCGATAGTCCAGCGCCAACACTGCGAATCCGGCTTCGCGCAGCGCTTCAATCTTTCGTGCGTTTTGGTACAGATTGCGAAACGTGCCGTGAAAATAGAGCAGGGTCGGCGCATCCCGGTCTTGTTGCGGCAGCCACCACATCTCGATGCGTTGCGGCGTGTCTGTCGCAGACTTTCGCAGTTCGACAAAATACTTCAGGTCGCCGGGGCGAAGACCGGCAAAGTCGCTGGGCACGCCCGGCGTCGGACGGTAAACGATCTGGCGCTGTTTGGCATCGAGCCAGGCGCAGCCGCTGGTCAAGGCAAGAAGCATGGCCAGGGCCAAATTTGCCAGCACGGCCCAAGGTTGCCGTTTGCCCGGAAAAGCTGCCGCTACACTGCGCCTGTATCGCGTTAGAAACAACCCGTGAAGAACCATGACGAAAATTGTGACCCCCCTTGTTCTGGGCCTCATTGTGGCGCACTTCAGCGCCGCCGCCCTGGCCCAGCAGGAGCTGCGCACCGAGGCAACTGATACGACCAGATGGCGCTGGCAAGCCAGTCCCTATACCCTGCATTTCTCGCCCAGCGAGGACCACAGGAACGTGCTGATGGTTGGGCTTGAGCGCGAACACCGCAACGGCGATCTCGATGGTGCGGTGTTTTTCAGCAACTCCTTCGGCCAACCCACGGTCTACCTCTACCCCTGGGGCCAGGTTTACCGCGGTCTGTTCGGCGTCAAGCCGCTATCGTTCAAGTGGACAGCGGGCCTGCTGTACGGCTACAAGGAGCCTTATGAGAACAAGGTACCGCTCAATTACCACGGTTTTTCTCCGGGAGCCATCATCGCACTGGCCTATGAATTCGCGCCGGGTTGGTCGGGGCAGGTCAATGTCCTGGGCACCGCGGGTCTGATGTTCCAGCTCAACAAAGACTGGAAATAGAAAATCCCCGCCAGGCCTGCGCCTGCGGGGATTGTTCGCTTGGCTCGGGTCGCGACTTACATGCCCATGTCGCCCATGCCGCCCATACCGCCCATACCGCCGCCCATGCCGCCGCCCATACCGCCAGCACTTTCGGCCTTGGGGGCCTCGGCCACCATGGCTTCGGTGGTCAGCATCAGCGATGCCACGGAGGCTGCGTTTTGCAGCGCAGTACGGGTCACCTTGGTCGGGTCGAGAATGCCCATTTCGATCATGTCGCCATAGGTATCGTTGGCCGCGTTGAATCCGTAGTTGCCCTTGCCCGCCAACACAGCGTTAACGACCACCGAGGCTTCGCCACCGGCGTTGAACACGATTTCGCGCAGCGGCGACTCAATCGCTTTCATGACCAGCTTGATACCGGCGTCCTGATCGGCGTTGTCGCCCTTGATCTTGCCAGCGGCTTGTTTGGCGCGCAGCAGCGCAACGCCGCCACCGGCCACAATGCCTTCTTCCACCGCCGCACGGGTGGCGTGCAGTGCGTCTTCCACGCGGGCTTTCTTTTCCTTCATCTCGACTTCGGTGGCAGCGCCAACCTTGATCAGCGCGACGCCGCCAGCGAGCTTGGCAACACGCTCTTGCAGCTTTTCCTTGTCGTAGTCAGAGGTTGCTTCCTCGATCTGAACGCGCACTTGTTTCACGCGGGCTTCGATATCGGCAGCAGCACCGGCACCATCGATGATGATGGTGTTTTCCTTGCTCACTTCGACGCGCTTGGCCGAACCCAGGTCCGCCAGCGTCACTTTTTCAAGTGTCAGGCCGACTTCTTCGGCGATTACCTTGCCGCCGGTGAGGATGGCAATGTCTTCGAGCATGGCCTTGCGGCGATCACCAAAGCCAGGCGCCTTGACGGCGACAACCTTCAGGATGCCGCGGATGGTGTTGACCACCAACGTAGCCAGCGCTTCGCCTTCCACATCTTCGGAGACAATCAACAGCGGACGGCCGGACTTGGCCACTTGCTCCAGCGTGGGCAGCAGGTCGCGGATGTTGCTGATCTTCTTGTCGTACAGCAGCACGAACGGGTTCTCCAGCAGCGCAGCCTGCTTCTCCGGGTTGTTGATGAAGTACGGCGAGAGGTAGCCGCGATCAAACTGCATGCCTTCGACGACTTCGAGTTCGCTCTCGAGCGATTTGCCGTCTTCGACCGTGATGACGCCTTCCTTGCCGACTTTGTCCATGGCGTCCGCAATGATCTTGCCGATCGCTTCGTCGCTGTTGGCCGAGATGGACCCGACCTGGGCGATTTCCTTGGACGTGGTGGTGGCTTTGGACGCCTTCTTGAGTTGTTCAACCAGAGCGTTCACCGCCTTGTCGATGCCGCGCTTGAGGTCCATCGGGTTCATGCCCGCGGCCACGTACTTCATGCCTTCGTGCACGATGGCCTGCGCCAGCACGGTCGCCGTCGTGGTGCCGTCGCCAGCGATGTCAGAGGTCTTGGAAGCAACTTCCTTGACCATCTGTGCGCCCATGTTCTGCAGTTTGTCCTTGAGCTCGATTTCCTTGGCCACGGACACACCGTCCTTGGTCACGGTGGGCGCGCCGAAGCTGCGCTCCAGCACCACGTTGCGCCCTTTGGGGCCGAGGGTGATTTTGACTGCGTTGGCCAGGATGTTCACACCCTCGACCATGCGTGCGCGGGCTTCGCCGCCGAAAATGACGTCTTTTGCTGCCATGTTGATTTCTCCGAATTCAGTAAATGGTTAATAAATGCGATCGGCCGGGAAGTTACTTCACAACCACGGCAAACAGATCGTCCTCTTTCATCACGAGGAGTTCGTCGCCATCGACCTTGACGGTCTGGCCGCTGTATTTGCCAAACAGCACGCGGTCGCCGACCTTGACGGCCATCGGGCTGAGTTCGCCCTTGTCGTTCTTCTTGCCCGGGCCAACGGCCAGCACTTCACCCTGATCGGGCTTCTCGGCTGCGCTGTCAGGGATGACGATGCCCGAGGCGGTCTTGGTTTCGTTTTCGACGCGTTTGACAATCACGCGGTCGTGCAGAGGACGAAGTTTCATAAGATCTCCTTAAATTTGAAACATAGGTGGTGGAAAACAAGGCGCCAGACTGGTTCGGCCTGGCACTCGGTAGCTTGAAGAGAAAGTTGGCCTTGACAAATCATGTTAGCACTCAACTCTTGCGAGTGCTAATGATAGCGGCATTTCGCTGATTTTCAAGGGTTTTTGGCAAAAAAATGCCCCAACCTGGTCGTCAGAGTCCGTGTCTTGGCACGGTTGTTCATGCTTTGGGTTGAATACTCTAGGGAAAACCCTTATATTGAGACCATGACCCAAACCCAGACTTCCTCCGAGCCGACCTCGGGCGTGGTACCGCAGCCCGATGACTTTGGGCGCCCTCGCCCTGACTCGGCTGCGCACCAGCCCGGGCAGGTGCTGGTGCCGATTCGCTCACTGGGGGTGAACCATCGTGGCCGGATTGAGCGCCACCTGCTGGCGCTCGATCCACACGACCGTTACCTGCGCTTCGGCTACGCAGCCAATGACGAGCAGATTGCGCGTTATGCGCAAAGCCTGGACTTTGAGCGCGACGAAATTTTCGGCATCTACAACCGGCGCCTGGATCTGATTGCCGTGGCGCATCTGGCGCTGATGGCCGATGCAGGCGAGGCCAAGTGCGCAGAATTTGGTGTATCGGTCGCAAAGGCGGCACGCGGGCGTGGCTACGGCGCGCGCTTGTTTGACCGCGCCGCCATGCATGCCAGGAACGAGGGGGTGAGCCGGATGTTCATCCATGCGCTGAGCGAAAACCACGCGATGCTGAAGATCGCCCTCAATGCCGGCGCCAAAGTGCTGCGCGACGGCGCCGAGTCCGAGGCTCATTTGGAGTTGCCCCCGGCAACGCTTGACACGCGCCTGACCGAGCTGTGGTCCGAGCAACTGGCCCAGACCGACTATCAGATCAAGGCGCGGGTCAAACATTTTCGGGACCTGATCGCTGACGTGCAAGCGATCGGCCGTGGTGCGCCGCACGCGCCGATGGACCCGCCGACCAAGGCGCCGCCGGAGTCGGTCCACCCGCCGTCGTAACAATCCGCTATCCTTGAGGGTCGACAACAACAGCATGTCCTGCTCCCTCATCCGTGTCCGACCCCTACCCTGCGCGTGCCCCTGAGCGCGAAGACAAGCGCACGTTCCTGCGAAAGCTCGCCGAGTTCCTGAGCCCCGGGCCGGACTCCACCGCCGAGTTGATCGAAACACTCGCCGAGGCCGAGGACAACAAAATCATCGGTGCCGACTCGCGCGCCATGCTCGAAGGCGTGTTGCGGATGGCCGAGATGACAGCGGGTGACGTGATGGTGCCCGCCCCACGGATGGATCTGGTCAATATCGACGCCCCGTACGACACCCTGATGCATGGTGTCATCGACACCGCGCACTCGCGCTTCCCCGTGTTTGAGGGGGAAAGTGAAAACATCATCGGCATCCTGATGGCCAAGGATCTGCTCAAACTGCAGCGCGCCCCCGAGCTCAATATCCGGGCCCTGTTGCGCCCCGCCGTATTTGTTCCCGAGAGCAAGGGGCTGAACGACTTGCTGCGCGATTTTCAGCGCAACCACAACCACCTGGCGATCGTGATTGACGAATTTGGCCGCGTCGCCGGGATCATCACGATTGAGGACGTGCTCGAACAGATCGTCGGCGAGATCGAGGACGAATTCGATATCGCCGAGGACGAGGGCGACATCTACGGTTTGGTTGATCGCAGCTACCGCGTCAGCGGCGATACCGGGATCGAACGTGTCGAGGAGGCATTCGACACAAAGCTGACCGGGCGCGACCCAGAGGAGGAATTCGAAACCATTGGCGGCCTGATCGCGCACGAAATGGGTCACGTGCCCAAGCGCGGCGAGCAGCACACGCTCGCCGGACTCAACTTTGTCGTCATGCACACCAAAGGCGGCGCCGTGAAATGGTTCAAGGTCTCGCCCGTTCCTGATGAGCCTGATTAGGGCGCGAGCGCCTGGCTTGATCGCTGTGCTCGCCGGGTTGGCGCAGGGCGCGAGCCTGGCATGGCCCCTGGCCTCGGAGGCCACGCTTTCGGTGTCTCTTGGCCTGCGCGAGGGCGCGCCAGTGTGGTGGCTGCAAGTGTTGGCGTTGGCGCTGTTGGCCTGGCAACTTGCGCGTCGCAACCATTGGCTGGGCGCGGCCTGGCTGGGCTGGCTGTTTGCCACGGCATGGCTGGCGCTCACAGTGGGCTGGACCTTCGTGGCGATGCATACCTACGGCGGGTTGCCGTTTCTGCTGGCCGCTGCTGCCGTGTTCGTGGGGACCGGTCTGCTGGCGCTGTTCTATGCCGCGGCTTGCGCACTGTTTGCGGCAATAAAGCCCGTCAACAGGGCGTGGGCAGCTATCATTTTTGCAGCGCTTTGGTTGCTTGCCGAGCTTGCCCGTGGCACCTGGTTGACCGGGTTTGGCTGGGGCGCCGTGGGTTACGCCCACGTCGACGGGCCGCTTGTCGGCTTGGCCCGCTGGGTCGGGGTTTACGGCCTGTGCGCGCTTGGCGCCTGGCTGGCCATGACGCTGGCGCAACTCTTTGGCGGCGCCTCGCCAAAGGAGCGGTTGAAGTCGTTGGCGCTGCTGGTCCTGGTGCTGGGCGCAGCGTCCTTGCTGGAGCTCGATCGGATCGGCGCGTCTGATCACGCGCCAGCGGGCCCGCGCCTGAGTGTTTCCCTGTTGCAGGGCAATATTGCGCAGAACGAGAAAGTTCGAGACCCTCACCGGTGTGCCGCAGGCTTTGGATTGGTATGCGCAGCAGCTCAAGGCGAGCAAGTCAGCGCTGGTGATTGCGCCGGAAACCGCCATTGCGGTGTTGCCACAGCAACTGCCCGCGGGCTACTGGGAGGCCCTGCAGCAGCGCTTTGCGGTGGGCGAGCAGGCCGCGCTCACCGGCATGCCGCTGGGTAACTACGAGCACGGCTATACCAACTCGGTGCTCGGTCTGCGACCGGGGCAGAACCAGGCCTGGCGCTACGACAAGCGCCATCTGGTGCCATTTGGCGAGTTCATTCCGCCCTGGTTCAAGTGGTTCACCGAGTTGATGAACATTCCGCTGGGCGATTTCAATCGCGGTGCGCCGCTGCAGCCACCGTTTCTCTGGCACGGGCAAAGACTTGCCCTGACCATCTGCTACGAGGACCTGTTTGGTGAAGAACTCGCTCCCGCGCTGGTTGATCCGGCGCTGGCGCCGACCATCTTCGTCAATATCAGCAATCTGGCCTGGTTCGGGCACGGCTTGGCCAAGGAACAGCACCTGCAGATCGCACGCATGCGCGCGATCGAATTTGAGCGAGCCTTTGTGCTGGCCACCAACACCGGCGTGACAGCAATCGTCGATCATCGCGGTCAGGTCAGCGCCCGTCTGCCGAGCGACACGCGCGCGGTTCTGGTCGGGACGGTCGAGGGCCGCAGCGTCGTGACGCCGTACGCCAACTGGGTCGCACGTTTCGGGCTCTGGCCGTTGTGGCTGCTCGCGCTTGGCTGTCTGATGTTGGCCATGCGCGCACCGCGCACCGCGCAGTGCAGCGATCGCCCGTAAAATTGGCCTTTACCGGCGCGGCGCGCGCTGGCCCTACGCGATGAAGACTTTCCAGCAAATCATTCTGACACTGCAGGCCTATTGGGACGCTCAGGGCTGCGCCTTGCTGCAACCCTACGACATGGAAGTGGGTGCCGGCACCTCGCATACCGCGACCTTCCTGCGGGCACTGGGTCCGGAGCCGTGGAAGGCCGCCTACGTGCAGCCCAGCCGCCGCCCGAAAGACGGGCGTTACGGCGAGAACCCGAACCGCCTGCAGCATTACTACCAGTATCAGGTGGTCCTGAAACCGGCACCGGGCGATATTCTCGAGCTCTATCTGGGCAGCCTGCAAGCGCTCGGTTTTGATCTGAAGAAGAACGACATCCGCTTCGTCGAAGATGACTGGGAGAACCCGACCCTGGGTGCCTGGGGCCTGGGCTGGGAGGTCTGGCTCAACGGCATGGAAGTGACCCAGTTCACCTATTTCCAGCAGGTTGGCGGCATCGACTGCCGACCCATTACCGGCGAGATTACGTACGGGCTGGAACGCCTGGCCATGTACCTGCAGGGCGTGGACAACGTGTACGACTTGGTGTGGACCGACACCGGATCAAAAATTTTATACGGCGACGTGTACAAGCAAAACGAGGTCGAGCAATCGGCCTACAACTTCGAGCACAGCGACGCCGAATTCCTGTTCCTGGCATTTGGCGCCCACGAAAAGCAGGCCAAATACCTGATGGAGCAACAACTGGCGCTGCCCGCCTACGAGCAGGTCTTGAAGTGCGCGCACAGCTTCAATCTGCTCGACGCCCGTGGTGCCATCAGCGTGACCGAGCGCGCCGCCTACATCGCTCGCATCCGCAATCTGGCGCGCGCCGTGGCGCAGAGCTACTACGAGAGCCGCGAGCGCCTGGGCTTTCCGATGGCGCCGCGCGCGTGGGTGGCGCAGATGACGAAGAAGGCAGCGTGAGCATGGCAACTCAAAATCTGCTGGTGGAGTTGCTGGTCGAAGAGCTGCCGCCCAAAGCATTGAACAAACTTGGCGAGGCGTTCGGGAGGGTGCTGTTTGAGGAACTTAAGTTGCGTCGATTGACTTCCGACGACTCCGCCCTCACTTCGTTTGCCTCGCCGCGCAGACTGGCAGCGCATATTACGAATGTAATGGAGCAAGGCGCCGCCGCCGAAATCATCGAAAAGCTGATGCCCCTGGCGGTTGCAATTAAGGATGGGAAACCCACGGAGGCGTTTCGCAAGAAGCTCGCCAAAGTGGGGCGGGGACATCTGGCCGATCTCTGGCCGAATGCGGCAGATGGGCCTGATAGCCTGCTGGTCCAAAGCGACGGCAAGACTGACGCCGTCTATATGCGGGGTTTGGCCGTCGGCGGTAGTTTGCCGATAGGCCTAGAGGCTGCGTTGGAAGAAGCCGTTGCCAAGCTCCCCATTCCGAAAGTTATGACTTATCAGCTCGGGAGCAACTGCGAACTGCCCGGCTGGAGCAGCGTGCAGTTTGTTCGACCAGCTCACAAATTAATAGCGCTTCACGCAGATAAGACGGTCGATGTGGCCGTATTAGGCTTGAAATCCGGGCGTGAGACACTGGGCCACCGCTTTGAGGCCAGGCGCTCGCCGGTTGTGATCGCCCACGCCGACGCCTACGCGCAAACGCTGCTTGAAGACGGTGCGGTGATTGCTTCATTCGCCGAACGTCGCGCCGAAATTGCGCGGCAACTCGCCGCCGCTGCGGCCAAGCTCGGCGGTGGCGTGCGCGCCATTGAAGACGATGCGCTGCTCGACGAGGTGACGGCGCTGGTGGAACGCCCAAATGTACTGCTTTGCAGCTTTGACGAGCAGTTTCTGCAGGTGCCCCAGGAGTGCCTGATCCTGACCATGAAGGCGAATCAGAAGTACTTCCCGTTGCTCGACGCCCAGGGCAAGCTGACCAACAGGTTTCTCGTGGTCAGCAACATCACGCCTGAGGACGCCAGTGCGGTGATCGGCGGCAACGAGCGCGTGGTGCGCCCGCGCCTGGCCGATGCGAAATTCTTCTTTGACCAGGACCGCAAGAAGACGCTGGAATCGCGCGTCCCCGGCCTGGACAGGGTTGTCTATCACAACAAGCTCGGCACGCAAGGGCAGCGCAGCGAACGCGTGCGTGCCATCGCCCGCAGCATCGCCGAGGCAATGGATGCCAGTTCGGGCATGGCAGACCAAGCAACAGGCCACATCACCGGGAACACAGATCCTGTCATTGCGAGCGAAGTGCGGCAATCCACGCTGATCCAGGCAGTCGACGCCGCTGCACGTCTGGCCAAGACCGATTTGCTGACCGATATGGTGGGTGAGTTCCCCGAGCTGCAGGGCATCATGGGCGGCTACTACGCGCGCCATGACGGCCTGGGTGAGGACATTGCCCAAGCAATCGAAGACCACTACAAGCCGCGCTTTGCCGGAGACGAGCTGCCGCGCAACCTGGTGGGCATCGCCGTCGCGCTGGCCGACAAGCTTGAAACACTGGTGGGCATGTTTGGCATCGGCAACGTGCCCACCGGCGACCGGGACCCGTTTGCCTTGCGTCGCCACGCGCTGGGGGTGATCCGGATGCTGATTGAGAAGGATCTGCCTCTTGACCTGCAGGGCTTGTTGGAATCGTCTTTCGCGGTTTTCCCAATGGACATTTCTATGTATCCGGCGGAAAGCATCAAACTCGTTTCCTCTTTCATTTACGAGCGTCTGGCTGGCAGCCTGCGCGAGCAGGGGTACAGCGCGCAGGAGGTCGATGCGGTGCTGGCGTTGCGGCCCCAGCGTATGGGCGACGTACCCAAGCGGCTGGGTGCCGTGCGCGCTTTTGCCGCTCTGCCCGAAGCTCCGGCCCTGGCCGCGGCCAACAAGCGCATCGCCAACATCCTGAAAAAGGCGCCCGAGGTGGCGGCTGCTGTCAACCTGGATTTGCTTATTGAGCCAGCTGAAATTGCGCTGCATGCAGCGATGTGCATGACCGTGCCCGAGGCGCGCAGGCAGTTCGATGGCGGCGACTACAGCGCCTCGCTGCAAACCCTGGCGGCGTTGCGCGCGCCGGTCGATGCCTTTTTTGACAGCGTCATGGTCAATGCGCAGGAGCCCGAATTGCGCCGTAACCGACTGGGCCTGCTGAAAACCCTGCACGACGCCATGAACCGTGTGGCCGACCTGTCCAGACTGGCAACGTGAGCCCGACCATGAAACTTGTTATCCTCGACCGCGACGGCACGATCAACGAAGACAGTGCCGAATTTGTCAAGACACCGGAGGAGTGGCGGCCGCTGCCCGGCGCGCTGGAGGCGATTGCAAGGCTCAATCACGCCGGTTGGCATGTGGTCATCGCCTCCAATCAGTCCGGCCTGGGGCGTGGCCTGTTTGAGGTGTCCACGCTCAACGCCATGCACGACAAGATGCACAAGATGCTCGCTGCGGTGGGCGCCCGGGTCGATGCCGTGTTTTACTGCCCGCATGCACCCGAGGAAGGCTGCCATTGCCGCAAGCCCGAGCCCGGGTTGTTCGAGCAGATCGGTGAGCGCTACGGGATCGAACTGGCGGGTTTGCCCGCGGTGGGCGACACCGAGCGCGATGTGCTCGGCGCCGCGCGTGCTGGCTGCGAGCCGCACCTGGTGTTGACCGGCAAGGGCGCGCGATTCGTGGGCAAGAGCCTGCCCGACTATTTCCCCAAGAACACGCTGCGCCATGCCGACCTTGCAGCTTTCGCTGACTTCTTGCTCACGCGGGAGGCCGCTGCCGCTTGATGCTGTTGCTCCGATCGATCGTGCACATGGCGTGGATGACGCTCACGGTGATTCCGTGGGGGCTGGCGCTGGTTCTGATTTCGGTGGTGGTGCAGCGCACGACGCTGTGGTGGTTTGCCGTGGGCTGGTTTCGAATGGTGATCTGGGGCACGCGGGTGATCCTGGGCATCGAGGTGCGCGTGCAGGGGTTGGAAAATCTGCCCGGACTCGATCACACACCCGCGGTTTTGCTGTCCAAACACCAGTCCACCCTGGAGACGCTGCTGCTGCCCACGCTGATGCCGCATCCGCTGGCGTTTGTCTTCAAACGCGAGTTGCTTCGCATCCCCTTCTTTGGCTGGTCGATGGCGCGCCTGGACATGATCCACATTGACCGCGAATCGCGGGCCCTGGCGCTCAAGCACGTCATCGAGCAGGGCATGCGACTGCTGTCGCAAGGCACCTGGATCATCATGTTCCCGGAGGGAACCCGGATCGCCCGGGGGGAACAAGGCACTTACCAGACGGCGGGTACCAGGCTGGCGGTGCAAGCCGGGGCCCCGGTGGTTCCGATTGCGGTGTCGTCGGGCAAGTGTTGGCCGCGCGAAGGGTTCAAGAAATATCCGGGCGTCGTTGATGTGTCGATCGGCAAACCGATTGCCAGCGTCGGTCGTGAGCCCAAGGAGTTGATGCGCGAGGTGCAGGGCTGGATCGAAGCCGAGATGCGCCGCATCGATCCCGAGGCTTACCCTTGAGCGCACATCCGATGCTCCCGTTGCTGCGCTTCACGCTTGACTTGTTTGAGTCAAATCAGGTCACAAAGCCTGTAGATGCTGCGCAACCAGCTACTGAATCGATAGCACTACCGAAGTTTGAGCACCCGCGCGCGAACCGTCAGGCGCGTTTGAACGGCACGCTTGTAGGCTATGAATTCAGGCGCAGCAAGCGGCGCACGATCGGTTTTTCAGTGGGGCATGAGGGCCTGGTCGTCAGCGCGCCGCGCTGGGTGCTGCTGCGTGAAGTCGACAGCGCCGTGCAGGAAAAATCCGGCTGGATTGTCAAAAAGCTCGCCGAGATACGCGAGCGCCAACAGCGGCTCTCGGCCAGCCCGCAGCCGTGGCACGACGGCGCGACGATGCTCTTTCTGGGCGGCGCGGTGAACCTGGCGCTCGACCCCAGCCACAGCTTTGGTGCGGCCGGGGCACAGCTTGAGCGTACGCAAGCGGGTCAGATTCTGCGCATCGGTCTGGCGCATGACGCCACGTCGGTGCAGGTACGTGATGCGGTGCAGGCATGGTTGATGACCCAGGCCAGGGCCGTCTTTGTCCAGCGGCTCGATCACCTTGCGCCGCAACTGCAAGTGCAGTGGCGCAAACTCACACTGAGTAACGCCGGTCGGCGCTGGGGCAGCGCGCGATCCGACGGCTCGATCCGCCTGAACTGGCGCCTGGTTCATTTCAAGTTGCCGGTAATCGACTATGTGGTGGCGCACGAACTCAGCCATTTGCGCGTGATGGACCACAGTCCACGCTTCTGGGATACGGTTCGAAGCGTCGTGCCCGACTATGCCGCGCTGCGCGCAGAGCTCAGCGAGGACGCGTTGCCGCGCTGGAGCTAGGGCCTGTTCACACTACTTTTGCGAGTGCGAACGCGGTGAACAGGCCCTAGGCCGCCGGTTCAGGCGTGGTTGCCGACACCACCTGGAAGCGCAAGACGCCGTCGCTGCAGAGTTGGCGCTGCAGACGACCCTCAAACCACAGCAGATGCAAGTGGGCGATCGACTCGCCCATGGCAAATGTGGTCTGGTGCAGGTCCAGCGTGCGCTTGAACAGCACCGGCACGATGTCGGCGGCGCTGCACGCCCGGGCTGCGCAGGCGCTCATCACCTCGGCCAGACGATCCCGGTGGTGTTCGTGCAACTGCTCGATGCGCCGATGCAGGCCGGTAAACGGTTTGCCGTGCGCGGGCAGCGTCAGTGTGGCGGCGTCCAGCGCCTTGAACTTGTCGATCGACGCCAGGAACAGTTGCAGCGAGTTGGCCTCGGGTTCCTGGTCATAGACGCTGACATTGGTGGAGATGCGCGGCAGCATCATGTCGCCGCCAATGAGCACGCGCAACTCGGGGCAGTACAGCGAAATATGTTCGGGCGCATGACCGTAGCCGCTGATGCAGGTCCAGCGCCTGCCGTCAATGAGCAGCGTGTCGGCGTCCATCAGGCGCCGGTATTGGCGCGGCACCGAGGGCACCAGGGTGAGAAAGTAGTTGGAGCGACCGCGAATCTTGGTCACCGATTCCGGATCATTAAGACCATGCAGGGCAAAGAACTCGGCGGCGGAATCGCCACCAAAGGCGGTCGGGCCGGAGGTGCCGATGCGCGCAAGATGAAAGTCCGTGGCGCTCATCCACAGGCGCACCTGCCAGCGCTCGCATAGCCAGTGCGCCAGGCCAATGTGGTCCGGGTGCATGTGTGTGACGATCACGCGCAGGATTGGCAAGCCTTCGAGTTCATCGGTGAAGATCTGCTCCCAGTTCGCTTTGGCGCTGTCGGTGCAGATGCAGCAGTCGACCACGCTCCAGCCGGGGCGACCGTCGATCTCGTCGCGCAGCAGCCACAGGTTGATGTGATTGAGCGCGAACGGCAAGGCCATGCGAATCCATTTGATACCCGGCGCCACCTGCAGCGCAGCGCCGGGCGTGGGCAACTCTTCGCCCAGGGGGTAGTGCAACTGCTTTTCAAGCTCGGCAACGGGTCGGTTCAAGTCATCTCCTGATTTGCTGGATAATTGACGTTTACGTAAACGTCAAGCCGAGCGGCATTGTAGGCGGACACAACAGATCGCGCAGTCACCTCGGTTGAACCAAGTTATGGCAATTACCTACAGCATCAGCGACCTGGCCCGCGAGTTTGACCTGACTACGCGAGCGATGCGCTTTTACGAGGACATGGGTCTGCTGCAACCTGAGCGCGGCCCGGGTGGACGCAACCGCGTCTACAGCGGGCGCGATCGCACGCGACTCAAGCTGACGTTGCGCGCCAAGCGGCTCGGACTGAGCCTCAATGAGGCCAAGGAAATTATCGACATGTACGACAGCCCGCGCGACACCGGCGCGCAGTTGCAGAAGTTCCTGCTGGTGCTGGGCCAGCATCGCAAGCAGCTCGAGGCGCAGATGATGGACTTGCAGGCCAATATGGACGAACTCAAGACGCATCAGCGCGAAGCGCGCTCGCTGCTGGCACGCATCCAGGGCAAGAGCAAACCCTGATGCCGGTACCCAGGACTTACGCTTAACCAGGAGAAACCCATGAACAATATGCCAGGACTGAATTTCCAGCTCGGAGAGGACATTGATGCGCTGCGCGACGCGGTGCGCGGATTTGCACAAGCCGAGATCGCGCCACGTGCCGCCGAGATCGACCGCAGCGACCAGTTCCCGATGGATTTGTGGCGCAAGATGGGCGACGTGGGCGTGCTTGGCATCACCGTGGGCGAGGAGTTTGGTGGCGCCAACATGGGCTACCTGGCGCACATGATCGCGATGGAAGAAATCTCGCGCGCCAGCGCCTCCATTGGACTGTCTTACGGTGCGCACAGCAACCTGTGCGTCAATCAGATCAACCGCAATGGCAGCGCCGAACAGCGCCGCAAGTACCTGCCCAAACTGATTTCTGGCGAGCACGTGGGCGCCCTGGCGATGAGCGAGGCCGGTGCCGGCTCCGATGTGATCAGCATGAAACTCAAGGCGCAGGACAAGGGCGGCTATTACCTTCTCAACGGCAGCAAGATGTGGATCACCAACGGCCCCGATGCCGATACGCTGGTGGTCTATGCCAAAACCGAACCGGAACAGGGTGCCCGTGGCGTCACCGCTTTCCTGATCGAGAAAGGGATGAAGGGGTTTTCCATTGCGCAAAAGCTCGACAAACTCGGCATGCGCGGTTCACACACCGGGGAGCTGGTGTTTGACAACGTCGAGGTGCCTGCGGCCAACGTGCTCGGCGGCGTTGGCAACGGCGCCAAGGTGCTGATGAGCGGTCTGGACTACGAGCGCGCGGTGCTCACCGGCGGCCCGCTGGGCATCATGCAGTCGGTGCTGGACAACGTCATCCCCTACATTCACGATCGCAAGCAGTTCGGCCAGAGCATTGGCGAATTCCAGCTGATCCAGGGCAAGGTCGCCGACATGTACACGGTGCTGCAGGCGGCCCGATCTTTTGCCTACACGGTGGCGAAGAATCTGGACTTGCTCGGTGCCGAGCACGTGCGCCAGGTGCGCAAGGACTGCGCTTCGGTGATCCTCTGGTGCGCCGAGAAGGCGACCTGGATGGCCGGTGAAGGCGTGCAGATCTTCGGCGGCAATGGCTATATCAACGAGTATCCGTTGGGACGTTTGTGGCGCGATGCCAAGCTCTATGAAATCGGCGCCGGAACCAGCGAAATCCGCCGCATGCTCATCGGGCGCGAGTTGTTTGCACAGACTTGCTGAGGGTGGCACCTCCGGGGCGGGCCTCATGGAGGTGCTGGCTCAGTAGCATTTAGGCCTCCAAGGCTTACACAGCAAGCGTGGGCAGCTACAAAAATAGTAGCGTTCTTGTCAGATCACAATGGCGCCTACGCGCACCTTTTGCCTGGGTATTTGCCAAGGTTTTGCCATTAGGCTAATATCACCATTCAAGCCGTTATGGCTAGTTCACGGAGTTCATGATGCTGACACTCACCTCGGTTGAAGCGCAAAGCCGATTTGGCGAATTGATTGACAGGTCGCAACGCGAGCCGGTGCAGGTGACCCGGCGCGGTCGGCCGGTGGCCTATGTCATTTGCGATCAGGACATGCAGGCACTCAATGCGTTAAGCGCACGTCGCCAGGCCGCCAGCCAATGGTATGCGCAATACCGTGAGGCTCTGGCACACGGGCAAGCGGCAAATCCGGATGCCCAGGCACTGACAGATGCTGACGTGACGCAACTGGTGCATGAGCTTCGATAGACCCATCGTCATTGACACCGGCATACTCGTCAGCGCAGCCATTGGAGCGCAGTCGGTACCGGCGTTGGCGCTGGAGCGGGCCTTGCTTCACTACGAGGTGTGCGCATCCGCCGAGACTTTGGCGGAGCTGGAGCGGGTGCTGATGCGGCCGAAGTTTGACCGCTACCTCAGTGTGGCGCAGCGGCAAGTTTTCTTGAATGGATTGACCCCGTATCTGCGCATGGCCGAGGTCACGCGGCCAATCACGGAATGCGCCGACCCCAAAGATGACAAATTTCTGGCCCTGGCTCTGGCTGTGAACGCCGAATTGATTCTGGCAAGCGACCCGCACCTGACGCAAATGCATCCGTGGCGCGGCATCCCGATCTTGCCGCCTGCTGCGTTTTTGGTGGGAACGCTGCCGTAGGCGGCGTATGACTCAACGAACGGCTGTGAATCTTCTCAATCAAATCACCACAGCCTTCACCTTGAAGCGCTTGGCGCTCTTGGCCAGCACAGCATCACCATACGCCTTTGGTATGCGGGTTCAGAAGATCAGTGGAGTGGGCAATGTCGCCAATTCGCAGTGTGCGTTGAGCGTGGGGTTGGAGTAGCGGGGTTCCCCGCCCTCAAGTTGCTATCAATTACATAGCTGCTCGTGCTTGTTCCACGCGCTTTGCAGCCATAAAACACTCAAAATCATTGGGCTCGCCGGTGTACTGCGTTTACAGGGTCGCCGTCACCCATACAATGAAACCCTGAACCGACCTGAAAGCGCAACACACAGATCAGGGACGATGCTTCGACGATTCACACTGCTCTACGCTGGCGCACTGGCTCTTGGTCTGGGCGCCTTGTATGCGTTCGGCCTGGACAACCAGTTGATCTTTGACGACGCCCGCCTGACCGACGGCACGATCTTCGGTCAGCATGGCGGCCTCTGGCCGTTCAAGCCGCGTCTTTTGTCGTACGGCAGCTTCGTGTGGTTGCAGAGCCTTGTTGGCGATGGCTGGTGGAAGCAGCGCATCTTCAATATCGGCTTGCATGTTGCGACGGCACTCGCTTTGTATGCGTTTGTCCTGGAGTTGTTCCTGCATACCCGATGGGATGCCGAGGGCGACACGCCCGCTTTTTCCACCTCGTTGCCGTGGGCGGCGGCTCTGGCGGTGGCGCTGTGGGCGTTCAATCCGGTAGCTGTCTATGCGGTTGCCTACCTCATTCAGCGTTCCATTCTGATGGCCACGCTGCTGGTGGTGCTGGCCTGCTGGGCCCATGTGCGCGCGCTGGTGAGGCAGCAACGGCGCTGGCACGTGCTCGCCGCAGCTTGCTATTTGCTTGCCGTGGCAGCCAAAGAACATGCGGTGAGCGCCGTTTTGCTCACGGTGCCCTTGTATATCTATGTCAAACGTCCTCCTTGGGGACGGGTTCTGCGCGTGAGCCTCGCGGCAGTGCTGGTTCTGGCCGGGGTCGGCGCAATTCTCTATGCGCGCTACGGCTCCATGGTCGGCACCGTCTTCGACGAGACCTCGCGCGCCTACGCGCTACAACTTGAGCAGCAACGCCCGGGCATCGGCGCTCAACTCTACGCGCTGAGCGTCATCAATCAGGCCGGTTTGTTCTTTCGCTACGGCTTGATCTGGTGCTTGCCCTGGGTCGGCGCGATGTCGATTGACATCCGCCCAGTTTTCCCATTGACGCTATGGAGTTGGCAACTGCTCGGTGCTATCGGCTGGCTTGCCGTGGTTGTCGTCGGCGCATGGCTGGTTATGCGACGCAGCGGTGCCCTCGGTCTGATCGGCTTGGGGCTGCTGATGCCGGCCTTGCTCTTTGTCACCGAATTCACCACTGTCTGGTTGCAGGACCCTTTTGTTCTCTACCGCAGCTACCTCTGGTCATTTCCGCTGGCCTTGCTGTTGGCATTGCCGCTGGTGGGCCATACCAGCAAGGCGCTGTATGCTGTCGGCACCTTGGTGGTGGCTCTATTCGCCGGATTTGGTATGGAGCGCATCGCCAGTTTGCAAACGCCCACAACGGCTTGGCTCGACGCGAGCACCAAGATTGACCGGCAGGCGCCACCCAATGCCGTGGGGCGCTGGCGCCCGCTGCTGAACCTTGGATCGGAGTCGCTCGATCGCGGGAACTACGACGAGGCCCTGCGCTTGTTCAGTCAGGCTGAGGCGCTGGGCGAGCCGCTGGGTTCGGCGCGCTTTAGCATGGGAGTGAGTCTGCAGCAGCTCAAAAAATACGCCCAGGCGCTGGACAATTTTGCCCTCGCCGAGGCCAAAGGCTTTAATGAAGCCGCCTTGTACTACCAGCGTGGCGAGGCGCAATACGCGCTGGGGCACTTTGGTCAGGCGTACGATAGCTTTACCGCTGCGCTACAACACCCGCAAGCGGACGAGGTGGCGCAATTCACCAGGCTGCGCCAGGCAGAAACGGCTGTGGCCGGTCAAAATCTCGACGCCGCGATCGCCAGCTACCAGTTGCTCGTGCAAAAGAATCCGGATCATCAGCGCTACCAGATTGGTCTTGCTATGGCCTACGCGAAGAACAAGGATTTCGCCGCGGCGCTGAGTATCCTCGATGCGATCCTGTCCAAACGCGCCACCGGGCCGGCCTATTACGCCCGCGCCCTGACCCGCTATTTCCAGGGCGACGCTGGTGCCAGCGCGCAGGATCTCGAGCTTGCCATGCGCGCCGAACCCGGCAACACTGCATACCTGCAACTGCAACAGCGACTCGATGCGCTGGCCGCGCAGGGTAAAGTAAGACGATGATGGCGAACCTTCAAATCACGACCTCGCTGCTTGGCCTTGGCCTTGCGCTGACGATCCTGCATTTACTGCGGCGTGATCACATATATATTGCACACGCTCTGTTCTGGATCTTCATTGCGGGCTTGGCAGCGCTGCTGGGGCTATGGCCGGGCCTGATTGATCGCGTCGCTGGGTGGGTTGGCATCAGTTACCCTCCAGCCGCCTTGCTGCTGGGTGCGGCCGTGGTCCTGTTCGTCAAGGCACTCTATGCAGACATCACGCATACGCGACTGGAGCGCCAAGTGCGCCGACTCAATCAGCGCATCGCGTTGATTGACGCAACCGGTCCGGACCCGCAACGCGAAGCCCAGGAACACTAGGGCGTCGCATGGACGCTCGTTGCGCTGGGGTTTGCCCCAGCGGCAGCACGAGTTGGTCGGGCGCTTTCTACAATACAGGGACATGAAGCCAATAAGATATACGCGCGGCGCCGCCCTGCCTGCCATATTGCGGGAGCGCATCATGGTGCTCGACGGCGCGATGGGCACAATGATCCAGCGCTTCAAACTGGAAGAGGCCCAATACCGGGGGCAGCGGTTCAGGGATTTTGGCAAAACCCCAGGTCAGCACAGGGATGTGAAGGGCAACAACGAGTTGCTATCACTGACGCGCCCTGATGTCGTCTCCAGCATTCATGAAAGTTACCTGGCCGCTGGCGCCGACCTGATCGAGACCAACACCTTTGGTGCCACGACGATTGCGCAAGCTGATTACGACATGAGCGAACTGGCAGTGGAGATGAATCTTGCCTCGGCCCGGCTCGCGCGTGCAGCTTGCGACAAGTTTTCCACGCCGGAAAAGCCGCGCTTTGTGCTCGGCGCGCTAGGCCCAACGCCAAAGACGGCAAGCATCAGTCCCGATGTGAATGACCCTGGCGCGCGCAACGTGAACTTTGAGCAGTTGCGCGCTGCCTACTATGAACAGGCCGAGGCGCTGGTCCAGGGCGGCGCCGATGCCCTGCTGGTGGAAACCATCTTTGACACGCTCAACGCCAAGGCCGCCCTGTTTGCCATCGATGAATATTTTGAAGCCTCGGGCGAGCGACTGCCACTGATCATCAGCGGCACCGTGACCGATGCCTCCGGGCGCATCCTGTCGGGCCAGACCGTGACCGCCTTCTGGTACAGCGTGCGCCACGCCCGACCGCTGGCAGTGGGGCTGAACTGTGCCCTTGGCGCCGCGCTGATGCGACCGTATCTGCAGGAACTCGCGCGGGCGGCACCCGACACTTTCATCAGTTGCTACCCGAATGCCGGTTTGCCCAATCCGATGAGCGAGACCGGCTTTGACGAGACACCCGAGGTCACTTCACGTCTGCTGCGCGAATTTGCTGCCGACGCTCTGGTCAATATCGTAGGGGGTTGTTGTGGCACCACGCCGGAGCACATCAGTGCGATCGGCCAAGCGGTTGGCGGGCGTGCCTCGCGTGCGCTGCAGGCATTCCGCTTCTACGAGGAAACCGCCTGATGTCCGCGCTGGCAATGTCGCCGACGAAGTTGGCCGGGTTGGAGCCGGTGAGTATTGGCGCCGTCTATTCAGTTGAGGACAGAACTGAAGGTCTGTCCCCAAGATCTCTATTTGTCAACATCGGCGAGCGCACCAACGTCACCGGCTCCAAGGCCTTTGCCCGGATGATTCTGAATGGCGAGTACGAGCAGGCGCTCTCCGTGGCACGCCAGCAGGTGGAGAACGGCGCGCAGATCATCGACATCAACATGGACGAGGCGATGCTCGATAGCCAGGCCGCCATGGAGCGCTTTCTGAACCTGATCGCCTCCGAGCCCGACATCTCGCGCGTGCCGATCATGATCGATTCGTCGAAGTGGAGCGTGATCGAGGCCGGTCTGCGCTGCGTGCAGGGCAAGGCCGTGGTCAACTCGATCAGCATGAAGGAGGGCACGTGGCCGAGTTCAAGCGGCAGGCCAAATTGCTGCGCCGCTACGGTGCTGCCGCCGTCGTGATGGCTTTTGACGAGCAGGGGCAGGCCGACACCTATGAGCGCAAGATCCAGATCTGCGAACGGGCCTACCGGGTGCTGGTCGACGAGATCGATTTTCCGCCCGAAGACATTATTTTTGACCCAAATAT
>CAWJOT010000048.1:0-23124 GCA_963844495.1 uncultured Pseudomonadota bacterium
CGGAACTCGCGCAGACACTGATTTCGGCGCGAGAATAGTAGTCGGCCCACATTCCCAACAACCGTTTAGCCAACAAGCCTTCATGTCCGACTATGGAAACAACCCCATTGCGCTGGGAGCGTTGCTGGCCAGTCATCCGGTCTGGCGCCAACTCAGCAGCAAAAGCCTGGACACGCTGGCGAATCAGTTCGTCTCTGAAAATGTCATGGCCGAGTGCACCATGCTGGCTCAGGGCGAATTGCCAAGTCGCCTGGTTCTGATTGTGAGCGGCGAGGTGCTGGTCAACGACCCCGATCTGGGTCAGTCAGTTCGAATTGGCGCCGGACAGATGTTTGGTTTTGGCGTCACTCCGTTGCGCCAACTGCCGACCTGGCAGGCGAAAGCCTGCTGCGACTGCCAAGTGGCCTGGCTGGCACCCGAAATACTGCAACGCCTGTGTGACAAATTCCCGGCACTGCGGTATTTCTTCCCCTCCGTCGGGCAACCGGAACCCGAGGCCAAGGCCCTCCAGACGAACAGCCATGCCGGCACGGCACTCAATTTACTCGGCGCCCCGATCAGAGCCCTGATCAAACGCGAGCCCATCACCGTTGCGCCCGAAACCAGCATCCAGGCGACGGCGCAGATGATGTGCGATTTGCGGGTGTCCTCGGTGTTGCTAGTGGAACAGGGCCATCTTTTCGGCATGGTGACCGACCGCGACCTGCGTAACCGTGCCGTGGCACAAGGGCTCGACATCACGCGCCCGTTATCCGACATTGCCACCTTGGCCCCGATGACGGTCAGCGCCAACAGCCCGGCTTTTGAAGCCCTGCTGCTGATGGCCCGCCACAACATTCACCATATGCCGGTGATGGACGGTCAGCGCATCGTCGGCATGATCACCACCACCGACCTCACCGAACAGCACAGCACCTCGGCGGTGTATCTGGCCGGCGACATCTACAAACAAACCACGCTGGATGGTCTCAAAGCCGTCAGTCAGCGCGTCAAGCAACTGCAGCAACATCTGGCCGCTGCCAATGCCAGCGCCTACAGCACCGGCCACATCGTGACGACCATCACCGATGCCTTCACCACACGGTTAATCCAGTTGGCCGAACTGCAACTGGGCCCGGCCCCGCTGGACTACGCGTGGGTGGCCGCTGGCAGTCAGGCGCGAAGCGAGCAAACTGCCAAGTCGGACCAGGACAACTGTCTGATTCTGGGCGACGGCTTTGATCAGGCACAGCACGCTGGTTACTTCAAGAGGTTTTCCAAATTTGTCTGTGACGGTCTGGCCCAATGCGGCTATATCCATTGCCCCGGCGAGATGATGGCCATGACCGACACCTGGCGCCAACCCCGCAGCGTCTGGGCCGAGTACTTCCGCAAGTGGATCGCGCAGCCCAAACCCAAGGCGCTGATGCTGACCTGCGTATTTTTTGACCTGCGGGCCATTCATGGCAAAGCCGAACTGCTGGAAAGCCTGCGCCAGGAGGTACTGGTACATACGAAGGGCAACAGCCTGTTTCTGGCGCACATGGTCAGCAACGCCCTGAAACACCGTCCACCGCTGGGCCTGTTCGGCACCATCTCGCTGATCAAGAGGAGCGAACATCCCGGCACCATCGACCTCAAACACAGCGGCATTGTGCCAATCGTCGACCTGGCCCGCATTTACGCCCTTGCCGCCGGAGTGTCGATCGCCAATACGCACGACCGCCTGGAACTCTGCGCGCAGGCCGGCGAGGTCAGCGAGCAAAGTGCCCGCGACTTGCGCGACGCACTGGAGTTCCTCGCCAAGTTGCGCATTGCCCACCAGGCGCGCCAGATCCAGCGCGCTCAGTCGCCCGACAACTTCCTGGCTCTCGAAGAGCTGTCAAACTTTGAGCGAAACCACCTGAAGAACGCCTTTGGCGTGGTGCAGACGCTGCAAGGCGTGCTGCAGCAACGCTATTCCGGCGGACAATTCTGAGTCAGTACTTCAGCCGGGCGTAATAGGACTGCTGGGCCGCCTCGCGTGCCTGGCGAAGCGTACGGATGCCCATCGCCCGCAGGAGCGGAATCAAGCGCAGCCAGATCTCGGCCGTGACCAGCGCGTCGCCCAACGCTGTATGCCGCCCGAGCACGGTAATGTTAAAGCGGGCCGCGATGGCTTCCAAACGGTGCGATTCCTGGTTCGGGTGCACCACCGCAGACAACAACAAGGTGTCGAGCACCGGTTGACTGAAGACCAGGCCGGTGTTCTTTTCCTGCATCTGCAGGAATCTCATGTCAAAGGCTGCGTTATGCGCCACCAGCACGGTGTCGAGCGCGAAAGCGTGAAACGCCGGCAGCACCTCGGTGATGCTTGGCTGGCCTTGCACCATGTCCTGGGTAATACCATGAATAGAAATGGTGGCCATTGGAATAAGGCGCCCGGGGTTGACCAGTTGCTCAAAGCTCTCCTGGCGCAGCAGCTTGCCATTGACGCAACGCGCTGCGCCAATCTGGATGATTTCATCACCTTCAGACGGGTTCAGCCCGGTGGTTTCAGTGTCAAACGCGGTGTAAGACAACTCGGTGAGCTGCCGGTCATCGAGCGCGTCGCTTTGGTCTGTGGTCTGGAAAAGATCAAAGTCGTAATACTCGGGGCGGCTGCCGTGTTCGCTGATTTGGGTGACGTCCAAGTGCTCCCGGCCGCTCACCAATGGCAATAGAAACCGGAAAAACGCCTCGTGACGCACACGTTCACGCTCGAACCACATCTCACCGCCGTGGCGTTCCACCACGTCGCGCACGGTCAGGGGGGTGCTCTCAGCACCAAAGCGCATTGAATCCATTTCCCAGGTCATCACGGTTTCGGTGCTCATGGCCTGGCCGGTCCAGATCAGATCAAGTTGCGCGCGTGCGCCATTGGCCTGCAAGCGCAAACGGAAGAACTTGATGTCAAATTCGTCCACCAGCCGCGCCGCCAGATAGTCCAGGGCTTGTGTCAGACTGAAGCTGTCAACCCGCAACCACAGTGCGGCATCGAGGTTTTCCACCGAGACCGAGCGCATGCTGCGCCTCTCGATACGCCGCTGCGCGGCGTGCAACACGTCGGTGCCCAGCATCTCTTCCATCGGCCAGCGGGCTTTGAGGCCTTGCGTGGCCTTTTGGGTCATATCGGTGATTCGACCGCTCATGCGACCGAGTTCCTCTCGTACCACGCCCAAAAAACGCGCCCGCATGGCGTCGTCCAGGTCCGGATAGGCCAGCATGTCGACCGCCGCCTGAATATTGGCCAACGACGAGCGACTGCCTTCGGTCAGACTATGCAACAACTGATCGCGCAAGTGCTCTTCTTCAAAGGCGCGGGTGACATTGTCCAACATGAGCACGAAACCATTGATCTCGGGCCCACCGGGCGCCGCATCCACATTGCTCACCGGTGCCATTTGTACGCGCAGGAGCTGACCGCCTTGCGTGGTCGTGACGAACTGCGCTGACGGGTTGCCCGCGCCCCGGCTGACACGCTGTTGAATGTTCTCCAGGGCGTGGGTCACCAACTGGCGGTCAAACACCGCATAGATTGAGCGGCCTATACCCATCAACTCGGCACCACCGGCCAGCGCGGGTGCCTGCGACAAGGTTTTGAACTGGAGCCGGGCACGACTGTTGTACAGAATGATGCGCCCGTCGAGGTTGCACACCACCACACTTTGGGTCAATTCGGCCATCAGCGCGGCCAGACGGTTCTTTTCCTGCTGCACGCCCTGACTGGCCAGACTGATTTGCGAGGCCACATCTGCGCGCAGGCTGTCGCGCTGTGAAGCCAATTCAAAAATTGCCTGCGCCAGCGCTTTCGTCTCCTTGGTGCCTCTGTGATTCATGGGCGCTGCTTTGGACGCGGCCAGCAGCACCTGGGTTTGCTCCAGCAGCCGCGCGGGTGCCGTTGCGTACCGCCGAAACAGCCAGCGCAAGGTGGCACTGATGGCCAGCAGACCCGCCACCCAGGTCAAAACAATCAACACCAGACGCGGTGCTAATTTCTCGGTCACCAAGGCCCGCTCGGAGGGCGCTAGCGTTGAGGCAATCAGGCCAATGGTCAGCAACAACCAGACCACCGTGGCCAGACCAATCACCCCAATCGCCACCAGCAGGCGTCGATCAATCCTCATGCCCCGATGCCCAGCATCTGCGCCACTTTTTGCACCAGATCGCGGGTGGCAAAGGGCTTGGTCATGTAGGCGTCGGCGCCCAGCGCCATGCCTTTGGCAATATCGGTGTCTCGCCCTTTCGCGGTCAACATCAAAATCTTGATGTCTTTTAGCGCCTCGTTGGCACGAACTTCCTGACAAACCTCAAACCCGGTTTTCTTCGGCATCATCACATCCAGAAGCACCAGATCAGGACGCTCCATGTTGATGGTATCCAGGGCCTCCTGTCCATCACGCGCAACCAGCACCGCGTAACCCTCGCGCCTGAGCAGGTATTCCAGTGAAATCACAATATTTGGCTCGTCATCGGCCACGAGTATCTTTGCGCTCATGTGGGTCTCCTCGTCTTGTCTATTTTCAGCATGAAAAACGGCAGTGTCAAAGCGAGGAGATCCGCACATTGACGCCGCGCCTTCGCCTTAACTCGGCGGCGCAAACGGCAGATAGAACAAAAAACACGCCCCGTCTGGTGGCTTCGATTCAAGCCAAAGCCTGCCACCGAAATGCGCCACAATTTGCCGACTGATCGGTAGCCCCAAGCCTGTTCCTTGGGGTCGGTCGCTGGCATCGCCCCCTTGCCGAAAGCGTTCAAAAATCAAAGCCTGCTGCGCTTGCGTAACGCCCGGCCCGTTGTCTTGCACCGCCACAGTCACCCCACGGCCGTCACTGTACACGCTTACATCAACCCGACCCTCGGGAACTGGCACAAATTTGGCGGCATTGGACAACAAATTCAGCATCACCTGCATCAAGCGGTCAGGGTCAGCCAGCAACAACGGAACTTGATTGGGTTGGTCTGGCAACTGCACGTCAATGGTAATCTGGCGCTCGCGAAACATCTCGGCTGTGGTTGCCACCGCCTGCCTCACCAGGAGGCCCATGTCCACCGGCTCATTCAACCACTGGGCGTGACCCGACTCGATCTTGGCCATATCGAGTACCTGATTGACCAGTCGCGACAGACGCTCAGTTTCGCTAACGATGATGCCGATGAACTTGCAGCGCTGAGCTAGGTCGATTTTGGGGTCGTCGCGCAGCAGTTCGGCCAGGGCGCGGATCGAGGTCAGCGGCGTGCGCAGTTCATGCGTCACCGACGACATGAAATCGTCCTTAAGACGATCCAGACTCTTGAGCTGCTCGTTGGCGGTACGCAGCTCAGCGGTGGCACGTTCGAGCGAGGCAGATTTCTCTTCAAGCTCGAGCGAATGGGCGCGCAATTGCGAGGTCTCATCAAGAATGCGCAACACATCGTCGGGAGTCAGGGTTTCTTCTTCGACGGTGGAAGCCACCAACACGCGGGCCGAGGCGCTGCCCACCGCGCCAGCGAGCTGGGTCTCGACAAACTGAACCAATCTGGCATCGGGCGCAATGCTTTGCACGTCGCGCGCGCCGACTCGACGCGCATAGCCATCAAACAACCTACGCGCCTTGTCCAAGCCAAGAAAACGCTCGCACAAACGCAGCAAGTCTGGAACCTGGGCACGACCGCGCCAAAACACCGGGCTGGTACTGGAAGTGCGCTCGAACACATCCACAAACAGCAAGGCCTGACTGGCCTCCAGGCCCGATGGAACCCGCCATAAAGACAAGCCCACAAACGCCCCAACATTCACCAGCAGACTCCAAAACAGCGAATGGGTCAGGTTGTCCAAACCGTGCAAGCCAAGCAAGTGTTCAGGCCGCAGCCACAGCCACCCGAAAGGTCCTTGACTTAAAAAGGCATCGTCAAGCCAACCTGATTTCGCCAACGAGGGCAGCATCAAGGTGTAAGCCCACATCACAAAACCGGCCAGCAAGCCGACCAGGGCACCGCGCCGGGTGCCTCCCTTCCAGTACAGGCCCCCGAGCACCGCCGGCGCGAACTGGGCGACTGCCGCAAAACTGATCAAGCCGATGCTGACCAGGGCATAGGCCTCGCCAGCCAGATGAAAATAAGCGTAACCGAGTACCAACACGCCCAAAATGGCAGCCCGGCGAATCAGCAACAGCAAGGTGGCCAAGTCGTTCACGGCCTCACGCTGAAAGTGGCGAGTGCGCAGGAGCAAGGGCATCACCAGTTCATTGCATACCATGGTGGAGACCGCAATCGTTTCCACAATCACCATGCCAGTGGCAGCCGACAGGCCGCCAATAAACGCCAACAAGGCCAAAGCATTTTGGCCGCCGGCCAGGGGGAGCGACAAGACGAAATTGTCGGCATCCATCTGACCCGGCGCAAAGTGCAGCAAGCCCGCTAGGGCAATCGGCAACACAAACAGATTAATCGCCAGCAGGTACAAGGGAAACACCCAGACGGCCCGACGTAAATGGCCTTCGTCCACGTTTTCCACCACCATGAGTTGAAACTGACGTGGCAAGAAAATCACCGACAACATCGACAGCAGGGTCAATGCTGACCACTGTGACCAGGCAAACCTGCCCCCCTGTTCGAGTCGCAATAAGTTCGCCAAAGCCGGCACCGCGCGAGCCCGGACAAACAGGTCAGACAGCCCATCAAACAGACCATAGACCACGTAAAAACCAACGGCAAGAAACGCCATCAGCTTGACCACCGACTCAAACGCGATCGCCGCCACCAAGCCCTCATGGCGTTCGGCCGAATCAAGATGGCGCGCGCCGAACACCATGGTGAAACCGGCCAGCGCCAACGCCATGTAAAACGTGCTGTCCTGACTCCAGTGCGCCTGCGTGCTCACAGCCGTGCCAGGGGCAGTCGTCAGCAAGGCATACCCTGCCGAAACCGCCTTGAGCTGCAAGGCAATATAGGGCACGATGCCCACCACCGCGATCAGCGTCACCAAGCCGGCCAGTAGTGGACTCTTGCCATAGCGGCTGCCTATAAAGTCAGCAATCGAGGTGATGCGGTAGGTCTTGGCAATGCGGATCATCTTGCGCAACACCATCCAACCCAGCACCATGGCCAGCGTTGGCCCAAGATAAATCGGCAAGAACCAGATGCCACCAGAGGCTGCGCGTCCGACACTGCCAAAGTAGGTCCAGGCGGTGCAGTATACGGCCAGCGACAAGGCATAGGTCCATGGGTTGGCAATGATCGAGCGACCTTGGCTGGCACGCCAATCACCGAAATAGGCTACGGCAAACAGCAGCAGCAGATAGGCAAAGGATGCACCGACTACCAGCCAGGCAGAGAGCATAGTTACTCGTCCCCGGCGGCAGCACCCGGACGCTCCACCAACCAGGCGGTCAGCGCAATCAGCAGCGCCCACAACAAAAATAGCATGGCTGGGAACACCGGCACGCCCCACCACGTGGCGTCCACATCCAACAAGCCCAGCAACGGGAAATTCAGCAGCAACCAGCCGCAGACAAACAAGGCGGTCAAACGTTGCGAAGAAATGTCTTTGATCATGACATCAGGTCTTGCTCTTACCCCACTTGGCATGGGCGTGCCGACTCAGCGCAAAGCTGGCGAAAAATTTGCACCAGATCGTGCTGCCGGCGACGGCGCTCCACGTGCTGTAATCCCAAGCCCCCAGCAGCACCGCAACAATGACGGCCAGGATGATCGCCCCGGCCACCAGATTGATCGCCATTTCATAGGGGGCCCAACGCTGCGGATCGGCCGGCGCTTCTCCCCGCTTGATCCCAACTTCCGAAAAGTCGCGCTGCATGACGATGCGCCAAGCGCGGCGCAGCCAGAAGAAACTGATTGGGAAAAGAGCCAAAAACAGCACCCAGGTCAAGGCGACGCTGACATCAAAGACCATTCAAATACTCCATCGTGAGAGTGGACCGCATCATAAGAAAGCCCTGTCAGCGTGACTGACAGGGCTCGCATTGTCAACCCGGCCCGCCCCAGCAGGTCAGATTGCCAACCTGCGTGGCTGCCGGTACCCGTCTAATGGGCGCCGTCGACCAATTTGGAACCGCGCGGAATGCGCACCGATTCAACCATGTGCTGAATATGCTCTGGCGGTTCCTTGGTCACCTTATCCACGGCAAACGCCACAACGAAATTCACCAGCGCACCGACCGACCCGAAAGCTTCCGGGGTGATCCCGAAAAAGCTGTTAGGCCCGCCAATCAGATTGAGGTACTCGGTGCCCTTGATAAAGAACAGCCCCTTGTGTGCGAACACATAGAACAGCGTGATGAACAGGCCTGCGAGCATACCAGCCATGGCCCCTTCCTTGTTCATCTTCTTGCTGAAAATGCCCATCATGATGGCCGGGAACAGCGAGCTTGCCGCAATGCCGAACGCCAACGCTACGGTTCCCGCCGCGAAACCTGGTGGATTCAAGCCCAGATAGCCGGAAACGACGATGGCGCACGCCATGGCAATCTTGCCAGCCAGCAATTCACCCTTCTCCGAAATATCCGGCATAAAGATGTTCTTGATGAGATCGTGCGAAATGGCAGAAGAGATCGCCATAAGCAAACCGGCAGCCGTCGACAGCGCAGCAGCCAGACCACCCGCAGCAACCAGTCCGATCACCCAGTTGGGCAGCAGAGCGATTTCGGGGTTGGCCAGCACAATAATGTCGGCGTTGACTGTAAGTTCGTTGCCTTTCCAACCGGCAGCAGCAGCCTTGGCCTGGAACGCAGGGTCCTTCGACTTGTCGTTGTAATACTGGATGCGGCCGTCACCGTTTTTGTCTTCAAACTTCAGCAGACCGGTCTTTTCCCAACGGCTCATCCAGTCCGGGCGTTCGTCATGCTTGATGGCACCATCCGGCGCATAGACGTCAGCATTACTCATGATGACACCTGGCGTGATCGTGCGAATCAGGTTGGTCTTGGCCATGGCCGCCACAGCGGGTGCCGTGGTGTACAGGATGGCAATGAACACCAGTGCCCAGCCAGCCGAGGAACGCGCGTCCTTGACGGTGGGAACAGTGAAGAATCGCATGATGACGTGCGGCAAGCCCGCAGTTCCGATCATCAGAGACAAGGTGTACATGAACATGTTGAGCGTGCTACCCGGCAGCGACGTGGTGTACTTGCCAAAGCCGAGTTCGGTCACCACCTGATCGAGCTTGGCCAGCAGCGACACGTCCTGCCCAACCAGATTCGAGCCCAGGCCGAGTTGCGGAATCGGATTGCCAGTCAGTTGCAACGAGATGAAGATGGCTGGAATCGTATACGCCAGAATCAGCACGATGTATTGCGCCACCTGGGTATAGGTGATGCCTTTCATACCGCCAAACACGGCGTACAGGAACACGATACCCATACCCACGTAGACCCCCACATCGGCCGAGACGCCCAGGAAGCGCGCAAAGGCAACGCCGACACCGGTCATCTGGCCAATGATGTAGGTCAGCGAAGCCGTCAGCAAACACAGCACCGCAACGACACTGGCAGACTTTGAGTAGAACCGGTCACCAATGAACTGCGGAACCGTGAACTTGCCAAACTTGCGCAGATAGGGCGCCAGCAACATCGCCAGCAGCACATAGCCACCGGTCCAGCCCATCAGGAACAGCCCGCCGCCGTAACCCATGTTGGAAATCAGGCCCGCCATCGAGATGAACGAGGCAGCGGACATCCAGTCGGCCGCCGTGGCCATACCGTTCATGACCGGATGCACCGAACCACCGGCGGAATAGAACTCGCTCGTGGATCCGGCCCGCGCCCAAATGGCGATGCCGATGTAGAGCGCAAAGCTCAGTCCGACGATGATGTAGATAGTAGTTTGAAGGTCCATGTTCTTAGTCCTCAGTCTTCATGAACGTCAAACTTGATATCAAGCTTGTTCATGCGCCATGCGTAATAGAAAATTTGCGCCACGAAAAAGTACATGGAACCCTGGTGTGCGAACCAGAATCCCAGCGGGTATCCCCCCAGGTGAAAATTGTTGAGCATCGGTGCGAACAGAATTCCTGCCCCGAAGGACGCCAAAAACCAGAGGAACAAAACGTTCCGCAACAGTTTCAGGGTTTCCTTCCAGTAGGCATGACTGCTTAAGTCTTCCTTCATGACATCTCCTCGTCATAGATCCGGGAAATCAGTGTTTGCGACACTGCACGAACACAAGCTGAGACCAACGCCACAGCCTTGCGCGAGTGACTCTGTGGTTGATTCCTTACGCCAAACTTATTTGTGCAAACATTTATGAAAACAGATGAAGAAACTAGGGAAAACACCGACTGGCAAGGCCCGAATTCGGCCCCGGTTGCACTGCTTTGCGCACCCCGCAGGCCACTTGTGATACCTTGCGGGATACTGCATGGTTACGCGAAAACACAGCCTTCACTGAACGACCAAGATGTTCTTTGCCACCGACATGGCCACCGTCACCCACGGCATTCAACTGGCCGTGGCGCCTGTTTTTCTGCTCACCGCCGTGTCCGCCATGATCGGCACCGTGGCGGGGCGGCTCGGGCGCATCATTGACCGTGCCCGCACCGTCGAAGGACGGATTGAGGCCGCGCCGGCGGACGACCCGATGACGGCGGCCTACCATGAACTCAAGGGTTTGCGCCAGCGCGGACGGTTGATCAACAGTTGTATCGCACTGCTGACCCTGTGCGCCATCCTGATCGGGCTGACGATCGTCGTACTGTTTCTTGGCGAGACCACCGAGCTGCAGAGTTTTCAGTTGGCAACCATCTTTTTTCTGTCCGGTGTCGTCTGCTTCCTGCTGGCGCTGTTATGTTTCTTGACCGAGACACTACTCGCCACGCGCATTCTCAAGTTCGCGCGGCCCACAAGCGATTTGAGCGGTTGTCGCCGCCCACAGCGCTCGAGAATAGGCGCCTGGTTATTGAATTAAATAGGCCTGCAACCCTCGAATACAAAGTGTAATCAGCTACGTTATTGATAGCAAACGGCAGGCTTTGATGGATGACAAAGGCAATCGTGATAATGACGCGCATGAAGCTCACCCGTCGCACCTGCCTTGGCGCACTGCTCGCGGGTACCTTGCCCCGCCCATTCGCATCTGCACGGGCATCGAACTCGGCGGGGATCAACGAGACCTGGTTTGACGCCGCGCGCCAGCGCGAGATGCCGGTCACGGTGCGCTGGCCCGATGCCGCGGCACTGCAGCGCGGCTCGGTCCCGGTCGTGCTGTTCTCGCACGGCCTGGGTGGCACGCGCGAGGGCGGCGCGGTGTGGGGCCAGGCCTGGGCGGCGGCCGGTTTTGTGGTGCTGCATCTGCAGCATCCGGGCAGCGATCTGGCGGCAATCCGGGACGTGACCCACACCTTTACCGACAAGCAGGCGCTGCGCCGGGCCGCCAGTCCGGCGCAACTGCTGGCGCGCCTGCGCGATGTGAGTTTTGCGCTCGATGAAATCGGGCGGCGCCACGCTGCCAGGCATGGGCGCTGGGCCACCGTCCGGCCGACGCAGGTCGGCATGAGCGGCCATTCGTTTGGTGCGCACACGACGCTGGGCATGGCCGGGCAGCGCTACCCCGGCTTTGAAGGCATTGCCGAACCCCGGCTGGCCTCGTTCATCGCGTTCTCACCGTCCCTGCCCGTTGCTGGCGATGCCAGGCAAGCGTTTGAGCGGGTCACACGACCCATGCTGTGCATCACCGGCACGCGCGACTCCGATGTGGCTGGCGTTGGCGCCACGCCCGAGCGGCGCATGGCCGTGTTTGATGCCCTGCCCGCAAGCAACAAGGCGCAGTTGCTGCTGCAAGACGCCGACCATATGACTTTTGCCGGGCAGACCGGGCGTGCGGTGGAAATTGTGCTGCGTGAACCAGTGACGCGCGACTTGCAGGCAGCACATCACGCACTGGTGGCCGCCATCACCACCGACTGGTGGCGCGCCACGCTGCTGGGCGACAGCGCAGCACGGCAACGGCTGGCGACGCCAAAAGACCTCGGGCAAGGGGATCGCTGGCAGCGCGATTTTCTGTGAAATAGGCTGCAAACGCTTATGCAGCGGGCGTAACAAGCTACTGTTTTAGTAGCGTCTTCAGCGCGCCAGCACCGCTGCCAGCGCGACGCCAGTATGCGTGCCAAGCCGCACCACGCCTTCGGGCGCCGCTGCCGCCACCACGCGGCCACCGGCGTCGCCACCTTCCGGGCCCAGGTCAATCACCCAGTCGGCTTCAGCGATCACATCAAGGTCGTGCTCGATCACCACCACACTGTGGCCGCCATCGACCAGGCGGTGCAGGACACGGATCAGCTTTTCCACATCGGCCATGTGCAGGCCCACCGTCGGCTCGTCGAGCACATACAGGGTGTGCGCCGCTTTCATCCCACGCCGAGTGATGTCATCACGCACCTTGCTCAGTTCAGTCACCAGTTTGATGCGCTGCGCTTCACCACCGCTGAGCGTGGGCGAAGGTTGACCCAGCGTCAGGTAGCCCAGCCCAACGTCCTGCAGCAGTTGCAGCGGATGCGCGATATTGGGCAGTGGGGCAAATAGCGTTACCGCCTCGTCGACCTCCATTTGCAGCACGTCGCCGATGTTCTTGCCGCGCCAGGTCACGGCCAGCGTCTCCGGGTTGAAGCGTGCACCCTTGCACGCCTCGCACAGCACTTTGACGTCGGGCAAGAAGCTCATGGCCACGGTGCGGATGCCCTGGCCTTCGCAGCTTGCGCAGCGGCCTTCGCCGGTATTGAAGCTGAAGCGATTCGCCGCATAGCCGCGTGCTTTCGCTTCCAGCGTATCGGCAAACAGTTTGCGGATGATGTCCCAAAAGCCGATGTAGGTGGCCGGGCAACTGCGCGGGGTCTTTCCAATCGGTGTCTGATCGACCTCAAGCACCCGATCAACCGTCTCGAACCCGGCCATCGAAGCGCAACCGGTCCAGGCAATCTGCTCGCCCGCAGCCAGCGCATCGCGACCGGCCTTGGTACTGCGTTTCTGCACGGCGGTGTGCACGTTGGCGAGCATCACATCGCGCGCCAGCGTTGATTTGCCGGAGCCCGAGACGCCGGTGACTGCCACCAGGCGGCTCAAGGGAATATCGACGGTGACGTTTTGCAGGTTATGCATGGTGGCGGCAGTCACAGTCAGCCAGCGTAGCACTTCGCGGGCCGGGGCAGACGGGCCGCAAGCCGATTTTTGCTCGCAGTATGAGGCGCGCGGCGCGTCTGCCCCGACCGCGGCGCGCACGCAAATCGGCCGACGCGTCTGAAGCGGATGCTTCATCGCGTGCAACAGATAGCGCCCGGTCTGCGAGTCCCTTGCCTTGACGATATCGGCCACCTTGCCTTCGCCCACCAGTTGCCCGCCACGTTTGCCCGCACTCGGGCCGATGTCGATGATGTGATCGGCGTGGCGAATCGTGTCTTCATCGTGCTCCACCACCACCAGCGTGTTGCCCTTGTCGCTCAGGGTCTTCAGCGCGCCGAGCAGAATCTGGTTGTCGCGCGCGTGCAGGCCGATGGTCGGCTCGTCGAGCACGTAACACACGCCCTGCAGATTGCTGCCGAGCTGCGCGGCCAATCGGATGCGCTGCGCCTCGCCGCCGCTGAGGGTGGGCGCGCCGCGGTCGAGCGTGAGGTAGCCCAGCCCCACCTGTTCCAGAAACTCGAGCCGACCCAGGATCTCGGGAAGCAGGTCGCGCGCAATCCCGGTCTCGCGCAGACTCAGGCGGTCCTTGCCGCGCAGCGCACTGACCCACAGGCGAATGTCGGTGATCGACAAGCGCGCGATGTCCGTGATGCCGACGTCGCAGAATTTGACGGCACGCGCCGTGGCGTTGAGCCGTGTCCCGTGGCAGCTGGTGCACGCGGCGTCTGCCAGGTCTTCCACGTCGGGTTCGCCAAAGGTCTGCTCGCGGCCTGATGTGTCGTCGTCGCGCACCGAGTCGTCCAGGGCCTTGCGCTGCTCCTTGGTCAGGCGCACGCCGGTGCCAACGCAATCCGGACACCAGCCGTGCTTGCTGTTGTAAGAGAACAGGCGCGGATCCAGTTCGGCGTAGCTGGTGCTGCACACCGGGCAGGCGCGGCGCGACGAAAACACCTGCAATTGCCCCACCCCAGCCGTGCCGGTACCTGCCAGCATGGCCGCGCGCAGACCGGTCAGATCGCTGAGCACATGCACAACACCCTTGCCGTGTGTCAGCGCTGCGGCCAGCGCAGCGCGCAGGGCATCCTCGTTCTCGGGCAACACGTCCAGACTGGCCACCGGCAGCTCAATCGTGTGCTCCTTGAAACGGTCCAGCCGCGGGAAACCGGTGGTGGGCAAAAAGTTGCCATCGACGCGCAGGTGCGTGAAGCCACGCGGCCTGGCCCAATCCGCCAGCTCGGTGTAGACGCCCTTGCGGTTCATCACCAGCGGGGCCAGCAAGCCGATGTGCTGGCGCTGAAAGCTCTTCAACAATTGCGCCGCGATGCTGTCTGGCGTTTGCGGTGCCACGGCCGCGCCGTCGTGCACGCAATGCTGGGTGCCGAGCTTGACGTAAAGCAGTCGCAGGAAATGCCAGACTTCGGTGGTGGTACCGACGGTGGATTTGCGTCCCCCGCGCGAGAGCCGCTGCTCGATCGCGACGGTTGGCGGAATGCCATACACGGCGTCGACTTCCGGCCGCCCGGCCGGTTGCACGATGGAACGCGCGTAGGCGTTGAGCGACTCCAGATAGCGGCGCTGTCCTTCGCTGAACAGGATGTCAAACGCCAGCGTTGATTTGCCCGAGCCCGAGACGCCGGTGATGACGTTGAACTGCCCGCGCGGAATGTTCACGCTCAAACTTTTTAGGTTGTGTTCGCGGGCGTTGATGATCTGGATGGAATCTGCTGCGCGGTCCTCGTCATTGCGAGCCAAGCGAAGCAATCCATGCCCCGGACTTTGTGGATTGCCGTGTCGCTGCGCTCCTCGCAATGACGGGCGAGGCTGATTCAAGGGGCATGCCCCCGCACTGCGCTCCCCGACCTCATGCACCACCCCCATGGCCGCCGCATACTCGCGCAGTGCTTTGCCGGTGTGCGACTGCGGATGCAGCAACAGATCTTCGGGCGTGCCAAAGGCGACCACCTCGCCGCCAGCCTCGCCGCCTTCGGGGCCGAGGTCAATCAGCCAGTCGCTGGCGCGGATCACGTCCAGGTTGTGCTCAATCACCAGCAACGAATGCCCGGCGTCCTGCAGCTTGCGCAGGGCGCGCATCAGCTTGGCAACGTCGTCGAAGTGCAGGCCCGTGGTGGGCTCGTCAAACATGAACAGGCAGCCGCGCGTCGCGCTGGGCTGGCGACTGCTGGACCCGGCCTTGGCAGCGGTGGCCAGAAAGCCCGCAAGCTTCAGGCGCTGCGCCTCGCCACCAGAGAGCGTGGGCACCGGCTGGCCCAGCTTCACGTACTCCAGCCCTACATCCACAATCGGCTGCAACGCCCGCAGGACCTCACGATCCGCTGCAAAAACGATAGCAGCCTGGCTGACCGTCAAGTTCAGGACGTCGGCGACGTTGAGGGCGTGGAAATTGGAATCTGACCCCAATTTTCTTTCAATGAACACTTCCAGAATTTCGCTGCGGTAGCGTTTGCTGTCGCAGTCGGGGCAGCGCAAATAGACGTCGCTGAGAAACTGCATTTCGACATGCTCGAAGCCCGAGCCGCCGCAGGTGGCACAGCGTCCGTCGCCGCTGTTGAAGCTGAATTTGGACGCGGTGTAACCGCGTTGCCGCGCCAGCGCGGCGTTGGCAAAGATCTCGCGAATCGTGTCCCAGGCACCAACGTAGCTCACCGGGTTCGAGCGCGCCGTCTTGCCAATTGGCGACTGGTCAACGAACACGACGTCGCTAAGTAGCTCGGCCCCCAGCAAGCTTGCATGCGCGCCAGGTGTTTCGGTGGCTTTGCCGAAATGGCGCAGCAAGGCGGGCGCGAGAATATCCTGGATCAGTGTGGACTTGCCCGAGCCGCTGACGCCGGTCACACAGACTAGGCGCTGCAGCGGTATTTCAACGCTGATGTTCTTCAGGTTGTGCTCGCACGCGCCTTCGAGAATCAAGCGCGGCGTGCCTGCTGCCACCATGCGCTTGAAGCCAATGCCCACCTGTTTGCGCCCGCCCAGGTAGGCACCGGTGAGCGTGTCGGCGCGACGCAAATCCGCCGTCGAACCATCAAACACTATTTTGCCGCCACGCTCGCCCGGACCGGGACCCATGTCGATCATGCGGTCGGCGGCCAGCATCACGGCCGGGTCGTGCTCGACCACGACCAGCGTGTTGCCCGCATCGCGCAGGCGTTGCATGGCGACGATGATGCGCTGCATGTCGCGCGGGTGCAGGCCAATGCTGGGCTCGTCCAGCACAAACAAGGTGTTGACCAGTGAGGTTCCGAGCGCGGTGGTGAGGTTGATGCGTTGCACTTCGCCGCCGGACAAGGTGCGGCTTTGCCGGTCCAGCGTCAGGTAGCCGATGCCGACCTCGCACAGGTATTTCAGGCGCGTCGTGATTTCTTCGAGCAAAAGTTTCAGCGCGCCCTGTTCAGCCGATGCCCCGATCGGGTCAGGGCTTGCGGTGGGGGACGATTTCTGCTCGCAGTATGAGGAGCCCGCCGCAAGCCTTGGCCCGACCTGCATGGCATCAAAGAAACCACGTAGCCGATCCAGCGGCAGTTGCATCAGATCGTGCAGGCACAGACCGGGCAGGGCCTGCAGTTGCTCGCGTGACCACTTCACACCCACCGGCATGAAGCGTTTTTCAGGGGGCAGCACGGCGTCGGCTTGCGCTTTGCTGCCGATGCGCCAGAGCAGGCTCTCGGTCTTGAGTCGGGCCCCGGCACAGGTCGGGCACGTCGTGTAGCTGCGGTACTTGGACAGCAGCACGCGGATGTGCATCTTGTAGGCCTTGGTCTCCAGGTACTCGAAGAAGCGTTTGATGCCAAACCAGTGCTGATTCCACTTGCCCTTCCAGTGTGGCGATCCGTTCACTACCCAATGCTGCTGCTCCGCAGTGAGCTTGTTCCACGGCGTGTCGCGCGGGATGCCCTCGGCCTCGGCGTGGCGCATCAGGTCGTCCTGACACTCTGCCCAGGCTGGCGTCTGCATCGGCTTGACCGCGCCCGCGCGCAGTGTGAGCTTCGCATTGGGAATCACCAACGCGTAGTCGACGCCGATGACGCGGCCAAACCCGCGGCAAACGGCGCAGGCGCCGACTGCCGAGTTGAAGGAAAACATCGACGCGAGGGGATCGCTGTAACGGACATCGCTCTCCGGGCAGTGCAACCCCGTGGAGAACTTCCACGCGGCAAGGTCGTCTACGTAAACTGTCATGCGCCCACTGCCGTGTTTGAGCGCGACTTCAATCGCCTCCACGGCACGCGCGCGCTCGACGCTGCCGAGCCGGAACCGGTCGGCAACCACGTCGATCACCTGCTTCGGTCCCGTCGGCGTGGCCACTTCGCGCTGCGCCGCAATCTTGGTAAAGCCGCTGACGCTGAGCCACTGCTCGATTTCCTGCGGCGTCGTGGCACCGGGCAGCACGACCGGAAACGTCAGCGCCAGACGCTGTTCGGCCAGTCCTGCGCGGGCAACGATTTCGGCGTAGATCGTCTCGGGCGTGTCGTGGCGCACCGGATGCGCCGTTTCGCGGTCAAACAGGGCCCCGCCGCGGGCAAACAACAGCTTGAGATGATCGTTGAGCTCGGTCATGGTACCGACGGTGGAGCGCGACGAGCGTACCGGGTTGTTCTGATCGATCGCGATGGCCGGGGGCACGCCATCGACCCGGTCCACGGCAGGGCGATCCATGCGGTCCAGGAACTGACGTGCGTACGCCGAAAAGGTTTCAACGTAGCGCCGCTGGCCTTCCGCGTACAGGGTGTCAAACACCAGACTCGACTTGCCCGATCCGCTCGGGCCGGTGACCACCGTCAGTTCGCCGGTGCGGATGTCAAGGTCAAGATTCTTGAGGTTGTGCTGACGTGCTCCGCGAATGCGGATGAGTCCATGCGGCATGGGGCAATGTCTTTCCTGAGAGGGCCAGACATTCTAGGCAGTTCGGCGCACGCGCGCTGCCCGCGGCTTACTCGCTCGCTAATCCTTGAGCGCGCGCTCCAGGGGCAGGCAGGCGGTGACACCCACCGCGCTCTGAATCTTGGGTAACAGGGCCAGCAAGCCCTCGTAACCGCTGGCCGCCTCCACCGCCAGATTCAGCCGAAAGCCTCGCAGTCCCAGGCCGGCCGTCAACTGGGTTGCAATCGGCATGGCCGCGCTGTAACGCTGCTGATTGGTGCGCGCTGCGTCCGGTTCGGCGGGCAACTCAATCATCACCGAACCCGCCACCGCTTCCAGAAAACCTGCCTGAACAAGATGATCGATGTCGGCAACCGTGATGCCAAGGCCGACTGTGCCAGCGAGCACCTGCTCGGTCGACTTCACACCGTCAAACAGGATAAAGGCCGAGCGCTGGCGTGCGGACAAAAGCGGTGAGCGCGCCTTGAATGCCTGCTGCCCTGCTTCTGTTTTTTGATAGGTCATACGAACATTCTAGTATTCTGGCAAGCTTGCAAGGGCTCGGATTTACCCTTGCGCAACAGTCTGGATGTAACCATATCCTGCAAACTTGGCGTCAGCTACGGCGCGCATGATCTGGCCAGAATTCAACAAGGAGCATCATGCGGCTGGCATTGATGGCAGATGTTCACGCCAACATTCAGGCCTTCGAGTCCTGTCTGGCGCACGCCCGCGCGAATGGCGCGCAGCAGTTTGCCTTGCTGGGTGACCTGGTGGGTTATGGCGCTGACCCGGCAGCGGTGGTCGAGCGCGCGCAGCAACTCGCCAGCGACGGCGCGCTGCTGGTCAAGGGAAACCACGATCAGATGGCGATCACGCCTCCGCAGGCTGTGGTCAGCGTCGGTGAGAGTACTGCGGCCTGGACCCACGACCGGCTCAGCGCCAATCAGCTCGAATGGCTGGACCAGTTGCCGCTGACCGTGCAACTGCAGACTATCTTGCTGGTACACGCAAGCGTTGACCAGCCCAGATCATGGCACTACGTCAACGACGAACGCGCCGCTTCGGCTTGCATGGACGCGGCGGCGGCTTTCCCTGAAATCCGGTACGTATTCTGCGGGCACGTGCATGAGCAGACCCTGTATTACCGCGGCGCGGCGGCGCAATTGATGAAATTCGTGCCGACGCCGGGCGTGGCCTTGCCCGTGCCAAAACATCGCCACTGGCTGGCGACCATTGGCTCGGTCGGGCAGCCGCGCGACCGAAATTCGAGGGCCATGTATGCCATGTTTGATACCGAAAAGTTGCAACTGACCTTTCAGCGGGTGGCGTACGACAACCACGCCGCCGCCGTCGCCATCCGACAGGCCGCTTTGCCGGACTATTTCGCCGACCGTCTGGAACTGGGGCGATGAAGCTGCTTGAGCCGGGGGCGGAACTCGACGGCTTCACGATCGAAGAGTGCATTCACTCCGGCGGGATGGCGCACGTTTACCGTGTCCGATACACCGAAGGCGCACGTGACCCGGGGTTCGCACTCGCGATGAAGGTCCCGCGCATGACCGCTGGCGACGGCGCCGAGAACATCGTCAGTTTTGAGGTCGAACACCAGATCATGCAGGTACTCTCGGGCAGCCATGTGCCACGCTTTGTGGCCGCTGGTGATCTCGAAAATATTCCCTATCTCGTGATGGAATACGTGCCGGGCCAGACGCTGGACCATTGGCTCGAGCCGCAGGAGCGGCCCGACGCCGCGGGCCTGGCGCGGCTCGGTGAGTCGATGGCGCTGGCCGTGCACAGCCTGCATCAACAAGATACTGTGCACCTCGACCTCAAACCGGCCAACGTCATCATTCGATCAGATGGCAGCGCCGTATTGCTTGACTTTGGCCTGTCGTGCAACGCCATGTACCCGGACTTGCTGGCGGAGCAATTGCGCAAAGCGGTGGGTTCGCCACCGTGGATTGCACCAGAACAGGTGGTGGGCGTACGCGGCGATCCGCGCAGTGACATTTTTGCCATCGGCGTCATGCTGTACGAGTTGGCCACCGGCGAGTTGCCATTTGGTTCGCCCCGCACCACGGACGGCTTGCGCCAGCGTCTTTGGATGGATCCGCCGCCGCCGCGCAAACTCAGGCCGGAGTTGCCGCAGTGGTTGCAGGAGGTCATTCTGCGTTGTCTCGAGCCCGAAGCTGTCAATCGCTATCCGTCAGCGGCCCACCTGGCGTTCGATCTGCGCCACCCCGAACAAGTCGAGGTGACCGAGCGTGGCCGCAACACGACGGGCACCGGCTTTGGCACGCATCTGAAGCGCTGGCTCAAAGCCGCTGGCATGCACTACCAGCCCAGCCCGTTGCCGACGCGGCAGATTGAGGAAGTGCCGATTGTCATGGTGGCGGTGCCGCACAACGACGTCAGCGACGCCACGTTGTACTCGCTACGGCAGGCGGTAGCTCGATCGCTCGGTACACGCCGCGGTGCCCGACTTGCCTGCGTCACGGTCATCTCACCGGGACAGACGAGTTCCTCACACGACGCCAACAGCGAAACCAGCGTGCAGCGCAAGCACATCGCGCAGTTGCGCCAATGGGCGCAGCCGCTTGATTTGCCGGGCCAGCAGACTTCGTATCACGTGCTTGAGTCCAGCGACGTGGCGCAGGCGCTGGTGAAGTATGCAATCGGCAACGAGGTCAGCGTCATCGTCATGGGCGCGGCCACACACGGCCTGAAGACCCAGCGATTCCTTGCCACGGTGCCGATCAAGGTCGCGATGCGGGCACCATGCACGGTTATCCTAGTCAAGCAGGCGCTGCCGTTTTCGATGCTTGTGGAGCAGGCGCAAAGCCACGGCCCCAGCCAGGACAACGAACCGGACCCGCCGTTCTAGCCGGGCAGAAACTGGCGGCGCACCGACCGGGCTTCGAGCAGGCCCGCGGACACTATTTGCTGGCGCTAGCGGGCGCGCTCGCCGGTGCCGCAGCTGCGGGCACATGCGCGGTCTCGCCACCCTGTTCGCTACCGCTGATGTCGATATTGCCGGCTTTGCTCAGAAGGTACAGGGCGACTCCGGCGAAGATCAGGAACGCGACGGCGATTTTCCACATGACGATTCTCCAGAAATAAAGGGGCCCTCGCTCGGAGGGCCTGAAGCAGTCACCCGGCCACCAGCGGCCGGGCCAACCGATGACCAACGTCTAGTCGTTGGCGTAGATGTCAACGTGGTTGGTCTCTTTCACGAACAGCATACCGACGATGAAGGTCATGCTGGCAATGATGATTGGATACCACAAGCCGCTGTAGATGTTACCCTGTGCAGCGACGATCGAAAACGAGATGGCGGGCAGGAAACCGCCGAACCAGCCGTTGCCGATGTGATATGGCAAACTCATCGACGTGTAGCGAATCCGCGTCGGGAACAGCTCAACCAGCATGGCTGCGATCGGGCCGTACACCATCGTCACGTAGATCACCAGAATGGTCAGGATCAGGACCAGCATCCACCAGTTGCCCGAGCCGATGGCAATTGGATCGGCCTTGGCCGGGTAACCGGCTTCATTCAGGGCGGCGCGCACTTCCTTCTCGAATCGCACTTTCTCTTCCTTGGCGTTGGGATCGGTGCCGTTGTAGCCGACGATCGCCTTATCACCGACCTTGACGGTGCCGATCGTCGCATTCGGGTCTTCAACCTTGTCGTAGTTGACACCCGAGTTCGACAGGAAGGTGCGTGCCAGGTCGCACGCCGTGGTGAATTTGGCGGTGCCGGTAAGGTTCAGGATCAGATTGCAGTTCGCCGGCTTGGCGACCACGACCACGGGCGATTTCTGTATGGCATGCTGTAGTTTCGGATTCGCGTAGGTGGTCAACGCACCAAACAGCGGGAAATAGGTCAGCACGGCAAGCAGACAGCCGCCCATGATGATCGGCTTGCGACCAATTTTGTCGGACCAACCACCAAAGAAGATGAAGAACGGCGTACCCAGAATCAGCGATACAGCGATCAGGATGTTGGCTGTCGGCCCGTCCACCTTGAGGAAGGATTGCAGGAAGAACAGTGCGTAGAACTGGCCACCGTACCAGACCACGGCCTGACCCGCCGTCAAACCAACCAGGGCAAGAATCACGATCTTGGCGTTCTTCCATTGTCCGAACGATTCGGACAGCGGCGCCTTCGACGTCTTGCCTTCGGCCTTCATCTTGGCAAAGGCCGGAGACTCATTGAGCTTCAACCGAATCCAGACCGAAACCGCCAGCAAAATGCCGGACATCGCGTAAGGAATGCGCCATGCCCACTCGGCAAACTCCTTCTCGCCGAAGTAGGTCCGCGCCCCCAGAATCACCATCAGCGCCAGCAGCAGGCCGACCGTCGCCGTGGTTTGAATCCACGATGTGTAAAAACCGCGTCGGCCTTGCGGCGCGTGCTCGGCAACATAGGTCGCGGCACCACCGTACTCGCCACCGAGTGCCAGACCCTGGAACAGGCGCAAGGCAATCAGTGCGATCGGCGCGATGATGCCCGCGGTCTTGTAGGTCGGCAGGAAGGCGATCAGGAAGGTCGACAGACCCATGATCAGAATGGTGATCAGGAATGTGTATTTGCGACCGATCATGTCACCGAGCCGACCAAAGACCAGTGCGCCAAACGGGCGCACGGCAAAGCCGGCAGCAAAGGCCAGCAGGGTGAAGATGTTGCGCGTGGACTCGTCAAGTGCGGAAAAGAAGTTGGCCGCAATGATGGCCGACATCACACCGAACAAATAAAAGTCATACCACTCAAAAACTGTGCCGAGCGACGAGGCGAAGATCACCATCTTCTCGCCTTCGGACATTGGCCTGGGGGCCGCTGCTGTAGCCATATCGACGTCTCCTAAAGTTATTGACCCCCGAAACGGAGGCTGCCTGCATTCTTGGAGCGGCTACTGACCCGGCTCTGACGCGAAACCAACAATAACTTTCAGCAAACTTAACGACGCCTGACAAACTAGGGTCGAACCCTAATTGCGAATTTCGCAGCGTGGCAAATCGCTAGCTTTGACGCGCAACGCCTGTTGGCAGACGCGCCGCCGCGTCCCACTGCGGTCCGCCAAACCACGGATCGCCACCTAAATATTCGCGCAACATGGGCAAGGCGTCAAAGCCCCAGAAC
>CAWJOT010000049.1:0-17316 GCA_963844495.1 uncultured Pseudomonadota bacterium
CCCAGGCCTGGCCCCACACCGCGCCGCCCTCGCGCGTGCCACCCAGGCCGTGCGAGAACAGCACGACCGGGACCGAGCCGCGCTGCAGTGCCGCGGCATCGGGCCAGCGCACCGTGACCGGCATCTCGCGCTGGCGCGCGGCGTCAAACCAGGTCTCGTTGATCCCCGCCGAGTTCGATGCCCGTGCAGATGCGAATGGGCGGGGCAAGGTACCCGCGAGCAGTGCGCCAAGGCAGGTGCGACGGGTGAGCTTCATGCGCGTCATTATCACGATTGCCTTTGTCATCCATCAAAGCCTGCCGTTTGCTATCAATAACGTAGCTGATTACACTTTGTATTCGAGGGTTGCAGGCCTATTTAATTCAATAACCAGGCGCCTATTCTCGAGCGCTGTGGGCGGCGACAACCGCTCAACCGCTTGTGGGCCGCGCAAACTTGAGGATCCGCGTGGCCAGCAGCGTCTCGGTCAAAAAACATAACAGCGCCAGAAGGAAGCAGACGACACCGGACAGAAAAAAGATGGTTGCCAACTGAAAACTCTGGAGCTCGGTGGTCTCGCCAAGAAACAGTACGACGATGGTCAGTCCGATCAGGATGGCGCACAGGGTCAGCAGCGCGATACAAGTGTTGATCAGCCGTCCGCGTTGGCGCAAACCATTGAGCTCGTGGTAGGCCGCCGTCATCGGGTCGTCCGCTGGCGCGGCCTCGATCCGGCCCTCGACGGTGCGGGCGCGGTCAATGATGCGTCCGAGCCTGCCTGCCACTGTGCCGATCATGGCCGCCACCGCGGTGAGCAGAAACACAGGCGCCACGGCCAGTTGGATGCCGTGGGTGACGGTGGCCATGTCGGTGGCAAAGAACATATTGATCGTTCCGTGAAGGCGTGTTTTGGCGTAACTAGGCGGTGTCCCGCAAGTTATCACATTTACCACGCGCAGCGATCACGGTCTGCGCGAGTTCCGCAAACCCGGCGCCGCCGCGCGACGGCGTGATGTAGGCGGGCAACGCGCTCATGCGGTCGGCAAAGTCGGCGACATTGGCTACGCCAACGGTTTGCGGCAGGTAGGCAAACATTGGGACATCGTTGGGCGAGTCGCCGACAAACAGGCAGCGCTCGCGCTCGGTCGCCAGCTCCAGGCCAAAGCGCTCGCGCAGCAACAAATGCGCCATGCTCAATTTGTCGTAGCTGCCAAACCAGCCGTTGACGTGGATTGAGCTAACCTTGGCGCTCATACCCGCGTTCTCCATCAGCGCCACGATGCGATCGACGTCCTGTTGCGGCAGTGGCGGCACGTCTTCGCAGAAGTCGATGGCCAGGTCGTACAGGCGACAGAACTGGTCGGAAGCGACGGCGCAGCCGGGCACTTCGCGCAGGATGGTTTCACGCACGCAAGCCAGACGAGCGGAGTTGGCTGCACGCTCCGATTCACCCAGCAGATGGCGGCAGCGCAGTTTGCGCGAAGTGTGGTCATACCAGTAGTAGAAGGCGCCGTTCTCGCCGATCACGGCCTCGACCGGCCACATGCGCGCGATGTGGTCGCACCAGCCCGCGGGGCGCCCCGTGATCAGGATCACGCGCAACCCGGCGCGCTGCAAATCGTCGAGTGCGCTGTAGGCTTGCGGTGTGAGTTTCCCGTCGGTCGTCAGCGTGTCGTCGATGTCGGAAAACACGGTGTGCACGGCACCGGCCAGCGCCTGTGGGAATTGCTGCAATGGCAACATGTTTGTATATTATTTGGCTTGTAACACCTGTGTGGTAAGCGTGTACAGCTACAAAAATTATAGCAAGCGCAGGCCGCTAGGAACCCGTCGCCTGCAACGCAAGTCCAGCGTGCTCGCGCAGCGGGTGGAAGTGGATCTTGGGAAAGCGTTCCTGCGCCAGGCGCACATCGTAGGGGCTGGTGCAAAGGTAGGCCAGGGTGTTGGCGGCGTCGCGTGCCATGCGCGCGGGATAGGCTTCGCAAAACGTCTTCAGCTCGGCCGGCGTGTCGGCACTGATCCAGCGCGCGCCGGTGTACTGGCTGGCTTCGAGCCGGATGTCGGCGTCGTACTCGCCCTTGAGGCGATGCTGCACCACTTCAAATTGCAACTGGCCGACTGCGCCGAGCAGCATGTTGCCGCCCACTTCGGGCCGGAACACCTGGATCGCCCCTTCTTCACCGAGTTGTGCCAGACCCTGCTGCAACTGTTTGGTGCGCAGGGGGTTCCTCAGCACCACGGTCATGAACAGTTCGGGCGCAAAGAACGGCAGGCCCGTGTACTGCAGATTGACGCTGCCATCGGTGATGGTGTCGCCCAACTGCACGCCACCGTGCGTGGTGAAACCGACGATGTCTCCGGCATAGGCCTCGTTGACAGCCTCGCGGCGTTGGCTCATGAAGGTCACCACGCTGGTCGGACGCAGTTCCTTGGCCGTGCGCATGACTTTGAGTTTCATGCCTGGCGTGTACTTGCCTGATGCCATACGGACAAAGGCGATGCGGTCGCGATGATTCGCGTCCATGTTCGCCTGCACCTTGAACACCACGCCGCTGAAGGCCTCGTCGTCGGGCTGCACCTCGGTGACGACCGGCTGCTTGTTGACGACCAGGGAACTGGTTCGCGATTGCGGCGACGGTGCCAGGTCAACCAACGCATCAAGCACTTCCATCACGCCAAAATTGTTCACACCCGAACCAAAGAAGACCGGCGTTTGCCTGCCCGCCAGAAAGGCTGCGTGGTCCCACGCGGGCGAGGCACCGGTGGCTAGTTCCATGCTTTCCACGGCGCTATCGAATTCGTGGCCAAAGCGCTTGCGCAAAACGGCCGGATCCGACAGCGCCATCGCGTCGAAGTCCTGCGGTCGGCGTTCACTGCCCGCTTCAAACACCGTCATGACCTGCGTGCGCAGATTGATGATGCCACCAAAGGTCTTGCCCTGACCGACCGGCCAGGTCATCGGCACGCACGGCATGCCGAGTTCACGTTCAATCTCGTCGAGGATGTCCAGCGGCTCGCGCACTTCGCGGTCCATCTTGTTGACAAAGGTGATGATCGGCGTGTCGCGCTGGCGGCAGACTTCGATCAGGCGGCGCGTTTGTGACTCCACACCGTTGGCCGCGTCGATCACCATCAGCGCCGAATCGACGGCGGTGAGCACGCGGTACGTGTCTTCGGAAAAGTCCTTGTGGCCGGGCGTGTCGAGCAGGTTGATGACGTGGTCGCGATACGCCATCTGCATCACGCTCGAAGCCACCGAAATGCCGCGCTGTTTCTCGATTTCCATCCAGTCGCTGGTGGCGTGGCGCGTGGCTTTGCGTGCCTTCACCGAACCGGCAATCTGGATCGCGCCGGAAAACAGCAGGAGTTTCTCGGTGAGGGTTGTCTTGCCAGCGTCCGGGTGGGAAATAATGGCGAATGTGCGGCGACGGCGGGTTTCGTTGAGAAAGGACAAGATGCAGATCCAGAAAATCGGTGGGCTTGCGCAGCGCGGCAAGGTGCCGACCGAGCCGCAATTTTATGCTGCCCGCGCTGGCATGATCGCGCCCGGGGTGAGGGTTGTCCAAGTCGCGCCGTGTAGATTTGATCCGGAGGGGTTCCCATGGGTTCAGATTCTTCCTATTGTCTGGTCTTGACCACCACCGCATCGGCGCAACAGGCCGAAGAACTGGCGCAAACCATCCTGGCCGCCAAACTGGCGGCGTGCGTGCAGGTGCAACAGGTTCAAAGTTATTACAGATGGGCGGGCGAGGTTCGCAGCGAACCCGAATGTCTGCTTTTCATCAAGACACGCAGCACGCAATACCAGGCATTGGAGAAATTCATAGGGGCAAACCACGCCTATGAAACACCCGAGATCTTGCAGTTGCCGATCACCAACGGCTCGGCTGCGTATCTGCGGTGGATCGACGACGCGACGTGTCAGAATGTTTGACCTGACAGGTCGCGCGCAAACGGCTCGTCATCAATGTTTGTTCCTGGAGAAGGCAACCATGACGCAATCGCTCCTCACCTACCGTGGCACCGTCTACCCGTGGCACTGCGACCACGTCGGGCACATGAACGTGATGTGGTACGTTGGCAAGTTTGACGAAGCCACCTGGCACTTCTTTCATGGGTTGGGACTGACGCCGTCCTATCTGCGGGGGGCCGGGCGAGGCATGGCTGCCGTGGACCAGCACATTTCCTATGCCCAGGAATTGCACGCAGGAGATGTTGTCACCGTGCACACCACGCTGCTCGAAATCAAGGACCGCAGCATTCGTTTTTTCCACGAGATGACGAACGATGAGAACCAGTCCGTCGCAGCCTGCACGACATTGAAGGCGGTGCATATCGATACCGTGGCGCGCAAGTCGTGCGCCTTTGAATCGCAAATACGCGCCCAAGCGTCGTCTCTGCTCAATCCCGGTGCGGCGCCCGCCGTTTGATCGATACACCTGTCACGTTGGAGCCACCATGAAACTCACCGCAGCCGTTGTGCAGACATCGTCCGTGCTGTTCAATACACCCGCGACGATGGAGCGCGCTTTGCAGTGGATGAAGGACGCTGCCGCGCTGGGCGCACAAGTCGTCGTCTTTCCCGAGGCCTTCATCGGCGGCTATCCGAAGGGGGCTGACTTTCATATCTATATTGGGGCCAGAACGCTGCAGGGGCGCACCGAATTCAAACGCTACTTTGACGCAGCCGTGTGCGTTGACGGCCCGGAAATCGCCCAGCTTTGCGCCGCAGCGCAGGAACATGGCCTGTACGTCTGCATGGGCATCATCGAGCGCGATGGCGGCACGCTGTACTGCACGGCCGTTTACATCGGCCCGGATGGCCGCTTGCTCGGCAAGCACCGCAAACTCATGCCCACAGCACTGGAGCGTCTGGTCTGGGGGTTCGGTGACGGCTCCACGCTGGCTGCGGTGGATACCCCGTTTGGCAAGTTGGGGGCCGTCATTTGCTGGGAGAACTACATGCCGGCGCTGCGCATGGCGATGTACCAGCAGCGGATCGCGTTGTACTGCGCGCCGACCGCCGATGACCGTGACACCTGGGTCAGCACGATGCAGCATATCGCGATGGAGGGGCGCTGCTTCGTGTTGTCTTCGTGCCAGCATTTGCGGCGCTCGCAATTCCCGCAGGAATTGATGAACAACTGCCTGCCCGATGCGCCGGCTACGGTTCTGATGCGCGGCGGAAGCATGATCATTGACCCAATGGGCAAACTGCTGGCCGGTCCGGTTTACAACGAAGACATTTTGTTGACGGCGGAACTTGACCTCGATTTGATCCCCATGGGTCAGATGGACTTCGACGTCGTCGGTCACTACGCCAGACCCGACGTGTTTACGCTGAGCGTTCATTCGCAGGCCCAGAACGCTGTCGAATTTCGGCGAAGCTGATCGCGCCGGGGCAGCAGCCGCTGCCTTTCACATCTTTTTTTGCTTCCGAATTTGATTCGCCGGCGAATGCGGGCAACTGCACTCGGCGCGCTCGCCAGCAAGCAAAAACAGAATAAAAGGTATCAAGGGTATTTACCTATTTTCATTAACAACTTTGCTCAAATAGAATTATTTATAGTAAACATGGTATGTGGGCTGTCGGCTTGCGAGAAACAGCTTTGGATGTTTACCCCTGTCAAATACGAGGAGCAACAATCATGAAACTGACGATTCGCGGTGTTTTTGCGCTGGGCGTGGTTCTGACGAGTTTGTGTCTGCCGAGTTACGCCCAGGCCCCGGCCAAGGCGGCGTTCGACTTCAAGGCGATGGGGGATATGTCGGATTTCGACCCCGCCAACCCCATCATCCCGACCGGCGACACGATCAAGATCGCCGTCGTGGCGTCTTTTTCGGGTCCCGCTGCGCTGGTGGGGCAGATCTACTTTGCGTCGGCGCAGTGGGCGGCGCACGACATCAACAAGCGCGGCGGCATTCTGGTCGACGGCAAGAAGAAAATGGTTGAGCTGATCAAGGCAGATCACATGGGCAAGCCCGACCAGGCCAAGAAGATCGCCGAGCGCATGGTGCTGCAGGAAAAGGTCAACGTCCTGTGGGGGACCGATGGCAGTCACCTGCAGAAAATTCTTAACGAGACGGCCAATAAGTACAAGGTCATCTCAATCAATACAGCATCCCTGTCAGACGACCTGCAGGATGCCACCAACTTCTCCCGCTATGCCTTTCAGAGCAGCATGTCCGCTGACCAGCTTGGCCGGGGTTTGGCCTACTACTACGGTCAACTGAGGAAAAAAGAGAAGAAGTTCTATATTCTGAATCAGGACTACTCGTTCGGTCATGTGCTGGCTGAAGGCTTCAAGAAGGGCCTGAAAGAGTCCTACCCAGATGCGCAACTCGTCGGCGAGGATTATCACAAGCTGTTCCTCACGGACTTCGCGCCCTATCTGGAGAAGATCAAGGCCTCCGGCGCCGAAGTGATATTTACCGGTGACTGGATTCCGGATGCGGCCAATCTGCTCAAGCAGGCGAGGCAAATGGGCATCAAATTGCCGTTCGCTCACATCTTTCTCGACGAGCCCAATTTCCTGCACGAAGTCGGCGTTGACGGAACCAGGGGGCTGGTGCAGATCAGTCAGTTTGGTTCGGAAAATCCGGCATTCAAGACACCAGAGCAGATAAAGTATTACAGAACCTGGAATGATCTTTGGAAGAACAAATGGAAGACGCCACCCTTTAACAGCCACCTGTTCGAGCACGGCACCGGAAATATTGGCTCCTATATCGAGCAAACCTATTGGCTGTTGAGTGTCATTGCGCGGGCCCAGAGTACCGACCCGGAAAAGATCATCGCGGTTTGGGAAGGCGACAGCTACAAATTTACCAACGGGAAAGTCCTGACCATGCGCGCCTGCGACCACAAGGCGATCCAGGACTTGCACGTATTCGAATTCGTCCCGCCCGAACAGCAAAAACAATCCTTCAATATCGAACCCTTTTATTGGTTCAAGGGGACGTCCGCCGGAGGCCCGACTTTTATGATTCCGGCCAAGACCGTGCTGCCGTTGATGGACGAGAAACTCGACCGCTGCAAGGGCAAGAGCCCCGCGGGCTGACTACGCTGCGGCTGATGAACCGCGCGTGACCACTGTGCGTCACGCGTCGGCGTTGTTCACGACCTGAGGATCAATCGATGGACCCGACCACCGCGATGTACGTCGCACAGGGGCTGCACGGACTCGCTTATGGCATGCTGTTGTTCCTGATCGCGGCCGGGCTGAACGTCATCTTTGGCATGATGGGTGTGCTCAATCTGGCGCACGCAGCGTTCTTCATGTTGTCGGCCTATTTCGGTTACCAGGTTGTCAGCCTGACCGGAAGTTTCTGGCTGGCGCTGCTGTTGGCGCCGATCGCAACCGCCGTTTGCGGTGTGCTGATGGAAAGACTTTTGCTGCGCAAAGTTCAGGCCTTCGGCCACCTGGGGCAACTGGTGTTGACGTTTGGCGTTGCGCTCATCATTCTGGCGGCGGTCAAGAGCTTCTGGGGAACCGAGAGCCTGCATGTCAAGATGCCGCCGCTGCTCGAAGGCTACGTATCTGTCGCCGGGCTGAGTTACCCGATCTATCGGTTGTTCATCATCGCCATGGCGCTGGTTGTGCTGATCATCATGGGCATGCTCCTGTACAAAACCCGCTTGGGGATGATCGTGCGGGCAGCGGTTTCCGATGCCGGCATGGTCAACGCGCTGGGCATCAACATCCCATTGGTTTTCAGTTTCGTCTTCGGCGTTGGCATCTGGATGGCGGGCATCGCCGGCGTCGCCATTGCGCCGATGCTGACGGTCTTCCCGGGGTTGGCCGATCAGGTCGGAATGGACGCCTTCATCGTTGTTGTAACCGGGGGCTTCGGCAGCCTGGCCGGCGCGTTCATCGTCTCCATTCTGTTTGGTTTGCTGAACTCATACGGAATCCAGTTCTTGTCGCAATTTGCCCCGGTTCTCACCGTGGTCTTCATGGCCATCGTGCTGGCGTTTCGCCCACATGGCCTGTTCGGAGTAAAAGAAGGATGAATCCAATCCTGCGCAGAATCGGATGGGTCGTCGCGGCCGGTGCACTGCTGGCCATCCCGACGCTGTTTGGCCCGTACTATACGAACCTGTTTGTCACGTTTGCCGTATTTGCCGTGTTTTCGGTTTCGCTGAATATGCTGCTGGGGTACACCGGCCTGTTCAGTTTCGGTCACGCCATGTATTTTGGTGCCGGAGGTTACGGCACGGCTTTGGCGCTGAAACACATTTCCGGCATTGCGCTGCTGCCGGCCTTGGGTGCGGGCGTGCTGGCAGCGCTGGTCTTGGCCCTGCTTCTATGTCCGATCGTTGTCAGGGTCACCGGCAATGCCTTCGCCATGTTGCACCTTGCCTTTGCTCAGGTTGCGTACGTGCTGGTTCTCAAACTGCGCTTCATTACCGGCGGCGAGGATGGCATCGGCAATTTTCCTATTCCACCGCTGACCATTCCCGGTGTGGCATCGTTCACCATGAAAGACTCGCCGCAGAATTTCTACTACTTCGCCATCGTCATCCTCGGGCTGAGCTTCTGGCTGATGTGGTTCTTCACCAAGACCCCGTTCGGTCAAGTTCAACTCGCCATTCGAGAGAACGCCAAGCGGGTCGATTACCTGGGCTTCAAGGTGCCGCAGTCCAAGGCTGTCATTTACCTGCTATCGGCTGTTTTCGCTGGCGTTGCCGGCTCGATCTATGCCATGTTTCACAATCTGGTGTCGCCGGATGGCTCGCTGGGTGGCCTGGTCTCCTTTGCGCCGATCATCAACATCATGATCGGCGGCGTTGGCGGCTTCTTCGGCCCCGTATTGGGCACCTTGATCTTTCAGGTTCTGGAGGAACTGACTGGCCGCTTCACCCAGCGTGTTGAGTTGGTGATGGGTCTGACTCTGGTGCTGGTAATCATGTTTGCGCCGATGGGGGTGCTCGGCATGATGAGTGCGTTGAAGCAGAAATGGTTTACCAAGGCAAGTACGATAACGACGCCCAAGACGCCATGAACATTCTGGAAACCAAGGACCTGTGCCATGACTTCAGCGGCATGAAGGTTCTGACCAACGTCAATCTGAAGATTGAAAAAGGCGAGCGGCACGCGATCATCGGGCCCAACGGGGCTGGTAAGACGACACTGTTCAACCTGATCACAGGAACCTACCGACCAGCCGGCGGGCAGGTGTTTTTCAAAGGCCGGGACGTCACCGGATTGCAGCCGCACCAGTTGGCGCGCATCGGCATGGGCCGCTCCTTTCAGATCACCAGCACCTTCACCAGGCTGACTACGTTTCAGAATATTCGCCTCGCCATTTTGTCCAAGCGCGGCATCCGCTTCAATTTGTTTCGCAACGTCGACAAAATGCAAGACATCACGCGGGAAACCGAGGCCGTGCTGGCCCGAATCAACTTGACGGCCGAGCGCGATCGCGCTGCCAGCGCGCTGTCGTACGGCAAGCATCGTGCGTTGGAGATCAGTCTGGCGCTTGCCGGTGACCCCGATGTTGTTTTGCTCGACGAGTTTGCGGCTGGCATGTCACGCGATGAGACACACAATGCGGTGGAACTGGTCAGACGCCTGACCGAAGGAAAGACCGTACTGGTGATCGAGCATGACATGGATGTCGTGTTTTCCCTTGCTGACCGAATTACCGTCTTGCACCACGGGGAGATTCTGGCCACCGGGACGCCGACTGAAATACGACAGAACCAAGCGGTGAAGGACGCCTATCTCGGCGAGCTTGAAGATTGAAGCCAGATGGCTATTGATATTGAATGTGAGAGAACATGCTGCTGCAAGTCCGCGATCTGAATACCTACTACGGCACCAGTCACGTGCTGCAGGGGAGCACCCTGGACGTGGGTCATGGCGAACTGGTGGCCTTGCTGGGCAGAAACGGCATGGGCAAGAGTACGACGCTCAAGACGATCATGGGTCTGATCAAGTGCCGCTCCGGGTCGGTTAGCTTTGACGGGCGGGAAATCACTGGCCAGGAGCCGTACAAGGTGGCACGTGCGGGCATTGGCTATGTGCCGGAAGAGCGGCGAATTTTCCCGAGTTGTCGGTGCTCAACAACCTGCTGATGGGGGTCAAAGGGGGCAAGATGGCAGATCCAAACGACGCCAAGGCCTGGACCATCGAGAGAATTTTTCATCACTTTCCGCGGTTGAAAGATCGAATCAGTCAAAGAGCCAAAACATTGTCTGGCGGAGAGCAGCAGATGCTCACCTTGGGTCGCTCGTTGATGGGAAATCCGAAGCTGCTGTTGGTCGATGAACCAACCGAAGGCCTGTCGCCATTGATGGCCAAGGAGGTGCGCAATGTGCTGTTTGAGATCAACCAGGCCGGGGTCTCGATCTTGCTGGTCGAACACAACATCAAGCTTGCCTTGTCCTTGGCGCATCGCGTTTACCTGACGGGCAAGGCGACCATCGGGTTTGTCGGTACCGTCGAGGAGCTGAAGAACAATCCGGTGGCGCGGGAGAAATACCTTGAGGTCTAGGTTGCCTGCGTCCGTTCCCAAATCTCCAAAATCCAAGCGGTTCCATGAAAAGCGCGATGCAATCCTCGCCGCTGCCGCGACTTTGTTCAACGAACAGGGTCTCAAAGGGGTGACGCTCAACCAGATCGCTACCAGTGTGGGTTTGGAAACGACCAGCCTGACCTACTACTACAGCAAGAAGGAAGACCTGGCGGTCAGTTGCACGCTGCGCGCGATCACGGTGATCGATTCGCTGGCGCGCCAGGCAGCACAAATGGAATACGGTGTCGGAGCGGGTTGCAGCATTTTTTTGTGACTTTACGCCGATCTGCTGGCCGCGATTGCCGACGGTACCGAGCCCCCGCTTATTGGTTTCGGCGACATACGTGCACTGACAAACGCGAATGCCGCAAACGTGTTTTCCGCCTATACCGACATGTTTCGAAGCATACGCGCATTGCTCCGCGCCGACGACGCTGTGCCGCTGAGTCGCGAGGGGCGCAATGCACGCGCTCACGTGCTGCTTTCGGCCACCCTTTGGATGGGCGCCTGGATCAGTCGCTACGAAACAGCAGAGTACCCGCGCATCGCGCAACGGGTGGCAGATCTGGTGTTGCACGGGCTGGCGGCGCCGACCCGGCGCTGGCCAACCGCCACGGCGCTGGCTGAGGTAACGATTCCCGACTTGCCGCCGACGGCGGCGGACTCGCCCGAAGCCTTCCTGCGCGCAGCCACCGAGTTGATCAACGAACAGGGTTTTCACGGGGCATCGGTGGACAAGATATCGGCCCGCATCAATCTGACCAAAGGGGCGTTCTATCACCACAACGAAACCAAGCTCGACCTGATCACGGCGTGTTGGGAGCGCTCCTTTTCGGTCATTCGCCATACCGTCTCGGCGGCTCAGGAAAGTCAGGCAAGCGGATGGGAGCGCTGCTGCGCGGCGGTGTCGTCATTGGTGCGCTTTCAACTCTCGGAGCGCGGGCCGCTGTTGCGCTCTTCTGCCCTGAGCGCGTTGCCCGACCGGGCCCATCGCGAACAGGTTATTCATACGTTGCGGGCACTCAATGAACGCATCGCCAGCCTGCTGGTCGACGGCATGGCAGACGGCTCCATCCGGCCGCACGACTCGGCCATTGCCGCCGAGCTGTTGTCCGCGACCATCAACGCCGCGTCCGAACTGCAGCGCTGGGTTCCGGGCATCACCCGGGAAAACGCGGACCAGTTGTACGTCCGTCCAGGCCTGTCGGGATTGCTCTGCGAGGCCTAGCGGCTCGGACCTGATTCGCCCGGTCATCATCGTTGCGCCGGCGTGACGCCAGCATCTTCCATCAAAGCACGAACGCGGTTTGGGCCGGACGGCCGGGCAAATGTAGCGCACTGGTCGCAGCCGGTGTTTCGGCTACCAGCTTGCCTCTCCTGAATACTTTCAAACGGGTCGCGCGCAGCCGGATCGCCTCAACGGGTCCCTCGCCTGCAGCAGCACAAAATCGGCATGACAACCCATTTCGATGCCGTAGCCCTGCAGGCCAAGAACGCGCGCGGCGTTGACCGTGACGGCGTCAAAGCATTGGCGCATCGCGCTCTGGCTGGTCATTTGCGCCACGTGCAGCCCCATGTGCGCAACTTCGAGCATGTCGGCGCTGCCCAGCGAGTACCAGGGGTCCATCACGCAGTCGTGACCGAAAGCGACATTGATGCCCGCCGCCAGCAGCTCGGGCACACGCGTCATGCCCCGGCGTTTGGGGTAGGTGTCGTGTCGGCCTTGCAGGGTGATGTTGATCAGTGGATTGGCAACCACCTGCAGTTGGGCTTGGGCCATCAGCGGTATCAGTTTGGACACGTAGTAGTTGTCCATGCTGTGCATGGAGGTCAGGTGCGAGCCCGTCACGCGGCCGTGCAGGCCCAGACGCTGCGTCTCAAAGGCCAGCGTCTCGACGTGGCGCGACAGCGGGTCGTCGGATTCGTCACAGTGCATGTCCACCATCAGGCCACGCTGTGCCGCGAGTTCGCACAGCAGCCTGACGCTGGTGGCGCCCTCTTGCATGGTCCGTTCGAAATGCGGGATGCCGCCGACCACATCGACGCCGAGGTCAAGCGCGCGTCTGAGCTTGTCCATCGCCTGGGCGTCGCGCAGCAGGCCGTCCTGCGGAAAGGCGACCAGTTGTACGTCGAGGTAAGGGGCGACGCGACGCTTGACTTCGAGCAGCGCCTCCACGGCGAGCAGGCGCGGGTCACAGACGTCGACATGACTGCGAATTGCCAGCAGTCCCTTGGCCACGGCCCAATCGCAATACATCAGCGCCCGTTGTATCAATGCCTCCTGGGTGAGCAACGGTTTGAGCTCCCCCCACAACGCGATACCCTCGAGCAGCGTCCCCGACTGGTTTACGCGTGGTTGCCCGTAGCTCAGCGTCGCATCCATATGAAAGTGCGCATCGACAAACGGCGGGCTCAGCAACTGGCCCTGGGCGTCGATCACCTGGTGCGCTGGCGCGGTCAATCCGCCTGCGACTTCGACGATCATTCCATCGCGCACTGCAATCGAGATGTCCTGCCGACCATCGGCAAGGCTTGCATGTTGAATCAGAAGATCGAGCATTCAGAAACGATTGCTTCAAGCAACGGGCAACGCGCCACAAAACATAGCTTACCGCGCCTGCCTAGCAGTGGCCGGCGCCGATTGCCACACAAAATGCGTGAACAAGTTACTTGCCCGCCCGCTCCAGCACCGCATGCAGCAGCACGTTGCAGCCCGCCGTGATGTCCTGCTGGCGCTGCGTACTCGATCTCATTGTGACTGATGCCGTCCTTGCACGGGATGAAAATCATGCCCGTGGGCGCGAGCTTGGCCATGTAGACGGCGTCGTGCCCGGCACCGGATACCGCGGGCATGTTGGAGTAGCCGAGCTTCTTGCGCGGCGCGCGCCACCGCGTCCATGCACTCGGGGTGAAAGGCCTGCGCCGGGTAGCTCGAGACCAGTTCGATCTTGATATCGAGCCCCGAGGTTTTCGCCAGGCTTGCCGCAAACGCCTTCACTTCATCGGCCATCTTGTCGACCAGCGCGTCGGTGGCGTTGCGCAGGTCGATCGAGAACTTGACCGTGCCCGGAATCACATTGCGGCTGTTCGGGTGCACGTGCACCATGCCGACCGTGCCGCGCCCGTGCGGCGCGTGGCGCAGCGCCACCGCGACGACTTCCTGCATCAGCTTGGCCGAGACCTGCATCGCGTCCTTGCGCAGCGCCATCGGCGTTGGCCCGGCGTGCGCCTCCATGCCGGTGACGGTGCAGTCAAACCAGCGGATGCCCAGCACGCCTTGCACGACGCCGATGGTCTTCCTGTTGTCCTCGAGTACTGGCCCCTGTTCGATGTGCGCCTCGAAGTACGAACCAATGGGATGGTCCCCGGGCTCCTGCGGGCCGATGTAGCCGATGCGCTTGAGTTCGTCACCGACCGTTTTGCCTTCGGTGTCGGTCGCAGCATAGGCGTGTTCCAGTGTGAACGCCTTGGCAAAGACGCCTGAGCCCATCATCACCGGCACGAAGCGCGAGCCTTCCTCGTTGGTCCAGAACGCAACTTCAATTGGCGCTTCGGTTTCGATTTTGTGGTCGTTGAGCGTGCGCACCACTTCAAGTGCGGCCAGCACGCCGAAATTGCCGTCGAACTTGCCGCCGGTGGGTTGCGTGTCGATGTGGCTGCCCGCCACGATCGGTGGTAGCGCGTTGTTGCGTCCGGCCCGGCGCATGAAGCCGTTGCCGATCTTGTCAATGGTTACCGTCAGGCCTGCCTCGCGGCCCCAGCGCGTCACCAGGTCGCGGCCCTGACCGTCAAGCGTGGTCAGGGTCAGTCGGCAGACGCCGCCCTTGGGGGTGGCGCCAATCTTGGCGAGTTCCATCAAGGAGTCCCAAAGACGTTCGCCGTTGATGCGCAGCGCGTTGATTTCGGTTGGAGTGTTCATGCTATTTCCTAAAAGGTGGCGAGAGTCGTTCTCAAGGTTCGCCGGAGAGGGCAATACCGGGGGCCCTCATACTGTCAAATGCCCAGAAATCGGTCCCCCGGCATTCCCCTCTCTGGCAAGCTCGCTGTACGCGAACCAGCGATACCCGTTGTCGCCGCTTTGGCCCATGCCGCGAGCCGATTTCTGTGTACCCACAGCATGAGGCGCGCGGCATGGGCCAAAGCGGCAGGCCACGGTAGTCCATTCAACGCACCAAAGCAGTAGGCGCCAAAGTTTTCGAGCGCAGTGCAGCCGCCGCAAAATTGGTTCCAAACGCCGGACGTTTGATGTAGCGCCCAACCCCACGTTCAGCGCGTAAGTCGCCCTGCACATAAACCAGCTTGCCCTGACTCACGGTATGGCTTGGAATGCCGCGCACCGTGCGGCCTTCAAACACATTGAAATCACCCTTGCTGTGCTGTGTCTTGGCCGACAGCGTGTTGCTTCCCTGCGGATCCCACACCACCAAGTCGGCGTCGGCACCAACCGATACGCTGCCCTTTTGCGGGTAGATATTGAACAGTTTGGCGGTGTTGGCCGAGGTAATGGCAACGAACTCGCTGGGCGTCAGGCGCCCGCTGTTGACACCAGCATCCCAGATCACCGCCATGCGCTCCTCCACGCCGCCGCAACCGTTTGGAATCTTGGAAAAGTCGTCCTTGCCCGCAGCCTTTTGCGCGGCGCAGAAGGTGCAGTGATCGGTTGCCGTCGTGTGCAACTGACCCGACTGCAGGCCGCGCCACAGGGCTTCCTGATGGCCCTTCGGGCGAAACGGCGGGCTCATCACATGCGCAGCCGCGGTCGCGAAATCCGGGTGACGATAGACGCTGTCGTCGACGATCAAGTGTCCGGCCAGCACCTCACCATAGACACGCTGACCGCGACCGCGCGCACGCGCAATCGCCTCGGCCGCCTCGATACACGAGACGTGCACGATGTAGATGGGGACGCCAAGCACGTCGGCAATCGCGATCGCGCGATTCACCGCTTCGCCTTCGACGATCGGTGGCCTCGACAGCGGGTGGCCTTCGGGCCCGGTGATGCCCAGTGCCGCCATTTCCTTTTGCAGCAGGAACACAAGCTCGCCGTTTTCGGCGTGTACGGTTGGCATGGCGCCGAGTTCCAGGGCGCGCTTGAAACTGTTCACCAGCGTCTCGTCGTCGCACATGATGGCGTTCTTGTACGCCATGAAGTGTTTGAAACTGTTGATGCCCTCTTGCTGCACCAGCGTGCCCATGTCGCGGCGCACGCTCTCGTCCCACCAGGTGATCGCCATATGAAAGCTGTAGTCACCGGCCGCCTTCTCGGCCCAGCCGCGCCAGGTCTGATACGCCTCCATCAGGTTTTGCTGCGGGTTCGGAATCACGAAATCGATGATGGTCGTGTTGCCACCGGCCATGCCAGCGGCGGTGCCGGTGAAGAAATCGTCCATCGTCGTCGTCCCCATGAAGGGGAGTTGCATATGGGTATGCGGGTCGATACCGCCGGGCAGCACATACTGTCCACCAGCGTCAACCACGGTGGCACCAGCACCAGCTTGCAGGCCTTGGCCCACCTCAACGATACGGCCGTCCTGGCACAACACGTCGGCGACAAAGGCGCGCTCGGCATTGACGACTGTGCCACCTCGAATCAATACGGTGCTCATCATCTTTCCTTCATCAGTTGGGGACAGGGCAGCCACGCTACGGCGGCTCGCTCCTGTCCCGCGGGGTCTCAATCGTTACGAGCGTTTCGCCGTGGCGTAGTAATAAACGCCGGCTACCGCCAGACTAAAGAACCAGCCAAAGTCAAACAGGCTCACCAGGCTCGGGTTAACGGAGGCCTTGTCGAGCACGCCAGAAACGACCAGGTAACCGGGCAGACATGGCAGCACACCCAAGGCGAAGGCGATCAGCGCCTGCACGTTCCAGCCCCCGCTGTACTCGTAGGCGCCGCCGCGACGATAAAGATCGTCAACCTTCAATTCGCCCTTGCGCACCAGGTAGTAGTCAACCAGCAAGATACCCGCAATGGCGCCGAGCAGCGTGCCGTAACCGCCAAGCCAGGTAAACAGGTAGCCACCCGAGGTGGCAAGCAGCTTCCAGGGCATGAAAGCCAGGCCGATCACGGCTGCAATCAGGCCGCCAGTGCGAAAGCTGATCTTGTCCGGTGCCAGGTTGGAGAAGTCATACGAAGGCGAGACCAGGTTGGCCGCCACGTTGGTGGTCAGGTTGGCCAGCAAAATGACCAGCAGGCCCAGCGCCGAGGCAAAGGTTCCCATTTGGGTCAGCAGTCCGTCCGGGAACAGTTGTGCCTTGCCGTACAGAATTTGCGACACCGAAAAACCGATGATACCGACCATCGAAAACAGCGCCATCGGAATCGGCAAGCCAATGGCCTGACCCAGCACCTGCTCACGGTTGCCTTTGGCAAAGCGCGTGAAGTCAGGGATGTTCAGTGCAAGCGTGGCCCAGAAGCCGACCAGCCCGGTCAGCGCGGCCCACATCTTGGGGCCGCCTTCAACGACCTTGGCCGGCAGGTCGAGCAATTTGCCCGAGGGCACGGCCGTGAAGGCCCAGATCACCAGGGCGATTGAAGCCAGAATCATCAGCGGCGCTGCGACGACTTCGAGCTTGCGAATCGATTCAATGCCATTCCAGATGAAGTAAATATGTACCGCCCAGAACAGGTAGAAGCAGACCAGTTGCCCGTTGCTGATGAACTCGCCTTGCGCCGGACCGGCCAGACTCATGCCGATGACGTTCAGAAATCCGAACAGGGCCAAACCGCCGAAATAGGTGTTGATCGAGAACCAGCCGCAAGCCACCAATCCGCGCAGCACGGCAGGCAGGTTCGCCCCCTTGACGCCAAACGAT
>CAWJOT010000050.1:0-103573 GCA_963844495.1 uncultured Pseudomonadota bacterium
CACCGCGACGACTTCCTGCATCAGCTTGGCCGAGACCTGCATCGCGTCCTTGCGCAGCGCCATCGGCGTTGGCCCGGCGTGCGCTTCCATGCCGGTGACGGTGCAGTCAAACCAGCGGATGCCCAGCACGCCTTGCACGACGCCGATGGTTTTCTTGTTGTCCTCGAGTACCGGCCCTTGTTCGATGTGCGCCTCGAAGTACGAACCAATGGGATGGTCGCCGGGCTCCTGCGGGCCGATGTAGCCGATGCGCTTGAGTTCGTCACCGACCGTTTTGCCTTCGGTGTCGGTCGCAGCATAGGCGTGTTCCAGTGTGAACGCCTTGGCAAAGACGCCTGAGCCCATCATCACCGGCACGAAGCGCGAGCCTTCCTCGTTGGTCCAGAACGCAACTTCAATTGGCGCTTCGGTTTCGATTTTGTGGTCGTTGAGCGTGCGCACCACTTCAAGTGCGGCCAGCACGCCGAAATTGCCGTCGAACTTGCCGCCGGTGGGTTGCGTGTCGATGTGGCTGCCCGCCACGATCGGTGGTAGCGCGTTGTTGCGTCCGGCCCGGCGCATGAAGCCGTTGCCGATCTTGTCAATGGTTACCGTCAGGCCTGCCTCGCGGCCCCAGCGCGTCACCAGGTCGCGGCCCTGACCGTCAAGCGTGGTCAGGGTCAGTCGGCAGACGCCGCCCTTGGGGGTGGCGCCAATCTTGGCGAGTTCCATCAAGGAGTCCCAAAGACGTTCGCCGTTGATGCGCAGCGCGTTGATTTCGGTTGGAGTGTTCATGCTATTTCCTAAAAGGTGGCGAGAGTCGTTCTCAAGGTTCGCCGGAGAGGGCAATACCGGGGGCCCTCATACTGTCAAATGCCCAGAAATCGGTCCCCCGGCATTCCCCTCTCTGGCAAGCTCGCTGTACGCGAACCAGCGATACCCGTTGTCGCCGCTTTGGCCCATGCCGCGAGCCGATTTCTGTGTACCCACAGCATGAGGCGCGCGGCATGGGCCAAAGCGGCAGGCCACGGTAGTCCATTCAACGCACCAAAGCAGTAGGCGCCAAAGTTTTCGAGCGCAGTGCAGCCGCCGCAAAATTGGTTCCAAACGCCGGACGTTTGATGTAGCGCCCAACCCCACGTTCAGCGCGTAAGTCGCCCTGCACATAAACCAGCTTGCCCTGACTCACGGTATGGCTTGGAATGCCGCGCACCGTGCGGCCTTCAAACACATTGAAATCACCCTTGCTGTGCTGTGTCTTGGCCGACAGCGTGTTGCTTCCCTGCGGATCCCACACCACCAAGTCGGCGTCGGCACCAACCGATACGCTGCCCTTTTGCGGGTAGATATTGAACAGTTTGGCGGTGTTGGCCGAGGTAATGGCAACGAACTCGCTGGGCGTCAGGCGCCCGCTGTTGACACCAGCATCCCAGATCACCGCCATGCGCTCCTCCACGCCGCCGCAACCGTTTGGAATCTTGGAAAAGTCGTCCTTGCCCGCAGCCTTTTGCGCGGCGCAGAAGGTGCAGTGATCGGTTGCCGTCGTGTGCAACTGACCCGACTGCAGGCCGCGCCACAGGGCTTCCTGATGGCCCTTCGGGCGAAACGGCGGGCTCATCACATGCGCAGCCGCGGTCGCGAAATCCGGGTGACGATAGACGCTGTCATCGACGATCAAGTGTCCGGCCAGCACCTCACCATAGACACGCTGGCCGCGACCGCGCGCACGCGCGATCGCCTCGGCTGCCTCGATACACGAGACGTGCACGATGTAGATGGGGACGCCAAGTACATCGGCAATCGCAATCGCGCGGTTCACCGCTTCGCCTTCGACAATCGGTGGCCTCGACAGCGGGTGGCCTTCGGGTCCCGTGATGCCAAGCGCCGCCATTTCCTTTTGCAGCAGGAACACAAGCTCGCCGTTTTCGGCGTGTACGGTGGGCATGGCGCCGAGTTCCAGGGCGCGCTTGAAGCTGTTCACCAGCGTCTCGTCGTCGCACATGATGGCGTTCTTGTACGCCATGAAGTGCTTGAAACTGTTGATGCCCTCTTGCTGCACCAGGGTGCCCATGTCGCGGCGCACGGTCTCGTCCCACCAGGTGATGGCCATGTGAAAGCTGTAGTCGCCTGCCGCCTTCTCGGCCCAGCCGCGCCAGGTCTGGTACGCCTCCATCAGGTTTTGCTGCGGGTTCGGAATCACAAAATCGATGATGGTCGTGTTGCCACCGGCCATGCCAGCGGCGGTACCAGTGAAGAAATCGTCCATCGTCGTCGTCCCCATGAAGGGGAGCTGCATATGCGTGTGCGGGTCAATGCCGCCGGGCAGCACATACTGCCCGCCAGCGTCCACCACGGTGGCACCCGCACCGGCTTGCAGACCTTCGCCGACCGCCACGATGCGGCCGTCCTGGCACAACACATCGGCGGCAAAGGCACGCTCGGCATTGACGACTGTGCCACCTCGAATCAATACGGTGCTCATCATCTTTCCTTCATCAGTTGAGGACAGGGCGAGCCCACGTCTGCGGCTCGCTCCTGTCCCGCGGGGTCTCAATCGTTACGAGCGTTTCGCCGTGGCGTAGTAATAAACGCCGGCGACCGCCAGACTAAAGAACCAGCCAAAGTCAAACAGGCTCACCAGGCTCGGGTTAACGGAGGCCTTGTCGAGCACGCCAGAAACGACCAGGTAACCGGGCAGACATGGCAGCACACCCAAGGCGAAGGCGATCAGCGCCTGCACGTTCCAGCCCCCGCTGTACTCGTAGGCGCCGCCGCGACGATAAAGATCGTCAACCTTCAATTCGCCCTTGCGCACCAGGTAGTAGTCAACCAGCAAGATACCCGCAATGGCGCCGAGCAGCGTGCCGTAACCGCCAAGCCAGGTAAACAGGTAGCCACCCGAGGTGGCAAGCAGCTTCCAGGGCATGAAAGCCAGGCCGATCACGGCTGCAATCAGGCCGCCAGTGCGAAAGCTGATCTTGTCCGGTGCCAGGTTGGAGAAGTCATACGAAGGCGAGACCAGGTTGGCCGCCACGTTGGTGGTCAGGTTGGCCAGCAAAATGACCAGCAGGCCCAGCGCCGAGGCAAAGGTTCCCATTTGGGTCAGCAGTCCGTCCGGGAACAGTTGTGCCTTGCCGTACAGAATTTGCGACACCGAAAAACCGATGATACCGACCATCGAAAACAGCGCCATCGGAATCGGCAAGCCAATGGCCTGACCCAGCACCTGCTCACGGTTGCCTTTGGCAAAGCGCGTGAAGTCAGGGATGTTCAGTGCAAGCGTGGCCCAGAAGCCGACCAGCCCGGTCAGCGCGGCCCACATCTTGGGGCCGCCTTCAACGACCTTGGCCGGCAGGTCGAGCAATTTGCCCGAGGGCACGGCCGTGAAGGCCCAGATCACCAGGGCGATTGAAGCCAGAATCATCAGCGGCGCTGCGACGACTTCGAGCTTGCGAATCGATTCAATGCCATTCCAGATGAAGTAAATATGTACCGCCCAGAACAGGTAGAAGCAGACCAGTTGCCCGTTGCTGATGAACTCGCCTTGCGCCGGACCGGCCAGACTCATGCCGATGACGTTCAGAAATCCGAACAGGGCCAAACCGCCGAAATAGGTGTTGATCGAGAACCAGCCGCAAGCCACCAATCCGCGCAGCACGGCAGGCAGGTTCGCCCCCTTGACGCCAAACGATGCGCGTGCCAGCACCGGGAACGGAATGCCGTACTTGGTGCCGGCGCGGCCGAGCAGGAGCATGGGCACGAGCACGATGCAGTTGGCCAGGAACACGAGCCAAATCGCGGTCTGCCAAGTGAAGCCCTGATCGAGCATGCTGCTGGCCATCGTGTAGGTCGGTACACACACGACCATGCCGACCCACAGGGCGGCGAAATCACTGGCGCGCCAATGGCGCTGCGCATCCGTCGTCGGTCTTAGGTCGTCATTGATCAGGGGGTTGTCGCTCGCTGTAGAACTCATTCTCATCTCCGGTTGGTTGTTGTTGATTAACTTACCTGACTGAGCGCCGGTTTCGGCGTTCGATCATTCCATCGTACGAAGTCATGAATTGCCAAATTGGCCCACGGATGTTACGCCATTGTTACGGGTTTGGAACGCATCGGATTGTTCGGGTGTGTGGTCCAGTCGGCGTGCTCCGAACTGACCTTTTTTCCGGTGCGCAGGTCGACTTCACCCGGCGCCAGAGAGCGCAGGGAAAGGCAATTGGGTACCGGGCAAACCGTGACACATAGGTTACAGCCGACGCACTCGTTCTCCAGCACGGTGTAGCGGCGCTGGCCACCCTCCTCGGTGCTGATGCCGATCGCCTGATGCGACGTGTCTTCGCAGGCAATGTGGCATCGCCCGCACTGGATGCAGGTCGTCTGGTCGATGACGGCCTTGCTGATGTGGTTGAGATTGAGGTAGCGCCAGTCCGACACCGTGGGTATCGCGCGGCCCACGATTTCGCTCACCGATTGGAAGCCCATCTCGTCCATGTAGTTCGACAGGCCGTCGTTCATGTCCTGCACGATCTTGAAGCCATACACCATAGCTGCCGTGCAAACCTGCACGCAGCCTGCACCAAGAGCTATGAAATCGATAGCGTCGCGCCAGTTGCCGATGCCGCCGATGCCCGAGATCGGCAAGCCCGCGGTCTGTGGATCACGTGCAATTTCGGCCACCATGTTCAGTGCAATCGGTTTCACCGCCGGGCCGCAATAGCCGCCATGCGAGCCCTTGCCGCCGGTGGCAGGCGTCATGGTCAGCGAATACGGGTCCACGCCCATGATGGAATTGATCGTGTTGATCAGCGAGACGGCGTCGGCACCGCCGCGCTTTGCCGCACGCGCGGGCTGGCGGATGTCGGTGATGTTGGGCGTGAGCTTGACGATGACCGGTAGCTTGCTGTATTGCTTGCACCAGGCAGTGACCATTTCGATGTATTCGGGCACCTGGCCCACCGCCGCGCCCATGCCGCGCTCGCTCATGCCGTGCGGGCAGCCGAAATTGAGCTCGATGCCGTCGCAGCCGGTGTCCTCCACGCGCGGCAGGATCGCCTTCCACGACGCTTCTTCGCACGGCACCATGATGGATACCACCATCGCGCGATCGGGCCAGTCGCGCTTGACCTGGGCAATCTCCGTGAGATTGACTTCAAGATCGCGATCCGTGATCAGCTCAATATTGTTGAACCCGATCAGACGCCGGTCCGCAGACAGCAGCGCGCCGTAGCGCGGCCCGTTGACATTGACGACTGGCGCTCCGGCTTCGCCCAGCGTCTTCCAGACCACACCGCCCCAGCCGGCTTCGAAGGCGCGTATCACGTTGTACGCCTTGTCAGTTGGTGGTGCAGAGGCCAGCCAGAATGGATTGGGGCAACTGATGCCAGCAAAAGTGGTTTGCAAGTTAGCCATGGTTCTCTCTCAATCCGGGTGAGCGCTAAGCTGGGCGTGGATCGCGTGCGCCGAGCGCTTGCCGTGTTCGACGGCCTCGACCGTCAGGTCCAAACCACCGGGGCGGCAGTCGCCGCCAGCCCAGACACCCTTCAGACTGGTCTGCCCGGCAGCATCGGTGGCGATGCGTCCGGATTCCAGCTTGAGGCCAGCCTGCGCGAGTACAGCGTTGCCAAGACGCTGGCCAATCGCTTTGAGCACCATGTCGGCGCGCATGCTTTGCGCCTCACCGGTTGCGATCAGCTTGCCGTCGACAAGGTGCTGTCGCTCAAAACGAATCGACGTCACGTGCCCGTCCGTGCCGACAATTTCCTGTGGCGCAAGCCAATGGTGAATCGTCACACCATGCGTTTGCGCCCAGGCCTGCTCGGCGAGCGAGGCCGACATCTGCTGCGGGCCGCGACGGTAAACCATCTGCACGCTTTCTGCCCCAAGGAGTTTGGACTGCACGGCGGCATCGACGGCCGTCATGCCCCCACCCACGACAACGACGTGCCGCCCCACGGGCAGACTGGCCAGGTTGGTGCTCTGGCGCAACGCTGCGATGAAGTCGATTGCGTCCTGTACGCCCGGGAGCTGTTCGCCGGGGACGCCAAGCTGATGGGTATCGGCCAGACCGGTGGCCAGAAACACCGCGTCGTGGGTTTGGCGCAGCGTCTCCAACTGCTGCACACTTTGCAACTTCCAGTTGTTGTGCAGCGTGATGCCGCCGATGTCGAGCAGCCAGCGTACCTCGCGCTGGGCAAAGTCGTCGGTCGTCTTGTAACTGGCCAGGCCGTATTCGTTCAAGCCCCCGGCCTTGAGCCGGGCATCAAACAGCGCGACCTCGTGGCCTAGCCGTGCAAGCGTGTGGGCGCAGGCCAGTCCGGCCGGTCCGGCGCCGACGATGGCCACTTTCTTGCCGGTGCTGGCGCCGCGGTTGAACAGTTGCGGCTGCGCGCTCTGCAGCAACGCATCGGTGGCAAAACGCTGTAGACGGCCAATGGCAACGGGCCGTTCCTCCTGCTTGTTGCGCACGCAAACCTGCTCGCACAGAGTCTCGGTGGGGCACACTCGTGCGCACATTCCGCCCAGCGGGTTGGCCTCGAGGATCGCGCGCGCTGCGCCGCGCAGGTTGCCCTCGGCGATGCGCTTGATAAAGGACGGCACGTCGATATGCGTTGGGCAGGCGTTGGCGCAGGGGGCGTCAAAACAGTACAGGCAGCGCTCGGCTTCGAGCAGGGCTTGCGACGTGGACAGGCGCGGGGCAGCATCGGCAAAACGGCGCGCGTATTCGTCGGCGTCGAGTCGGCCGGGACGAACATCGGGTTGATCGGAGGTGGACACGCAAGACGCTCCTGTACGACGGAAGGGAAAGTAAAGCTGACCGTTTAGTCAAGTTTCTGCTGCACGAATGCTAGCAACACTTGGGTGATGCTGTAACTAGGGGTTTGCCCGGATAGGGGGTTGGCGCGTCGGGCTATCGGCCGGTCAGTGCGCCAACTGCAAAGTCATCCAGAAATTCCGACGCTGGTTCAACCCCGGTTACCAGCAGCTGGTCCCGCGCCCGGGTGCAAGCCACATAGAGCAAGTGGCGCTCGGTGTCGTAAACCTCCTGCAAGTCAGCGTCGTCCCCGACCGTTTCGATGCGCTCTTGCAGGGGGATGACCTCATCGTCGCAGGCCATCACCACCACCGCGCGGAACTCCAGCCCTTTGGCCAGGTGCATGGTGCTGATTGACACATAGCCGCTGGTGGTTTCAACATGCTCGTCGAGCACCTTGAATTGCAAACCCGACGCAGCCAGCGCAGATTGAGCCCGCTCCAATTGTGCTGTTGAGCGCACGAAAACACCAAACTCCTGCGGCAAGACACCGGCTTTCGATTGTTCGGCCAACCATGCTCCGACCACTTGGATTTCTTCATCCTCACTCTTGAGCACGCGGACAACCGGCGGCGGGCCGTTGAAGACCGAAACGGTGTCGCTGCGGCTCTCACTGTTGCCATCGACATCGCTTGTCTGCGGCCCGAGCAAGCGGTCGGCTTGTTGGCGAATTTGATGCGAAGTGCGGTAGTTGATGCGCAGCGTGCGGGAACGGCCCCGAATGTCCACGCCAAGAGATTTCCATGAGAAGGGCTGCTGAAAAATGCGCTGACCCAGATCGCCAGCGAAGAACAGAGCGTCAGGCCGATCTGCTCTGAGCGCGGCAAGAAAGCGCAGATGCGCAACGCTGATGTCCTGCGCCTCGTCCACCACGGCAAAATCAAAAGGTGGCTTTTTGTTACCAGCCAGCGCGAGCGCCAGGGCGCTGAACATGCCAGCGTGCGTAGTCAGCTTCTTGGCCGTCAAGCCGCTACGGACCCGCTCGAAGATGGACCACAACACCGCTCGCTGCGGCTCGGGCAGCCGTGTCTTGCGACCCAGGCGCGTGACATCGCGATACGACTCCCACGATTGCAACTGCCAGGCATCCACCACCTGTTCCCATTCGGTGACGAGAAATTGCAGACTGAACTTGTGGCCACCCACCGCCTTCGATGCGTCACCGAGCAGCTCTCGCACCGCTTCGCGGCTGGCCAGGTTCACCGGCCCGCAATGCGATTTGTAGAGACGCAAACCGATGGCATTCAGGGAATAAACGTCAATGCGCTCGGCCAGACGCGGCTCGCTGCCCACCAGGCGTTTGAGCTTCGTGTGCAGGGCATTTGCAAGCGTGTCCGAGAAAGTCGTCAGCAACACCCGCGCATCGGGGTGGCTGCGTGCCAGATGCACGGCGCGGTGTAGCGCCACGATGGTCTTGCCGGTGCCCGCAGAACCAGAGACGCGTGCCGGCCCGGTGTAATCGCGTTCCACCCATTGGCGTTGTTCGGGGTGCAAAAAGACCGTCCACTTTTCCCACGGATAGTCGAGCGCCGTTTGCAGCTCCGCCACGTTGGTCATCACGCGGAATCGGCGCTGCGCGTCGGGGTGGTCGAAAGGGTTGGCGCTAGGCGCTGCAGGTTGCGGTACACGGGGCTTGCCACCTGTGGCCAGTTCAAGCAACGCCTCGGCCGCTTCGGCGGGCAGGTGGTCGGCCAAGGCCAGCAGCGTGGCGTCGGTCGCCGCCTTTACATCTGCCAGCCATTCATCTGGCACACCATAGCCCAGCAGTTCCGTGTCAGTGCTATCCCAAAAAAGCAGCTTCGGTTCAGCTACTTGGTGCGGTGTAAGCGGGAGTTCCGTCTGCACATAGACCGGGACCATGACCTCCTGCACCGTCTCGCGTACTTCGACCAACTGTGCTGCGCCGGTCGTGGGGTGTGTCTCCAGCTTGCGTCGCTGCGCCCAGTCATAAGCCTTGTCGTGGTGGTCAACGTAACAGAGCAACAGACTGCTTGGCGACTTGTGAACGATGATGCGGATGTCGCTTCCCGCTCGCACCGACCAGAAATTCTTGTCTTTTGATTGCTCGATCCGATGCAAACTCATGCTGGGGTGCGCCGGGTTCAATTGCAGGTCAAAAGCCGTCGTCTTGACCGCCTTCTGCTCGTCGCCAGTCAGGCGTGCGAGGCTGTCGGTGAAGGTGTCGGCGATGCGGAAGTCCATAAAAGATACAGGTACTCTTACAAAACCAATCTCAACAAACCATCACGAAATTTTGCAAAACTGGGCGACACGTTTTGATTGATATTCATGAAGGGAGTAATCTTTTCAGCCCACTCATGTTTGACTTGTCCGGATTGCCACCAGCCGACCTTCTTGATGGCTGCAACGCCCCCCGCGTGCACAGCATCAGCCAGCAGTTCCCAGGTATTGCAGACGCTGTCTTGCACGTAACGGTCTAGTACCTCCCGCTTTGCCCGTGGGTACGCTTTTTGCAATGCCGCACGATCACCCAAATACCAGGCCTCCATTTCCTCGATAGCCATTCGGAACAGGGTGCGCGGTGCCGACTTGCAGCGCTTAGCAAGTGCCCTCAACTCTTGCAAAAATTCTTTGCAATTTCGCCAATCCGTGTCCAGTACCACTACGACTGCATCAATACCAGGTGTTTTCCCATAGCCCTGTAGTAACCTGGGCAATTGATCCAGCAAAATGCGCTTGGCGGGATCGGCCTTGCTTGACAAACCTTGCGGAATCCGTCCGATGCCTTTGTAGGCTTTGAGTCGCCAGGTATGCGGCTCACCTTGTTGCCCCAGGATTTGAGGCAGTAGCTGTGAAAGCAGTTTTTCCCCAGAGCTGTCTTCCACCAGAAACTCGATGTGCATGACTAGCGTGCCTCCAGATAGTCGCTGTACCAGAGGCCACCCAGTGGCAAGCCCTCGTTCACCAGATTCTGGACAATCGCCAGATCTGAAACCCGTCGTATCACCGAATAACCATCTGCGCCCTTTTCAAGAATCCAGACTTCGTCCGGCGACAAGGCGTCAACGAAATAGGGTTGATGTGTCGTCACAAATATCTGAGGCGCATTTTTCTTGCCATTGGCGTGAGCACGAAATTCTTTCGCCAGAGCTTCCAGTAACTTGTGGTACAGGCCGTTCTCGGGTTCTTCAATGCAGATGAAGGGCGGTGGCTCAGGGTCGTCCATCAGGAGTAGGTAGGCAAATACCTTGAGCGTGCCGTCCGACATTTGTTGCGCAAAAAATGGATCGTCAAACGCACCATCGTTAAAGCGCAGCAACAGGCGTTTGTCTAAGGTTTCCTGCGTGTCGATGCTCTTGATCCCAGGGATCTTGGCTGCAATTCGTTCAAGGATCGCGTTGAACCGGTCCTTATGTTCGCGCGCCATAAACTGAACCACGTTCCCAATGTTGTCGCCATGACTGTTTAAGTGTTTCTGGGGGCCGGCTGTTGGAAGGCTGCGGGCGGCATCGGGGTAAAAATAGGACAGATACCAGCCCTTAAGAAAATCCCTAAAACGCTTGATGCGTGGATGCTCTTTGAGCGTACCCAGCGTGGCAATGCCCAGTTGACGCAGGTCGGTCAGCTCGACCAAGGTCTGGGCACGATCCTCTTCTCCGCTCTCCACTTCGACGGCTTCTTCACCCGCCCACACCATACCTTTGCCGTGGTTCAAGCGCAAAAATGGGTAGGGGCGACCATAACTTTGACCCTTGCGCCGTTGCTTAAGCACTTCGGATTCGACAAAGGGGCGGCCGGTTGCGTCCAGCGCAATTGACAGCTCATACGTCATCGGTCGTTCACCCTTAGCCTCACGGTAATAAATTTCAAACCGGATCGGATCAACGGTGCCCTTGGACTGCAGCCGCTCGTAACCACCGCGTTGCTTCATGTCGCAGGCCTGCTCCACATCGTGTGACAAACAGTCGGCCACGAAGCCAAAGGCATCAAACAAAGTGCTCTTGCCGACCCCGTTTTTGCCAATGACGACTGTAAACGGCGTCAGTGGCGCGCCGCCCTGCTGGGACGAGAGCTTGCCCAGTGTTACGTCGCGTAACGCCCGGTAGTTCTGAACGCGGAAACCTTCTATCAATGCCATAGTCTGTCCTTCATCAGATTTTCATCCGAGTCATCATTTCAAAATTCTTTGCGTTGGCAACTGTTCGGTAAAACCGAACAACTGAATTTTCATACTGCATCACGGTGATGCGAGTCGCGCCGTTTTCGCTTTGGCAGATTAGGAATTGGCGGATATCGTTCATATGTCACCCTAAAATACCTTCAATCATTCAATAAACTGTAGGACAACTTTTACATCTAGCCTCACCTCGGCAAAGGCACGCATGTAGGTCAGACCGACGCAGTAAAAGTTCTTCATATCGGAAAATTTCTTGAGGGGCGGATTGGAGAGTTCTCCGATATTTTTACTGATCAACATCATCGAAAACCGATCTCAAAGCATGCGAATCTCCACCTTTGACATTTTCCCCGTAGAAGTCATCGCGATCCGGTTCATCGGTCAACTTCGACCGCAACTCATCTGTCGCACGGTCAATTTCATCTAGTCCGGCTTCAATGCAAGTGTGTGCATCTATGTCATCAAAAAGCACGTCGCGAAACTCTATGAGCGTCGACTTGAGTACACTGAAGTGTCTCTCAGGGTCGTCCACTCCGTCGTGTTCATCAGACCACTGCTCAATGCGACGCCCGATGGCTGGCAATAGATTAAGCCTCACATCTTCAAGGATATCGGTCAATTCAGCCCCCGCAAATAGAGGACGAACATCCTCACGCAAGAATCCTGCATCGGGTGTGTCCACTGCTAGCTCGCCAATCCTGGCAACGTGTCGCGTACGCTCCGATTCAGGTAACAGACCGAATTCGTGAAGACGAACCACCACACCTACATCCGACACTGCGTCCAGATAAGATCCAACGTTCAGCGCCTCTACAAAACCCGAGTTCGTGGCCACAAATCTGGCGAGAAACACGCTATCACTTCTAGCTGCCAGAAATCTATTCACAGCATCCCTGTTCTCACGTCGGTCAACCAAGAAATCCTTTACCCGCTCGATTAACAGGTCATATCGATCCTCAGGAACAATTACCTTGACACCTTCCAATCCGACATCACCACAAGAAATTTCCGCGAAGAGCTGCCGGACAGGAGTTCCCGCTAGATAAATATCCATGAGTTCACGGTTGCCGGATACATGAGCGGCAAAGGCGTCACGGATCGTTGGGTGCTTGTAGCGCCAAAGGAACGTGGCTCCTTGCTTAACTTGAATGAGCAGACTGCCCTCCATTGCAACGAGCGCGTTTCGAACCTCAGCTGAAGACCCACCAAGCAGTACTATCGCTTGCTCCTCTTCCGGCGATATCGTCAATGGGCTTGGCAATGATCCTCCGCGCATGAAAATCAGCGCAATAGCTGACCGGGTGTTTGCGTCCAATGTACGAATGATTTCGCGGAGAAGCTCCATTGGCTCCGCGACAAACTTTTCGAGAGCCCAAGGCGAGACTCTCAACTGCTTGGTAAATGCCGGATGTCCAAGCCGCCGAGCGATCTCCGGACTGAATCGCGGATGTGCAGCGACCGCCGGCAAGAGTGTAATCAATGAACTCTTGAACTCTCTTGGCTGCGTCCCGAGTCGAACATGGTTGTAGAGAATCTGCTCACGTTCCTCCTTAGATAATTCCTCTACATGGATTACCACCTGTGACTCCCTAAGCACAGGGAGCGCAGACTCCTTCAGGAAATTTCTAGCCGACCGATATATGTAGTCTCGCGATGTAAATACGAACCGCGCGCCGCGGCGAATCGCCGCGCTTATGTGCGGCAGAGCAGCGTTCCAACCGACCGTGCAGTGCCAATCAATTTGCGTGGCCCCGAATGCGTCATCTACCCAGAAGAATTGCTTGGGTTCCTTTGGGTTTGAATGCCTGACAAAGTCATCCGCGTCACGTATCTTTATGGTGGAGCAGCCCCATTCGTCCAGCGCGCCAACCGCGAGCGCAGCTGCGATGGTCGACTTGCCACACGCGGGTTCGCCAAGCAGCATGACAAAGCCGTGTTCAACCAAGGCTCTAGCACTCTTTCGATAGGCATCCGTAATGACAAATTTGGCTAAATCGTTACCAATCGCACTGAGTATTTCTTGCGCTTGGGAATATGCCCGCTCGTCAAGGATTTGACTGAGATCACCGATTCCATACACGCGGGGCACCAACATTCGAAGACGTGATGACTCTCGAATGAACTGCGATATACGGTCACTACCGTAAGCGGCGAAACGCTTGATCCCTGGCACGGCTTCAAATGCTGCTCGGATTTTTTCGTCAGTCGATCCCGTTAATCGTGAGTTCGTAAAGAGAATATAGTTGTCCGCCAGACCACGAGCAGCCAAGCGTCTTGCCTTTTCGAGCTCGTCGCTTAGTTCGGCAATTTGCAGAGTCTTATCAGCCTTGGCCGTAAACTTGCACTGAGTAGTAAAAGAGCCCTGAAACGATTCACCTGATTTCGATACCCAGATCCCATGAAATGCGCCGTCACGACCCCCATCGTGCGAATCGAAGAAGCTCTGAACGACTTGGCCCCAAATATCACCAGTTATCGAAACACAAAGCTGCTGGAACGCTTTCCATCCCAGCGTATGCAACGCATAGTCGACGTCCGCAGCTTGTACCATTGGTTGATTTCGTTTTGGCATTGCGATTAACGGGAAGTCGTAGATATAGATGCTCCAGAAATGCGATCAAGCCGTTAGCAAGAGTCGCGCTAGATCTGTGAAACGCGCAACTGCATCTTGCTTGATTGCGCCCTGCTGAAGGGCGAGCACCATGCGCGTCGGCTTACCGTGATCCCTACCCTTAACACGGCAGTCGAAAAATGCTTCCAGGTCATTTTCAAACACATGTATTCGCCGCGTGTAGGTGTTGCGTGAGCGCTGGATCAGATCGTTGACCTCCTGGTGAAAGGCTGCATCCTCACCCGTCGTGGTGGAAACATCGTTGTCGTGCAGCACCGAATGATCGATCTTGAGTTCGCCTAGCAAGTTCATGAAGCGGTGGACATTGAACTTGCCCATCGCGTCGAGTACGAAATAGTCGCGCGGAAGATCCAGATGTTCACTTTGCAGAAGGAAGTTGATCGCACCAACTTCAGTAGGCCCCTCCACAATCAAGACTCGGCGCGCGAAGAACAACGCACTGCGCTCAGCTGACAGCCACATGAAGTACTTAAGCGCCTCCATCTCAGTGATTAGGTCCCCAGCGCTCGTTGCATAGTTCTTATACTTCGCTGCGAGTCCGTTGATCTCTTGGTTTGCAAGGAAGAGGTCTGCAAGCTTGTCTTGCGAGACCTGCCCGGTCGATGCAATGGCTCCGTTCTTCTGCATCCGGCAAAGTGCCGGAAGGTCATCTGCGCTGCGACTCACGAAATGCGACGAATGAGTAGTGGCAATTACCTGCAACGTGTCGCCCTTCGCGAGCTTGCGCAAGCTGCTATCCAGAGCCGATTGTTGCTGCGGATGAAGGAACACTTCGGGTTCTTCGAACAACAAGATCGTGAGTTCTGGAGCAAATTCCTTTTTTGCGGAAGCATGCCTCGCTTCCGCAAACCCCGAGGCGACCATAAGCAGTGTAAAGATGAGGTGACGCTGTAACCCCTGCCCATAAGCGGCGGGCGGCTGGGAACTCTGAGTGGCTCCGTCAACGAGCGAGAAATCGAGTAACGACTTGACGACATCTGTCTCTGAAATCGCATTGGTTCGGAATTTGAATCCGACGTCCCAGTCGCCCAAACCAGAGTTGATTGCTTCCTCCAAGCTAGACAGCGACAGTCCATCGGCTGTTTTCTCTTGAACGACAGCCCCACCAAACTTTGCTAGCGCGCTCTGCAAGTCAGAAAATGCAACGCTGTTCTTTAGAAGCTTCTTGAATAACCCATTGACGAGTTCCCTCAGCGGACTCGGTCCGCTGAACTTCGTTACGTCATCAACCCTGCTTACCGCAGGAATGTGTAGGACGTTGCCGAGCTTGCCTTGTCCGACATTGTCGTCGCCATAGAATTGGTTGGCCGAAAGTACGCCGTTCTCGAAAGCGTAGAGGTGCAATCGCTTCTTGTCTGGGCTGTCCAGTACCCGTCTTACCCTCAGCCGGTTTCCGTTTTTCAAATACTCCGTCTTCAGGTTGACTGCATCATCGACTGATAGTTCGAACTCAAGTTCAATCCAACATTCTGGATCGGCTGCATCGCCAGTCGGCTTGGGACGATCTCCTGTCGCGTCATACTTCAAATCCCCATATGCAACTCGAATAGCGTCGATCACACTGCTCTTGCCTGCGTTGTTTGCGCCAATTAGCAAGCCGTAGTCACTCACCCCGACTCTGACATCACGCAGCGACCGAAAGTTATGGATTTTGATTTCCCTGAGCTTCATAACTACTTTTCCCCTGATCAATGTTGGTCTCTCACGTACAGAACTCGGAATTCATTCACCCCACCCTGAACACCTTCATCACCTCATCCCCCAGGTGATTGATGACCTTCACCGCGATGCGGCCGGACTTCGGCTTGTCAAACGGCCGTGAAGTGTCGCTGTTCAATGTCGCCCACGCCTCTGGGTCGATCTCGGCCTTGAGCGTGGTCTTGAGTGCGCTGTAGGGATCGTTGGCACCCAGGAAGTAGGCGTGGCGGACGAAGAAGCTCTCCTGGTTGTAATCGGTGTCGATGAACCAGCAGGCGATGCCGTCGGCACCGTGGCTGATGACTTCGCCGGTCTGGGGTTTGAAGACATCGACGCCGTTGACCTTGACGCGCAGCTTGCCGTCGCTCTGCGGCAGCAAGTCAATGTCGGGCTCGCCGAAAATGACGAACAGGTTGCCCTTGCCGGTGTTCTTCAGGTCTTCGGCCATGTGCAGGTCGGCGTTCATGCGGGCCTTGAGCACGGGGATGCGGCCCAGCTTTGAAAATTCGGTGGCGTGGGCTTCGTAGTTGAAGGCGCAGGCAATCAGCACATCAAAACCGGCATCGCCGCATTCGCGGGCGGCTTCCACCAAGTCGGCGCGCTGCACGGTGCCGAACTCGGGGCCGATGAAAATGCCAGCGCGTTTTTCTACCTCGCCTTCCATGTAACGGCCTTCAGCGCAGACGGCGCCTTCGCCTGGCCAGGGGACGAGCGCCGTGAACGTGATGCGGTCGGCCTTGTGCGCCTGCTGTACGCCAGCGGTCTTGAGATTCTCCAGAATCATCTGCGGAAAGGTCTGCTTTGCCGTGTACTCCGCGCTGGCTTGCGCGGCGGTGTCGATCAGCTCGTCGTTTTCATCGACACCCAGCATGCGGTGCGGACTCAAGGATTCCACGGTGAACGGGCCAGCCACACGCACGCATTTCTTGTTGTCGTAGGGCTTGTCGTAGAGGTATTCAAACTCGGCCTTGGCGGCGATGGATTTGTCGATCTCCTGCTGGCGCGCGATGCGGGCTTGCCACCAGGAGTTTAAGAGTGTTTTAGCCTCCTGGCCCCCGTCAACCGTGCGTAAGGCGCTATCATTTTTGATATTGCCAGCGGCTCTTGGTAGCTCGCGCGGAATCTCCCATTCCTGCCAATTTGTCTTGAGCGCGGCATTCAACTTTTCGCGCAGTGGTTCCAGCTTGGCCTGCCATTCGTCCCAGATCACGTCGATCTCGGCGTTGTTGGCGATGGACTTCAGCGTGATGTGCGGCACGCGCTCATAGACAAAGCCGTGGCGGATATTGCCCTGTACCGGCTGCGAACTGGGTGCAGTGCGCGTGACTTCGGCTTCCTTGAGCTGGCCTTCACGCGAATCGGCCAGCAGGTAAAACGGATAGCGTGCGCCCATGATGCGGGCGCGGGCCAATGCGAGGGCGACGCGCGAGGTGTCGATCGTGATCCAGCGGCGGCCCCATTGCTCAGCGACGGTGGCCGTGGTGCCGCTGCCGCAGGTCGGGTCAAGCACCAGGTCGCCGGGGTCGGATGCCATGAGGATGCAGCGTTCGATGACTTTCGGGCCAGTTTGCACAACATACACCTTTGGGTCTGCTCTGCTTTGAACGCCGCCAATATCCGTCCAAATATTGTTCAGTGGAAACGCAGGAAAGTCATCGACAAACCGCACGTAGGAAATTGTGTTTTTGCTTGCTGCTAGCCTGTCCCCAGCCCTGAGTCGAGTCATCCCAGTTTCATCTGTCGTGAATGTGCGTTTTCCAGGGGAGAAAGCGCGACCGTCAACTTCAAACGACTTCAAGTCACCTTCACCGACGGGGCGCGTACTTGTAACGTCCCCGAGCCGAAAAGGGCGGACATCAGCAGGAATGTCGTCATCAACAAGATCAACTTTTGAAAGCGGCACACGTTGACCGTCGGGAAGCTGTGCGGACGTGTACTTCGATGCACCATCCCCACCAAGTGCCTTAGCCGTAAACAACTTTCGCGCTTTCACATCCGAAGCGGACTTGGCATACCAAAGCACGTAGTCAGAGACTGCCGCAATAGTGTCATCCGATTGGCCAGTTGTCTTCAGGGTGGAGATCATCACGACCTGGTTCTCATCCCCAAACACCTCATCCATCACCGCCCGCACCCGGTGCACATTCTCATCCCCAATCTGCACAAAGATCGACCCGGAATCGGTCAGCAGATCACGCGCCACCGTCAACCGGTCGCGCAGATAGGTCAGGTACGAATGGATGCCATCGCGCCAGGTATCCCGAAACGCTTTCACCTGTTCCGGCTCGCGGGTAATGTGATCGGCCTTGCCGTCCTTCACGTCGCGGCTGGTGGTGCTCCACTGAAAGTTGCTGTTGAATTTGATGCCGTAGGGCGGGTCGAAGTAGATGCACTGCACCTTGCCGCGCAGGCCCTCGCGCTCGGCCAGGCTGGCCATCACCTGCAAGCTGTCGCCCAGAATCATGCGGTTGGTCCAGTTCTGGTCGTGCTGGTAGAACTCGGTTTTGTCGGCGCCTAATCGCGATGCCGTTGAAGTCGGCAAACAGGTCGGCTGTGGTCTGCCCGGCCTCGTGCTCGCGCTCTTTGGTTTCGCGCAGCAGGTCGTCAATCAGCACCTTGGGGTGGACTTTTTCCTGGATGTAGAGCGGCGGTGCGTTGACCACCAGGTCGCTCCAGTCCTGTTCGTCCTTGCCGCGCCAGACCAGTTGCGGGTCGAGATCGGTATTGCGCGGGTAGCGAATTTGCTTGGGGGCGATGTGCTCTTGTGTGGCGATGGACTGTTGTTCGACCGACGGAATGTTCTTGCGCTTGGCCTCGTCGTGCTTGAGGGTCTCGACGTGCTTGGTTGTTATTTTGGTGGCCATGATTATTTCTCTGACGGGAGAGCGTGGCGTAGCGCATCTGCCAGTTGCCTGGCGGTGGGCAGACGGCCTTTGAACCTAGCGGGCAGCCGGGCTTGAAGCTGGTATTCGGCGACGCCAATGGGATTGGTCTTGGTCTTGAGGGAGAACTCGACTTCCACATCGTCCTTCTCGGCGCAGAGGATGATGCCGATGGAGGGTTGGTCGTCCGTGGCGCGTTCTTTTTCGTTGAGCAGGTTCAGGTAAAAATCCATCTTGCCTGCGTGCTCCGCGAGTTGATCAGGCAAGGCGAGGGGAAAGTTATGCGCTTTCTTCTCTTTCACCGCTCGCTCGTAGGCGCAGGCCTTGATTTGCGTGAGCAGCACATTGCGGCTCCAGCCGAATTGCGCCGTGGCGCGGAGGTAATAGAGACGGGCGGCAGGGTCGGTCAGCTTGGCCAGGTGATTGGCATGATGTCCCCATGGAATCGATGTGACCAAATCTCTCACGGCTTGTGAGAGATTCTCCGGGCCGGATTTTGCTGCTTTCATCTCTCTCACAGCCTGTGAGAGAAATTCCGGCGAAGTATGAACGAGATAGAGCTGTTTCATTCGCCACAGGTTCGCAACAGAAAACCCGTTCATGTCAGGGAATGCGGTTCGGAGATCCCTGGCCAACATTTCCACCACGGCATCGCCCCATCCTGCCGTCTGCTGTTTTTCGACGATGCCCTGCCCGATGTCCCAATAGAGCAGAATCAATTCACGATTTACCGCACGTGCGGCCAAGGTGCGGGCATGAAGAATGCGATCCTTCAATGCTGCGACGAAGGCCGGGTAGTCGGGGTGAGCGAGCATCTTTGTCATGGCAGGCAGGCCTTGCTTATCAGCTGGTTGAATTCGTTTGCGACCTTGGCCTTGAAATCGGACTCGATCTGATACACCTCGGTGAACTCGGCAAAGGCCCAGCGGCCATAGGTGCCCAGGTGGTTCACGCCGGGCACCCAGTAGGTGTCCATCGTGGACTTCTTCTCCTTGGCATCCTCGCCGCGGTAGCCCTTGATCTCGACGACCAGGTGCAGCAGGTCGTCCGGGCCGTGGCCGTCATCGACCAGCACGATGAAGTCGGGCAGGTACTTGCGCATGGTCGGAGCCATAGCGGTACGGCACTTCAAGCCGAGGTTGTGGTTCTTGACGTAGGCCCGCACCTTGGGGTGCGACTTCGGCGACGCGGCAGAACTCGGCCTCCCAGTCGCTGTCGAGAATCACCCAGTTGACGATGGCAGTGCCTTGCGCTGGTCTCCCAGCGGTCCGGTCTTGGAGGTGTTGAAGCGCACATGGGCGGTGGTGCCGGTGGGGTTGTAGGGGTCGAGCAGCGCCTTGATCGGGCGCTCGCCCAGAAAGTGCCGGGTGATGGCCGCCGTGATCCTGTTGCACGCCATGTCGGCCAGCTCCTGGTACATGAGCTGCGCCGGGTAGGTGCCGCCCTTGCAGACGAGGCAGCGTCGTCGCAGCCACTGCTTGGCGATGCGCTTGAGCTGGCCGAACAGGTGCAGCTTCGGCTCCTCGCCCGGATCGCGCCACTTGGTGTAGAGCAGCCGCTGCGTGAGATGGAACAGGAGCGTGGAGGGCCGCATGTCCCCCAGGTGCTCGAGGTTCAGGTCGACGCCTTCGCCGATGATGCCCGCGTTGCGGGTGATCGGACGGGCCGACCAGCTCGGGGGTCAGCTCCAGGATCGAGTCGTCGTTGAACGTCGGCGGTCAGCCGCTCTTCGGGCAGCTCGACGCGGTAGCCCTCGACGCGGGGGAAGCGGATTTCCAGCGCGTCGCGCTCGGGCCGCACGGCCTTGACCTGGACCGTTTCGCGCGGCGGCTGCGGCGGGCGCGACGACCGGCTTGGCGGTGAAGTCGAAGGGGATGCCGAAGCACGTCGGCATACTCGACGTTGAACAGGCCTTCTTCGTTCAGCTCGTAGGACTGGCGGCGCAGCGCGCGGCCGATGACCTGCTCGCACAGCAGCTGGGTGCCGAAGGCGCGAACGCCCAGGACGTGGGTGACGGTGTTGGCGTCCCAGCCCTCGGTGAGCATCGAGACCGAGACGACGCAGCGGATGGCGCCGCCCAGCTGGCCGGGCTTGCCGACGGTGTTCATCACCTCGCGCAGCAGGTCCTGATCGGTGATGTTGTCGCCGGCGCGCGGCGTCGCCGGTGCGCTCGACGATCTCGCGGCGGAAGCGCTCGATCTCGTCGGCCGCCATGCCGCGGAAGTTGTCGTCCAGCGCCTCGCCGGCTTCGAGCTGCTCGCTGTCGATCAGCAGCGTGTTCGGGCGCGGCAGCGGGTTGCCGTGCTCGTCGAAGTTGCGGAACAGCGCCAGCCGGCCGTTCTCGAGCGTGGTGGTGCCGTCGTCGTTCTGCGCGCTGGAAGCCGGAGATGAAGTCGTAGACCAGCTTGGAGATGGCGGTGTTGTTGCAGACGACGATGAAGCAGGGCGGCACGCTGATGCCCGCGCTCCTGCCACAGCTCGAAGGTCTTCTCGTAGTGGCCGTAGAGCGCCTCCAGCGCGGTCTGCAGTCGGGTGGGCAGCTTGAGCGGGTCGAGCGCCTCGGCCTTGCCGCGGCCCTTCTTCGGCATGTCCTTGCGGATGTGCTCCCACAGGTTGCGGAACATCGGCATCTCGTCGCCGGGGATGTTGTCGGCCACCGGCACGCGCGGCAGCTTGACGATGCCGCACTCGATGGCGTCCATCAGCGAGAAGTCGCTCATCGTCCAGGGGAACAGCGTGCCTTCGGCGTAGCCCGAGCCGCTGCAGGAAGAACGGCGTGGCCGACAGGTCGATGACGCGGGCGACGCCGAGCTTGCGGTTGACCGCTTCGAGGCCGGAGATCCAGAGGCGCGCGGCCTCGTTGTTCTTCTCGGCCTCCTTCCTCTCGTCGCCCTTCAGGTCTTCGTCGTCCTCGTCGGTCGGGCTTCTCGCGGTAGCAGTGGTGCGCCTCGTCGTTGATGACCAGGATGTTCTTCATGCCCATCAGGTCGGGCATGACGCGCTGGAGCATCTGGCCTTCGGTCTCCAGCGTCTGAGGTGCGTCGCCGGTGCGGCCTTGCAGCAGCTGGCGGCCGCCCTTGGACAGCTCGATGCGCTCGCGCAGCTTGAAGGCGTGGTAGTTGGTGATGACGATCTTGGCCCTGCTCGAGGTCGTCGAGCATGTCGCTGGGCACCAGCTCGCGGCTGGCGTAGTAGCTGTCGGGGTCGTTGGGCTGCAGCACGCGCAGGCGGTCCTTGATGGTCAGGCCCGGCGCGACGACCAGGAAGCCACGGGTGAAGCTGCTTGCTGCTCGGGCGGCGCACGGCGTTGATGGTCTGCCAGGCGATCAGCATCGCCATGACGGTGGTCTTGCCGGCGCCGGTGGCCAGCTTCAGCGCCAGGCGCATCAGCTCCGGGTTGGCGTCCTTGTTGGCGCTGGCCAGGTGGTCGAGCAAGCGCTTGCCGCTCTTGGATTGCGGCGCGACTTCGGTCAGCCAGATGGCGGTCTCGACGGCTTCGACCTGGCAGAAGAACGGACGGACGCCGCTGAACTTGTGATGGCGCCAGTGCTGCAGCAGGCGCGCCGTCTCTGGCGTGACCTGCCACTGGCTGGGGTTGGGCAAAGCGCGCCAGGTATCGACGTTCTGGCGCACCTCGTTGATGATGGAGGTGGGGTCGTACTGCTGGGCTGCGGTCGAGAGGCCTTTGCCCTCGTCGAACACCATCTCGTTTTGCTGAGCCGCCTTTTTGCGTTTCTTCGGCTTGGGAATCGGCGTGATGAACTCGGCGCGCCGGCGGGTTTCAAGAATTTGCTGGGTGGGTTGGCCGTCTGGGTCCAGTTCCCAATGCCGACGCGGGCACTCGTACGGCGAATTCAGGATCGGATGGTCAAAGAAGGGATTAGACGCTACGTGCAAATCTTCACCGGACTGCATCGAACGCGCAAGAATTCTGGATTGATTGACCACCATTGTTGTCCCGCCCTTGGTTGTAGCCGCATCTTAACGAACAGAACAGTCTACGCAAAGTCGGATTTACGCATGCGACGTCGCCCAGCACGCAGGGCTTAATGCGCCAACTTCAAAACACGCCAACCCCGGGCCTGCGCTTCTTCGCGCAAGCGCGCGTCTGGGTTCACGGCCACCGCGTGGTTCACCGCTTGCAGCAGGGGCAGGTCGTTGATGGAGTCGCTGTAGGCGGTGCTGTCGAAGTGTTCCAGTTCCTGTCCGCGCTCCCTTAGCCAATCGTGCAGACGCGCAACCTTGCCTTCGCGCATGTTCAGCACGCCCTTGGTGCGCCCGGTAAACACGTCGCCCTGCAGTTCGAGCTCGGTGGCGATCAGGTGTTCAATGCCGAAGTAGGCGGCGGTCAATTCGGTGATGAAACGGTTGGTGGCGGTGGTCATGATGACCAGGTCACCGGCGTCGACGTCGCTGCGCACAAGGTCCCGTGCTGCCTGACCGATGCGCGGCACAATCACTTCGGTCAGGAACCTCTTGCGCAAGGGTTCCCATTGCAGCCTCGTACGCCCAGTCAGTGTGCCGCCGTAGAAGTTGGCAAACTCCTCCAGACCGACTGTGCCCGCGCGGTAACGCTGATCCATGTCCTGGTTGCGCGCCGAAAAACTTTCGGGTTCAAGAACGCCTTCGCGAATCAGAAACTCGCACCACAGCACATCGCTGTCGCCATCGAGCAGCGTGTGGTCGAGGTCAAACAACGTGAGCTTTACGCCTGGCGCAGATGCCATGCCTTGGGCCGCGTGAAGGTCTGGATGCCGTAGGTCGACAGCGTCAATCCCATGCCTGAGTCGCCGTGGCCGCTCCAGGGCAGGCGCGGGCTGACGCGGTCGCAGCAGTTCCAGTAGACGCTGCCAGCGTTGACCTGCGCGAGCAGGCCTCTGGCGCGTGCCTCGTCGGGTGTGAACACGCCAGCGGTGAGGCCGTAGCGCGTGTCGTTCATTAGTTGCACGGCTTGCGCGTCACTGCTGACTTTCTGGATGCCGATGATCGGCCCAAAACTCTCCTCGCGCATCAACTCCATGCTGTGGTTGACGTTGGAAAACACGGTGGGCTCAAACCAGTTGCCCGGACCGGGCAGGCGCTTGCCGCCGATGAGCAGGGTGGCACCCTTGGCCCTGGCATCGGCCACCTGGGCCGCGAGCACGTCGAGTTGCGCAGCGCGCGTGATGGCGCCGATGTAGGTGTCCTCGCTCATTGGGTCGCCCGACTTGAAACCACGCACGGTCTCGACAAAGGCGCGCACAAAGGCGTTGTAGATCTTCTCGTGGACGTAGATCCGCTCGACCGAGCAACAGCTCTGCCCGGTGTTGTACATGGCGCCGTCGGCCAGCGACTCGGCGGCGACCTGTGGGTTGGCATCGTCGCAGACGTAGGTCGGGTCCTTGCCGCCGAGTTCGAGCTGCAGCTTGACCATGCGTGGACCCAGCGTCTGCGCGATCCGCGCGCCCGTGGCATAGGAGCCGGTAAAGAACAGGCCGTCGATCTTTTGTGCCAGCAGCGCGGAACCGACTTCGGCGCCGCCGATCAACGCGATGAATACGTCGGCGGGCACGCCAGCGCCGTGCAGCAAGCGCGCCATCGCCAGCCCGGTCAGCGTGGCGTATTCCGATGGCTTGTACAGCACCGCATTGCCGGTCAACAGCGCCGGTATAAAGACGTTGCCGCCGACAAACCAGGGGTAGTTCCAGGCCGAGATGTTGCCCACCACCCCCAGCGGTGTGTGCTCGATTTGCTCGGTCATGCCGCCTTCAGCTAAAGACGGTTTCGGTGAGCAGCTGCCTATCCACTTCCTTCAGGAAAAAGTCAATGCGGCCGAGCAGGCCGTTGAGCTCATTGCGCGACATCTTGATCGGCTTGCCGGTCTCGGCTGTCATGATCGCGGCCAGCGACTCCAGCTCGGCTACCACGGCGGCGCGAAAGCGCACGATGCAGTCCTTGCGCTGCGCTAGCGGCACCGCCTGCCAGGACGCCCGGGCGGCACGTGCTTGTGCAGCCTTGGCCGCGACGGAAGCCGCGTCGTCAGTGCCGACCTGGCGAATGAGCGCGCCGTTGGCCGGGTTGTGGATTGAAAGCTGGTTCATGATGGGAGTCTCGCTTTGGTTTGGGCCGCTTGCGCGGCAGTCAAAAAATCGTGCAACAAAGGCGTGTCGTCGAGCGTACCAAGTTCGGCACGATGAAATTCGGGGTGCCACTGCACCGCTGCCACCCAAGCCGCACCGGTGTGTCGGATGGCCTCGATCATGCCGTCGTCCGGACAGTGCGCCTCGACCACAAAACCGGGCGCCAGATCCTTGATTCCCTGGTGATGAATGCTATTGATTTTATAGCTGCTCACGCCCGTCAACAGGGCTTCAAGGCGGGTTTTTTGTACTATTTCAAGCTGATGGAAGTTGTGGTCGTAGCGATCAGCGTCGCGGTGCACCAGCGACTTTGGGCGCTGCGTGCCGATGTCCTGGTACAGGGTTCCGCCAAAGGCCACGTTGATCAGTTGCATGCCGCGGCAAACACCGAACACCGGTTTTTCGGCGGCCACAAATGCCTTGATCAGCGCCATCTCGTAGACGTCACGCACGCGGTCGCCGCTCCAGCGTTCTTCGAGTGGCTGCTCGCCGTAGCTGCCGGGCCAGACATCGGCACCGCCGTGCAACACCAGCCCATCGAGCCAGTCTGCGTAGTCGCCGAAATGGACCTCGCCTGGTGCAGTGTCTGCAGCCGGCGACGGAATCATCACCGGCAGCGCGCCAGCCGCCATGATCCAATGTGCCATCGACTGCTCAATGTACTGTAAGGTCTTTTTGGCGAACACCGTGCGCGCTGGGTCCGGGTGCAGGAAGCACGCGCTGATGCCGATTTTCAAACGGACTTTCTGATCTTCCATTCCTGGATTTTCTTTTTCCATGTTTGAATTCTTTCCCCCCCCTATCCCCCCACCCCTTTCCACCCCCGCCGGGGCGGAAAGGGGAGCCAACAGCCATATTTGGCCGTGTCCTTTAAGGTGGGACGTGCATCTTTACGGTTTGTACCGTTGGAGTTTTGTTGTTTCGCCTTCCTGCAACGCTCAGCGGCACGTGTACTTCTCATCCTAAAACACGCGGCCAAATGGGGCTGTTGGCTCCCCTCTTTCGCTCGGCGGGGCGAGAGAGGGGCGGGGGGGAGTGAGGGGGGGAATAAAGATCACATTGCCGCCTTGAAAAGCCCCTCAAAGTCTGCCGCGGTGCAGGGCCGCGGGTTGGTCTGGTGGCAGATGTCGGCGCTGGCAATCTGCACCAGCCGCGGCAGTTGCTCGGGCTTGACACCGTGGGCAGCGAGGCCGCCGCGAATGCCGATGTCCGCCTTGATCTGTCCGAGCCAGGCGACGAATGCCTTGCCTCCGCCAGCGACTTTGCAAACGTGTGCCAGCTCGTCAAACTTGGCCGGTGCGGCAGACAAATTCCAGGCCATCACGGTATCGAGCATCAGCGCGTTGGCCAGGCCATGGTGCAGGTCGCACACGGCACCCAGCGCGTGTGCGCAGGAGTGCACCGCGCCCAGATCCTTCTGGAAGGCGATGGCGCCCATCATGGAGGCCATCATCATGTCGGTGCGGGCCTGCAGGTTGCCCGGTTCGCGCACCGCCAACGGCAGCGCGGCGGCCGCGATGCGGGTGCCTTCGAGCGCGATGCCGTCACACAGCGGATGATAGGCCGGTGAGAGGTAACTCTCGATGTTGTGGATCAGCGCGTCCATCCCGGTGGCGGCGGTCATCGCCGGGGGTAGGCCAAGGGTCAGCTCCGGGTCGGCAAACACGCATTTGGCAAGGATCTTCGGACTGAACACGACGCGCTTGAGGTGGCTGTCGTTTTCGCTGATGACACTGGAGCGACCCACTTCCGAGCCGGTGCCCGAGGTGGTGGGCAGTGCCACAAAATACGGCAGTGCATTGACGATCGGGCGCACCTGTGGGTGATCCCATACGTACTCCAGAATGTCCCCGTCGTGGGTAGCGGCCAGGCCCACGATCTTGGCGACGTCGAGTGCAGCACCGCCACCCAGGCCAATCACGCAATCTGCCCGGTGCGCCTTGTAGGCGATCGCGCCATCCATCACCTGGCTGCAGGTGGGATTGCCAAACACGCCGGAGAAGACAGCGACATCGAGCCCGGTCAGATGGGACTCGAACTCGCTGAGCAGTGGCAGTGCAGCGAGTGCCTTGTCCGTGACGATCAAGGGACGCCCGAGCCCCTGTTCGAGCATGTGCGCGGCGACGAGTTTGCGCGCGCCAGCGCCGAATTTGATCGGGGTGGGGAAGGAAAAGGATGTGATGCTCATGAGGGTTGTCCAGGGTCAGATGATTTCAAAATAGCGTTTCATTTCGTAGTCGGTGACGGCGTCGAGCCACTGGCGCCACTCCCAGTCACGCGTGGCGGCAAAGTGATCGACCATGCCGTCACCAAGCCAGTCACGCGCGATGGCCGATTGCTCAAAGGCGCGCGTGGTCTCGATCAGCGTGCGCGGGGCGCGCGCGACATTCTCACCGCCGACGTTGGTGCCGGTAATCGGCGGCGTGGTCAGCTTCAGGCCCTTCTCCACGCCGTGCAGCCCGGCGGCAATGACCGCTGCCATGGCCAGATACGGGTTGACGTCGGCGCCTGGGCAACGTGTCTCCAGTCGGGTCGATTTGGGTGAGGTGGCAATCACGCGAAAGCTCGCCGTTCGGTTGTCGATGCCCCAGGTCGGTTTGACCGGTGCCCAGTAGCCGTCGACCAGCCGCTTGTAGCTGTTGATGGTGGGCCACAGCATGGGCGCGAATTCCATCATGCAAGCCACCTGTCCGGCCAGATAGCTTTCGAACAGTCTGCTCATCTTGCGCGGCGCTTTGGCGTCGAAGAACAGGTTTCGCTTGCCGTCGGACAGGCTCTGGTGAATATGGCCGCTGCAACCGGGCATCTTTTGGTGCGGCTTGGCCATGAAACTGGGCATGATGCCAAAGCGCGCGCCGATTTCCTTGGTTCCGGTTTTGAACAGAATTGCGCGGTCAGCCTGTTTGAGCGCCTCGCTAAAGCCAATGGCCGCTTCGTAGACACCAGGCCCGGTTTCGGTGTGCAAGCCTTCGATGGGCACGTCGAACGCCTGCATCTCGTCCATGATGGCGTTGAAGAAGCCGCGGTTCTGGTTCATGCGCAACAGCGAATACCCAAACATGCCCGGTGTCAGCACTTCCGGGTCGACGCCCTTCTTGGCGGCCCAGCTCTGCGGCGTCTCCAGGAAATTAAACCACTCGAACTCCATGCCGGTCATGACTATGAAGCCCATCTTCTCGGCGCGCTTGAGTACGCGCTTGAGAGTCTGGCGCGGGCACTGTGCATGGGCGGTGCCGTCGGCGTTGACAAATTCGCCAAGAAAGAACGGGACGTCCGCGTCCCACGGGACGTGGCGCGCCGTGTCCAGATCGATGCGCGCCAGGGCATCCGGGAAGCCGTGCTGCCAGCCGGTTGCCGTGGTGTTGTCATAGGTGACATCCATCATGTCCCAGCCCAGCACGACGTCGCAAAAACCAAAGCCGCCTGCCGGGTGCGGCTCGGCAGCGCCGAGAAACTTGTCGCGGTGCAGGTACTTGCCGCGCAGCACCCCGTCGATGTCGCTGACTGCAACCTTGATCTTGGGCGCGACCGATTTCTGAATAGCCGCCAGTGCCGGGTGAACCGCGTTTGCTTTTGCCTGAGCCACCATGTCAACCTCCGTCCTGTTCTTTGAGATCTGCCATGCTCACGAGGGCAATGAAGCTGTCAGCCCCATCTCCCGCATGGCCAGGCCCATGGCATGCACCGCCTGCTCCATCTCATCGGGCCCGATGGCGCCAATGCAGCCGACGCGGAACGTCTCGACCTGGGTGAGTTTGCCCGGATAGAGGATAAACCCGCGCGCCCGCGCGGCCGCGTAGAAGGTCCTGAAATCGTATTTCGAATCGCCTGGAGCGTGAAAGGTGACGATGATCGGAGCCTGGATCGCCGGGTCCAGAAACGGTCGGAAACCGAGCCGGGCCATGCCCGTGATCAGGGTCTGATAGTTGCTCGTATAACGTGCCAGGCGCGCCGGCTGGCCACCTTCGAGTTCGAACTGGGCGACGGCCTCGTGCAGCGCCACCACGACGTGGGTCGGTGGCGTAAAGCGCCATTGCGTCGTCTTCTCCATGTAGAGGTACTGATCGTGCAGGTCCATCGCCAGGGATTGGCTGCGCCCGGCGCAGGCGTCGAGTACCGCTTTGCGGATAAAGACGAAGCCCATGCCCGGGACGCCCTCAAGGCATTTTCCGCTCGCGGCCACAAGCGCGTCAAAGCGGGTCTTGCGCGCGTCGATTTCGATGGCGCCAAACGAACTCATGGCGTCGACGACCAGACCCTTGCCGTGGCGCTGGCAGACGTCGGCCACCGCTTGCAGCGGGTTGAGCACTCCGGTGCCGGTCTCGCAGTGGATCATCACGACGTGTGTGATCGATGTGTCGGCCTGGAGCTGCTGCTCCAGGGCAGCGGGCTGCACCTGCGCTGCCTCGTCAAAGCCCAGTACCGTGCAGCGCCGCCCCATCAGCGTGGTCAGCCTGGCAGCGCGCTTGCAATAGGCACCGTTGTCGAGCACCAGCACGTGACCGTCGCGTGGCACCAGCGTGGCCACCGCAGCCTCCACGCTGAACGTCCCACTGCCTTGCAGCGGAACGACGACATGGCTGTCCTGCCCGTGGACGATGTCGAGCAGGCTGCGGCGCAAGCTCGCGGTGACGGCGTTGAAGTCGGCGTCCCACGAGCCCCAGTCGCGCAGCATCGCCAGCTTGGTGCGAAGCGTGGTGGTCAGTGGTCCGGGGGTCAGCAATATCTTGTCGCGGTCCATTGCATTACATCCTTCAATTATTGTGGGTTCCGAAATATACGAGACCGTTGTAGCCATGCCTGCCTGATGCAGATTGCTTTCGCGAGTTCAAATCCCAAGCGTGTGGGGGCCGAGGGCGCCGCAGTGGGTGACTCCGCGAATGTCCCCCGGCCCGTTGGGCCTCCTCCTTTATTTGGCAAAACCCCAAGTCCACGCTGCGCCACCCACTGCATCTCCCTCGGCAACGAGCGTTGGTGGTTTGTGTTGCTCGCACACCAACCCTGCTTGAAGGATCTTGCTGGCGGAGCGCTCAGCGCAGCGGCATAAAGGAGGAGGCCAAAGGCCGGGGGACAGCCGCGGAGCTGAGCGCTCCGCCCGCAAGATCCACTCACGGCATGTTGAACCCAAGGGGGCCTCATCTTCCTCTCCAGGCTTGGGTACGCCGGTTGGTCCACCAGGCCAGCGCCATGAACAGCATCGTTGCGATCGAGGACGACAGCGCAATCAGCACCGCCATCGCCGCCGCCGCGCCCATCTCGCCAGCTTCGTCGAGATTGAGGATGGCAATCGAGGCCACCTTTGTTTCGGGCGCATACAAGAATACGACTGCCGATATGGTCGTCATCGCATTGATGAAGAAATAGCGTGCCATGTCGATCAGGGCGGGCGCACAGACCGGCAGCGTGACACGCCAGAAAGTCTTGTAGAAAGGGACTTTGAGCGAGGCGCTGACGGCTTCGAATTCGCCGTCCAGCGACTTGAGTGCGGTCACGGCGGTGAGGTGGCCGGTGGTATAAAAGTGGATGATGGTGCAAACGGTCAGCAGGCTCAGGGTGTGATACAGAAAGCCAAGGGGATTGCCCGGTGCGTTGAAGAAGAAAATGTAGCCCAGTCCCAGCACCAGGCCCGGCACAGCCATCGGCAGCACCGCGAGCAATCGAACGAGCGAGCGCGCCCAGTCCAGACCTTTGGTTTTTTCAAGCAGGTAGGCGCCGATGAAAACGAGCAAGGTGCCAAACAACGCGGTCCCGCCAGCCATCTTCAGGCTGTTGACAAAAGCCACACCAACCTCGGCGTCGAGCAGTCCCATGTGGTAGTGGCGCAAACTGGGCTGCAGGTTGTACGGCCAAAAAGTCGCAAACGATGCAAACACCGCCATGCCCAGCATGGCCAGCACCAGAGACCCTATGACGGCGCAGTAAAGCATCATCAGGCGGTCGTACAGCGGCGAGCGCTTGGGCGAATACGGCACGGCGCGTGCCGTCAGCATGGCGGTCTGGCGCTGACTCACAAAGTGATCGATCCCAAATGTCACGACGGCCGGCGCGAGAAGGAGCAGGGCGACGACGGCTCCTTTGGAGAAGTCCTGCTGGCCGATCACCAGCTTGAAGACGTCGGTGGCCAGCACGTTGAAGTTGCCACCGATCACCTTGGGGATACCAAAGTCGGTCATGACCAGCGTGAACGTGACCAGGGCCGCTGAAATGAGTCCGTACTTGGCGCCTGGCAGTGTCACGGTAAAGAATTTGCGCGCGGCGCTGGTTCCCATCGCATCAGCGGCCTCATAGAGCCGGGCGTCGGACAGGCTCAGCGCGGTGACCAGGATCATCAGCGTGTGCGGGAAAACCGCCAGACACTCGGCCAGCACGATACCAGGGGCACCGTAAATCTGTTCGATGCCGACGCTTTGCATCCAGCCCCTGAGGACCCCCTGATTGCCAAACCAGTAGATCAGTGAAATGGCAGACAACAGCGAGGGCGCGAGCAAAGGAATCAGCGTAATGCCCCGAAACAACGACTTCTGTGGCATGCACGAACGTGTCAAGGCGTAGGCGAAGGTGAACGCCAGCGGCAGCACGACCAAAGTGACCACGCCAGATACCCACAGGCTGTTCCACAAACTGCCCAGCAACGCAGGTGTCTTGGCATAGGCGACAAAGTTGTCAAACCAGACGAACTCCCCGCTGCGGCCCTCAAGGGCTTGCAGCAAGATGGCCAGCAGCGGCGCGGCCAGAAATGCGATCAGTACCACGGCAATCAGGACGATCAAGGCGTGCGCGAGCCGGTCCACCCAGTGTTGCTTGAACTTGATGGCAGGTCTGGTCGCCCCGCGGGTCAGCTCGGCGGACATCAAAATACCTTGACGCGCTCAGGCAGCAGTTTGAGCGTGATCGTCGAGCCCACTTGCAGCGATTTCTCGGAAAGAAAATTGAGCGACAGATAGACCATCAGTTTGTTCGAGCCCAAGGCTGGCGAGTGCACGTGCACATGACAATGTGAGCCCAGGAACTCGATCTTGTCGATGCAGGCATCAAACACGTGTGCGTCCCCTGGCTCGATCGGTCGCGCCAGCACGTCCTCGGGCCTGAGGTAAACCCGAACCTCCCGATCGTCGCCCGCGCAGGGAAGTTGCATGGCGCCGAAATGCAATTGACCCTGACTGCGCCGGGCCGGCAGCATGTTGACCTTGCCAACAAAATCAGCCACGAACGGAGACGCAGGCTCGCGATAAATATCCATCGGCGAGCCGACCTGTTCGATGGCGCCGTGGTTCATGACCACAATCCGATCGGCCACGCTCAGGGCTTCCTCCTGATCGTGCGTCACCATGACGGTTGTGACCCCAAGTTTCTGCTGCAGCGCCCTGATTTCCTGGCGCAGCCGGATGCGTTCGAGTGCGTCCAGTGCTGAAAGCGGCTCGTCAAGGAGCAGCAGGCCCGGCGCCGTGGCCAGGGCTCGCGCCAGGGCAATGCGCTGTTGCTGTCCGCCCGAAAGCTGCCCGGGAAACTTTGCTTCGCTGCCTGGCAAGCCCACCAATTTAAGGAGTTCGGTCACCCGTCGCGTAATTTCGCCGCGCGGAGTCTTGCGATTGACCAGGCCGTAGGCAACGTTGTCGGCCACATGCAGATTGGGAAACAAGGCGTAGCTCTGAAACACGATGCCGTAGTCCCGCAAGGCCGGTGGCAACAGGGAAATATTTCGCGCGCCCTGGAGGATGTTGCCCGTGGTCTGGGTTTCGAGTCCGGCGATGATGCGCAGCAACGTGGTCTTGCCGCAGCCCGAGGGTCCCAGAAAACAGATGAATTCACCCTCCCGGACCTGGAGGTTGATGTCCCGCAAGGCGGTAAAACTGCCAAATTCCTTGCTGACGTCGCGCAAGTCGAGAAAGGTTGTTTGATTCATGCTCGGAATTGAAAAGAGCCGCACGGTTGCGTCATGCGGCTCAGCGGGGTTACCCGGGGTTCAGCGCTTTTCGGACTTGACGTTGTAGCGCTTGGTCCACTCGTTCAAAATCCGTTCGCGCTGTTCGGCAGCATAGTTGAAGTCGAGCTTGACGAGGCGTGCCTCGTAGTCCTTGGGTATGTTGGCCAGCGGCGCGGCCACGCCGGGTTGCGCCGTGATGGCGAAGTTCTTTCCATACAGCAGCATCGCGTCTTTGCTCGATGCCCAGTCGGCCAGCTTTTGGGCTGCGGCGAGGTTTTTCGTGCCCTTGTGGATGGCGAAGGCTTCCAGATCCCAGCCCAGACCCTCTTTCGGGAAGATCAGGTCAATCGGTGCGCCCTTGGCTTTGTTCGAATTGCCACGGTATTCGAACGATATGCCAACCACAAACTCGCCACTGGCCGCCATGTTGCAGGGTTTGGAACCTGAGTGCGTGTACTGTGCAATGTTGTCGTGCAGGCCGTCCATGAACTTCCAGCCGCCGCCCTTGCCATCCTTGTCGCCAAACAGCGTCAGCCAGGCGATGACGTCAAAATAGCCGGTGCCGCTGGATGCCGGGTTGGGCATTACGATCTGCCCTTTGTAGGCCGGCTTGGTTAGGTCCTGCCAGCTCTGCGGCTTCGGAATGTTCTTCTTTTGGGCTTCCACGGTGTTGAAACAGACGGTCGCGCCCCAGACATCCATGCCAAACCAGGCTGGCGGGTTCTTTTTGTCGCGGTACTGGCTCATGATGGCATCAAGGTTCAGCGGCGCGTAGGGGATCAGCATGCCCTGCTTGTCAAGCAGCGCCAGGCTCGAAGCCGCCACACCCATCACTGCATCGGCTTGTGGGTTGGCCTTTTCCGCCAGCAACTTGGCCGTGATGACGCCGGTGGAATCGCGCACCCACTTGATCTCGATATCCGGGTAGGATTTGTTGAACCCTTCCTGGTAAGCCTTGATCTGGTCGGTTTCCAGTGCGGTATAGACCAGCAACTGTGTGGTTGCTGCGGACGCGGCAGCGGCGACGGCAAGCAGACCACCGAGAACGAGGGATTTGGACAGTAGGGACAAACGCACGTGGAGCTCCTTCAGGTAAAAAGTTGCAATGCTGTGACCGGATTGTGTCAACGTGATGACGGCCGCCCCAGACCAGGCGACCGAAACACGCGTACCCAGTGCGATGTATTGAACCCTGCGCATTCGCATTTGTCAATTAGGTTTTGCAGATTGTTGACAATAATTTGCGACTGTGCCCCAATGTCGGGATGAACGTCGCGCTTCCTGCCGCCATTGCACTGCTCCAAAGCAGCACCCTTGCCACTTTGGTGCAGAAGGAGATCGAGCGGGCGATTCTTGTGGGCGAACATCCGCCGGGCGCCAAACTGCTCGAAGCTGCCCTGGCCAAGAAGATGGGGGTATCGCGCGGACCCGTGCGGGAGGCGTTTCGCATGCTCGACGAAGCCGGATTGTTGCGTACCGAGAAGAACCGCGGCGTCTTTGTGCGTGATATTCCGATCGACGAAGCGCTCGAGATCTTTGACTTTCGTGCTGCCATGGACGACTGGGTTGGTCAGCGACTGGCCGCGAGCATTTCTGGCGAGCAACTCAGGGAAATCAAGGCCATGGTGAGCGAGATGGAGCAGGCAGTGAAGACGCAGGACGCGCACCAGTACCATGTCCTGAACCTGAAGTTTCACGACCGTATGGTGGAAATGTCGGGTAACCGGAAGTTGACCGATACCTATCGCAAATTGATCAAGGAGCTGTCGCTCTTTCGTCGCCAGAATCTGTCAGACGGTGTCCTGATGCGGACATTCCTCAATGAGCACAAGCAGATCGTGAAAGCAATCGGATCGGGCGACGCGCAGGCGGCGGGCCGCGCCATGTTCAATCACGTGATGCAGAGCAAGCAACGCACGATTGACAACGATCTGCGTCAACGTTCCGAAGCGGCAACCTCCGGGTGAAAGCGTTGAGCGCCAGAGCCAGCCCAACCCAGAGCGAGGGCGACGTCAACCGTTCGTTGCTGCGCGGGCAGTGGCAGTCGCAACATATCGACCAACCCACGCGTGCGCTGCTGGCGCGAGACAGCACCGCTTTCCTGCACCAATCGGTCTCCACGCCCTGCCTGAGCGCCATTGCCAAGGCTGAAGGCATCTGGATCGAGGACACAGCTGGGCGGCGCTACATGGATTTTCACGGCAACAATGTCCATCACGTTGGCTATGCGCATCCGCGCGTGATTTCCGCGATCAAGGCACAACTCGATGCCCTGACATTTGCCCCACGGCGCTTTGCCAGCGAACGGGCCGTTCAACTCGCGGAGGTGCTGGGCGAGCGCTTCAAGGCGCTGACCGGCCACGCTGCCAAGGTGTTGTTCACCCCCGGGGGGTCGGACGCCGTCGAGGTGGCGATCAAGGTTGCCCGCCGCGCAACCGGTCGCTTCAAGACCCTGAGTTTCTGGGACTCGTTTCATGGTGCAGGCTTTGGCGCTTGCAGCGTCGGCGGCGAGTCCTTGTTCCGCAGTGGCCACGCGGTTGGCCCCTTGCTCGGGGGAGCCGAGCATGTCGCGCCATTTGGCTGCTATCGCTGTCCCTACGGTCATACGGTGGACGCAGACGGGAACCCTCGACTCGATCAATGCCGACTTGCTTGCGCCGATATGGTGCGGTACGTGCTCGAACGCGAAGGTGACGTCGCTGCGGTAATTGCCGAACCAGCGCGGGCCGTTCCCTTTATTCCGCCTGCGGGCTATTGGCAGGCGGTACGTGCGGCTTGCGATGCGCACGGCACGCTGCTGATTTTTGACGAGATTCCCACCGGCTTGGGCAAAACCGGACGCTTCTTCGCTGCTGAACATGACGGCGCTGCACCCGACATCGTGGTTCTGGGCAAGGCTCTTGGTGGTGGTGTGCTGCCGATTGCCGCCTGCGTTGCGCGTGCCGAACTCGATCTGGCGGGCGACTACGCTTTCGGTCACTACACGCATGAAAAGAATCCGGTGACTGCGGCGGCGGCTCTGGCCACGTTGGAAGTCATCGAGCGTGAGCAATTGGTTGACAACGCCGCGCAAGTCGGCGCCTATGCCTTGCAGCGTCTGCACGAAATGAAAGGGCGGCATCGCCTGATTGGCGATGTGCGCGGCCGCGGCTTGCTGCTCGGAGTCGAACTCGTCACAGATCGCACAGCCATGACACCGGCCTCGGACGCCGCAGAGCGGGTCCTCTACCGGGCCTTGTCGCGTGGCCTGTCGTTCAAGACCACGATGGGCAATGTGCTGACGCTAACACCGCCTTTGATCACCACCCGGGCGCAGATGGGCCAGGCGCTTGATATCCTGGAAGAATGCCTGTCGCAGGTCTCTGATGGGGTTTGAGCGATTGGCGTGAACGCTCAGGGGTTCTCGCCTGCGGCGAGCCGCTGGTTGATATCGACGATGACCGCTGGCAGATCGCGCAGGTCATCAATCACGTAATGGGCGCCGCTCTCGGTGACGATCTTCTCCTTCGACGCCTTTTCTTTCTCGGCGAGCTCGGTCAGGCTCATTTTCTTCACCGCCTCCCAGCTGTCGGCGACGTAGTTGCTCCATTTGGATACGCCGACACGCCAGCATAGGGGCGCACCCTCGCCGGCACCGGAAACGGTGTCGTCAACCTTGACCGTGCGTCGCATTGCGTTTTGCAGGTTGTACACGCCCATGCGTTCAAGATTCTTGATCACCATGTAGGCTGTGGGACGGGGCATCTCGACCTCATCACCGGCGCAGGAAGTCTCGGGCACGAAACCCTGTGCGGCAGCCCCTGCCAGCAGCAAATCGAGCATGTCGCGGGTAAAGCCCGTGGTGACGCCGAGCTTGATGCCTTGCTGCTGCATGTTCTTGACCACCTCGGCGACGCCGGGCAGCAGGTCGTGGTAGCTGCCCTGGCGCAGCAGCGCGAGTTGGGTCGGCACAAAGTCGGCGAACATTGCATCGACATCGGACTGGGTCGGCGCACGTCCGAATTTCGTCACAAAACGACCGCGAACCGATTCGATTTCGGTGATCGCCCTGATATGCAGGTCTTTGCGCAGACCCATCGGCGCGCGCGCCTCGGGCATCGTGATTTCAAGGCCATACTTCTTGAACACTTCGACAAAAACAATAGCCGGTGCGTCAACATACCGGTCCATCGTCGTGCCCGAGCAGTCGAGCATGACGTAGGCGACGCTGCGTTCCGTGTTCTCGGTGTCGAATCTTTTCTGTTGGGCTGCGGCGCGACGGATCTCCTCGGGGACACGTCCCACCGGGGAAAGACTGGAGATAACGGAGGGGGTCATTGCAATGCTCCTTTGAAGACGGTGACACTTTATCCCAGACTTCTCAGATAGTCAATGATTAATTGTACATTGTTAACAATTGGCAATATCCACCCAGGCATGGATAATCCGGCGCTAGACTGCAGGGGCGCAAATGCAAGGGCTCAGGTGACAAGATCAACACATCAAGAGGAAGCCGGACCATGATTCTCAGTTGGCCGGTGGTGGGAGCCGTGCTGTTTGGCGCGTTGCTTCACGCCAGCTGGAATGCCTTGGTCAAATCCAGCAGCGACAAGGATCTGGACATGGCCGTCATTCACCTGATCGGGTCCATTTTGGCGATCCCGTTGGTGGCGCTGGTGGGTTGGCCATCGGCCCAGGCATGGCCTTACATTGTTGCCTCCGTGGTGGTTCACATCGGCTATTACCTGGCCCTGACTGGCGCATACCGGCACGGCGAGTTGGGGCTCACCTACCCTTTGATGCGCGGCGTGGCGCCCCTCCTCGTGGCACTGTCGGCCACGGTGACGTTGGGCGAGACACTGTCGCCGCTGGCCTGGGCCGGCGTCATTGGCATCAGCGCGGGTGTGCTGGTGCTGGGGCTGCATGCGCATGCCTTCGCCGTGCCCAAAGCGATTGGATTTGCGCTGGCCAATGCCGTCATCATCGCTGTCTATACGGTCATCGACGGACTCGGCGTGCGCGCGTCGGGCAACGCGTTGCAGTATGTCGCCACCCTGTTCCTGCTCGACGGCTGGCCGTTTGCGTTGCTGATGTTTGCCACCCGCGGGTCAGCGCTTGGACGATACGCGAGGCGGCGCTGGCCCGTTGCCACCCTCGGTGCCTGCGCCTCGTTGGGGTCGTATGGCATAGCCTTGTGGGCGATGACGCGTGCGCCGGTCGCCACGGTGGCCGCACTTCGCGAAACGTCGGTTTTGTTTGCCGTGCTGCTTGGGACGTGGATTTTGCACGAGGTATTCACGCTCAGGCGCGCGATCGGTACTGGCGTGATCGTCGGTGGCGTGATGGCGCTGCGCCTGGGATAGCGCCCAACGCCGTTGGAAAATGCGTCAGGCGCGGCTGAAAAACACACGAAACCAAGGAGCTCCAAGTGATCCTTCCAAGTCATGTTCAGACCATCATCATCGGTGGCGGCATCGTCGGTTGCTCCAGCGCGTATCACCTTGCCAAGATGGGCCGAACAGATGTTCTGCTGCTCGAGCAGGGCAAGCTCACCAGCGGCACCACCTGGCACGCAGCCGGGTTGGTGGGCCAGATGCGCCCGAATCGCAACATGACGACCATGAGCAAGTACGGCATCGAGCTGTACGCCGCGCTGGAGGCCGAAACCGGACTGGCCACAGGCTGGAAGCAGTGCGGCAGCGTCAATGTGGCGCGCACGCCCGAGCGCATGAAAGTGTTGAAGAAGCAAACCGCTATGGCCCGCAGTTTTGGCGTCGAATGTCAATTGATTAGCGCGCAGGAAGCCGGCACGCTGTATCCGGTCATGCGGATCGACGACTTGCAAGGCGCCATTTGGCTACCGGGGGATGGCACCGTCAATCCGGCCGATCTGTGCATGTCGCTGGCCAAGGGAGCGCGCAACAGGGGGGTAAAGATCGTCGAGGGCATCGAAGTGACCGGCGTCATCATTGAGCGCGGCATGGCGGTGGGCGTTCGCACAGCACAGGGCGACGTGCGCTGCGAAGTCATCGTCAATTGTGCCGGCCAATGGGCGCGCCAGCAGGGCTATCTGGCCGGCGTCAACGTACCGCTGTTTTCCGCCGAACACTTCTATATTGTCACTGGCAAGATCGACGGCGTACTGCCGAACCTGCCAGTCATGCGTGACCCCGACGGCTTTATTTACTACAAGGAAGAAGTCGGCGGCCTCGTGATGGGCGGGTTTGAGCCACAGGCCAAGCCGTGGAAGATGGACCCGATTCCTTCGACTTTCCAGTTTGAATTACTCGACGAGGACTGGGATCAGTTTGAACCACTGATGACCAACGCGCTGCACCGCACGCCCTGTCTGGAAACGGCCGAAATCAAGATGCTCCTTAACGGCCCCGAGAGCTTCACGCCCGACGGCAATTTCATCCTCGGTCAGGCCCCCGAACTGCGGAATTATTTCGTCTGCGCCGGATTCAACTCCGCCGGTATCGCCAACAGCGGAGGTGCCGGGCGTCTGATCGCGGAATGGATCATAGGCGGTGAGCCGAGCACGGATCTGTGGGACGTCGATATCCGTCGTTTCGGCGCGTTTACCGGCAACCGCAAGGCGCTTTCCGAGCGCACCGGAGAGACGCTTGGCCTGCATTACGCGATGCGCTGGCCGCGCCAGGAACTGGAAACGGCGCGACCGCTGCGCACTTCGCCTCTATACGATCTACTTGGCGCGCGTGGTGCGGAGTTTGGCAGCAAAAATGGCTGGGAGCGTGCGAACTATTTCCGACTGGGCGGACAAGCCAGGCCACCGCACACGCTGGATCGCCCCGGCTGGCTGCCATGGGTTATCCAGGAACAGCGGGCCACCCGCGAGGCAGTCGCTTTGTATGACCAATCGTCGTTCTCCAAGCTGCTGCTGCAGGGCGGCGATGCGCTCGCAGTACTGCAGCGACTTTGCGCCAACGATATCGATGTTGCCGTCGACAAAATGGTGTACACGGCCATGCTCAATGAACGTGGCGGCTTCGAAAGCGATTTAACGGTCATCCGCCAGCAGCCCACGGCGATGGGCGAGAGCTTCCTGATCATCACCGGCTCGGGCCAGGCGGTGCGTGACTTTGACTGGATCTCGCAGCACATCGGTGCCGGTGCGCAGGCCGTTCTGACCGATGTTTCCGCGCTGTACTGCGTGTTGTCTGTGATGGGACCGAACGCGCGCGCCTTGTTGTCGTGCGTAAGTCCCGACGATTTATCGGCCCAGGGGCTGAAGTTCTCCTGGACCAAAATGATCGATCTCGGCCTTGCCCGCGTGCGCGTGGCGCGCATGAGCTATGTGGGTGGGCCCGGTTATGAGCTGTATGTGCCCGTTGAGATGACGCGCCACGTCTATCTCTCGCTGACGGCAGCGGGTGCCGACCTGGGACTGCGTGATGCCGGTTACTACGCACTCGACGCGTTGCGTATCGAGCAAGGGCGCCGTGCATGGGGTGCCGAGCTCGGGCCTGATGAAACGCCCTGGGAGGCGGGCCTGGGCTACGCCATCAAACTGGACAAACAAGTTGATTTCATTGGCAAGACGGCCCTGGTGGCAAGCCTGAAGCGGCCGCTGCGCAAGAAACTGGTGACGCTCGTATTTGACTCTTCCGCCGCGTATGCCTGGGGCGGCGAGGCCATCACCGTGCAGGGGGATTCAGTGGGCGAGATTTCCTCGGTGGGCTGGAGCGCAAAGGCCGGTGTCTGTGTGGCACTTGGGTACGTACGCGGCGCGCCTGCCAATCAAGCCCATGACGGCACCCAGGCTGCCATCGAACTGTGGGGAGGGCAAATCCCGGTGCGTCTGTACGACCGTTGGGTCCCGCGCAGCTAGCGCCCCACTATTCGTTCTTCAGCCCGAGCGCCAATTCGTAGAGCAGGTTGCGGGGCTGCCCGGTGATCTCGGCGGCGAGCTTGACTGCGGTCTTCAGCGGCAGCTCTGCCAGCAGCAATTTCAACACTCCGGCTTCGCGTGGTGTTTGTGCGGCGTCGGGTGCCGCATGCAGCACCAGGGCGAATTCTCCGCGCAGGCGGTTGCCGTCCGCGGCAAGCCAGGCCGCAAAGTCCCGCGCGCTCAGCGTCACCACCTCCTCAAACTGTTTGGTCAACTCGCGCCCGACCGTGAGCCTGCGAGGGCCCAAAGGCGCAAGCGCACGGGCCAGGACTTCAATCCGATGCGGTGCCTCGAGCAACACGACGGCGCGTTGCTCCTGGCGCAACTGCTCGATGGCTGCAGCGCGCTCACCGGCTTTGGAAGAAAGAAAACCGACAAAGACGAACGAGGCATCGTCTTTACCATCGTCGACCACGCCGGCGACGCTGAGCGCCGCAGTAACGCTGCTTGCGCCTGGCACTGGAATCACACGCAAGCTCGCCAGTTGCACCGCTGCGGCGAGCCGCGCACCCGGGTCGCTGATTGCGGGCGTGCCCGCATCGCTGACGTAGGCCACCCGCTGGTCCTGGCGCAGCCGATCAATCACGGTCTGCGTGGCCTGCGCCTCGTTGTGCTGGTGCAGTACGAACAGTTGGGTCGACGATTTCCCGATGCCATATGCGCGAAGCAGAGTCTGGGTGTGGCGGGTATCTTCGCAAGCGATCGTGTCGGCTAACTGCAACAGATGCAGGGCGCGCAGGGTGATGTCGGCCAGGTTGCCAATCGGTGTGGCCACCATGTAGAGAGCCCCACGCGGATAATGCTGGACACCAGCCACTTCTGTGGCGGCGCGCGCGGCGCTGGCGTAAGCAATCGTGTCAACGGCAGTCAATGGATCGTCCTCAATTCGGGGCCAAAGCCCAAACCACCCGGCAGGCCGGCGCTGCGGCTGAAGACGCGGCGCTGCTGTATTTGCAGCAGCACGGGCTGCACTTGCTGCAGCGCAATTATCGGACGCCCGGGCGCGGTGGCGGAGAAATCGACCTGATCATGCGTGCCGACGATGGCACCACTGTGTTTGTCGAGGTTCGTCAGCGCACGCGTGCCGAGCACGGCGGCGCCGGTGCGAGCATCGGTGCAGGCAAACAGCGACGCATTATCTTTGCAGCGCGCCACTATCTGATGCGCCTGCGCGAGCCACCGCCATGCCGATTTGACGTTGTGCTGCTGGAGCCCGGGCGCACCGAGTGGTTGCAGGGGGCATTCGACGCTGGTTAAGCGCGGCATAAGAATGGGACGGGTATCATCGCACCATGCTTGAGCAACGTATTGAACAACACTTTATCGACAGCGCCGATCTCAAATACCAAGCTGCGCAGGTGCTTAGCAAGCCGATCGCCGCTGCCGTGCAGGCGATGCTCAGTTGCGTGACCAGCGGTGGCAAGGTGCTCGCTTGCGGCAACGGCGGTTCGGCAGCAGATGCCCAGCATTTTGCCGCCGAACTGGTCGGGCGCTACGAGCGTGAACGCCCCGAACTGGCGGCGATTGCGCTGACCACGGACAGTTCGATTCTGACTGCGTTGGCCAACGACTACGATTTCAAGGTCGTGTTCGCGCGGCAGGTGCGCGCCCTTGGCCAGCCCGGCGACATTCTGCTGGCCATTTCGACCAGCGGCGATTCGGCCAACGTGCTGGCAGCCATCGACGCGGCCCACGAGCGCGAGATGGTGGTGGTGGGGTTGAGCGGGCGCGGCGGCGGCAAGATGGCGCAAGCCCTGCGCGACACCGACGTTCACATCTGCGTACCGCACGACCGCACGGCCCGCATACAGGAAGTTCACATACTGTCGCTGCACTGCATTTGTGACGGCGTCGATACCCAGTTACTCGGAGACCAGGAACATCAATCATGAAAACTGCAAGCCAAAGCCTTTTGACAACCTTGCTGCTCGCGGCTTCCCTGGGGGCGGCCCTAAGCGCCTGCGCTCCACTGATGGTGGGCGGTGTCGTCGTCGGCTCGCTGATGGCGACCGATCGGCGCACTGCGGGTACGCAGGTGGAGGACGAGGGCATTGAGTTGCGCGCGGCCAGCCGCCTTCGCGACAGCCTTGGAGACCGCGCCCATGTCAACGTCACCAGCTACAACCGGCAGGTCTTGCTGACCGGCGAAGTTCCGAGCGCGCAGGAAAGATTGACCGCCGAGCAAATTGTCGCCAAGGTCGAAAACGTGCGCTTCATCGTCAACGAGCTCGGCGTCATGGAAAAAAGCTCGCTGACCCAGCGCTCTTCCGACAGCCTGACCACAGGCAAGGTGAAGGCCAGCATGGTCGACGCCAGGGAGCTGTACGCCAACGCCTTCAAGGTGGTCACCGAGCGCGGTACAACCTACCTGATGGGACGCGTGACACAACGGGAGGCGAACCGGGCGACAGAACTCACACGCAGCATCGACGGCGTCAAGAAGGTGGTACGCATCTTTGAGATCATCGGCGAGGAGGACTTGAAGAACACGCTGCCGCAACCAACGCCGGCCGAAGTCAAGAAATGACTTATGGCCGCAAGCGTTTGATCAGGCTCGAAGTGTCCCAGCGTCTGCCGCCCAGGCGTTGCACATCGGCGTAGAACTGGTCCACCAGGGCGGTCACCGGCAGCCGCGCTCCATTTCGCCTGGCCTCATCGAGGACCAGCCCAAGGTCCTTGCGCATCCAGTCGACTGCAAACCCGAAATCAAACTTGTCGGCAACCATGGTCTTGCCCCGGTTGTCGAGTTGCCAGCTTTGTGCGGCACCCTTGCCGATCACGTCAAGGACTTGCAACATGTCGAGTCCGGCGAGCTCGCCGAACGCAATTGCCTCGCTCAGGCCCTGGACCAGACCCGCGATGCAAATCTGGTTCACCATCTTGGCGAGCTGACCCGCGCCACTGGCGCCGAGCAGCGTAACTGCCTTGGCAAAGGCCATGGCGAGCGCTCGCGCAGACTCAAATGGTGCCGCGTCACCGCCGCACATGACGGTCAGCAGACCATTTTGTGCCCCGGCCTGGCCGCCCGATACCGGAGCGTCGATGAAGTGCAGGCCCAACTGACCCGCGTGCGCGTACAGATCCCTGGCCACGCTGGCCGAAGCCGTGGTGTGATCGACGAACACGGCACCGGACTTCATGCCCGCGAAGGCGCCATCGGCGCCCAGGGTCACGCTGCGCAAATCATCATCGTTGCCGACGCAGCAAAACACGAAATCAGCGTGCTGCGCCGCCTGTCTTGGTGTGGGCGCCAGTCTCGAATTGTCAGACCCCGCAAATTCTGCGCACCACGCGACCGATTTCGCCGCAGTCCGGTTGTAAACCGTGACTTCGTGTCCGGCGCGCGCCAGATGTCCGGCCATCGGGTAGCCCATGACGCCAAGCCCGAGAAAGGCAAGCTTGCGTGCCGTGGCGGGTTCGTAAACTTTGGTGTTGATGCTGTTCATACAATGGCGAAGTTTTCGGTGCCCGCGCTGAGGTCCTGGGTCCGGCCGCGCTGGCTGTTGAGTTTGATCTGCAGGCGCAAATCGTTGAGGGAATCGGCGTTACGCAAGGCGTCTTCGTAGGTGATCTGGTTGGCCTCGTAGGCATCGAACAGCGCCTGGTCAAACGTCTGCATGCCCAGGTTGCGGCTCTTCTTCATGATTTCCTTGACCTCGGAGACTTCGCCTTTGAAGATCAGGTCGGATATCAAGGGCGTGTTGAGCATGACTTCGACCACCGCAATACGGCCTTTGCTGTCCTGTCTGGGGATCAACCGCTGCGAGACCATGGCCTTGAGGTTGAGAGAAAGGTCCATCAGCAATTGCGGGCGTCGTTCTTCCGGGAAGAAATTGATGATCCGGTCCAGCGCCTGGTTGGCGCTGTTGGCGTGCAAAGTTGCCAGACACAAATGCCCGGTTTCCGAGAACGCCACCGCGTGCTCCATCGTCTCGCGATCGCGGATTTCCCCCATCAGGATCACGTCCGGTGCCTGGCGCAGCGTGTTCTTCAGGGCCGCGCCCCAACTGTCAGTGTCGACGCCGACTTCGCGTTGCGTCACAACGCAGTTCTTGTGCGGATGAACAAACTCGATCGGGTCCTCGATCGTGATGATGTGCCCAAACGAATTGGCATTGCGCCAGTCAACCATGGCCGCCAGCGTTGTTGATTTGCCCGAGCCGGTGGCTCCGACCAGGATGCAAAGACCGCGCTTGGTAATTGCCACCTCCTTGAGCACTTGGGGCACGCCCAAGCCATCGATTGTGGGCACGGTCAAAGGAATCACCCGCAAAACGATACCAACCTTGCCTTGTTGGACAAACGTGTTGACCCGAAAGCGTCCAACGTCCGGAGGCGAGATGGCAAAGTTGCACTCTTTGGTGCGCTCGAACTCCGCCACCTGCTTGTCGTTCATGATCGAGCGCGCCAGGGCCATCGTGTGCGCGGAATTCAAAGGCTGGGGTGATACCTTGGAGATCTTCCCGTCGACCTTGATCGCTGGCGGGAACTCCGCCGTGATGAACAAGTCGCTGCCGTTGCGCCCGACCATCAGCTTGAGCAGGTCATTGATGAATTTGGTGGCTTGATCGCGTTCCATGATGTAGGTGTCTCCGGGGAATCATTTTCTGTCGCTGATGCGCGCGCTTACCACGCGCAGCCGAAGCGACAACTTGCGCGCCAGCAAGGCGATCAGACTGGCAGCCAGACTGGGCTCGACACTGAGCATTTCGTCCATCGCCCGAGCGTCCAGGACTGCGATTCTGCAGTCGTTGAGCGTCGTACAGACGGAAAATCGGCGTCCGCTGTCGAGCAGCGACATTTCCCCGAGGACCTCGCCAGGCGCGACTTCAGCCAAACGCAGGCGTTCACCCCAGGGTTGTATCCGGTCCACCGCGATGTTGCCGCTGAGCAGCACGATCATGAAATTGCCATACTCGTCCTGACGGATGATGTCGCGGCCAGATTGGGCGGTGGCAAAATCAAAAAAACGCTCCAGGCGAGCAATCGCATTGCCATCAAGGCGGTGCATGTATCGGTCCTGCGACCACAGGTCCTGCAGGAGTTTGATACCGACGCTCGGGCTCAATCGCTCGGCCCCGATTTCGACGGCGCGTGCCTCCCAAGGCACCAATAGCGTCGGATCCAAGCCCTGATCGGCAAAGGCCGTGGTAAACATGGCCGAGTCAAGCTTTTCCTCGCTTGGCTCGGCCTTGGGCGTCGGGTGCAGTAGACCGAGAATTCCCTTCATGGCATGCTCCGATTGAATACAGGCGTTGCGGATAAAGCTTAACCCGGGAAATTCTCGGGGATCTTCGCTTTGGCGCGAGCGACTGCGGGGCTGATGATATTGCGCTTGACCAAATCCGTCAGATTCTGGTCGAGGGTTTGCATGCCCAGGCTGTTGCCGGTCTGGATGCTTGAATACATCTGCGCTACCTTGGCCTCGCGAATCAGATTGCGGATGGCGCTGGTGCCCAGCATGATCTCGTGCGCGGCGATGCGGCCCTTGCCGTCCTTGGTCTTGCACAGGGTTTGCGAGATCACCGCCTGCAGGGACTCCGACAGCATCGCACGAACCATCTCCTTTTCCTCGGCCGGAAAGACGTCGATGATGCGATCGATGGTCTTGGCCGCGCTCGATGTGTGCAGGGTACCAAATACCAGGTGGCCGGTTTCTGCCGCGGTCATGGCCAGGCGAATGGTTTCGAGGTCGCGCATTTCGCCAACCAGGATCGCGTCCGGGTCCTCGCGCATGGCCGAGCGCAGGGCGGCGGCGAAACTCAGTGTGTGGGGACCGACCTCTCGCTGGTTGATCAGGCACTTTTTGGATTCGTGAACAAACTCGATCGGGTCTTCCACCGTCAGAATGTGGCCAAACTCGTTTTCATTGAGGTAGTTGACCATCGCGGCAAGCGTCGTCGACTTGCCCGACCCGGTTGGCCCCGTCACCAGCACCATGCCGCGCGGCTTCAGGGCCAGGTCGGCAAAGATCTTGGGCGCATTGAGCTGCTCGAGCGTCAGGATTTTGCTCGGAATGGTCCGAAATACTGCGCCGGCGCCGCGTTGATGGTTGAACGCGTTGACGCGAAAACGCGCCAGTCCTTCAATCTCGAATGAGAAATCGATCTCAAGGAATTCCTCGTACGTCTTGCGCTGGGTGTCGTTCATGATGTCGTACACCATCGCGTGCACCTGCTTGTGTTCGAGCGCCTCGACATTGATGCGCCGCACGTCACCGTGCACACGGATCATTGGCGGCAGACCCGAGGAAAGGTGCAGGTCCGATGCATTGTTTTTGACGCTGAAGGCGAGCAGTTGGGTAATGTCCACAAAGTCCTCTTGAGGTTTGTTACGCTTGGGGCAATTATGACCACGATTGAGGCCAACCTTCAAACCGTCCGCGAGCGCATCGCTGCGGCTTGCCTCGGTTGCGGGCGCAGCGTTGGCAGCGTTGAGCTGCTGGCGGTTTCCAAGACGTTTGGCTCCGAGGCGGTGCAGCGCGCCTTTGACGCCGGACAGCACGCGTTTGGCGAGAGCTACATGCAGGAGGCGGCGCCCAAGATCAAGGCGTTGCGGCACCTGCCGCTGCGGTGGCATTGCATTGGCCCGATCCAGAGCAACAAGACGCGGCTGGTGGCGGAGAACTTTGACTGGGTTCACACGGTCGACCGGCTCAAAATAGCCCAACGCCTGAGCGAGCAGCGTCCCGGGCGTCTGCCCCCGCTGCAAGTCTGCATTCAGGTCAATGTGGACGGCGGGCCGGCGAAGTCCGGCGTCGCGCCCGCAGACGCGTTGGCGCTCGCGCAGCAGGTGGCGGCGTTGCCCAACCTGTGCCTGCGCGGCATCATGAGCATTCCCGAACCCGCTATTACTTTTGTAGCGGCTTGTGCTTTGTTTGCGGGCGTTAGGGCCATATTTGAATCACTAAATCGGGAGGGGATGGGGCTCGATACTCTGTCCATGGGCATGAGCGCCGACCTGGAGGCGGCCATTCATTGCGGCAGCACGCTGGTACGTGTTGGCAGCGCAATCTTTGGAACAAGACGCTAGCGGTTCGGGAGGCTGCCGACCTGGGGGTCTATCGCAAGGCCAACTGCGTTGTGTTCTTCACTTCTTCCATCACGGCGTAAGTGCGGGTTTCGCGCACGCCTGGCAGTTGCCACAGCACGGTGCCGGCAAACTGGCGGTAGGCCTCCATGTCGGCCATGCGGGTCTTGAGCAGGTAATCAAAGCCACCGGCCACCATATGGCATTCCATGATCTCGCTGCGTACCTGCACCGCGGCCTTGAAGGCCTCGAACACGTTGGGCGTGGTGCGGTCGAGCAGTACCTCGACAAACACCATCAGGCCAGCGCCGAGTTTGAGCGGATTCAGGCGCGCTTCATAGCCGAGGATATAGCCCTCTCTGGTGAGCCGCTGCACGCGAGCGAGCACCGCTGTGGGTGAAAGTGTCACGCTCTCTGCGAGTTTGAGGTTGGAGATGCGGCCATCTTGCTGCAGGCAGTGCAGAATCTTGAGGTCGATGCGGTCGAGCCCGGACAGCGTGTTACTCATGACTATCGGTAGGTCTGCAGGTGAATGCTGGTTTCTGTGCTGCTGATCGAGCGCACCAGGCGGATGCGTTCGAGTATTTTCGACAGCTCGGCCAGGTTGGCGGCGCGCAATTCGGCCAGCAGGTCCCAGCGGCCGTTCGTGTCGTGCAGGCTCGAGACGCCGGGTTCGCCGAGCAGGCTGGCGATTACCGAGCGGGTTTCGTTGCCTTCCACTGCGATGCTCATCCACGCGCCGATTTCTGCGGGTTGGGCATCGGGTCGCAGTTGGACGGTGTAGCCGACGATGATGCCGGCGTCTTCGAGCTTGGTCACGCGGTTGGTCACGGTGCCGCGGGAGACGCCAAGCTTTTGCGCCAGCGTGGCCACACTGGTTCGGGCGTCTTTGCGCAACAGAGAGAGCAATTGTTGATCGGTTAGATCCATATTGACATATTGTCAATCTGTTCTGTCTAAATGGCAACTATTTGCCAAAAGGAAAGCAAAGTTGGTGATTTACATTGCCAATGCCCATTGAGACACTGGGGTGAACTTACCAAGGTACTCCCCCATGAACCGCCAGCTATCCCCTCGAACCCAATTCCTCAGTGCCCACGACGTGGCCGGGATCGTCGCCAAAATGGGCCTGGCGCAGGTGCTGCGCGGCATGGCCGACTACATTGAGGCCGATTTTCTGCGCTGGAGCGACTTTGACAAGTGCGCGCGGGTTGCCAGTCACTCCGCTGGCGGTGTGATCGAGCTGATGCCCATTTCTGATGCCGCCACGTACGCCTTCAAATACGTTAACGGGCACCCCAAAAACACATCCGTTGGTCTGCCGACCGTGATGGCCTTTGGTGTGCTCGCCGACGTCGACACTGGTGTGCCGCATCTGCTGAGCGAATTGACACTGACGACGGCACTGCGTACCGCGGCCATGTCGGCGGTGGCGGCGCGCGCGCTGGCCCGAGCTCAGAGCAGGCGCATGGCGCTGATTGGCAACGGCGCGCAAAGCGAGTTTCAGGCGCTGGCATTTCATCATTTGCTCGGCATCGAGGAAATTCGCCTGTTTGACACGGACCGTGATGCCACTGCCAAACTGATGCGTAACTTGCGGCACACGCCGTTGCGCTTGATTGTTTGCCAAAGCGTGGCCCTTGCGGTGCGTGGCTCCGATATAGTTACCACCGTGACCGCGGACAAAACCAATGCCACTATCCTGACGCCCGGACTGATCGAGCCGGGCATGCATATCAATGGTGTTGGGGGCGACTGCCCGGGCAAGACCGAACTTCACGCCGATGTGTTACGCGGCGCCTCGGTGTTTGTTGAGTATGAGCCGCAAACCCGTATCGAGGGAGATTTACAACAAATGCCGGCTGACTTTCCCGTGACCGAGCTCTGGCAGGTTCTCGCTGGCAAGGCGCCGGGGCGCACCGCGGCGACCCAAGTGACCCTGTTTGACTCTGTTGGCTTCGCGCTGGAGGATTATTCGGCCTTGCGCTTCATGCGCGATGCGGCCCGCGAGCTCCACGCGGGACAACCCGTGTCACTGATTCCCGAGTTGGCCAATCCAAAGGATTTGTTCAGCCTGGTTCGCCCGCTGTTCAAAGAGCTGTCCTTGGCAGCATGAACCCGAACCCGGCGGCCAACCCGAAAAATGGTGTCGTCAGCCTGATCGGTGTTCCCACCGACATTGGCGCGGGCACACTGGGAGCGCGCATGGGGCCGGCGGCCTTGCGTGTGGCGGGACTGGCCGACGCTTTGCAGCGGCTCGGTCTGGAAGTCAGCGACTGCGGCAACCTCGACGGGCCAGCCAATCCGCGTCAGCCCGCCGTCGACGGGTTTCGGCACCTGAGCGAGGTCGTGCAATGGAACCAGTCCTTGCATGATGTGATGTACGCGCAACTGCAGGCCGGACGTCTGCCGATCATGCTTGGAGGCGACCACAGTCTTGCGATTGGCTCCATCAGTGCGGTGGCTCGCCATTGCCGCGAGCAGGGCAGGAAACTTCGTGTCCTGTGGTTTGACGCGCACGCCGACTTCAACACCGCCACGCTCACACCCAGCGGCAACATCCATGGCATGCCGGTGGCCTGCTTGCTTGGGCAGGGGCCGCAGCGATTGATTGAAATCGGCGGTCACGTGCCGGTGCTAAAACCCAGGGATATTCGTCAGATTGGCATCCGCAGCGTCGACGCGGGGGAAAAACGCAGGGTGCATGACATCGGCATTGAGGTGTTCGACATGCGCTACATCGATGAGATGGGCATGCGCCACGCGATGGAGCTGGCGCTGGCGCTGGTTGATGCCAACACCCACCTGCACGTCAGCCTGGATGTTGATTTTCTTGACCCGGATATCGCGCCCGGTGTTGGCACGACGGTGCGCGGCGGGCCGACCTATCGCGAGGCGCAGTTATGCATGGAAATGATCGCGGACACGGCGCGGCTGGCATCGCTTGACGTGGTCGAACTCAACCCTGCGCTGGATGTACGCAACCAGACGGCCGAGCTCGCCGTTGACCTGATCGAGAGTTTGTTCGGCAAGAGTACCTTGATGCGAAAAATTGCTGCCAGGGCATGATTTCAGGAGCGATAATTAACGGTTTTGTTTCGGCACACATGGATACTTTTTCAACCAAGCACAACTAGGAGACGACGATGAAACAACTAAAACGATGGGCCTTGGTCGGCCTGCTGTTCGCCACCTTCGTGGGCGCGCAGGCGCGCAGCCTCGAAGAGGTCAAGAAGGACGGCAAGATCAACATTGCCACCGAGGGGCAATTTGCACCGTTCAACTATTTTCAGGGTGCCAAGCTCAGCGGATTTGAGGTTGAACTGGCCGAACTGGTGGCGAAGAAGATGGGTGTGACGATTGAGTGGAAGGCGCTGGGCTTTGATGCCCTGCTGACGGGTTTGCGTCAGGATCGCTGGGATCTGGTGATCGCCTCGCATGGCATCACCGAGGAACGCGCCAAAGCGGTCACCTTTGCTGACCCGCACTATTGTTCTGGCGGAGCCATCGTCTCGCTGGACCCGGCAATCCAAAAAGCCGCCGATCTCAACGGCAAGACAGTTTCGGTGCAGACCGGCACTACCTACCTTGAGAACGTGAAGAAACTCACCGGCGTGAAGGAAGTAAGGAATTTCCCGCAGGATACGGACGCCCGCGGCGCCTTGCTGACCAAGCGCGTGGACGCCTGGGTGACCGACAAGTTTGTTGCTGTGGGTGCCATTGCTTCGAACCCGGGTGCGGGAATGAAGCTGGGTGACTTCGTATTCATTGAACGCATCGCGGCAGCCGTCGCCAAGGGCAACAATTCGCTGGTTCAGGGCTGGAACAAGGCGCTAGCCGAAGTGATGGCTGACGGCAGCTACGTAGCGCTTTCGAAGAAATATTTCAACGAAGACGTCCGCTGCCACTAGCTTGCACTGTCGCTCGATCGCTGGATCACCAGGTGAGATTCGCTTTGCCGACATGGCCGCAACGCTGGAGCCGTCAGCAGCGCTCCAGTGCCACCATGGCCGTGGCCGGCACCGTGCTGATCCTGTTGCTTTGGCTGCTGGCTATTCCGTTGGCGTTGGCGCCCGAGCCGATCGGCAACAACGCGCAGGCGTTTGCTGAAGGTGCCAGGGTCACCGTCGAGTTGACGTTCATTGCAGGGTTGACCGGAATATTCATCGGCGTGCTCGCCGCCCTGGGCCGCACTTCGCGCGTCAAGGTGCTGCGTTGGCTCGCCTCTGTGTATATTTGGGTGATGCGCGGCACCCCCTTGCTGGTGCAAATTTTGTTCGTCTGCTTCGCCCTGCCCACACTGGTACCGGTGTTGCGTTTTGACGAGTTCACGTCGGCCTGCGTGGCACTGGCGTTCAATGTTGGCGCCTACAACGCCGAGGCCATTCGCGCCGGCTTGCTGGCAGTACCCAAAGGTCAGATCGAGGCCTCGCGCTCGCTGGGCATGTCGAGCTGGTACACGTTCATGGACGTGACCTTCCCGCAAGCCTTCAAGGTCGCTTTGCCGCCACTGGTCAACAATACGGTCGCGCTGCTCAAGGACTCGTCGCTGGCCTACGCCATCGGCGTCGTGGAGCTGACCAACGTTGGCAACCGCATTCAGGCTGCCACATTTCAGCCCCTGCCGACGCTGATCACGACGGCGATGGTCTATCTGATACTGACCACCGTGATGACGCAGATCTCCGACGCGGTCGAGCGGCGCTACGACGTGGAAGGACGACAGCCATGAGCGCTGCACCAAGCCGCCCAAAGCAAGCTCGGGCGCCTGCCGGGAAAAGCAACGGCCTGCGGAGGCAGTCATGGTCGATGCGTTGATCACAATCGAGCGTGTCAACAAGCATTTCGGGGCGCACCACGTGCTGCGTGACGTCAGCACGCACTTTGAGGCTGGCCAGGTCAGCGCCATCATTGGCGCATCGGGGTCGGGCAAGAGCACGCTGTTACGCATGCTCAATCGGCTGGAGCGGCATGACTCGGGGCGCATTGTGGTCGACGGTATCGAGGTCGATGACGACCTCAAGCATCTGGACGCGCTGCGCCGCGAACTCGGCATGGTGTTCCAGCAGTTCAACCTGTTTCCCCATCTCACGGTACTCGACAACGTTTCGCTGGCGCCGCGTCGCGTGCGCAAGACCCCGCGCGGCCAAGCCAACGAGCTCGCCATGGAACTGCTCAAACGCGTGGGTATGGAAGGTCACGCCCACAAATACCCGTTTGCCATCTCTGGCGGGCAGCAGCAACGCGTCGCCATCGCCCGGGCGCTGGCCATGAATCCCAAGGTGATGCTGTTCGATGAGCCCACCTCGGCGCTCGATCCGGAAATGGTCAAGGAGGTGCTGGACGTGATGAAAAAACTTGCCCAGTCGGGCATGACCATGATCATCGTCACGCACGAGATGGGTTTTGCCCGCGAGGTAGCGGACCGGATTTTGTTCCTCGACCAGGGTCAGGTTGCCCAGGACGCGCCACCCGAAGTCTTTTTTGGTGCCCAGGAAAGTGCCCGTGTCCGGGCTTTTCTCGGGCAGGTAAGTTACTGAGTTTTTATTTTTACTGGAGACAACAATGAAATTATCTGCAACGACCCTCGCACTATTGGCCGCTGGCGTATTGAGTCTGCCCGCCTTCGGCCAGACCAAGGCCGATTTCGACGAGCTTCGTCAGGAGATTGCACGTTTGCGTCAGGAGGTCAATGCACTCAAGAGCCAGGCGACAGCACCAGCGACCGGCGCATCGGCCACCAACGACCGCATCGAGCAACTTGAAATCAAGCAAAAGGATGCTGTCGTGGTCGGCGACATCGGCAACAGCTTCCGCCTGCCCGGTTCCGAAACGTCCCTGCGCATCTATGGTTTTGCCGAAGTCAACGCTGTCAAGGAATTCAAGGGTGACAATTCCGGCAATGATTATTCGACGGCCATTCAGTACGCGCCAATCAATGACAGCACGTCGCGCACCGGCGTCGGTTACCTGACGGCGCGCACCTCGCGCTTCGGTCTGGAGGCCTCGACGCCCACGGCCTACGGCCCGTTGGGGATCAAGATCGAAGGCGACTTCAACAATGAGCCACGCACAGGAAATTCCGCAGTGAGCGGTTCAGCCGGCAATATCTACACGCAGGGCTGGAGCAATTCCTATGGCTTCCGTTTGCGTCAGGCTTACGGTCAGTTTGGCGGGTTGCTCGTGGGTCAAACCTGGTCCACGTTCATGGACGTCGACAACTCGCCCGAGACCGTGGACTTCAACGGCCCAATCGGCTCGACCTTCATTCGCCAGCCGCAAATTCGCTACGCCTACAACACCAAGGATGTCGGCACCTTTACCGTCGCGCTGGAGAATTCGGTCAGCTATTTGCTTGACAATACCGGCAGCGCTGTGACGCAGGGTTTTTCGAAGCTGCCCGATCTGATCGGTCGCTGGGACAAGAGCTTTGACTGGGGTTCGATGAGTGTGCGCGGCGTCAGTCAGGAGTTCCGCGTCAATGACGGCTCGGGCATGGAAGTGTCCAAGAGGGGTTACGGGCTGGGGACGACAGCGTTCGTGAAAATGCGTGATGCGAAAGACTTCCTGAGCCTGGCTCTGACCTATGGCGAGGGCATTGGCCGCTACTTCAACGGCATCGAGGGCGCCGCTTTTGACGGCAACAGCATCTTGCTCGAACGGGTGCTCGGTCTGGTCGTGGGTTACCAGTACAAGGCGAGCGACACTTTGCGTGCCAATTTCGTCGTGGGTGCGCAGCGCAACTACGACAACGACTACACTGCCTTTGCCCGCGTCAATGGTCTGGACGTCGGCCAATACGGCATCAACCGGCGCATCTATCAAGCCCATGTCGGCTTCATCTACAACCCGATCAAGAACGTCGATCTGGGCGCCGAGTACATCTTCGGCCAGCGTGAAACGCTCGCCGGCGAGAAGGGCGACATGTCGCGTGTGAATTTGTCGGGCAAGTACTACTTTAACTAGGTGATTGTCGGGCTCAGGGCGCGTCGGTTGGGGCTGGCCGCGCTCCTGCTGGTGACTGCGGTGTGGGGGACAACGTTCCCCGCGATGAAACAAATCAGCGGGCAATTTGGTGCCCTGGAGATCATTCTCCTGCGCTTTGCCATTGCCTCGCTGGTGCTGTTGCCGCTGCTGCGCGGTTTGAGTTGGGCCGAGCTGCGCTGGGGTGGGGCGATAGGCGCCGTGTTGTTTTGCGCGTTTTACCTGCAGGTCTCTGGCTTGGCGCAAACCAGCAGCAACCGCAATGCCTTTGTCACCGGCCTGAACGTACTCATCGTGCCGATACTGGCCTATTTTCTCGGTCAGCGCCTGGCCTGGCCGCTGCTGCTCGGCGCTGTGCTGGGTGTGCTCGGTCTGGGGGGGCTCTTTTACGAGCAAGCGCCGTGGTCCCGCGGCGATACGCTGACGCTGATGGGTGCCTTCGTATACGCCGTCTACGTGCTGATGTTCGAATTCAGTGCCAACGCCAGAGCAACGCTGCGCCCGGAGCGTATTGCGCTGGTGCAGTCGGCGGTGATGGTGATTTTCGCGGCGATCGGCTTCGGTGTGCTGGAGCCGGCCTCATGGAGCGATTTGTGGCTGCGCAGCCTCGAGCACGCGTGGGTCCTCGTGTACCTTGGTGTCATCGCCAGCGCCTTGATGGTGTGGCTGCAGGCGTGGGGCCAGCATCGGGTGCGTGCCGTGCAAGCGGCAATCCTCTATGGCTTGGAGCCCGTCTTTGCTGCGTTGGCCGCCATGTGGTGGATCAACGAACACCTGAGTGGACGCGCGCTGCTCGGTGGCGCGTTGATTGTTGTCGGTGTCATCATTTCGCAGATCAAGCCTTCCTGAGGCCGAGCATGGCACGCGCCTCATCGGGCGTGGCGGGCGAACGCCCGAGTTCCTCGCCGATCCGAGCCATGCGTGCTACCAACTGGGCATTGCTGCTGGCCAATTCTCCCCTTCGGTAGTAGACGTTGTCCTCGAAGCCGACGCGAACGTGCCCTCCCAACACGATGGCCAGTGTGCCAAGCGGCAACTGGGCGGCGCCGATACCCGCGACGGTCCAGCTCGAGCCTGCAGGCAACTGCGCCCTGAGGTACATCAGGGCCTCGGGTGTACCGGCCATGCCACCGGGGATGCCCAGCACAAAGTCAAAATGTACTGGCGCTTGCAACAAACCGTTCTTCAACCAGCGGTGGGCCGATGTGAGCATGCCGGTATCGAACACTTCAAGCTCGGGCTTGATTCCGAGTTCAAGCATTGCGCGCAGGAACGCCTCCATCTCGGCCGGAGGATTCAGAAAGACGTCGTCACCGAAATTTACACTTCCCATCGACAGCGTTGCCATCTCAGGCTTGAGGGAAACGGGTTGCAAACGCTCGGCCGCGGCCATGCCGACCGCGCCACCAGTCGACACCTGCACGATCACGTCGCAGCGGCTGCGGATGGTGGCGATGATTCTGCGGTAGGTCTCGCAGTCCTGCGTCGCAGTGCCGTCCGCGTTGCGGGCGTGCAGGTGAACGATGGACGCGCCCGCTTGCACGCATTCCTGCGCTGACAAGGCAATTTCTTCCGGACTGATAGGTAACGCGGGCTGTTGTTCGCGTGTGACCTCGGCGCCGGTCAGGGCAGCGGTGATGATGAGTTTGTTCATGGTGGTGTCCGGTCTTCAGCGCTGAATGCGTTGGCAATGGGTCGGAACGACGCAGGTCCCCGAGGCCCTGCAGACCAGCACGGGCGGGTCGAGCACGTCCGCGGCCGATGGCTGGTGGGCTACGTTTGCTGCGGCGATCATCTTGCGCGCTTCGAACACCATTTTGCGCGACGTCTTGCCGGTGGCCACGATCCGGCCGCTCGCTTCAATGTAATCGCCAGCACGCACGGGCGCGAGAAACTCGACGCTGTCATAGGCGACAAAAAGGCCTTCATCACCGTCGTGGCGGATCAGCAACTCGGTGGCAATGTCACCAAACAACTGCAGCATTCGCGCACCGTCAACGAGATCGCCGCCGTAGTGGGCATCGTGCGCACCCATGCGCACGCGGATCAGACTCGTGTAGTTTTCCATGTTTGATTCCTATTCAGTTGGGGACAGAGCTTCGCTTCGCTATGGTCTGTCCCACAAGGTTTCTTGCATTCCATTCATGAATGGCAAACGACGCCACATCTTCGGCGTAGGTCTTGCTGCCGAAACCGGCGTCGTAACCAAGTTCCTTGGCCAATTCGTGGCTGATGCGTGGTCCGCCGACGATCAGGATGACCCTTTCACGCAGGCCCTCGGCTTCAAGCAGATCACAAAGTCTGGTCAAGTTGTCGAGATGAATGTTCTTTTGCGTCACCACCTGTGATACCAAGATGACATCGGCCTTCTCCTCAATTGCGCGTGCCACCAAGTCTTCGGAATCGACCTGCGCGCCGAGGTTGATGGCGCGTATCCCGTGGTAGCTCTCCAGCCCCTTGTGTCCGTTGAAACCCTTCATGTTCATGATCGCGTCGATACCCACCGTGTGAGCGTCGGTCTCGATCGTGGCGCCGATCACGACCATCTGCCTGCCCATCGTTTGGGCAATCAACTCGTTGACGCGGTCCTTGTCCAGCACCTCGTAGTCAGGCTTCGTCACCTGGATGCTGGAGAGATCGACCTGGTGTGTGCACTGCCCATAAACAACAAAATAACTGAAGCCCTGACCCATATCCTCGGCGTGAACGACGGCAGGCTCTTGCAGGCCCATCATTGCAGCGAGTCTCTTGGCGCCCTCCCTGGCGGTTTCGTCGAGTGCAGTCGGCAAAGCAAAAGAGACTTGAATGCGCCCGTCGCCCAGGGTGTCGCCGTAGGGTTTGACCCATTTTTGCGTTGTGGTTGATTCAGACATTCTTGCCTCCTTGGGGCAGCATCAGGCTCGGAAACGGGTTGAAGTAATCGCCGGCCTTGCGAATGACGCCATCGAGCCCTTTGCCGCCGTCTGGAGTGCGTGAAATTTCGGCGAACATTCCCCGGCCGATGGCGTGTTGAAGACCAAACCGCTCGATCTCCGCGAGCATCACGTCGGTCTGTGCGAGCACCGTTTGCGCGCGCTGTTCAATCTGGCCGCCGCGTTTGAATCGGAATTCGGCGTGCAGATCCTTCATCGTGTTGAAGACGTACTTGGCATTTTGCAGGGCAAGAAAGCGGTCCTGGATGAACGGCGTATGAATCGCCTCCGTCATCATGCCAAGCAGGTGAATGTCTTGTCGTGTCACGGTACTGACCATATTGAAAAGCGCGTTCTGAATATGACCTTTGAAGATGTTGCCGGTCATGTGCTTGGTCGGTGGCATGTACTTGAGCGTTGCTTTTGGGAAGACCTGCCGCGCCAGCTGCGCGTGTGCCAGTTCCCACAGAAACCCATTCTCCATTTCGGGGTCGATCTCAAAGGCATGACCCAACCCCATCTGTTCGGGCGCCAAGCCGCTAAGCACGGCAAACTGCTCGTTGATCAGCTGCGAAGCCAGCACGGTGTGCGCGGCGTCAAAGGCATCGGACGTCGTCAGATAATTGTCTTCGCCGGTGTTGATGATGATGCCAGCGTAGGCGTTGACCATGCGCGAAAAAAACTGATCAATGAACGTTCGCTGCATGTTGATGTCGCGGAAAATGATGCCGTACATCGAGTCGTTGAGCATCATGTCCAGGCGCTCGATGGCGCCCATGGCCGCAATTTCGGGCATGCACAGGCCCGAACAGTAGTTGGTCAGCCGGATGTAGCGTCCCACCCGGTCGCCGACCTCGTCGAGCGCGGCTCGCATCAGGCGGAAGTTTTCCTGCGTTGCGTACGTGCCGCCAAAACCCTCGGTGGTAGCGCCGAACGGAACGTAGTCGAGCAGGCTCTGGCCCGTGGAGCGGATGACTGCGATGATGTCCGCGCCCTGCTCGGCGCCCGCGCGCGCCTGCAACACGTCTTCGTGAATGTTGCCGGTGGCGACGATCAGATAAAGCCAGGGCGTCTTGCCCTCACCCAAGGTCCTGAGCTTGTCGGTACGCCGGGCGCGCTGCGCGGCGATGTGCTGGCACGACACGCTGGCGTGCGTTACCGCGGCGTGATGGGTGGCCTGTGCATCTTTAGCCCGCGCCAGCGTCAGCTGCCCCCCAGCGACTGCTTTGGCCACTTGCTGTGCACTGCAGTTCTGTTCCCGCATTGCCGCCACCACGGCGGCGGTCGCGCCGTGTTGCAACAAATTGTGGTCCTGAAGGTGGGTGACGACTCGATTGGGCAGCGGCACGCCGTTCTCGTCGACATCGTCGATACCCAGCAAGCGCAAAGTGGCCCGCTCCACCGTGGTGGTGGTAAACGGGCTCATCTCATCGCGGACCTGACGGGCGATGCGTTGTGCCGCACCACGTGCCCTTTCAATTTGAGCACGGTCCAGATGCAGTTGTGTCATCCAATTTCTCCGGTTTCTTCGAACATGACGTCGCTGACCTCATAGCCAGGCAAGGCCCGGCGCGACGCAGCAAGGAATTCGCGCGCTGCGAAGCTGCCGCCAAACGGCGAAAACGGATTGAGCGAAATGCCACGGATCCGGATCGAGTCGTAGGCCAGCAAACGCGCTCCGAGCTTCTCAAACGCGCGTATATCGGCGTTGTCGATAAACAGCTTGGTGCCGTCAGCGACCACGACACACAGGCTGGCGTGGCGTCGGGCCAGCCTCAGCAGTGCTTGCCACACGTTGCGACCGACGGCGCCGCTGAGCGCAATCGTTGCCAGCTCTGACTCCAGGTACGCGAGCAAGGTTGTCGCCGCGTTCAGTGTGGCAATTTGGGCGCTAAGAAGAACTTCCCCGTGAGCGTTCCACAGGGCCACGCCGCCATGCAAGAAAACCTCTCGACAGCGCTGGCGGGTACTCTCGTCGGCCTGTTCGATACCCAAAATAGCCAACCGCTCGCGCGTCTTGCGAAGCACATCGTCCATGCTGCCGCCCAGAGCGGCACCGGTCGCCAGAATCACGCCTTGGGCAATGGCCGGCGACGCGTGCTGGCTGCGTCCGAGCGCGCCATCGAGCAGCACCAGTCTTGCCCCGCGCAGCCGCAACAGCTCGATGACTTTGCGCTGGTCGGCGCCACGGGAGGCACCGGCTATCTCCATCTCGCCGCGCTCGATTGTCTTGACAATCACGATCTCGCCCATCGGGCTGGTGATGCCGGTGGCATGCACAAATTCGACCCCTGCCTTGGAGCGATCCAACGTCGCTCTGGCGGTGGCGACCAGCATCCCCGGCCAAACCAGGATCGATGGTTTGGGTATCAGGAACACCTCATCGTGATCTTCGCCATCGCGTCCGATCGACGTGAGCCCGACGGCTACCTGTGCCGCAGCGGCTTGTTTCAGCAGGGCATTGAGGGTCACTGTCTTGCCGGTGTTCTTGGTCATGCCCATGACGGCAACGGTCTGGAGGGTGTCGGCTTCGATGCGACGCCAGAGCCTGCTGGGAGTACCGATAATTTCCTGCTCCCTCAAACGTAGAGTTCTTCGAACAACTGGCGCAGCGTGGCGCTTTCGCGCAACAAATCGAGCGCATATTCGGCGTGCCCGCGGGCGTAGCCGTTGCCGACGATCATCTCGACGTCCTTGCCCACGCCCTCGGCGCCGAGGGCCGCGGCGGTGAAACTGGTGGCCATGGAAAAGAAGTAGATCTTTCCGCGCTGGCGGGTGCACAGGATGCTGCCCATCTCGGTGTTGGCGATGTTCACGCAGTTGATCACGACGTCGGCCAGCTTCCCTTGAGTGACTTGCGAAACGGTCTGCATCAGGGCCAACGGGGTGGTTGCGTCAATTTGCAACGCGTGGTCGACCCAGCCAAATTCCTTCATGCGTTGGCAGTCGGCTTCGAACGGCGATACGCCAATGACGCACCCTGTCGGGCCGGCGCGCTTCTTTGCTTCATAGGTGCACAGCGTGCCGGACTTGCCGCCCCCGCCGATGACCAGCACGGTATCACCGGCCCGAACCAGACGCGCGGTCTGCGCCGGGGCGCCGGCCACATCGAGGATGGCCAGTGCCACGTTCTCGGCAATGTCCGGTGGCAGCCTGGCCCACAGACCGGTCTCGAACAGGATGGCCCGCCCGTCGATCTCGATCTGATCCTTGTCCAGATGAATCTTCCTGATCCTGTCGATGCGCAAGGGCGTCAGCGACAGCGAAACCAGTGTGGCAATCTTGTCGCCGACCTTGAGATCAATCTTGCCCGTGAGCGCAGCGCCAATCGAAAGTACGGTGCCAATCAGCATGCCGCCTGAGCCGGTGACCGGGTTGTGCTGCTTGCCGCGACGCGTGACGGTACCCTGAACGATTTCAGCCACCCGCGCTTCGTCGTTGCCGGCCTCCTGTTTGATCTGCGCAAAACTGGCAGCATCGATGTTCAGGCGTGACACGTCAATGAGAATCTCATTGTCGAAAATCGTCATCGAGTTGTCGAGTTTCCATGCGCCCTGCGGTAACACGCCGTGCGGCTCCAGAACTCGATGTGTGCCGTAAGGCGAGCCTTGTCTTGTCATGTTTTCCTAATTGCTTTGCGTGGGCAGGCTGAAGTCCTGACCCAAGCCCGGCATTTCGACCGTCATACCCTTGTAGTTGCGGCATTTCACCGTTGTTCCGCTGCCATCGGGCAACGCTTCTTCACGCACGTAGCTCGGAATGATTGGCAGTTTACCCAAGCCGCCCATGCCGTCGACGATGAAGGTCGGCACCGCCGGGCCGCTGATCCAGCCGCGCAGCCCTTCGTACAGTTCGAGCATGCGCCGGTGCGGCACGATGAAATGGTGCGCGCCCTCGACCATATCGGTCGAGTAGACGTAGTAGGGGCGCACGCCCATCTCGATGGATTGCATGAACAACTCGCGCATCACCTCGACGCTGTCATTCACACCCTTCAGACAGACCGTCTGCAGCCCCATCATGATGCCTGCCTTCTGGATCAGCTTGACGCGCTCGCGCAAGAGCGGCGTGATCTCCTTCGGGTGATCGATGTGGATGTTGATCATCTGCACCCGGTGTTTCTCCAGCACTGCGCATAGCTCGGGAGTCACGCGCGTTGGCATTTGCACGACCATGCGTGAGCCGATGCGCAGAAAGCGCACATGTGGGGCGCGGCGGCGCAACTCGCCAAGGATGTGGTCCAGGCGCTCGTCGGTGAAGGTCAGCGGGTCGCCACCGGAGAGCAGCACGTCCTCGATGTTCTTGTTGCTCGCGATGTAGTCAATCGACGCCTCGATCTGGTCTTTGGCCACCGTGCCAGCGGGCTGCGAAACCATGCGTTTGCGGGTGCAGAACCGGCACAGGGTGGAACATGTATTGCTCACAAGAAACAGCACACGGCGTGGATAGCGATGGACCACGCTGGTGCCGACTATCGTGTCGCCTTCTTCGCCCAGTTGGTCGAGCGAGGTTGCGAAGCCGGGCTTGGTCTCCTCGTGGTGCGACGGCAGGTATTGCAAGCGGATCGGGCAATTCGGGTCATCGCGGTCCATCAGTTTGACCATCGTCGGGCTGATCGCAATGGCGAACTTGTTGTAAACGGTCTCGTTCACGTTCTCCAGATTGTTCAGAACGCCAGTCAGCTCCGAGTGGTGGGTATAACGCCGGGCAAACTGCTTTTGCCACGACTCCGATTCCGGATCGTATGCGTCGAGCTGCTCGCGCGTCAGCAGTTTCTTGTGAAGGTTGAAGTCCACTTGTTGCAGCATGTTGTTTCCCGATCCTCAGGTGGTGAAGGCGCGTCACTGGCCGCCGTTTTGGGCAGAGTAATGACGTCGTCGAGCAGATACCAAGTACCCAGTCTAGGCACCGGTGCGGCCGGGATAAAGTGGCAAAGTGATTGAATGTATTTGGCGATTTGCGCCACAATGCAAGCCATTCGTACAAATTGCATGAAATGCCATGACTGCTGCCCCCGATGCCCTGGATCGTCAACTCATTGAGCTGCTCAAAGTCAACGCCCGCCTGCCCATGGTCAGGCTGGCCAAGGCACTGGGGTGCGCGCGCAGCACCGTGCAATTGCGACTCAAGGCGCTCGAAAACAGTGGCTTGATTACCGGCTACACGGTGAGTGTGAGCAAGACCCGATCAAGCTCCGAAATTCGAGCCATGGTGCTGATTTCGATCGAATCCAGGAACGAGCCCGAAGTCGTGCGCGCCCTGGTCCGACGCCACGAAATCACCAAACTGTATTCGGTCAGCGGCCGCTACGACCTTTGCGCGTTGATTTCGACCGAATCGACCCATGAACTCGACGCCGTGATTGACCGCATGCGCGTCATCAAGGGCGTCACCGACACCTTCTCGACGATCCTGCTAGCGACCCGGCTGGACCGGCCGGAGTAGCTTGCCTGTGCGGGCGTGCGCGGCTATCTTGGCATCGTGTACTGGCCTTTCATGACCTGCACATGGTGTTCCCACACCGCTTCATAGCGCGGCGCATCGACCACCGGCTTCTTGATCATTTTCAGGCACTGGGCCATTTGCGCATCGCTGCTGCTGGGCTTTGAATACAGCTGCAGCGCAAACTTGGAGAAGTCGCGCACCATGAAGTCGAAAATCTGGTCGATCAGCGCGTCATCCATGCCGTAGATCTTTGCGTTCTCAAGGATGAGCTGGCCGTACACGACCAGCGTGAACATCTCGCCAGCGGTCAGCAGGAAATCGATGTCTTGCGCCTGCGCCTTGCTCGGCGGCGCTTTCATCGCCATTTCCTTGAACAGGGCGATCTGTTCCTTGAAGACCGCAAGGTTGGGCAAATCGTAGCTGTTGTAGGCCAACTGGTAGTCGTGGAACTGGATGCTGCCCAGTCCTTTGGTCGGACCCTGGTTGAACAAAAAGGCGTCGTCGGAACCATCGTCGCGGCGCGGCACTTCGGCGTAGCTCTTGGGGTTGAAGAAATAGTTGGCCATGAACTTGATGATCAACGCCATGTTGACGTGGACCGTGCCTTCGAGCTTGGGCAGGCAGCGGATGTCGGCTGCGGCCATGGCAAAAAACGGTTCCTTCTCGAAGCCCTTGGCGGCAATTACATCCCACAGCAAGTTGATGACTTCCTCACCTTGGGTCGTGACCTTCATCTTCACCATCGGGTTGAACAACAGGTAGCGCCGATCCTCCAGGCTGGCCGTCTTCATGTAGTCGGCCGCGCGCAGGGCAAACAGCTTCATCGCCACCACGCGGGTGTAGGCGTCGGTGAAGAGTTGTTTGACGTGCGGAAAGTCTGTGACCGTCTTGCCGTAGAGGTGCCGGTTCGATGCGTGGTCTATGGCTTCATAGAACGCATGGGTGCACATGCCAATGGACGCCCAGCCGAGGTTGTACTTGCCGACGTTGATGGTGTTGAGCGCGGCGTTCCAGGCATCGTCGCCATGGTGCAGCACTTCGGCCTCGGTAAACGGGTAGGCGTTGAGCCGGTATTCCGCGACATAGTTCTGGCTGTAAACGGTGTTCTTCACCAGTTCGTAATTCGGGTGCTGCGAGTTCGCGACAAAGAAGATGTAGTCGCCGGTATCGGCCATCTTGCCGAAGGTCGACACCATGGCGGCCTTGTTGGCGTTGCCGATGTAGTATTTGCCGCCGCTGGCCTGGTAGCTGCCGTCGGGCAGCTTCGTGACCACCATGTCGGTCGAATAAATGTCGGCACCGTGTTCCTTTTCCGACAGGCCAAACGCGAAAATCTCGCCTTCATCAAGCAAGGCCTTGGCTTGGGCCTGCACCGGCTTGTTGTGGCTCATCCAGATCGGGCCGATGCCCAGCACCGAGACCTGGTAGGTGTACCAATAGCACAGACCGAAGAAGCCGAGCACTTCGGCAAAGCCGCAGACGCGCCAGCTGTCCCAGGTCGCGTTCTCGTCGGGGCGGCCATGCTGGGCTGGCGTCATCATCGACGACAGGATGCCTTCAGCCTTGCAGAACTCCAGAAAGTCCGCGTACCAGACGGCACCGTTGTAATCCTCTTTCAGTCTGTCCAGACCTTTCTGCTCGAAAAAGGCAATGGTCTTGGCCATGATCTCGCGCGAGCGCAGGTCGGGGTAATGGCGGTCGTTGTGGCGGGGGTTGAGCAGAAACATCAAATGACTCCGTGGTGTTCTAGAAGGCGCCGGCGCGGCGGGAACCGTGTGCCGCACTTTCGCAGGGCAGTGTGCCACGAAGAACCCGCTGTGATTGGAGCGCCGGGCCTAGAGAGGGTACGCAAGGCGGGCCATGAATTTCCCAGCAGCATGTATACCGTCATCACGAAATGGAAACATATATCACTATATAGTGATAATTTATTGGTCAGTAATTCATCGATAAATGATTAAACATAGCGAATATATCAATTGACAGGAGCCTGCCGTGCGTCTGCCCTTCCCCTACCGCCCCGAATCGGAAATCGTCTCCCGCTGCCTGGGCTCGCTCAATCGTTCGCTGGACTGGGCCGCCGCGGCCAAAGTGGCCACGCCCTGGGTGCACGCGGTGCGCAACAACCCGCCGCCGTTCTGGGCGCTCGAGAGCCTGCTGCAGGAATACCCCATCTCCACGGCCGAAGGCCTGGCCCTAATGCGACTGGCCGAGGCGCTGTTGCGCGTGCCCGATGCCGAGACCGCAATCGCATTGACTGCCGACCAGCTCGGACGCGCCGACTTTCACGGCGCCGGCGACATGACCATGGCGCGCCTGTCAAGCACGGCGATTGCCATGAGCAAGAAGTTTCTGCCCGACAGCGAGGCGCCCACCGGGCTGCTGGCCAAGCTTGGCGCGCGCTCGGTGGTGGCGGCCACGCTACGCGCTGTGCAGTTGCTCGGGCGCCAATTCGTGCTCGGTCAGACCATTGCCGAAGCCATGCAGGAAGCAGCTGCCGCCAAGAGAAGAAGCAACAACTTGCGCTACAGCTATGACATGCTGGGCGAGGGCGCGCGCACCGACGCCGACGCGGTCGAACATCTCGCAAGCTACCGATATGCTATTGAATCGATAGCTACCAACGCAAGCAAGACATGCGCTTGCGAGCAAAATGATGGTATTTCGATCAAGCTCAGCGCGCTGCATCCGCGCTACGAAGATGCGCAGACCGACCGAGTCATGGCCGAGTTGGTACCGCGCGTCTGGGGCCTGTGCGAACAGGCGGCGTGCGCCAACATCAACCTCACGATCGACTCCGAAGAAGTGGATCGGCTCGAGCTCTCGCTGTCGGTGTTCGAGGCCTTGATTCAACGGGTGGCGCAACAGTTCCCGCGTTGGGGCGGATTCGGCCTGGCGATGCAAACCTACCAGACCCGTGCTCCAGAACAGATTGACTACGTCATCGCTCTGGCGCGCCAGCACAGGATTCGCCTGATGTGCCGGCTGGTCAAGGGCGCCTACTGGGACGCCGAAATCAAGCGCGCTCAGGAGTTGGGCCTGCCGCAGTATCCGGTGTTCACGCACAAGCACCATACCGACATCGCCTACCTTGCCTGCGCCAGCCGCCTGCTCGCCGCCCCCGACGCCATCTACCCGCAATTCGCCACCCACAACGCAGGCACCATTGCCGCGATCCTGCAGATGGGCGCGAAGAGTGCCGCACCGTTCGAATTGCAGCGTCTGCACGGCATGGCCGAAGGGATCTACCGCGAAGTGCTCAAGAACCCGCTGATCGCCTGCCGCGTATACGCACCGGTGGGTGCACACAAGGATCTGCTTGCCTACCTGGTACGCCGCTTGCTCGAAAATGGCGCCAATTCATCGTTCGTGCACCAGTTGGCCGACGAGAGGGTGGACCTGCACGAGTTGCTGATTTCGCCGCTGCGCCTGGAGGGCGACTCGTCACTGCCGCTGCCACCCGAGTTGTTCGGCGCGGCGCGCAAGAACAGCGCCGGGCTGGACCTGGCTGTGGAGTCGATGCGCGAGCCACTGCTCGCCGCCTACCGCAGTCTGCGCTTGCCGTCGGTGCCACCATTTGATACCAAATGCACCGCTGAGGCTTTAGAGAAAAGCCTGGAAAGCTATAAAAAGTGGAGCAAAACCGACGTCGCGCAACGCGCTGCCGCTTTGCGCCGCGGCGCCGACGCGTTGCAGGCGCAACTGCCGAGGTTTTGTGCGCTGCTGGTGAAAGAGGCTTTCAAGACCTGGGGTGACGCGGTCAGCGAGGTGCGCGAAGCGGTCGACTTTCTGCGCTATTACGCCAACGAGGCCGAGCGCGTCATGGCACCGATGGCGATGCCCGGACCGACCGGCGAGACCAACGAGTTGCGCTTGACGGCGCGTGGCCCCTGGGTCTGTATCAGCCCGTGGAACTTTCCGCTGGCCATCTTTATGGGGCAAGTGGCCGCAGCGCTGGCCACCGGCAACGCGGTGCTGGCCAAACCGGCCGAGCAAACGCCCGCGGTCGCGCTCGAAGCCGTCAAATTGCTGCACGCTGCCGGTGTGCCCGAAGGCGCATTGCAACTGCTGCATGGCCCAGGTGAAACGGTTGGTGCGGCGCTGGTGGCAGCGCCCGGTGTTGCGGGCGTGGTGTTTACCGGCTCGACCCAGGTTGCCAAAATCATTCACCGCGCGCTCGCTGCCAAGGATGGACCGATCATCCCGCTGATCGCCGAGACCGGCGGCATCAACGCCATGCTGGTCGACAGCACGGCGCTGCCCGAGCAGGTCAGCGATGCGGTCATGCAGTCGGCCTTCCGAAGCGCGGGGCAGCGCTGCTCGGCGCTTCGCTTGCTGTGCGTGCAGGCCGAGATTGCCGACCAGGTCATCGCGATGATTCAGGGCGCAGCCACGGAACTGGTGGCGGGCGACCCGGCCCTGCTGAGTACCGACCTGGGCCCGGTAATTGACAAGGACGCATTCGACGCTATTCAGGCACACCTGCAGCGCTTGAATAGTGAGGCAAAACCATTGCTAGGCAAAGCCGACGCCGCGGCGGTTCCGTCATTGCGAGCGCAGCGCGGCAATCCATCCGTGCCCAACCTGATCGCGCCGCAAGCCTTCGAAGTCAACTCCATAGCCGACATGCGTCAGGAAATCTTCGGCCCGGTGCTGCACATCGTGCGCTGGAGTGGCGACCCGATGCAAGTGATTGACGAGATCAACGCGCTGGGCTATGGCCTGACCATTGGGATCCAGACCCGTATCGACAGTCGTGCCCAGGCGCTGGCGCGCCATGGGCATGTGGGCAATGTCTACATCAACCGCAATCAAATTGGCGCGGTGGTTGGCGTGCAACCGTTCGGCGGCGAAGGCCTCTCGGGCACCGGCCCGAAAGCCGGTGGCCCGCATTACCTCTACCGCTTCTGCGCCGAGCAGACGATCACCGTCAATACCACGGCGGCAGGTGGCAATGCCGCTTTGCTCACGGCGCAGCATTAAGGCGGCATCCATCGCGTCTTGCCTTTTCTCCAAGAGTCAAGTCTCGCCCAAACGAAACAAGGATAATGCCGGAGTCAATGCGACTCGGCGAGCGCCTATCATGTCGCCCCGGCACTTGATGCCCCGGCAAGGGCCAACGACGATGACAAGCATGAACGCAAGATACTTTCTCCTGACCCTGGTCGGGGCCCTGTTGCTGATCGACTTGGGCGGATGCACCGGCAAAGCCGATGCGCCAGCTCCGGCCAGCGTCAGCGCTGCACAACCCAAGTCTTCAGCGGCATCCGCGGCTGCGGTCACGATCACGACCGTGCGGGCCGAGCAGCGCGATTTCCAGGTGCGCCACAACGCCACCGGCACGGTCATGGCCTTGAACAGCGTCGACATCAAATCCCAGGTGACCAGCGTGGTCGGCAAGGTGCACATCCGGGACGGGCAATTCGTCCAAGCGGGAGAACTGCTGTTCACTCTGGATGCCCGCTCCGACGAAGCGAACCTGGCCAGGGCCCGCGCGCAGCTGACCAAGGACAAGGCGCTTCAAGCCGATGCCCAGCGCCAGCTGGCCCGCGCCCAACAGTTGTTGGAGCAGGGGTTCGTGTCACAAGGCGCGCTCGACAGCGCCCGCACGCAGCTTGACTCGATGGCGGCTTCCGTGACGGCCGATCAGGCGGGCATCGACGCGGTGGCGGTGGCGCTCTCCTACGCCCGCATCAACGCACCGAGCGCGGGCCGGGCCGGCGCGGTCAACGTGTCACCGGGCAGTGTGGTGCAGGCCAATGTGACCCCGCTGGTCACGATCACGCAGCTTGACCCGATTGCCGTGGGCTTCAATCTGCCCCAGAGCAACCTGGCAGCCGCCCTGTCGGGGTTGAGCAACGGAGGTTCGATTGTGCAGGCGACGATCGCTGGTGGCGGCGCCAGCTTTAGCGGGCATCTCAAATTTGTCGACAACGCCGTCGATCCCAGTTCCGGTTCGGTCAGGGTCAAAGCCATTTTCGACAACAAGCAGGGCAAACTGTGGCCGGGCGCCTTTGTTGACATATCGCAGACGGTCAACATACTGAAGGATGCGGTCGTGATACCGCAGGCCACCATCATTCCAAACGCGCGTGGCCCGATGGTCTATGTGGTGCAGGCCGGCAAGGCCATCTTGCGGCCAGTGCAACTGGTCTACGCCCAGGGCGCCGATGCGGTCGTCGCCGGAGTCAAGGCAGGAGAGGCGATTGTGCTGGACGGCAAACAGAACCTGCGCCCAGATGCGGCGGTCGTTGAGCGGTCCCCGGCGGCCCAGGGCGGCGCGTCGCGCGCAACCCGCAGCGCAAGCTCCTCATGAACTTTTCCGAATTATTCATTCGTCGTCCGGTGATGACGGTGCTGTTGAACCTGGCCATCGTGCTGGCCGGCGTGATTGGTTTTCGCACGATCCCGGTGGCGGCGCTACCCAGCTACGACACGCCGGTGATCAACGTTTCTGCGAACCTCTCGGGCGCCAACCCCGAAACCATGGCCAGCTCGGTCGCGTTGCCGCTGGAAAAACAGTTCCAGACCGTGCCTGGCCTGAAGACGATCAGCTCCACCAGCACCTTGGGGCGCACCTCGCTCACGCTTGAGTTTGACGAGGGCCGCAATGTGGATGCTGCCGCCGTTGACGTGCAGGCCGCGCTGCTGCGCGCGCAGCGCTCGCTGCCGCAGGACATGACAGACATGCCGTCGTACCGCAAGGTCAATCCGGCCGATGCGCCGGTGCTGCTGCTGTCCATGACCTCGCCCTCGCTGGCGCCCTCGGATCTGCAGGATTTTGCCGAACACCTGATCTCGCCCACCCTGTCAACGATTGAGGGTGTCGCGCAGGTCAACGTGTATGGCTCGAAACGCTACGCCGTGCGCGTGAGCGTGCAGCCCGACGCCCTGGCGCTACGCAACATTGGCCTGGACGAGTTGAGCGCCGTCTTGCGTGGTGCCAACGTCAACACGCCGGTTGGCACGCTCGATGGGCCGCGCCAGACCCTGATGCTGCAGGCGAACCGGCAACTGCGAAATGCCGCTGACTTTGCCGACCTCATCGTGAGCAATCGCGGCGGCAATCCGGTACGACTCAGGGATGTGGCCAAGGTTGAAGACTCGCTGGAGACGCTCAAGAGCTGGGCCACCTACAACGGCGAAAACTCGATCACGCTGGCGGTACAGCGCCAGCCCGGTGCCAATACGGTGCGCGTGGTGGACGCCATCCGGCGAGCCTTGCCCAATTTGCAAAGCCAGATGCCGCAATCGGTCAAACTGGTGCCCTTTCTGGATCGTTCCGTCTCGGTGCGCGAGGCGCTGCATGATGTGTCGCTGACGCTGTTGGGCACGGTCGTGCTGGTTGCGCTCGTGATTTTTCTTTTTCTGCGCCGTTTTGTTGCCACCATGATCCCGATGCTGTCGCTGCCGGTGTCTTTGATTGGCGCTGTGGCGCTATTGTGGGGTCTTTCCTATAGCCTGGACAACATCTCGCTGCTGGGGCTGACGCTGGCTGTGGGGTTGGTCGTGGATGACGCCATCGTGGTGCTGGAAAACATCATGCGCCATGTCGAAAATGGCGAGGCCCCGTTTGCCGCAGCTTTGCGCGGCGCGCGGGAAGTCGGGTTTACGATCATTTCGATTTCGACCTCCCTGATCGCAGTGTTTATTCCGATTTTCTTCATGCCGGGTGTGATCGGGCTTCTGTTCCACGAATTTGCCGTGGTGGTGGGCCTGGCGATCATCGTTTCGGCGTTCGTGTCGCTCACGCTAGTGCCCATGCTGGCGAGCCGCTTTCTGACTGATGACGCACACAAGAAGCCGCCGGGGGCCGTGGTGCGTTTGTTTGCGCGCGGTTTTGACCGTTTGCTCGCGGGCTACACCAGAATGCTCGACGTCGCGCTGGGCCACCGCGCGCTGGTGCTGCTGCTGGCGCTGGCGACGCTGGTGGGCACGATCTGGCTGGCCATCATCATTCCCAAGGGCTTTTTCCCGGAGGAAGACATCGGTCAAATTCAGATTTCGACCGAGGCATCGGAAGATACTTCGTTTCCCGAAATGGTTCGCTTGCAGGAGCGGGCCGCTGCCATCATTCGCGCCGATGCCAACGTGGCCGCCGTGATGTCCTTCAACGGCGGCTCCGGTGCGCAGAGTTCGGGGCGCATGTTCGTGGCGCTCAAGGCCGCCAGTCAGCGCCAGCCCATGAAACAGGTGGTGGAGGGCTTGCGTGGCCAATTGCGCGGGGTCGCTGGTATCAACGTCTTCATGCGACCGGTGCAAAACCTGCAGTTGGGTGGGCGCTCGAGCAAAGCCCAGTACCAATATATCTTGCAGAGCGTCCGCGCCGATGAACTCAACAGTTGGGCCACCAAGTTGCAGGACAGTGTGCGCGCTGACCCGATGTTTCGCGATGTGACCAGCGACGCGCAGTTGCGCGGCTTGCAGGCGCAGCTCAAGATTGACCGCGACAGCGCCAACCGGCTCGGCGTCTCGATCGATGCGATCCGTACAGCGCTGTACAGCGCATTTGGCGAGCGCCAGGTCTCGACCATGTACCTGCCCACGGACAGCTACCAGGTGATCATGACGGTGCAGGACGACGCCAAGCAGGACGAGCGTGCCCTAAACGGGATCTATGTGCGCGCGAACACGGGCGCCCTGGTGCCGATCTCCAATTTCACCACGGTCGAGCGCACGCTTGGACCGACCTCCATCAATCACGTCGGCCAGTTGCAAGCCGTCACGTTGTCGTTTAATCTGGCGCCCGGCGCCGCGTTGGGAGCGGCCACGGCCCGACTTGATGCGGCTCGTGCGGCGCTACGCATGCCCGCCTCGATCATCACGAGTTACGGCGGCGACGCCGCCGTTTTCAAAAGTTCACAAGGCAGTCAGTTGATGTTGATCATTGCCGCCTTGCTGGTGATTTACGTGCTGCTCGGGGTGTTGTACGAGAGCTATATCCATCCGATCACCATCATTGCCGGCCTGCCCTCGGCCGCCGTTGGCGCGCTGGCCACGCTGATGCTGTTTGGCCAAGATCTGACGCTGATTGCCACCATCGGCATTGTGATGCTGGTGGGCATCGTGAAGAAGAATGCGATCATGATGATCGACTTTGCCCTGGACGCGCAGCGCCATCAGGGCATGGCACCGGGGCAGGCCATCCGCGAGGCCTGCATCTTGCGGTTTCGCCCGATCATGATGACCACGATGGCGGCCCTGATGGGCGCGCTGCCGATTGCCCTGGGTCTGGGCGCCGGGGCCGAGCTGCGCCAGCCGCTGGGCCTGGCCGTGGTCGGTGGCTTGGTGTTCTCCCAGGCCATCACGCTTTTTATTACGCCGGTAATCTACCTCGCGCTCAATCGATTCAGCGGCACCGGGCCGGTGCTCACGGCGGAAGCCTGAGATGGGGATACGCACGCAGCCGGCTCCACGTGCCAGCCGTGTCGTGTCAGACCGGCGTCAGACAACTGTCCTACAAGCCGACTACTACGCCGCTGCGTCCGGGTCACCTTCATGGATCTGGACGGTCTTTTCGCGGCAAGCGAACGCAACATCAACAACAGGAGACGATATGAAAGTGAAGAAACTTGCGCTGGGCGCAGCGGTTGCTATGGCGACGCTGTGGGGGTCGGCCTGGGCCGATATCACGATAGGCGTCAGTGTCTCGGCGACTGGCCCGGCGGCTTCGCTGGGCATTCCGGAAAAGCAGACCTTTGCCCTGCTGCCTCCCACGCTGGGCGGGGAGAAGGTAAGGTACATCGTGCTCGACGACGCTACCGACACCAGCACGGCGGTGAAGAACGCGCGCAAACTCGTCAGCGAGGACAAGGTCGATGCGATCATTGGCTCGACCGCCACGCCAACTTCCAATGCCATTTTGGAAGTCGCGTTTGAGAGCAAGACGCCGCAGATCGCCATGGCGCCATTTGCGCCGGCGCCCGACAAGGCGCCCTGGGTTTTCATCACGCCGCAGAACTTCAACCAGATGGCCATCGCGATTGCGGCGCACATGGCGGCCAACAACGTCAAGACGATCGGCTTCATCGGTTACGCCGACGCCTATGGGGAGCTTTGGCTGAAGGCCATGCAAAGCGCTGCCGAAGCCAAGGGCATCACGCTCGGCGCGGTGGAGCGTTACCAGCGCAACGACACCAGCGTCGCCGGGCAGGCGCTCAAGCTGATCGCTGCCAAGCCTGACGCGATCCTGATCGCGGGCTCGGGCACGCCTGCGGTGTTGCCGCAGTCCACGCTGATCGAGCGTGGCTACAAGGGCAAGTTCTACCAGACCCACGGCATTGCCAACCGCGACTTCCTGCGCGTTGGCGGCAAGAACGTCGAGGGCACGATTTTCCCGGTCGGGCCGATGCTGCTGGCCGAGCAACTGCCAGACAGTCACCCTTCCAAGAAGCCGGCTCTGGAGTACATCAAAGCCTACGAAGCTGTGCATGGCGCGAACAGCCGCTCGACCTTTGGCGGGCACGGTTGGGATGCCTATCTGCTTCTCAATCGCGCCGTACCCGAAGCGTTGAAGAAGGCCAAGCCCGGCAGCGCCGAGTTCCGTCTTGCGCTGCGCGATGCGCTTGAGAACGTGACCGAACTCGCCGCTGTGCACGGCGTGTTCAACATGTCGGCGAAGGATCACAATGGTTTCGATGGCCGTGCCGCCATCATGGCCACCGTCGAAAACGGTGACTGGAAACTATTGAAATGAACCAGGCTGCCTTCGCGCCGCTGGACTTTGCCCGCCCGGAAGTCACCGTTGAGGGACGCGACGGTGGCGTCGTCATCCTGCGTTCGGTGCAGCGGCTCGCGCCCTTTTCGCGCTGCGTCGGCGAGTGGCTGCTGCACTGGGCGCGGGAAACGCCGCAGGCTTGTTTTCTGGCCGAGCGGCGCGCCAGTGACTGGCGCGAGCTGTCCTATGGCGATGCCCTGAACCAAGTGCGCCAGGTCGGCAGCGCCTTGCTGCGCCGCGGCCTGTCGGCGCAGCGCCCGGTGGTGATCCTGTCGGACAACAGCATCGATCACGCGATCTTGACTCTGGCTGCGCTGCACGTTGGCATCCCAGTGGCGCCCATTTCCCCTGCTTATTCCCTGATGTCTGCCGATCACGCCAAGCTCCGGGGCATCATGGAACTGCTGCAGCCGGGGCTGGTCTACGTGGCCGATGGCGCACGTTTTGCTGCTGCCCTGGCTGCGCTTGACCTGAACGGCGTCGAACTCGTGTGCAGCGTCAAAGCGCCAGCGGGCGTGCATTGCACGGAGTTTTCCGCGCTGCTAGGCATACTCGACGCCGAGGCGGTCGAGCGCGCGTTTGCTTCGGTTGGCCCTGACACCATCGCCAAGTTCCTGTTGACATCTGGCTCCACCGGCGAGCCCAAAGCGGTGATCAACACGCAGCGCATGCTGTGCGCCAACCAGCAGGCGATTGCCCAACTCTGGCCATTTCTGGCCATGACGCCACCGGTGGTGCTTGACTGGTTGCCGTGGAATCACACCTTTGGCGCCAATCACAACTTCAATCTGGTTTTAAGAAACGGTGGCACGCTCTACATCGACGACGGCAAACCGATGCCGATACTCGTTGACAAGACTGCGTCCAACCTGCGCGAGATCGCGCCCACCATCTACTTCAACGTGCCGCGTGGCTTTGACATGTTGTTGCCCGCATTGGAGCAGGACGCTGCGTTGCGCAAGAACTTCTTTTCGCGCCTGCAAATGATCTTCTACGCCGCCGCTGCCCTGCCGCAGAACCTGTGGCAACGGCTCGAAGCACTGTCGATCCAGGAACGCGGCGAGCGTGTCGTCATGGTGTCGGCCTGGGGTTCGACCGAAACCGCGCCGATGGTCACCACGGTGCATTTTCCGATCGAACGCGCTGGTGTGATCGGTCTGCCCGGGCCGGGATCGGAACTCAAGATGGTTCCATGCGCCAACAAGATGGAGCTGCGCGTGCGCGGCCCCAACGTCACGCCTGGCTACTGGAAGCGCGACGATCTGACGCGTGCCGCCTTCGACGAAGAGGGTTTCTACATGATTGGCGATGCTGGCCGCTTTGCCGATCCGGATGCGCCGGTCAAGGGTGTGGTGTTCGATGGTCGCATCGCCGAGGACTTCAAGCAGATGTCGGGCACCTGGGTGCACACCGGCAATCTGCGTGTCAACGCCTTGAGTGAACTCGCGCCGGTCGCCCAGGACATTGTGGTCACCGGGCACGACCTGGAAGAAATCGGCTTTCTGATTTTCCCCAACGTGGCTGCTTGCCGAGCCCTGTGCCCTGATCTTGACGTGCAGCTGCCGCTGGTGCAGTTGCTCGCTGACGAGCGGGTGGTTGCCTGCGTGCGCGCTGGCTTGCAAAGGCTCGCCGCCAAGGGCAGCGGCGGCTCGACCTTTGCCACACGCGCGCTGCTGATGCAGGAACCACCCTCGATTGACGCCGGGGAAATCACCGACAAGGGGTACATCAACCAGCGCGCGGTGCGCACGCGTCGTGGCGAACTCGTTGCGCGACTGTATTCCGATGCGCCCGGTACCGGTGTTATTGCGCTGGGCTGAGCGATTCGGCAATCTGGCTCAGCGCCTGCACGAACACGTTCAAGGGCTGCGCGCCGGAGATAAGATGCCGGTCGTTGATGATGATCGCAGGCACCGAATGGATGCCCGCGCTCTGGTAGCGCGCCTCGATCTCGCGTACTTCGGCGGCAAACTCATCGCTGGCCAGAATTGCGTGCGCGCGCGCGCCGTCCAGTGCGGCCTCGCGGGCCACCCGTACCAGCACTTCGCGGGATGCTGGATTTTCGCCATCGGTAAAGTAAGCGCGCAGCAGCGCCTTCTTGAGCGTGTGCTGGTACGTCCCCCCCTCGAGTGCGGCCCAATGCAGCAGGCGGTGCGCGTCGAATGTGTTGTAGATGCGGTCGCGTCCCTGCGCTCGAAAAACAAAGCCGACCTCGGCGCCGCGTTGCCGGATCACTTCGCGGATCTGCGCCTGCTGTGCGGGGGTCGAACCGTACTTTTGTGTCAGATGTTCGGCCGTGTCCTGACCGGCATCGGGCATGTTCGGGTTGAGTTCAAAGGGTTGAAAATGCAGGTTTGCCGTCACGCCTTGGGGCAGTTGCGCGAGCGCGGCCTCGAGCGTGTTCAATCCGACCGCGCACCAGGGGCAGGCAATATCGGAGACGAAGTCGATCTTCAGTTCGGTCGTCATGGTTGCCGCCGCGCCAATCGCTAGAAGCGCTCCCCGCCGGTCCACATTTCGGGCGTAAACCGGATCGAGCGATTCCGCCCGCTTTCCTTCGCCTTGTACAGGGCCACGTCGGCGAATTTGATCGCTTGCCAAAACATTTTGGTGTCAGTCGGGAATTCGCTCACGCCCAGGCTGATGGTCTTTTGCAGGATGCCCTCAGGCAACTTGAACTTGGCCTTCTCGACGTTTTGCCGGATCTTCTCCGCAACCGCGAATGACTCGCCTTCCTTGACGTCGAGCAGGACCGCCAGAAACTCCTCGCCGCCGAAGCGGATCAGGAGATCAGCGGTGCGTATGCTCTTGCCAATAATGTTGGCGGTTTCCTTGAGAATCGCGTCCCCGGTCGTGTGTCCGTGCGTGTCGTTGACCTGCTTGAAATAATCGATGTCGCACATGATCAGGGCGGTGCATTTGCCCCGGCGCAGTGCCCCGGCGACCAGACTCTCGGCGTATTCCTGCAGGAAACGGCGGTTGCGCAAGCCGGTGAGCGAATCGTTCAGGGCAGAGTCGCGCAACGTTCCCATCAGGCGTTTGGCCTCGATCACGGACTGCGATTCCTTGACGTACTGGCTGGCTTCAAGCACTTTCTTGTGGATGGAGTCCACAGCGTCACGGTCATCTCCGGGTTTTTCGAACATGAACTGCACTACACCACCAGCGTTGCCGCCCACCAGCATGGGCAGGCACACGTGCTCGCGCTCGTGCCCGCGCACGAACATCTTGCAGCGATCCGGGTAGGCCGTAGACGAAATCGTGTGCGCGGTCTTCTTGGCCTTGCACAGGTTGCAGTTGTCGAGAATCGTGGGGTCGCAGGCGATGCTCTGGTCGGGCATCAACTGCGGATAAACCGCCTTCATCTTGCTCCCCCCGGTGGGCACGTCGTAGATCATGTACTCATGGATCCCGACCTCCTGAAAAACCTTGCCCAGGCGCGAATAAACGTCGTCGAGGCTGTCGTCTTCCTCGATGACGCGTTTGAACATCGTCATCTTGTGGATCGATTCCATCAGGTGGTTGAACTCGGTCGACAAGACGCCGATGTCGTCTTTGGACGTGATCAGGATCTTGTTGGAAAGGTCCACATCCCCCGTGCCCAGCGTATGAATCTGATCGATGATTGAGCCGACCGGGTCGGCGATCGAATTGGCGATCCATTTTGTGAACAACAACTGCAGCCCGGCGGCAAGCACCAGCACGGCCACGGCCAGGGCCAGCGCGTAGCGCACCAAAGTGCCGATCCGCTCGTTGGTCGTGATGCTCAACTTTGCGATTGTGCCCGACAGGTTGTCAGATGCTGCAATCGCATCCGATACGGTAGTGCGAAGCCCGTCCAAACTGCCATCTGGGGTGGCGCCTGTGCGCTCGGCTATGCCATTGAAGCGTTGAGTCACAGCCGCCATGGCCGAGACCAAGGCCCGTGCCTGCTCGCCTACCGATTCTGCCCCAAGCCCGCCGAGGTCGAGCGCGCCAAGCGAACTGTTGACCGCAGCGACGCGTGTCTTGGCAAGCTCGAGGCTGCGCGTCGGGCCGGTGGCCTGGGCGTCGCCATTGATCTCATTGACCTCACCGCGCAGGGCGCGCAATTCAGTATCGATGGTTTGAACGACACGACCCTGGGGTAGCAGGGTGCCGACAATCAACGCGGACTTGCTGTTGATGCTGAGCAATGTGCCAGCTGCGATCAGAAACAACACGACGAACCAGAACAGGACCCCGCCGGAAAAGATCGTGAATTTCTTGCGGATCGGAAGGTCCACGAACGTAATGGCTTTGATGAATCGCATGGTCAGGCTTGCCGTGACTTTTTGAAAAGGGGACACACTCATTGGCCTTCTTGGAAACCGCGGCCATACCCCTCCGCGGGTGGTGGGGGAATCATCATAGCCGACGGCGTGGACACGCCGTGTCAGCTCGCCTGCAGTGTGAAAACAGGCAGGCGCTCGCCGACCTGGAGGCCGCTCGCATTGACGATGGCGCGTGAGCGCCACGGTTCGAGCTCGGCGCGTTGCGCCTCATCGAGCCAGCCCAACTGGTCCAGTACCTCGACGCTGGCCGCAAACAGCGCGGGCTTGTTGGCATCGATGATCTTGATGGCAAAAGCCTCGGCGCGGCTCTTGCTGCCCAGCACCTGCACGCCGTCCGCGCCAATTTTGCTGACCCAGTCGCCGCGCCCGGCGCGCATGAACGCCAGATCGTTGCGCCCCTTACCCGAAACCATGTCCGGGTGCGTTGTCATCGCTTCACTCAATGCTGCAAAGCTCGCTCCGAATTGCTCGTCGTTGCCGCCGTTGGCCAGGCGGGCGTAGCCGCGCGCCAGCCGCGCCAGCGGCACGGCATAGTTCGGTGCCGAGCAGCCGTCGATGCCCATGATCAGATCAGCGGCGGCCATGCCCATGACGCTGGCCACGTCGGCGCGAATCGCCTGTTGCAGCGGGTGCGTTGGCGCCAGGTAATCGTCCAGACTCTGGCCGTGCTGCACGCAATAAGCCAGAAAGCCCGCGTGCTTGCCGCTGCAGTTGTTGTGCCGTTCGTCATAGACCAGGTCCGGCGGCGGCGCGGTATCGAGCAACGTGAACAGACCGGGCACATGGCAGCCGCAGCGCAAGGTTTTGTAGTTCAGGCCAACCTTGTCGAGCATGCCCTGTACCTGCGTGACGTGTTGCTCCTCACCGTTGTGGCTGGCACACATCAGCGCCACCTGCTGCTGGCTAAAACCAAAATGCTCCGGCCCGCCGGCGCGCATGAAGGGCAGTGCCTGCAAGGCTTTGAGCGTCGAGCGTGTAAACGTGAGCCAATGCGGGTCACCGGCGCGCGCCAGCAATGTTCCTGTGGCGTTGACGACCGCCACGGCGCCAAAGTGCAGGCACTCCAGGGTGCCGCCACGGTTGAGCTGGATCAGGGGTGTGAGATTCATTGCGGTCTGTCCTTGGCTTATTGTCGCCGCGACTTCCAACTGACATATTTCATCATCAGGCGTTCCAGCATCGGCGTTGGGGCGTGCCCCTGGCCCGATTCGCCCGCCGCGGACCCTGCACCTGCTGCCAGGTCGATCTCGCCGCCGCCGGGCGCGTACATGGCCGAAAAGATTTCGAGCACGCGACGTTTGACCATGCCGCGCAGCGGCACGTGCGAGAGCATGCCGTAGGTCGCGGCCGATCCCTTCTGCGCCAGTTCCGGGTCGGCGCGCACGGTCGCCACTGCCGCGCGCAAGTCAGCCAGATAGGTTTGAACCACCGCCAGGTGCTGCGCAGTGACCATGGCGTGCAGGCCGTCGGGGTTTTGCAGGCGGTTCACGTTCCAGCCCTTGGCGTCCATCTGGTCGCCCACGGCGTAGATATTGACCTGGGGATCACTCGCGCCATAGGCCAGCAGCGGGCCTTGCGGCGTGGCCAGCAGCTTCAGGCCATCGATCTGCTCGACGCCAGCACACAACTGGTCGACTGCCTCGCAGGTGCGCCGGGCCAGTTCCCGATAGCCGGATTCGCCAAAATACTGCAAGGTTGCCCAGGCCGCTGCGTAGGCGCCGCCCGGGCGCGTGCCCAGCAGCGCGGGTGACGCAAAGACACCGCCGGGCCAGTCCTGCTGTACAAACATCTGATGCTTGAGGTAGTCCATGCTGCGGTAGGTGATGGTCGAGGCACCCTTGGCGGCAAAGCCGTACTTGTGCAGGTCTGCCGAGATGGAAGTGACGCCCGCACGCGGTAATCCCAAAGCGGCAGTTCGCGGCCGTTCATCTCCATGAACGGCAGAATGAAGCCACCCACGCAGGCGTCAACATGCAGCGGCACACCGTGGCGTTGCGCGATCTCCCCCATCGCTTCGATCGGGTCAATGGTGCCGTGCGGGTATTCGGGTGCCGAGCCAAGGATCATCACCGTATGGCGGCTGATCAGCGCTTCGAGTTGAGTCACATCGGCGCGCAGCTCGGCGTTGAGCGGCAACAGGCGGATCTTCACGCCAAAGTATTCCGAGGCCTTGAACCACGCGACGTGGGCCGTGCTCGGGATGATCATCTCGGGTTTGCTGACGCGGTGCTTCGCGGCTGCGAGGTCGCGGTAGGTCTTGACGGCGAGCAGGCAGCTCTCGGTGCCGCCCGAAGTCATGACGCCACAAGTCTCGTCCGGGCCGTGCAGCAAAGCGGCGGTGATGGCGATGATGTCGTTCTCGAACCGCTTGAGGCTCTTGAATGCGCTCGGGTTCAAGCCGTTGGCGCCGGCAAACGCCTGATACGCCTGCGCCTGGAACTGCTCCAGGTCATCGTCGAGGTAGTAGCTCAGGCTCCAACTGCGGCCCTCCTTGTAGCGCGGATCGCCGCTGGCAAAGCCCTTGAGCTGCTCAATAATCTGCGCGGCCTCGCGCCCACTTGGCGGCAGGCGCGCGCTCATGGCCGGACTTCCGTGCTGCGGCGCTCGCGCATGCGCCAGCCGAGCACGCCCATGCCGACGCAGGCCACGCCCGCCATCGCAACAATGGCGAGCAAGGCGTGATCAAAATTGCCACTTGCCGCGACGATCGCACCGGGCACCACGCTGCCGATGACGCCGCCAAGGACCAGACTGATGCCGTTGTAGGTACCTGTGGCAGCGCCCACTTCGGTGTCGGCGGCGAGCCTTTGCACCGTCGCGTGCTCCTGCGCCTGAAACGCACTCTGAAAGAAAACCGCCAGCGCGAACAGTGCGACCATGGTCGCCACCGACTGCGCCGAAATTGCCTGGTATAGAACTGCGGCGGCGAGCAGGAACCCGGCGCTTGAGAGCAACACCCGAGAGCGCAGTTTGTCGCCGAGCCAGGCCAGTGCCAGGGTGCCGACAATGCCTGCACTGAAAACCAGCGTCAGCGGCCAGCCCAGGGCGGCAAAATCAATGCCCTTGGCGCGCACAAAATAGGTGGGCAGCCAGCCCAGAATGCCAAAGCCGCAAAACGCATTGAGCACACCGCAAAACACGTACAGCCAATAGTCAGGATTTTTGCGAAACCCGCCGCGCACGCGCTCCGACCGTGGCGCATTGCGTTGGCCCTCGGGCACAAAGAGAAGCACCAACGGCAAGGCGATGGCCAGGCCAGAGACGCCGATGATCACGAACGCCGAGCGCCAGCCCCAGGCGCTGATCAGCGGCACGGTGATCAGCGAGCCGATGGCGGTGGCGATGATCAGTCCGACGTTCCAGGTTGCGTTGGCGCGGGCGCGCACCTCGGTTGGAAAATGGCGCGCCGTGATCACCCCCATCATCGGGACATGCACCGATTCGGCCAGACCAAGCAGCAGACGCAGGCCCACCAGGATCGCCAGCGAGCCGCCCAGTGGCCCCATGGCCATGCTCACGACCGAGAAGCCGACGATGACAACAACCAGGCTGCGCTTGGCGCCAAAGCGTTCGGCCAGGCCCGCCAGCAAAACCTGCGCCAGTCCGTAGCTGAGGAAAAATGCGCCCAGCAGATACTGACCATATTCGCCAAGCTGCTGGTCACTCCAGTGCAACTCGGCCGCCATTTGCGGCAGCGCAAACGAAATCGCGTTTCGATCCAGGTAATGGATGATGAAGGTCAGCGCGAAGATCAGCGGAATGTGCCAGGGCAGCTTGGGGACAGGAGCAGGCATGTGAAGTTTCCCGGTGGAACCGGGAATGCTACTTCACTTGCCGTGGCGGCGTCAGCTTTATTGCGGCCGGACCATCTTGCACTCGGTGCCCTGCGCCAGCTCGTTGCCGCTGTAGACGGCGTCGGTCCGAAAGCCGTAGGCAGTGCCCTCCCAGCCGACCTTGACCGCTTTGCCGTCGACCGGGGCAATCGTGTTGACCACCTGCGGCAGCAGCAATTGATGGTCCTCGCCACGCATGCGCAGCGGCCCGACCACCGAGTCAAACGTAAGGTCCTCCATCGCGCGCGCAATCTTCTTCGTGTCGAGCGACTGCGCCTTGTTGATCGCCGAAGCAAGCAACAACGGTGTGAACTCGATGCGCGGGGCCAGGAACTCCTTGCCGGTCTTGGCCTTGTAGGCCTTGGCCAGGGCCTCGGCGCGCGGCGAATCCGCTTGCCCCGGGTGCCACTCCGCGACCCAGGTCAGTTGCCCCAGCTTGGACTGCGCCACTGCCGTCACGGTGCCCGGGATCGAGCCGGCACTGTGGTTGAAATACCGGTAATTGAGACCGGCGTCACCGGCGGCCTTGAGCAGCAGGGTCATGTCCTGACCCCAGTTGCCGGTGATCACGCTGTCGGCCCCGGTCGCCTTGATCTTGGAGATGTAGGGCGAGAAATCCTTGACGCGGCCAATGGCGTGGAAATCCTCGCCGACGAACTTGATGTCCGGCCGCGCCATGGACACCATTTCCTTGCCGTAGTGGGCCCACTGCCGACCGTGCGCATAGTCCTGGTTGAGCAAGTAGATGTTTTTGATGTCGGGCTGTCTCTTGATGTAGTTTGCCAGCGCTTTCATCTTCATGGCGGTATTGGCTTCGAACTGGAAATGCCAGAAGCTGCAGCGCTTGCCCGTCAGGTCCGGATCAATCGATGAATGGTTCAGGACCAGCACCGCCTTGTCGGGGTGGCGCTCGTTGTGCTTGGAGGCAGACTCCACCAGCGCCGCAACGACCGAGGAGCCCGAACCGCCGGTGATGATGACGCGCGCGCCCTGGTCAACGGCCGCTTGCAGCGCGTTCTGGCTTTCCTGCGCCGAGAGTTTGCTGTCGAATTTGAGCAGTTCGAGCTTGACGCCCTTGAGCACGCCGCCCTTGGCATTGATTTCTCCAACGCCGTATTGCACGTGGCTGAGCATGAGTTCGCCAACGTTCGCAAACGGGCCGCTCAAGGGGTCGATGTAGGCGAGCTTGAATGTCTGCTCGGCCTGGGCGGCGCCGGTGAGCAGGGCGGCGGCGAGCGCCAGCGGGGTTAGCACGTGTTTCATAAATGTTTCCTTTGGGTCAAGGTAGGTCGGAGGGTGAGGGGTGTGTCGCGCAGGCCGATGACGCGCCAGGCGAGCCGGGACAACTCGCGCACCATGGCCTCGGGGCTCAGGCGGCCGTCCGGGCGGTACCAGGCGTATAGAAAACCGGGCAGGCTGCACGCCGCCTGCGCCGTGATCCGGGTTTCGGAAAAGTCGAGCTTGCCGTCGCGCCGACCTTGTTCGAGCAGGGTGCACAGGCGTTCATAGAAATGGTTCGCCAGCTTCTTCTGTGCTGCCAGGTATTGCGCCCGGTACACCTGCGGCTCGCGGTACGGGAAAAAAGCCGCCGGGTAGTGCTCGATGGTGGCGCGGATCAGACGTGTCAGACCTTCGGTGACCTTCACGTGGGCCGCGCGGCGGTCATCCGCCGCAAAGTCCATGGCTGTGAAGCAGTCGACCGTCGGTCGCCAAGACAGGGTTTCGAAAATTTCCTGCTTGCTGTGGAAATAGTAGTAGACAAAAGGCTTGGTCAGGCCGAGCTCGTCCACGATTTGTTCGATCGTCGTGCTGGCGTAACCCTGCGCGGCAAACAGGCGCTGCGCCACCTTCAGGATGCGCTCGCGCTTGGCATCGGTTGCCGCGGTCGCGGTCTTTTGCCGGTTCTTCCGATCCTTGGGGTGGGCCGTCATGGCTGCATTGTCACCTTTGTTCTACCACTTGAGTAGAATGATTCTACTGAATGGTATATATTGACACACACCGGAGCGTTCCGCTCTTGCCTACTGCCCTGAAAGTGACGCCATGGAGACAGCTCAAACCCCCGCACCCGACCTGCCGCTGCACGAGTATCTGCGCGCACACGCAAGCAGGCAACCCGACAAGCCTGCCTATCTGTGGTACGGGCAGGCAATCAGTTACGCCGAGCTCGACCGCGCCAGCGACGCCTTTGCCGCGCGCCTGGCTGCGCTGGGTGTCAAGAAAGGCGAGCCGGTGGCGCTGTTCCTGAACAATTGCCCGCAGTACGTGATGGCGCATTTCGCCATTCAGAAGCTCGGCGCCATCGTCTGCCCTTGCGGACCGCTGAACAAGGAGCATGAGCTGCTGTACCAGCTCGACGACTTGAAGGCACGCGTGATCATCGCCGCCGAGAATCTGCTGCCGGTGGTGGAGCAGGTGCGCGCCAGGACCGCGCTGACGCACGTTTTTGCGGTGCGCTATGGCGACTTGTTGCCCGAACAGCCCAGCGTCGATATTCCGCCCGAGCTGCTGGCCATGAAAGGCCAGACCAAGCCGCTGGACGCTGGCGTGGAAGACTTCCTGCTCGCAACGCAGGGCCACGCCAAGCCACCACTGGTCGCCCTCGACATGGACGACGTGGCGCTGATGACCTACACCTCGGGCACTACTGGCTTGCCCAAGGGCGCCATGCTGAGCTACGGCAACGCGCTGTACAAGTCGGCGGCGGCGGCCAACTGCAATGGGGTCACTAGCAATGACGTGCTGCTGGCGGTGGCACCGCTGTACCACATCGCGGGCATGGCGATGGGCATCAATGTCACCGTGTTCACCGGCGCGACCAGTGTGCTGCTGTTTCGCTTTGATCCGGCGGCCACGTTGCAGGCCATTGCGCGGCACCGCGTGAGCTGGTGGTACAGCATTGCGCCGATGAACGTGTTTGCCATGCAGGTGCCCGGTGCGAAAGATCTTGATCTCTCGAGCTTGCGCATGAACCCGGTCACCAGCTTTGGCATCGTCTTTACCGAAGCGCTGGCCAAACAGTGGCAGGCTTTCGCCCCCCACTGCATTTCTTTCGAGGCCGCTTACGGCCTGAGCGAAACGCATACGGTCGACACCTACATGCCGCGCGACGCCATCCGCTGGGGCACGCAGGGCAAGGCGATTCCGGGCAACGAGATCCGCATTCTTGACGCCGAATCGGGGCGCGAGTGCGCCGCTGGCGAGGTCGGCGAGATCGTGCTGCGCAGCGCCGGGGTCTTCAAGGGCTACTGGAACAAGCCCGAGGCGACCGCCAAGACGTTGCGCGACGGCTGGGTCTACACCGGCGACATGGGCAAACTTGACGCCGATGGCTATCTCAATTTCATCGGCCGCTTCAAGGAGATGATCAAGGTCTCGGGCTACAGCGTGTTCCCGGAAGAGGTGGAGACGATCCTGATCAAGCATCCGGCGATTGCGCAGGCGGCAGTGATCGGGGTGCCCGACCCCGACAAGGGCGAGGTGGTGAAGGCCTTTGTCGTGCCTGAAACCGGGCCAGAGCGCAACCGGCGCCGAAATCGTGGCCTGGTCGCGCGACAACATGGCGACCTACAAGGCGCCGCGCGAGGTGACGCTGATCGCGGCCTTGCCCACCACCGGTGCGGGCAAGGTGCTGCGTCGCCTTCTGAAAGACCCGCAGTGAGCGTGCTGATGATCGAAATCCGTTCCCCCCTGCAGGCGCAGATCGTGCGCTGGCAGGTGCAAACCGGCGACACGGTGCAGGCCGACGACGTGCTGGTGATTCTGGAAGCAATGAAGATGGAGCACGAGGTTCGCGCCGAACACGCAGGTCGTCTGGGCGAGCAGTTCTTTGCCGATGGCGCGGTCGTCGATGAAGGTGATTTGCTATCAAATGTGGAGCTGCTTACGCAGGTGCCACGGGCGTTGCAGGCTGATTTGGCTTCAAATCCGGCGCCAGTGCTGGCTTCACCCCACGTGCTGACCGGCCCGCGCGCCGACCTGCAGCGCGTGCTGGAGCGCCACGCGCCGACGCTCGATGCCAGCCGCGCCGACGCCGTGGCCAGACGCCACGCGCTGGGCCAGCGCATGGCGCGCGAGAACATTGCCCAGTTGTGCGACGCCGACACCTTCATCGAGTACGGTGCGCTCGCGGTGGCGGCGCAAAGCAGGCGCCGCTCCGAAGCGGACTTGATCAAGAACACGCCGGCCGACGGCATGGTCACCGGCATTGGCAGCATCAACCAGAGCCTGTTTGGGCCCGAGAGCAGTCGCGCCGTGGTGATGGCCTACGACGCCACCGTGCTGGCGGGCACGCAGGGCATGCGCAACCATCAGAAGACGGACCGCATGCTGGGCATCGCCTTGCAGCAGAAGCTGCCGGTCGTGCTGTTCGCCGAGGGTGGCGGCGGGCGCCCGGGTGACGTCGATATGCCGATCGTCGCCGGGCTGCATGTCACCACCTTTGCCAGCTTTGCCCGGCTCAACGGCCAGGTGCCGGTGCTGGGCATCGTCGCCGGGCGCTGCTTTGCCGGCAACGCCGCGCTGCTGGGTTGTTGTGACGTGATCATCGCCACGCGCGCGAGCAACATCGGCATGGGTGGCCCGGCCATGGTCGAGGGCGGCGGTCTGGGCGTCTTCAAACCCGAGCAGATCGGCCCGAGCGACGTGCAGCACGGCAACGGCGTGATTGATATTCTGGTGGCAGACGAGTCTGCCGCGGTGGCCGCGGCCACGCATTACCTGTCGTTCTTCCAGGGCCGTGTGCAGGAGTGGCGGGCACCCGATGGCACTGGCGCTGCGCGACGTGGTGCCGGAAAACCGCTTGCGCGTTTACGACACGCGCGCCGCCATGACCGGCATCGCCGACCAGGGCAGTCTGCTCGAACTGCGCAGCGGCTTTGGCAAGGGCATCCACACGGGATTAGCGCGCATTGAGGGCCGACCCGTGGGCCTGCTTGCCAACAACCCGCTGCATCTGGGCGGCGCCATCGACGCCGACGCTGCCGACAAGGCGGCGCGCTTCATGCAGCTGTGCAACGCGCACGGGTTGCCGCTGATCAGCCTGGTCGATACGCCCGGTTTCATGGTCGGGCCCGAGATCGAAACGAGGGCGCAGGTACGCCACGTGAGCCGCATGTTTGTTGCCGCCGCGCATTTGCGCGTGCCGTATTTGAGCGTGGTACTGCGCAAGGGCTATGGGCTGGGCGCGATGGCGATGACGGCCGGCGGCTTTCACTCGCCGCTGTTTACCGTGGCGTGGCCGTCGGCCGAATTTGGCGCCATGGGCCTGGAAGGCGCGGTGCGCCTGGGCTTTCGCAAGGAACTTGAAGCCGTGCCCGAAGGCGTGCAGCGCGAGGCCCTGTACCAGCAACTGGTAGCGCAACAGTACGACAAAGGCAGCGCCATCCACATGGCCGCCACGCTGGAGATCGATGCCGTGATCGACCCGGCGCAGACGCGCGCTTGGCTGGTGCGCGGCTTGCAAACGCAGCGCGAGCTGCCGCCAGCGCACGGGCTGGCGATTGATGCTTGGTAGGCGAGCCCAATTTGTCGTCGTCACTGCGTGACAGCACCCCTGTTTGATTGCCAACAACTCGAACCCATCGAACACGGTACAGTCGTACGCAGTTGCGTTGCATACTGGCTTTTGTTTGATACGCAATGTTTGTCTGTTGATCGGGTGGTGGTCCCGCAGACGCCACGTGTAACCACGAGATGCCGAAATGACTGAAATCGTTTTTGTAGTGGAACAAGCCCTTGAGGGCGGCTACACTGCCCGCGCCTTGGGTGAGTCCGTCTTCACCGAAGCGGACACCGAGGCTGAACTGCGCGCGGCTGTACAAGACGCGGTGCATTGTCACTTTGACGGGCGCACCTCACCCAAAGTCATCCGCCTGCACTTTGTTCGTGATGAGTTGCTTGCCGCGTGATTTATCTGGCGCACAGTTCAGAGGTTTCGACTCTTAGCCATGCCGCGCCACTGCATCCTGCATCCCAGCAGCGTCCCCGACCACCACATCCCACGCCCACGTGCCAAATCCGCCGTGAGTATTGACGGCTTGCACCCACTGGTCCAGCGCGGCGCGTTTGGCTTGATCCTGTGGTGAATCCTCGCCCTTGATCTCCAGCACCAGCGTTTTGCCGGATTCATAACGAAGCAAGAAATCAGGGATGTATTTGCGCTTGGAGCCGTTCCACAAGTACAGGATGTTGAAACCCAGGTGATCGTTCTTGGCCCAGGCGGCCACCTTGGGGTGCACCTCGACGACGTTGGCAGCGTATTTCTCCCAGCCACTGTCCACCACGATGTGGCTGATCTGCGAGTGTTGTGTGGGCTCGGCAATGCGGGTGGTGTACCAGGTGCGCATGTCGCGCGTGCTGCCAATCGGTCGCTCGCCGTCAAATACCGGCTCCAGGCGCAAGGTGTTTTGCTCATTTACGGACTTCATCAAGTGCTGGGTGATCCGGTCGATGTGCAGCGAGAACAAAATCCGCTTGCGCAAGGGGTCCTGGTGGAACAACGACGGAATGTCAATCTTGCTCGAGGCCAGAAACTGTTCGACCAGCTGCACCAGTTGAAACAGCAGGTATTCGCGCTGGCCCTTGAACTGCTCCTGCAACATGTCGAAGGCGTGCTGGGCAGCTTTGAACACCAGCCGCTGCAGGCGGAATTCTTCCGGCAGCTTTTCCAGGTCGATGGTCACGACCTGACTCCAGTCGGCTGCACCGCCCAAGGCGGGCGCAATCTGCGCATGCAGGGCGACGGTGGACGGGTCAATCACGAGAGGTTTGACCTTGCTCCACTCCACCACCAACTGTGGGCGCACCACCTGATCCACGCGCAAGATATTGGGCCATTTGATTTCGAACACGTTACGCGCACTGAGTGACTCAATTTGCGTGCTGGGTTTGGGCGGCGGAGGGCTGTCGCCACCATCACCCGGTTGCAGCGCAATCGACAGCGGCACGCCAAACACGTTGACGAACTCGGGCAGATACAGGCCCTGGTCATCCATGTCATACGACACGCGGCGCAGCCCGCGGCCAATGACCTGCTCACACAAGAGCTGGCTGGTGAAGGCACGCAGGCCCATGATGTGGGTAACGTTTTTGGCGTCCCAACCCTCGGACAACATGGCCACCGAGACTACGTTTTGCAGGTCTTGCCCGGCCTGGTCGCGCTTGCCAACGGTATCCACCAGCTCGCGCAACAGCTCTTCCTTCTTCAGGCTGCGCAGGGCTTCCTTGCGACTCTCAGGGATGCGGGCGGCTTCCACAATTTCGCGCAGACGCAGCTCGTAGTCTTTGTCTGCGCTGGCGGTCTCGCCGATTTCGGCTTTCTCCAGCACCTTGGAATCGACCCGGAAGGTTCTGGCGGGGTCGTACAACTCCGGCCAGTGGGCTTTGCCGGTGGTGAAGAAGTGCTCAACCCGCGCTGCGGTCTCGGTGCGGTTGCAGACGGTCAGCATGACGGGCGGTGAAAGATGGCCCTGTGCTTTCCAGTCCCGGGCCGTCTCGCGCCAGTCGGCACCCAGCAAGGTGTACGCCATTTGCACCAACTCTGGCAAAGCCTCGTGCGCTTCCGCCTTGCGGTTCAGGTCTTCGGCCACTTCCGGCTCGCGGTACAGGTGGTACAGCTTGGGGCGCAGAGTCTGCGCGTTGGGCATGGCGTCATCACGCACCACCACACGCGGGGTCTTGACCAGTCCGGCTTCAATGGCGTCGTTCAGGCCAAAGTCCGACACCACCCAGGTGAACAGCCCGGCCTCGGTGTTGGTGCGTCCGGTCGGGGCGAACGGCGTGGCAGACAAGTCAAAGCAGCGGGCAATGCGCCGCGTTTTGTGGATGCGGTCCAACCCCTCGACCCAGCGTGTCGCCTCGTCCAGGTCCAGCCCCAGGGCGTCGGCTTCTGCCTTGCTGATTTTCACGTCGGCAGGCGTGCGGTAGGCATGATGCGCCTCGTCATTGATGACCAGCAGGTCTTTATGCAGCGCCAGCTTGCCCAGCACGCGCCTAGTAAAAACTTCATCGCTTTCAGCGCCCTTTTTGACAACTGAGCGGTCTTGTGCCTTGAGCGGCATCAGCGTGTGCCAGTTCTCGATCAGCACGTCAGCCCGGTTGAGCTTTTGCCGCATCGCCTCGGACGGGCACAGCATGAAGCTGTCGTAGTAATTCCCTGGGTGGCCGGGCATCAGGACCTGCAGCCGGTCCTTCACCGTCAGGCCCGGTGCCACCAGAAACACGGCACTGGAATACTTGCGCGGCGACTTGGGGTAGGTCAAGGCATTGAGCACCTGCCAGGTGATGATCATGGCCATCACCGTGGTCTTGCCGCTGCCGGTGGCCATCTTGTTGCACAGCCGCTCGAACGCACCGCCGTCGCCCTGCACACTGATGCCCTGGCGATATTCGGCCTGCGCCTCGGTGTACCAGATCAGGGTTTCAATCGCTTCAAGCTGGCAAAAGTAAAACGGGTACTGCCGCCCAGACACGCGGTCCAGATCCCACCAGTGACCCAACAGCTCCCGAGTGACTGCCGTCACGCCCGGCCAACCGTCGGTGCGCCACAGGCCCACGCGTTGGCGAATGTCATCTACCAGAGGGATGGCAACAAGGCGGCGCGTGTTCTCGCGTGTGTCGATGATTTCGTAACCGGCTGGTCGACGCTTTTCTTCCAAACGCAAAGTGCGATCAGTGTTCTCGGCCCAATGGCGGGCCGGCTCGGTGAAGGGGCCGTTGATGATGAGAGACGTGGGGGCCGTCATACCTGGAACTGCCGTGCAAACTCTTTCACGCGAACCATCGACCGCTGAAGGCTGGGTGACGCCAAAGCGGCCTGCTCGCTATCCCAATCCTGCGCGGCAAACTCGGACAGATACTGGTTGTAGGCGGGGCCATGTCTGGCTTTTGAACCCGTGGTCGGCACAAATTCACTTGCGAATCGAGGTGATCTACTTTTGCGTGCCAAGTTGAGCAGCACTTGTTTTGGGTCCGGCAGATCGTCCGGGCGAAGCGGAATTTTGATGGTGGGTACTTTGATCAATTTCGCAATACCTTCCCGGTCCGCGAGCAACCAGGATTCAACCTCGCGAACCGCGATGCGCATCAACATACGCTCGGGCAGCACCCCCACATTCCAGTCCTTGAGCAACTCCGGTGGGCAAGGGTAGGCGTCCAGGTCGGTCATCACAATATGAGGGATGACGTGGGATGCATTGCGGAAATTTGTCAGGCGGCTTTTGATATTTCCAAAACCTTGAGCGCGAAACACTCTGCTTACCTGGAGCTTGTGCCCGGCTGATGCCACCAAACGCCGCAGCACAGCTTCACTCGGTTCGTCTTCCACGACGAGTAAAACGTTCATGGGCAGCGGCTCACTTCTCAAACTGCAAAATCTGCTGAAGATTTTGCGGTCGCGCCTTTGGCAGCATCACCTCCGCAATGCTGTAGCCGGCCTCAATCAGACCCTCTTCTTCCTTGGTGACCGTATGCACGCTAGTGCCGTTATCTGAGGGCTCCAGTCGAACTATTTCTCTTGGGTCAATGCTTTTGTCGCGCAGCAGCGCCTCACTATGTGTTGACACAAAAACCTGTCGGCGGTGCTTGGCCTCGCGCTGCATTTTCCAGATCAGCGGGTGGATCTTCTCAACGATGGCTTCGTTGAGGGACAGCTCAGGCTCTTCCAAAAGCAGCAGTGAATCGCCGTCAAGCAGGCTCCACATGATGCCAAGCAGCCGCAGCGTGCCGTCTGAAAACTGGTCTTCGCGCTGCCAGCCAGCATCTGGCCGCCAGTGCTTGTACAAAGCCTCAATGTGAGGCACACCCCGCTCGTCGGGCTCGTAGCGCAGTTTTTCCATATTGGGCACGCAGGCCTTGAGCGCCGTCTCAATTTTTCGCAAGCGGGCATCGCGAAACTTCTTGGGCGTTTTTGCGATCCGCTCCAGGAACGCCTGACCAAAGGGGTCGGCCTCCAACTTGAATCCACCAAACTGATCAACGAATTTCAGAAGTTGCGGCACCAGGTGCAGATAGGTTACTGAACCAAAAAAATCAGCCAGATCGCGGAATGCGCGGTTCTCGCTGATCTGCTCAAGTGCAGTTTGTGTCAGACGATCCGGGTCCTTGGTGTCTTCTAGGTTGGGCCGGTCGATCACGAACTCGCCAGTAGTGAGGTTTTCTACCCGCTCCTGCGTCAGCACAGCGCGTTGTAAGCCTTTACCTTTGAATTTCAGGGTATAGCGCCACACCGGATCGGCATCTGCGGCGAGCGATACATCCAGCGCAATCATGATTTCCGGGTCACGCCGGGCCGCTAGACAGCGTAATTTGGTCACGCCACCCCGGTCTTTCACGGCCTTTTGAAAACCACCACCATCCGGCTTGGCGATGTCTCTCAGGAAGCGCATTACATCCAGCAAATTTGACTTGCCCGACGCATTGGGACCGATGATGTAAACCCGTTCACGCAATGGTGCTTCAGCGTCTCTGAAATTTCGCCAGTTTTTAAGTTTGATTTTGGTAATCAACATGGTTATCGCCTCGGTTTCATTGGCATCATTCAAGTCGATGGTACGTCTAGCCGCATCACCTTCAAAGACTCAATCCCCCGGTCGTCCACAATCTTGACCGCCACCGTATTATTCGCGCCCGCCTCAAACGGCAGCGACACGGTGCCGACGAAGTGTTTCAGCAAATCCTCGTCCAGCTCGGCGCGGATGTCTTTCTTCAGCTTCATCCAGCCCTCATCCTTGCCCGCCATGGGAAAGAAGAACTGGTGCGGAAACAGGGAGCGCCCGTCGTAGTCAGTGTCAAGTGACCAGGCGGCAATTTTGCCCTTGCCACCCGAGACCAGTTCGCCCTTGCTGGTGTCGAAGTAGTCAAAGCCATTGACCTCGACCTGCCACAAGCCACCCTTGGTTTGCATCAAGTGCACATCGGGCTGCCCCATCAGCCAGAAGCTCTGGTTCGTGGACTTGGCCTTTTTCAGGTCCTCGGTCAGCATGTCGGTGTTCATCTGGGCTTTCAGCGCCGTGATGCCTTTCACCGCGTCGATGTCTTTGGCTGCCTCGGGGTCAAACGCAAAGGCGCAGAACACGATCATCTTGGGCAAGGGAAACAGCTCGCCCGCCTCGCGCAAGGCATGCTCCACCTGTCGCTGCTCCAGCGCGCCGTGCTCGGGGCCAAAGCTCACCACCACGCGCTCGCCACTGTCGAGGTGGCCGCTGGCATGCAGGCACACAGTGCCGGGCAAGACCTCCAGCTCGGCAAATTTGAGCATCTGGCCGCCCTTGCCGCGAATGCCGGCTTTCAACAACTCGTCGCGCCAGGTGTGCTGGCGGCTGGTGTTGCCGCTGCGGGCCACGGACATATCGGCCAACGTAGAATTACTAGCCAAAATGGCCTCTGGCCCTTGTGGAGCATGCGTAGCGTGCTCCTGTAACGATAGCACTGTGGGGAAAGGTACAGCCTCCACGGTGAACGGGCCGGTGATCCGCAGCTTGTTTTTAGCCTTCTCGGGTTGGTCGTACAGGGTCTCGTTGTCGGCCTGTGCCGCGATGGAGCGGTCCATCTCGGCCTGCATCTTCTGGCGGGCGGTGTGGAAGGCTCCAAACAGGGGTTGCACCTCGGCGGGCCAATCGCCCGGATAGTCAAACGGCACTTCCCATTCCGCCAGCGCCACGCCTTTTTTGCCCAAGGCCAGCTTCTGCCCCTTGCGTGCGCCCTGCGTCACGGCAAACACAACCCCCGTTCGGGCTGAGCCTGTCGAAGCGTCTGCGGCCAGACCGGCATTCAACTCAGCCAGCGCCGCCTCAATACCCGGATGCAGCCGCTCGTAAATGGCATCGATCTCGGGGTTGTTGGCAATGCTTTTGAGCGTGACGTGCGGCACGGTCTTGTAGATGAAACCGCCCTTGAGCCCTTCGTGCGGGTAGCGCAGGGCAAAGTAGTCATAGCTGGCGGTCATCAACCGTTGTTTGGCCAGGGTGATCGCCACGCGCGAGGTGTCGCAGGTGATCCAGCGGCGGCCCCACTTTTCGGCGACATAGGCGGTGGTTCCGCCTCCACAGGTAGGATCAAATACGAGATCACCGGGATCGGTACACATCAACATACAACGTTCGATTACCGATGTATCGGTCTGAACGACATACCTCTTTGGGTCTTGACTGGAATACCCAGCGCTACCCGTGTCATTCCAAACATTTGTCAAAGGAGATAGTGGGAAGTCCTCTAAAAAGCGAATGTAGTTGAGTTGAGATGCCAAACCAATCAGCCTGCCAGACATCGCCAAACGGTTCAAACCAGTGGGATTCTTTGTCTTCCAGTGCCGCGCTTGCCCGCACTCAAATGAACTATTGTGAAATTTGTACTGACTTTCGGCTGGGTCACCTGCATCTTGAGATACAGCAAAACTGAATTGCGCGATTGTCCAGTTGGTGCCAATATCAGTACCGTTTTTCTCTTCCTTGCTCAATCCTTTGAAAGTCTGCCTGTCGGGGCGAATTTTGTACTTATAGCTTTTCACATCGCTAACGCCCTTTTCTAGCCAAAGCTGTCTGTACTTTATGTTTTTGAGCGACTTTGCGTACCAAATTATCTTGTCCTGTTCACTACCTAGGAGCGCCTCCGCCGTACCCGTGGTTGTGCTGTACGAGATTTGGGTAACAAAGTTCTTAGACCCAAACACCTCGTCGCACAGCTCTCGCACATGGTGCAAATTCTCATCCGAAATCTGCACAAACACGCTGCCCGTCTCGCTCAGCAAATCCTTCGCCAGCAGCAGCCGATCGCGCAAATAGGTCAGGTAGGAGTGAATGCCTAGCTCCCACGTATCCCGAAACGCTTTGATCATTTCGGGCTCTTGGGTCAGGTCGGCATCGCTGCGGTCTTTCACGTCGCGCTTATTGGTGAACGGTTGAAAGTTGCTGCCGTACTTGATGCCATAGGGCGGGTCGATGTAGATCATCTGCACTTGCCCGGCCATGCCTTCTTTTTGCAGCAGGCTGTTCATCACCAGCAGGCTGTCGCCAGCCACCAGACGATTGGCCCAGCCGCGGTCGTGTTTGTAGAAGTCCACGGCGGAGCGCAGCGGCAGGCTCTCGAACGGTGCTTCAAACAGACCCGGCTGGATACCACCCGTGGCGGCCTTGTCGTTCTTTTTGCCCTGGCGTTTGCTCACCGCCGACAGGATGCTCATGGCGTCGATGCGCTCATGCACGTGCAGGCTGACGGTGTCCACCTCAAAGCTGGTGCGCTCGGTCTTCCCCGTCCACTGCAACACTGGGTCCAGGTGCGGGTCGTAGGCCCAGACGGTTTTGGGTTGCACAGGGTCACTGGCTTCGTTGACCAGACCGACCTCGGGGTTGTTCTTGCGGCGGTCCGGGTGGCGGTAGCTCAGCACTTGCGGGTCGCCGGGTGGCGTGGCTTGCGGTGCGGCCTTGGGCATGGCAGGCTTGGCCAATTTCGCCGGTGTGGCATTCGGTGTGGTGGCGAGCAGGTCGGGCGTCGCAGGCTCGGCTTGTAGTGCAAAGTCGGGGCGGGTGGCTCCGGTAGAGCGCGCCGTGGAGCCGCCACGGCCTTTGCCCTTGATTGCTTGGCCGGACTCGACCAGGACCTCACGGGCGGCCTTGAAGTCTTCTTCTGTAATGGCAGTGAGTCCGGCTGCCTGCGCTGCGGTTTGAAACTGCCCCCACAGCGCGAGGTTGCCGACAGTCGAATGGTCAGCGGGGAGCAATTGCAAAAGAATGGATTGCAGTTGCTGATGGGTCTCCGACATGATCATTCCCCAATTGCGTTATTGCTTTGTAGCTATGTGGCACCCGAGGTTACATCATGGACGGGGCCTGGCGAGCACCGTGTGCCTTCCATGGCAGCAAAAAGTTTCAGCGGCGATTGCGATGCGGCCATAATTCTCTGCAAACAATGACAGGGGCGGGATCGCATATATGGCAACCCTCATACCGGCGCTTGGCGCCTGCGTTTCGCGCATGACAGGCGGCGAGCGTCGACTCGCGGAGCGGCTGGAGCAAAAGCTCGACGACGACTACCTGCTCTGGTACGACGTGCCGATGGGCCCCAAGAATGCCCACCCCGACTTTTGCGTGATGCACCCCCGGCGCGGAATTCTGATTCTGGAAGTCAAAGACTGGAGGCTCAGCACCATCGGGCAGGTCGACAAACAAACCTGGACCATCGTCCCCGACGGAATTCCCAAGAACGTCATCAACCCGCTGGAGCAAGCCCGCCAGTACGCGCACCAGGTAGTGAATGCTCTGGAGCGCGACCCGCAACTGGTGCAGCCCGAAGGGCCACATGCGGGCAAGCTGGCCTTTCCCTGGAGCTATGGTGTGGTGTTTGCCAACATCACGCGCAAGCAGTTTATGGACGCCGAGCTGCACCACGCCATCGAGCCCCAGCGTGTGCTGTGCAAAGATGAAATGCTCGAAGACGCAGACGCCGAAGACCTGCAAAGCCGCCTGTGGGATATGTTCCCCTACATGATGCGAGGCGTGATGAGTCTGCCGCAGCGTGACCGTGTGCGCTGGATCATGTTCCCCGAAGTACGCGTACCGACCCAGGACGCGCTGTTTGACGACAGCGACGCACGCGCTGACGTGCCCAGCATCATGCGTGTGATGGACCTGCAGCAGGAGCAATTGGCGCGGTCTTTGGGCGACGGCCACCGCGTGATTCACGGCGTGGCCGGTTCCGGCAAGACCATGATCCTGGGCTACCGCGCCGAGTATCTGGCCAAGGCGCACACGGCAGCGTCCAAACCGGTGCTGATCCTTTGCTTCAATGAACCATTGGGGGTAAAGCTGGCATCCGTTATGGAGGCCAAAGGCTTGACCGACAAGGTGCACGTCAGGCACTTTCATAAATGGTGCCGCGATCAGTTGGTGGCCTTTGGCCAAACGCTGCCGCCCTTCGACATGCCCGTAGCCGAGAAGATGGCAGACATGGTGCAGCGCGTCATCCACGCGGTGGACCGCAAACAAATTCCGAGCGGCCAGTACCAGGCCATTCTGATCGACGAGGGTCACGACTTTGCGCCTGAGTGGTTGAGACTGGTCACGCAAATGGTGGACCCGACCACCAACAGCCTGTTGCTGCTGTATGACGACGCGCAAAGCATTTATGAGCGCAGCCGCAGCAAGCAATTCAGTTTCAAGAGCGTCGGCGTGCAGGCGCAAGGCCGCACCACGATTCTGAAAATCAACTACCGCAACACCAGGCAGATTCTGCAAACCGCCAGCCTGATTGCCGCCGACTTGCTGACAGCCGATGATCAAGACGATGATGGCATTCCCTTGCTCAAGCCCATCAGCTGCGGGCGCGATGGCGAGGCACCGCTGATCATCCGCCTGCCCACGGTGCGCGACGAAGCCTATGCCATTGCCGACCACCTGAGCAACGCCCACAAGGAAGGCCACGCCTGGGGCGACATGGCCGTGCTGTGCGCCGACTGGAAGACGCGCGACTTGTGCGCCCAAGTGCTGCACCAGCGCCAAATGCCCGTGCAAATGCGCCGTGGCCCCGGCGACTTTGACCCGACCAGCGACACCATCAAAGTGATGACCATGCACGCCAGCAAAGGCCTGGAGTTCCCGGTGGTGGCGCTACCCGGCGTGGGGCACATGCCCGCAGCGGGCGAAGATGAAGCGGACGCGGCGCGGGTGTTTTATGTGGCGGCAACAAGGGCGACGCAGCGGTTGGTGATTGGGGTGGGTGGGGATGGGGGTTTTGGGAAGAGGCTGGGATCATGACAAGCAAATCGCGCCACTTTATTTGTCGCGATACTTCTTGCGCGCCACTTTATTTGTCGCGATACTGTCGGCGTTCCATCTAAAACCTGAGCCCATGCCGCGAATGACCCTGCAAACCGAGCTTGACCAACTGGTTGCGCTGATTGCTGCGCATGACGATGGCCTGGGGATAGAGGCCATCACCCAGTCGCAGGTCAACAGCTTGACGCGCCGCACCTTGCAACGCCGGCTAGCCTTGTTGGTTGAGCAAGGTCGAATTCAGAGCGTGGGCGAAGCGCGGGCTGTGCGGTACGTGTGTACCCCGCCGGCCATCAAAGCATTTTTGTCTGCCCATGATAACGGGGACACTCTGCAGGCAACTGCCGAGGTTTACCCGCCTGTTTCACCAGAAGGTGAAGAGATCAAAGCTTACGTGCGCCAACCCCGTGCGATGCGCCCGCCGGTTGGCTACAAATTGGCGTTTCTGGAGCAGTACCACCCCAATCACACGGCCTATTTGCCACCAGGCCTGCGGGATCAGCTGCACACCATGGGCAGAGCGCGTGCGCAGCAGACTCCCGCTGGCACCTTTGCGCGTGACATGCTCAACCGCTTGCTGATTGACCTGTCCTGGGCCTCCTCCATGCTGGAGGGCAACACTTACAGCCGACTCGACACCGAGCGGCTTATTGAGTTCGGTCAAGCCGCCGAAGGCAAGGACGTGCTGGAAACCCAGATGATCTTGAACCACAAGCAGGCCATTGAATACCTGGTGCTAGCCCCGGCACACGCCCAAGTGACCTCCGAATGCATCGTCGCGCTGCATGCTTTTTTGTCGGATGGCTTGATGGCCGACCCCACAGCGGTGGGCCGCCTGCGTAGCCGGGCGGTAGAGATTGGCGGCAGCGTGTACTTGCCGGTTGCCTTACCGCAGCGGCTGGAAGAACTGTTTGGCATCGTCATCCAGATGGCGGCGGAAATTATCGACCCCTTCGAGCAGGCATTTTTTTTGATGGTGCATTTGCCCTACCTGCAGCCGTTTGAAGATGTGAACAAGCGCGTGTCGCGACTGGCGGCCAACATACCGCTCATTCGCCACAATCTGTGCCCGCTGTCCTTCATCGACGTACCTCAGGCCGCCTATGTGGACGCGATGATTGGTGTGTACGAACTCAACCGCGTCGAGCTGCTGCGTGACGTTTTCGTCTGGGCTTACGAGCGCTCATGCCAGCAATATGTGGCGGTCAAGCAAAACCTGGTGCCACCCGACATTTTTCGTTTGCGCTATCGCCAAGCCTTGAGCGACGTGGTGGCGGCCATTATTCAAAACGACGAGGCCGTGACCATTGCCACCGTCAATGCCAGGCTGCCGTCCACGGTTGCCGCTGCTGATGCGGCCCACTTCACCCAACTGGTGCTGCAAGAGTTTGCTGCCTTGCACCCTGGGAACGCGGTGCGGTTTGGTATCAGGCCTTTGGTGTTTGCTGCCTGGAAGGAAAGGCATGGTGGGACATGAGTGAATTGGCATCACCGTGGCCGAATACTGGACCGAACTGCGACCCAAATCGGAGCTGGCGCAAAAGCTGCATGCAGCGTTGCTTGAGGCGCGCGAGCGGCTGGCACGGCGCACATGCCCGCGAAGGGCGAAGACGAGCAGGAGGAGGCGCGGCTGTTTTATGTGGCGGCGACGCGGGCTACGCAGAGGTTGGTGATTGGGGTGGGTGGGGATGGGGGGTTTGCAATCCGCTTGGGAACATGAACAGCGAGTGATTTCAATTCGCAAACAAAAGAGAGGAATAGGGAATGACAATACTTCAAGAGATTTTCAAATGGGCAAAGGACCTTCCAACTTGGCAGCAGGATGCAATCACCAGACTTGTGGCCAATGGGGCGTTGGATGCAACTGATGTAGATGACCTCTATGCGCTTTTGAAACTTTCACATGGAATTCCCGACCCTAAAGGGCGAATTGCGAAGCCGGTGGACCCCAACAGCATTCCTATCCCATCAGACGGATCTTCGTTGGTCCAGATTACTTCAATACGCGACCTAAAGCACGTCAATGCGCTCGCAGAAGCGCAGACCGTACCTATCGCGAAAACAGGGCTTACGGCGATATATGGCGGCAATGGCGCTGGCAAGTCTGGATATTCGCGTGTGCTTAAAAGCGCCTGCAGGGCGCGAGATCAGAGTGAACGAATTCGCCCCAATGCGGCCCTCCGACCCGGTAAGGCCGGCCCGGCAACGGCCACCTTTGACTTGTTAGTGAATGGCGTGGTTTCATCTGTAGATTGGATCGACAAACAAGCGGCTCCAGAAGTACTGGGCGCAATAGCCATATTTGACTCACTGTGCGCACGCGCATATATCGACAAGGACGATGACTTTTCGTATGTTCCGTATGGTTTGGACGTTCTTGAAGGATTGGCGAAGACGTTCAACCAACTGAAGAACATGGTGGAAACGGAGTTGGCGAAGTCAATTCCAAATACGCTCCCCTACGCCAGTCTTTCGACTACCAGCACGGCTGTCGGCAAACTCCTAATTGGCTTGAACGCAAAGACTAAAGCGTCAGATGTTGAAGCAATGTGCACCATCACGCAGGACGAGACGGCACGGTTAGCTGCTCTTGAAAAAGGACTTAAGGAAGGAAATCCAAAGGAAAAGGCCCAGTTACTCAGACTTCGTCGCAATCGGTTTGTCAAGCTTAACGAACGCTGCAAAGAGAAGCTGGGGTTACTTTCAGATGACGCGCTTAACGAGCTTAGAGCGCTAGTCGATGCATCGCGGGCTGCAAAGGCTGCGGCGGATTTAGCCGCAGCGCAATTTAAGGCAACGCCGGGCCTCCTTCCTGGAACCGGCGGGGAGGCGTGGCAGGAACTGTTCGCTGCCGCTCGGAAGTTCGCAACCGAATCTCACGCAACACACAAGTTCCCCACCTTAGGGCCTGACGCTGCCTGCCCGCTTTGCCAACAGCCTCTCTCTACAGGGGCCGATCGACTCGTAGCTTTCGAGCAATTCATTCAGGGTGAAGCCGAAGCGCTGGCACGTGAGAAGCGACGGATCGCAAAGACGAGTTACGAAGCGCTTGTAGCCGCAGATATAGACATCCACTTCGATGTTGACCTAAAGACGGAACTTGGAGCCATCAATCCAGCACTTACCGCACAGTGTGATTTACTGCAAGCTGCTCTTATTGAGCGACGCACAAAGGCGAAGGACGCGTGCGCAATTGGAGGCGACTGGAGTTCAATCAATGCTATTTCAGACGAGGTTTGCCAAGTGCTATCCACAATTGAGGAGCAATTGCGACAGGAGATCGACGTCCTCGACAAAGCAACCGATGAAAATCAATTGGCCGCTCTTGCGAATGAATACAGAGAACTTGATGCTCGTCGCCAACTTGCAGCGATAAAGTCTGCCGTATTGGATGCCATCATTCGATTCGGAATACAAGCCAAGCTAAAGGCTTGCATACCGGAACTCCGAACAAATGCAATATCTGTCAAGTCGACGGAATTGGTCGAAAAGGTAGTGGCCAAAGGACTTGCTGAGGCCTTAAATGCTGAGTTCCGACTTCTCCATGTGGAACACCTCAACGTAACGCCCAAGTCATCGACCGTCAAAGGTAAGACTTTGCATAAACTGATGATCCAGATGCCTGGGGGATTCGAGCCGAGAGAAATATTGAGCGAAGGAGAGCAGCGGGCAATCGCGATTGGATCGTTTCTTGCTGAGGTAAACATCAGTGGATCTACTGGTGGAGTGGTATTCGACGACCCAGTGTCGTCACTGGACCACGTTCGTCGCGAATTAGTTGCGCGCAGACTGGCATCTGAATCTCTAAAACGCCAAGTAATTGTCTTTACTCACGACCTGTACTTCCTCTCACTTCTTCAACATGAGGCTGGACAGGTTGGTGCGCCAATGCAATCAAGTAGTCTTCGGCGTACCCCCAAGGGATTCGGTGTTTCATCAGACACGTTGCCGTTCGATGGTGCTGGAGCCAAGGCCCGCATTGGTTTGCTGAAAAATATGCAAGTTGAAGCTGAAAAGCTTCACAAGGAAAACGATGAAGATGGCTACGCACAACGTGCCAGGCAGACATACCAACGGCTGCGCGACGCCTGGGAACGAACTATTGAAGAAGTGCTCCTCAACGGTGTGGTGTGGCGATTCAAGCCGGGTATTTCGACACAGAGTCTGCGCGAGGTGGCGGTAGAAGACGGTGACTACGCGGCGATTCAAACCGGTATGGGCAAGTGTTCCAAATACGCGCACGATGGCGCTGCGCAAGCTCAAGTTGCTCTCCCGCTCCCACAGGAGTTGTTGGACGACATAGTGGCTCTCGAAACGTGGAGGAAGTCAATCGAAGACAGACGAGCGCAGCTTCGTCAGGCACGACCAAAATAGAACAAGTTTTTGCCGCTGCCTAGCAGTGAATTAGGAGCAAATCGGCCTGAAGAAAAGTTGCAGCGCTCGAAATGTGGAAAAGGAGGTCGGGCTCGTTTTACCAAACACAGATGTCCGATTGGACGACAACAAGTGGAAACAGGACGCACAGACATGCATGAAATCATCTGCCCCCACTGTGGCAAAGCATTCAAGATCGACGAGGCAGGGTACGCAGATATTCTGAAGCAAGTTCGCGACACCGCGTTCGAGCAGCAGTTGCATGAGCGACTTGAATTGGCCGAGCAAGACAAGCGCAATGCCGTCGAACTCGCCCAGGCCCAGGTTGCCAGCGAAATGCAGAAGACTGCGGTAGCCAAGGATTCCGAAATCCAGGCACTCAAGGCTAAGCTTGATGCGGCTTCAGAACTGGCCGAAGCAAAGCTTGCGAACGGGCTACAGAATGCCGCAGCGACCAAGGACGCGGAGGTCCAAGGCCTGCAGGCAAAACTCGATGCCGCCGAGGTCATACAAAAACTCGCGATCACCGAGGCTGTAAATGTGGTCGAGCGGGAACGCGACGAGTTGAAGAATGGCCTCGCGCGGGCTGAACTTGAAAAACAACTCGCAGAGAAATCGCTCAAAGACAAGTACGAAACTCAGATCAAAGATCGCGATGATGCGATAGAGCGCCTACGCGACATGAAGGCTCGCCTATCCACCAAGATGGTTGGCGAGACCCTTGAGCAGCACTGCGAGACGGAGTTCAACCGCATTCGCGCGACAGCGTTTCCAAGGGCCTATTTCGAGAAAGACAACGATGCGCGGACCGGCAGCAAGGGGGACTACATTTTTCGCGATCTGGACGAGGCAGGCACCGAGATCGTCTCGATCATGTTCGAAATGAAAAATGAGAACGACCGCACCCTTTCCGGCAACATGACCAAGAACAAGAACGAAGACTTCTTGAAGGAGCTGGACAAGGATCGCCTTGAGAAGGGGTGCGAATATGCCGTGCTGGTCTCCCTGCTGGAGCCAGACAGTGAGCTGTACAACACCGGCATCGTGGATGTGTTCCATCGCTTCCCGAAGATGTACATCGTCCGCCCCCAGTTTTTTCTGCCCATCATCACGCTGCTGCGCAACGCAGCGATGAACTCGCTCAAGTACAAATCGGAGCTGGCGCTGGTCAGGGCGCAGAACATTGACATCACGAATTTTGAGGCCAGCCTCGATACATTCAAGACCGCATTCGCGCGGAACTACGACCTGGCATCCAATAGCTTCAAAAAGGCAATCGATGAGATCGACAAATCCATCGACCACCTGCAAAAAACCAAGGACGCACTGCTGGGCACAGATCGAAACCTGCGCCTTGCAAACGACAAGGCGCAAGACGTGACGATCAAGAAGCTGACGCGGGGCAACCCGACGATGGCAGCCAAGTTCGCGGAGCTCAAGAACTCTGGGCCTTCCGGCGTTGAATGAGCCGTGTTGTGGATGCCTGTGGGGGAGGCTTGATCGCGCTGGTCAAAGTCGCAGCGCGATTTGCTCTGAATTTTGTAGCTGATCACGCTTATTCCACGGGGGCTACAGCAATTTTTAACGCTTAAACCCATCCTCCCGTTGCGCCCGCACCGCCAGCACAAACACCGTGTCAATCGCCGCCGCATAGCGGTACAGCGCCACATAACCACGCGTGGCACGGCCGATGACGAGTTCGCGTTTCCCGTCTTTCACCGGCCGCCCGATCAGCGGGCTGTGGGTGAGGATTTGGATGGCGTCCAGAATATCGCCAATTCGCTGGGGTGCAGAGCCTGCGTCAAACTGGGCGATGTGCTCAAAAAAGCGGTCGAAGTCGTCAAATACCTCTGGGGCCAGCTCGATGCGGGTCATGCGCGGGGTGCCATGCTGGGTCACTTGGCCAATTTGCGGGCAGCGGGTTTGCGAGCGGGCGCACCATGGGCCCGTGCAGTCAGGTAGGCTTTGGCGTCATCCCACGGCACGGTTTTGCCACTGGCTTGAATGTTGGCCCAGCGCTGATCAGCAACCGCGTTGAAGGCGTTGTCCAGTTCCACTTGTTCCACGGTTTGGGAGATCGCCTCAAGAATGAAGGCATGCGCCGTTTTTCCGGCGCGCTGGGCGG